>DASPTP010000021.1:0-80975 GCA_035623355.1 Burkholderiaceae bacterium | reverse complement strand
CACCTACGCTTTGAACCACGAGTTGGGCGGATCGCCTTGGGAATTTCGCGCCTTCAACATCGCGGTGCACGCGTTAAACACCCTGCTCGTCTTCGCGCTGCTCTACGAACTGTCTTCGAAGCAAGGCCGAGAGCCGGCATTGGCACGCCTATCCGCGCTGGTTGCGACGTTGCTCTTTGCCCTGCACCCCGTCCAGACCGAAGCCGTGACGTACATATCGGGACGAAGTACCTCCCTGTCGGCTTTTTTTTCGCTCGCGTCGCTACTGGTCTGGGCAAAGACCTTGGACGGTCTCCGCCCCTTGCCGGGCCGCTTGCTTTCGGCGGTGCTCTTTGCTCTCGCACTTGCCGTCAAGGAGACGGCCATCGTCCTGCCGTTGGCGCTGCTGCTGTGGTATGCCGTGGCCCGGCCGATCCGGCCGGCAACCGAGGATCCACCACGGGCGCTGTTGGGGCACAGCGCTCTTTTGCCGATCGCCCCCTATATGGCCATTGCGATTGCCGGCCTCATCGTCGCGTCAACCTGGCAACCCTACCGACGGTTGCTCGAGGCGAGCTTGCTCGTGCGCAGCGTTGCTAGCAATCTGCTGGCACAGGCCGACGCGATATTTTGGCTCGTTGGACAGCTTCTTTGCCTGGCCCCTATCAACCCGGATCCCGTGCTCGGTGCCCAGAGCGGCCCGGACGCCGCAACCTGGCTGCGTGCCACGCTGGTGGCAGCGGCGATCGTTGCGGGATTCGGCCAACTGCGCCGGCGCCCCGCACTGGCCTTTGGCACCCTATGGTTCTTTCTCTGGCTGCTGCCGACCAATTCCGTGCTGCCGCGCCGCGATGTGGTCAACGATCGTCAGTTGTATCTTGCGATGATAGGACCGGCGTGGCTTGCGGCACTTGCCTTGGTGCGCATCCCAAGGTCGATCGACCGTCCATGGGGGCGCCGGCGCTCGATCGTTTTGGGGGTGGCACTGACCGCGCTCATCGGCATAACGAGCGCCTTGACGATGCGCCAAAACCGCATATACGCGGATGAGGTGACGTTCTGGGAAGCGGTTGTCCAGCGCTCGCCGGCGAGCGCGCGCGCGGCCGACAATCTCGGATTTGCCTACGCAATGGCATGCCGCCCCCAAGATGCCGCACGCCAGTTCGGGCGCGCCTTGCGCCTAGATCCGAACAACGTGCGCGCACGCGTCAACGCGCGGCTGCTTGAGCAAGGCGCGCTGCCCACGGAGATGGCGCAACGGGATTGTCCGCATCCGGCACCGAACTGATCGCACGCCCTGGGACTTGGACGCGAGCTCGTGCGCCTCGCGGATGACCGTCGGCTTGCGGCCAGCCCCCGATTGCGTCTCGAAGCGACCGGATCAGCGCTTGGCGGGAGCCGCTACCGAACGCCAATCCCGGAAAACATCGATATCGATGCCATCGGGATTGTTGAGCTCCCCGGGTCCGCTGCCGGGGTGATCGGTCACGCCGTATTGCCAGATGATCTGCTTGGTTTGACGGTCGATCACTATGACGCGGTGGCGGTAATCGTCGTTCAAAATGACATCGCCGTTGGGCAGCTCCTGTGCCAGCGAGGGATGATTGAGCATGGCCTCCCCGCTCTTGGGAAAGTAATCCCAGGTCACTTTGCGGCTTTTCGGATCAAAAACGATCACGCGTCCCGGCTTGCTGTAGTCGGCGACAATCACCTGCCCATCGTGGGTCGGCATGGCGTCGGAGGGATAGTGCATGCCGAAGGCCGGCATCGCCCACACCAGCTTGCCATCGCGCGTTACTTGAGAAATCCAGCCACCGAGGATTTCGGTGATCAAGATGTCGCCGTTGTCGAGTTCGACGGCGCCATTGGGCAGGCCCAGCAACTTGGGAGGATCGTGACGGCAATTCGGATCTTTTTTCCAGTTGCCGTCCTTGCGACTTAGCCCGCCCCACTGCGTCTTAATGCTTGCCGAGTCGCGGTCCAGAAACAAGATCCGGCAATTGCGTATATCCGAGACGAGAATCGTGCCGTCGGCCAGTACGTGCGTATCGTCCGGAAAATTCATGTAGCCCGGCGCGTAGCCCGGTACGTCGGGTACGCCGTAGCTCCAAACCAGTTCCCGCCGGTCGTAATCGATCAGGTGAATGTCCTGGTTATCTTCCTCGCTGATCGCCAGAAGGTGTCCATCGGGCGAAAAATACACGTCATCGTTGTCGTGGTAGATCTTGAGGTCCGGCGACCCGAACTGCCAGATGATGCGTTTGTCGGGCGCTACTTCGATCAGGCGATTGTTGCGCCGATCCGCAATCACGACCGGATAGGGAAGCGGCTTACCCCAGGAGGGCGTTGGCGACTTGACACTGCCCGTCACGGGCGGGGGCACGGATGGGGTTGGATCCTGCGCCGCGACGGGCGCTGCGCAGACGGTCAGCAGCAAGGCAAGCAACAATCCGGCGCAGCGCTGCGCCTCGCCAGACTCGCGCAGCGGCAGGACCAATCGATCCGAACAAACCGGCTCTTGCATTTGACGTCCTTCCCAACTTGCCCGGAGGGCTTGCTTTCGGGGTTGCAACGAGCCGCGATTGTGCCAGCGCCGGCGGGCTCGTGCCAGGCGCTGGCCCCAAGGATCGGCCCTCGCCCTCATCCCTTGGTACGGGTGTGCTACGCCCGCGCGTACCTACAAGCCATGCACGTCATGGCTGTCCCGATGGAGCCATCTTCAGTCGGGGCTGCGCACCATCGCGCTGGGCCGGCCAAAGCGGCCGGCACCGGCCGATCCGACAGAGCCCATTGGGACGCGACGCGCCGATCTTGCTGCACATCCTTTGCTCGCATGTTTCGGGGAGCCGAGATCGTGCTCGTTTTGTCTGCGGTTTGCCTGGGGCCGGTGCGCACCGGATGCTTGCCGCTTTCGCCGGCAACTGCGCGCCCGTAAACACACGTCGAGGCGCGGGCGGTGAGTTTTCCCAGCCTTCGCTTGCGCATTGAATTTAAACGATAAAACCGCCTGCTTGGGGGGCATGACCGGTTTTTGCGCAGCACGGGCCGTGCGAGGCATACGCGCACGGCTGCGCGCAAGTTGCGTGCCGCAAAACGGGGAATTTCCGCGGAAAGCAAACCCCAATCCGGTGCTTGCGCGGCCGAAAGGTCGCGGCAAAATGTGCCACCGGTCACCGATTCGGCGCCGCGTTTCGCGGCGCCTTTCTTCGGAAGCGCCTCCGATGTCCGCATGGCTTCCCACGCACGTCCGATCCTTGCCCGCGCGGCTGCGTCCTGGGACCCGCCGCGCCATCGCCTGCCTACTGGCATGTATTGCTGCGAACGGACAAATCGTCCGCGCCTGGGAAGATCCCCTCGCTCGCATTGAACAACTCGCGAGCCGACAGCCCGTGCAGGCGCACCGCGAACTCGATGCCTTGCTGCAGCAAAGGACGTATTCCGACGAGCCCGCGCTGTTGCGCATCGAACTGATCCGGGTGTTGATTGCCGATGCCCAGTCGCGTCCCGACGACGTACTGGCAATCATCGCGCGCAATCACGATCGATTCCGGACGCTCGACGATGCGCGCATGCAAATGCTCATCGAACACGCGCGCGCGGACGCATATTACGAGCTCGGTCGACCCGATGAATGCTGGTCCGCGCTGCAAGACGAACTCAAGCAGGCCGATCGCAGCAAGGACGGGGATCTGTTCGCACAGGCGATGATTGACCGGGCGCGATTTTTGATTGGACGCAGCGATTTTGAGCCCGCGGCGGAGGCGATCGCCGATGCCGAGCGACGCGTTAGCAACCCGCAGACCGGCGCCGAAGTCGCCTTTGCCAGTGCCAATCTTGCAAGAGCCATTGGCGATTGGACGATGGCGCGCAGCGCGTACCAGGCCGCGTACGCCGAGTTCAGCGCGGTCGCCGATCGGCCCGGCCAGGCTGAAGCGCTTGCCGGCAGCGGCGACGCGTTGCGTCAGTTGGGACGCTACTCCGAAGCCCTCGAGCCACTGAATTCGGCTTTGCGCCTGTACCGCGAAGTCGACGACAAGGACGGGGCAGCGCTCGCGACGCAGACGCTGGCACTGGTGCAGGCGGGTCTAAATGACGCGGTGCTGGCGCTGCACTTAAACGCCCAAGCGATCGAGCAGCTCTCGCAGCTCAACGAGCCGCTACAGCTTGCGCAGGCCCGAATCGATCGCGCGCGACTGCTCGTTGCCCAGCGGCGCGCCGCCGACGCCCTGCCGCTGATCGAGCAGGCGCGGTCGGTGATTGGAGACCAGGGGGATCTGCGATCGCAGGGGCTTTTCCATGAGACCGCGGCCAGCGTCTTAAGCGCGTTGCATCGCTATCGCGAAGCCAACGAGGAATCGGCGCAGCTTCTCGGCGTCGAGCGCCGCCGAGTCGATCAGTTGGTATCGCACCAGCTCGCGGCGCAGCGCGGTCGCCTCGAGAGCGAGCGTTTGTCCCGGGAAAATTCGCTTCTGCGCGCCGAAGCGAGCAGCAGCCAGCTCGCGCTCGCGCAGGCCAATCGGGCGGCCGAGTTACAGGACCTCGTGCTGGGGTTGATCGGTGTGGTTGTCGTAGGTGCCCTGTACGCAATCTGGCGGCAGCACGGCTTGATGCGGCGCATCGCGCGCATGGCGCAGACCGACGCGCTCACCGGTGTGCTCAGCCGTCGGCACGTTCTGGAACTCGGTCAACGCATGATGCAGCGCTGCCGGCGCGACGGTCGGCCCTGTGCGATGCTCATGCTCGACGTCGACCGGTTCAAGGAAATCAACGACCGCTACGGTCATTTGGCGGGAGACACGGCCTTACGCGCCATTTCGGCGGCGTTGACTCGGTGTCTTCGGCCGGAAGACCAGATTGGTCGCTACGGCGGGGAGGAGTTCGCCGTGATCTTGCCGGGAGCCGATGCCAAGGAAGCCGGCGCAATCGCCGAGCGTCTGCGCACCGCGGTTCAAACGCTCAAGCCCGACTGGGCGCCGGGCGCGCAATCCCTGACGGTTAGTGGCGGAATCGCAATTGCGACGGAGGAGATTGCCGATTTCACGGAATTGTTGGGCCGCGCGGACCAGGCACTGTATCGAGCCAAGGACGCGGGACGCAACCGTATGGAGTACCACAAGGGCGGACCTGTCTTGGCCGCGGGGTAAACCCGGCACCGCACTTAGGTCGGGTCGCAGGCCGCGGGCGAGGACAACCGCAGTTCCGGCAGCAGACAGCGCTCCCAAAGCTTTTCGCGAAACTGCTCGCGAAAAAATCCGAAATGTCCGATGCGCGACACACCGAGGTCTTGCGGTGCGATGCGCCGAACGCTCTTGGCGGCATGCACATAGTGGTCCTCCAGCGACGCGGTGTTGCGCGCGGACATGAACTCGTCATCCGTGAAGGAGATCGACGTAATGGCCATGCCGACCGCCGCATAGCGCTCACGCGCCCAGGAGCCCTCCGCGCCGGCGGCGTACTGCGGATCCAGGCACCAGCGCCGCCACTGCCGGATGACGCCGCCCGGCAGATCGCCCACCGTCCGCAGGCGTCGTCCCGGGAAATAGCCCAGCAACGACACGAACAAGGGAACCAAGAAAAACCACAAGACGATCGCGCGCCGGCGTAGCGGCGGCGGGTGCTCGCGCCAATAGCCGCTGCCGCTGGCAATAAAAACCGCCCGGGAAATCTTCGCCCAATTGGAAGTAAACGGCAAAATCTGGGCGCCAAGGCTGTGGCCAATCCAAAAAAGCGGCTTACCCGGCTGGCGCGCGCACAGCGCATCGATCATCGCACTGCAGTCAAACTGCGCCCACTGAAGGATATTCACCTCCACGTGACGCAGGCTGCCTCGCAGCGAACGGCCGACGCCAAAAAAATCAAACGTTGCGGCCAAGTACCCCTGTTGTGCAAGCCATGTCGCGATGGCCGCGTAATAGTCCTGATTGACTCCCATCGCACCCACGAGCAGGACCGAGGCCCTGCAGTCGACCGCTGGTGCATAGAATGTAGCCTGGACCGCGCGTCCGTTGCCCGTAGCAAGGCTTCGGCGCTCGGGCTCAATCATCGACAAAGTTCGCGCGGGCCGCGACCGCACAGCCGGCCGCGGCAAAAAACGCACCGAAACGCACGACTCCCTTACGGCACATTAATGTGGCACGACGGGCCGATACCTCCCGCCTCGCGGTCGATGCCCTGCGCTGCTTGCGAACGGAAGATGTGAGTTGCTGCGCTGGGCCCTCGCCTTGTGGCAAAAGGGGCGCGCGCCCGGCCCGAGTATTGCGATCCCCGGCACACGCCGCCGGGGATCTTGCGCAGCGGTTACCGACTTATTTTTTCCGCGTCCAGTTGCCGTTATCGCCCAGTATGGCAATCGCGGGAATAACGAACGTCATAAGGATCAAAATGACATAGTATGTGTTGTCCATCGAGTCTCCTCCGAAAAGTGTCCTGCCGAAACTCCCCTCTCGCAGGACGACGCTCGTCTTCCTGCAACTGCCCGCACGCCCCGCGCCGCCATTTGCGTATCGTGTCGGGCTGCGGGTCAAGGGCGTCGATTCTCAAGCCACACGCCCGCCCAGCGTTGACTTACATCAACAAAGACCATGTTCGTGCCTAGACAAAGCGGACAATGTCATGCCTAGCGCGCGCGGTCAAGCCTTTGTTGCGTCCAGCAATCTTGCACCGCCGCAAGCCGATGCCGTTGACCATTTGGTGACATCGCCGTTTGGCGCACGTACCGACGAGTACTACTGGCTGCGCGACGATACGCGTCGGTCGCCTCGGGTACTTGCGTATCTTGCTCAGGAAAACGCCTACGCCCAAGCCATGCTCGCTCCCCAGGCTTCGCGCGAGCATGCGCTGTTCGAGGAACTGACCGCGCGGCTCTCGCCGGAGGATTCGAGCGTCCCCGTTCTGCACCACGGATTCTGGTACTACACCCGGTACGTCGCGGCCAGCGAATACCCGATTTACGCGCGGCGGCGCGAATGCCTGAGTCAGCCCGAGCAGATCCTGCTCGATGTCAACGAACTGGCAAGCGGCCACGAATATTTTGACGTCGGAGATCACACGGTAAGCCCGGACGGAAACTTGCTTGCCTACACACAAGACGCGGTGGGCCGGCGTCAGTATGCGCTGCGCGTCAAAGACCTGCGCGATGGCCGGATTCTTGCCGATTGCGTCGGGAACGTCGAAGCCCAGATCGTGTGGGCTGCCGACAGCCAAACGGTGCTGTATGTCGAGAAAGATCCGGTCACGCTGCTTTCCGTGCGACTTCGGGCGCACCGTTTGGGCGAGGATCCTACAGGCGACCTTCTGGTCTACGAAGAGGCCGATCACAGTTATTACCTAAGCGTGGGGAAGAGCCGCTCCGAGAAGTTCTTGCTCGTGTGCAGCGCGAGCACCGAGCAAAGCGAGTGGCGTTTTGTGCGTGCCGATGATCCGGTGCTGTGCTGTCACGTCGTGCTGCCGCGCGAGTCGGGCCACGAGTACGAGGTCGAACACCTGGGGGAGGATTTCATCGTTCGCACAAACTGGCAGGCACCCAACTTCCGCATCGTCCGCGCACCGATATCCACGGCGGCCGACAAGCGGACGTGGCAGGACGTGCTGGCCCATCGCGACGAAGTCTTTGTCGAGGGTTTCGAGGTCTCCACCCGATATCTGGCGGTCAACGAACGCGTCTCGGGTTTGCGCAAAATCCGCGTGCGTCCGTGGCACGGTGACGGTGTCACCGACCGTGTCATCGGGTCGGACGAGCCGTCCTACGCAATGACGCTGGTGCCCGTTCCCGATATCGACAGTCGCCTTCTGCGCTACGAATACACCTCCCTGACGACGCCGCGCACGACCTACGACTACGACATGCATACGAACGAGCGCCATTGGAAGAAGACCGATGCCGTTTTGGGGGGCTTTGATGCGAGCCGCTACGCGACCGAGTACCTGTTTGTCCGTGCGCGCGATGGCACGCCGGTGCCCGTATCGCTCGCCTACCGCAAGGGTACGCGGCTCGACTCGTCGGCACCGTTGTACCAGTATGGTTACGGCTCGTATGGGCTCTGTGTAAATCCGCGCTTTCGATCCAGTTGGATCAGCCTGATGGACCGGGGTTTCGTCGTTGCCATTGCGCACGTGCGCGGCGGTCAAGAGATGGGACGCAAGTGGTACGACGACGGGCGGCTGCTCAAGAAAGCCAACACGTTCACGGATTTCATCGACGTCACCGACGAGCTCGTGCGCACAGGCTATGGGGCGCGCGACAAGGTATGCGCCCAGGGAGGCAGCGCCGGGGGCCTGCTGATGGGCGCGATCGCCAATATGGCGCCGGAGCGCTACCGCGTCATCGTCGCCCACGTCCCTTTCGTCGACGTCGTCACGACGATGCTCGACGAGAGCATCCCCCTCACAACCAACGAATTTGACCAGTGGGGCGACCCGCGGCAAAAAGCGTACTACGATTACATGCTCTCCTACTCGCCGTACGACAACGTACGGGCGCAGCCGTACCCGGCGATGCTGGTCTTTACCGGTTTGTGGGATTCGCAGGTGCAGTACTACGAACCGGCCAAGTGGGTTGCCCGCCTGCGCGCGCGCAAAACAGACAGCCGTCCTCTGCTGTTTTGCATCGACACGAATGCCGGCCACGGCGGCAAGAGCGGCCGTTTTCAGAGCTACCGGGAGACGGCACGCGAATATGCCTTCCTGCTCTGGCAGCTGGGAATCGACCGCTAATGCGGCGAGGCCGATCGTGCGCACTTTGCTCGGTCTTGTCGGCATCCTCGCCGCCGTGGCGACCGCAAATGTTGGCGCGAGGCAGCCATCGCTGACCGTAAGCGACGCCTGGGCGCGGGCTACCGTCGAAGGGCAAACCGGGTCAGGGATTTTTTTGCGCTTGCGCAGCTCCGAGGACGCGCAGCTGGTCGGGGCATCGTCGTCGGCCGCCGAACGAGTCGAGATCCACGAAATGCGCGTCGTCAACGGCATGATGACCATGCGCCGCATCGAGCGCCTGCCCCTGCCGGCCGAGCAGACCGTTGCGCTGGAGCACGACTATCACGTCATGCTGATCGGACTTAAGCGCCCGCTGCAGCCCGGCCGCAGCGTCGTCGTCACTCTGCACTGGCTCGACGCCACGGGAATGCGCCGCGCAACGGACGTGGTGGCACCGATCCGCGCGCTCAACGCCGACGCGGGTTCCGCCAAAGGCAAACGTGAGTGATCCCTGGAGGATGCGCCGCGCGATCGCCACCTTGCTCGCGCTTGGAGCAATTGTGCTGGCAACGCTTGTGTTTACGTCCGATCGACCGTCGGCCTGGCGGGGAGCGTCGCACGAGAGCCTCCTGCACGGCCACGATGTTTCTGGAGAAGACTGGGGTGCCGACTTTGTCCTGTCGGATCCTTCGGGCCGGGAGCGGACGCTGCGCGATTATCGCGGCAAGGTCGTGCTGCTGTCCTTTGGTTACACCCACTGTCCGGACGTATGCCCGACGACCCTGGCAAAATTTGCCGAGGTCCGGCGCCTGCTCGGCGCCGACGCGGGTCGCGTCCAGGTATTGTTCGTGACCGTCGATCCCGCGCGCGACAGTGCGGAGCTTTTGCGCGCGTTTGTTCCCTCATTTGACCCGAGCTTTGTCGGGCTGCGCGGAACACCGGCGCAGACCGACGCGGCCATCAAATCCTTTCGTGCCCGCTACCAGGTCGTCGAACGCAACGGCGACATCGAGGTGGATCACACGGCATCGACCTACCTGATCGATACGCGCGGCAAAACACGCGTCGTTGCGCCCTACGACGAAGCCGCGCGCCAGTTGGCCGACGACGTTCGAGAGCTGCTGCGCGCAGGGTGACGCTCGGCAACGGCGCCTGCACTCTGCGGGCTCACGGGACGCGAACCGGCAAGTTCACCGGCAGGTGAATCGGACGCTCGGCGCTGGCAAACTCGCAGTTTTCGCCGATGTGCCGGGCGACGTGGCGCAGTAAGGACTCACCCGGAAGACGGACGCCAAAGGCAAGGAGCAAGGTGGCCACCAGAGTGACGCCGAAGGTCTTCAGATCGACGCGCGGCGGAGACGTTCGAAGATACGACCAGGCAAACAGCGTCTGCGCGCACACGCCCACGGCCAAACCGACAAGCACTTCGGTCCACGTATGCACACCGATCAGCACACGCGAGACCGCAATGATTCCGACCAACAGCGCCACGAAAATCGCAATGCCCGCGCGGGCAACGGCTGGCCGCCCGGCGGCAGCCACGATTCCGAGGCTTCCGAAGACTGCGGCACTTAGGCAGGCATGACCACTGGGGCTGATGAGCTCGGGTTGCCAATGCGAAGCGCAAGAAAGAAACAATACCTTGAGCAAGGAGATCAGAACGGCGGCCAGCAGCACGGATCGCAGCAACAGCCAGGCAGCGCGGCCCGAATGCAACAACCAGAGGAGTCCCGCGCTGATCATCGCAAGCGGCAAAAGCACCCCCGAGTCGCCGGCATCGGTCAAGAAAGCGGAAAAAGAGGATAAAGACACGCAAAGCCTCGTGCGTGGCAACGCCCGCCAATGTACCTGCCAACGCGATTTGCGCAAAACGCCCGCAACCGCCCGTCACGACGCGTTTTCGGGCCGGTGATGGCAGCCGCCGGGAGAGCGGTAAAATGCGCTCCAAAAGCGCCTGGCGGGGCAGCCAAGTCCGGACGCGTACTGTCATCGAGAGTCCCTCACTCTCTTTAGCCGATCGCCACCATGCAAAAAACCGCGTCCGCGCGGGTGCAACGTGCCAATTACCGCGCACCGGCGTACCTGCTTGACCGCATCGCACTGGAGTTTGACCTGGAGCTCGATGTCACCGAGGTTCAGGCGACCCTGCAGATGCGGCGCAATCCGTCGGCGGCCCGCGCGCCCGTGGAACTCAATGGCGCGCAACTCGAGCTGCTGTCCATCGAACTGGACGGACGGATGCTCCAGGCGAGCGATTACATGCTCGAATCCGAAGCGCTGCGCCTGCCGGCGCCGGCCACGGATCACTTCACGGTGCGCATCCGCAGTCGCATTCGTCCGCGTGGCAACTCCTCCCTAATGGGCATGTACGTTTCCAATAACTCGCTCTTTACACAGTGCGAGGCCGAGGGCATGCGGCGCATCACCTGGATTCCCGACCGACCGGACGTGCTCGCACGCTACACGGTGACGCTGCGGGCCCCTCGGGACCGCTTTCCGGTGCTTTTGTCCAACGGCAATCTGATCGAACACGGTGAGCTCGGCGGCGGACGTCATTTCGCGGTCTGGGACGATCCCCACCCAAAGCCCAGTTATCTGTTTGCGGTTGTCGCCGCGCGGCTGGCGAGCCGTGACGAGAAGATTCGCACGCGCAGTGGACGCGAGGCGCTGCTGCAGATATGGGCCGATCCGGCGGACCTGCCTCGCCTGGAGCACGCCGCGGCAAGCCTGCGCCGCGCGATCTCCTGGGACGAAACGCGTTTCGGTCGCGAACTCGATTTGGATCGTTACATGATTGTCGCCACCGCGGACTTCAACATGGGCGCGATGGAGAACAAGGGCCTGAATATCTTTAACGCCAAATATGTCTTGGCCGACCCCCGAATCGCAACGGACACGGACTTCGCGACCATCGAGTCCATCATCGGGCACGAATATTTTCATAATTGGTCGGGCAACCGCGTCACCTGCCGCGACTGGTTCCAGCTCAGCCTCAAAGAAGGCCTGACCGTCTTCCGCGACCAGGAGTTCACGCGCGACCTGCTCGCGCAAGAGGCCCGTGCGGCCGGCGCCGATCCGGAAACCGCGCGCGCGATCGCGCGCATCGACGACGTGCGGGCGTTGCGGGCGGTGCAGTTTCCGGAGGATGCGGGGCCGATGGCCCATCCGGTGCGACCCGATGCCTATCTGGAAATCAGCAACTTTTACACTGCGACGGTGTACGAAAAAGGCGCCGAGGTCGTGCGCATGCTGCAAACGCTACTGGGGGCGGAAACGTTTCGACGCGGCCTGGACCGGTACTTTGAACGTTACGACGGACAGGCGGTGACGTGCGACGACTTTCTTGCCGCCATGGCCGATGTCTCGGAACGCGATCTGTCCCAGTTCTTGCGCTGGTATTCGCAGGCCGGGACCCCGCACATTGCCGTAAACCGGGTCTATGACGCCGATTCGGGTACGCTCGAGCTGCGGATTGCCCAAAGTTGCCCGCCCACACCCGGTCAACCGACCAAAGAGCCGCTGCTGATTCCCCTGGCGTTCGGACTCGTCGGTCCGGACGGCCGCGACCAGCCGCTGCATATCGAAGGGCGGCCGCGGTCGGTCGAGACGACACAAGTCATCGAGCTCACCGAAAGTGCGCAGATCCTACGCCTGCTCGGGGTTGCGCCCGGATCGGTGGCGTCGCTGTTTCGCGATTTTTCCGCCCCCGTCATCATCGAACATCATTACGAAGAAGCCGAGCTTGCGCTACTGGCCGCGCACGATAGCGACGGATTCAATCGCTGGGAGGCGGGACAACGGATCGCCTTGGCGGCGCTGCTGCGCGCCACCGACTGCATCGAGGCGGGCGAGACGTTGCAGTTTAGCGAGCCACTGCTGCGGGTAGCGCAAAAGACGCTGTGCGACGAGGCGGCTTCACCGGCGTTTCGCGAACGCAGCTTGCAGTTGCCCAGCGAGACGGTCATTGCCGAGCAGCGCGCGGTCGTGGAGCCGCAGGCGATCCGAGATGCCCGCTTGGGGCTGCGTCGTTGGCTGGGCAAACAGTTGTCGGAGCAATGGCACGGAACCTATCGCGAGATGGCGAGCCAGGAGAAATACTCCCCCGATTCGGCCCACGCGGGCCGGCGCGCCTTGCGCAATCTTGCCCTCTCCCAGCTGGTGTCCACGGGCGATGAGGCCGCGCTGGAACTGGCGCGCCGACAGCTCGCGCAGGCCGACAATCTGACGGACCAGTACGCCGCCCTTGCCGCCATCGTCCACAGCCCCGCGAAGATCAAGGCCGACATGCTCATACAGGTCGCTCGCGAGTGGCAGGGCGAACCGCTGCTCATGAACAAGTGGTTTTCGCTGCAGGCGACCGCGCCGGCGCACGACGGCGAGCCGCCGGTCTTGGAGCGCGTGAAGGTTCTGCTTCGGCATAGCGCCTATTCGGAGAAAAATCCCAACAACGTCAACGCACTCGTGCTGGGTTTTTGCAGCGGCAATCCGGCCGAGTTCCACCGGCCGGACGGATCGGGGTACGCCTTCTGGATCGACCAGGTGTTGCGGCTCGATCGGATTAACCCCATCGTGGCCGCGCGCGTCGCACGAACGCTCGAGCGCTGGCGACGCTTCACCCCCGAGCGCAGTGCGCAGATGCGCCGGGTGCTTGAGGAAGTTGGGCGCAACCGCGAAATTTCCCGCGACGTACGCGAAATCGTCGATCGCGCCTTAGCCAACTGAAACCGGGAGTCGTCGTCGTGAACCCTCTGACCCTAACCCATTTTCTCATTCGCTGCGAGCGCATCCGCGGCATGGACTCGAATCTGCGTCTGCTCGTAGAGACCGTCGGGCGCGCCATCAAGACCATATCGCACGCGGTCGGTCGCGGTGCTCTGGGCGGCGTGCTGGGCAGCGCCGCTTCGACCAACGTGCAAGGCGAGACGCAGAAAAAGCTCGACATTCTCGCCAACGAGATGCTCATCGAGGCCAACGAGTGGGGCGGCACGCTTGCCGCGATGGCATCCGAGGAAATGGACGAACCCGTAGGAATTCCGGTCGCCTACCCGCGCGGCGACTACCTGCTGCTGTTTGATCCGCTTGACGGATCCAGCAACATCGACGTGAACGTCTCGATCGGCACCATATTCTCCGTGCTGCCCGCGCATCATCCGCGTGCCGAGGAATCCGCGTTCCTGCAGCCCGGCACCAACCAGGTTTGCGCGGGCTACGGGGTCTACGGCCCGCAGACCCAGTTGGTGATCACGATTGGCGACGGCGTGCACGAATTTACCCTCGACAAGGACACCGGCAGCTTTTTGCTCACCCGCGAGAATCTGCGCATTTCTCCCAAGACACAGGAGTTTGCGATCAACATGTCCAACGCGCGGCATTGGGAGCCGCCGGTCAAGCGCTATATCGACGAATGCCTCGCGGGCGTCGACGGAGTGCGCGGCAAGGACTTCAACATGCGCTGGGTCGCTTCGATGGTCTCGGACGTCCACCGCATCATGCAGCGCGGTGGAATTTTCATTTATCCGCGCGATCGGCGCGAGCCGGACAAACCCGGCAAATTGCGCCTAATGTACGAGGCCAATCCGATGGCGTTTTTGGTGGAACAGGCCGGGGGAGCCGCGACGGACGGTCACCAGCGGATTTTGGATCTCCAGCCGACGTCGCTGCATCAGCGGGTCGCGGTATTTCTCGGCAGCCGGGAAGAAGTCGAATACGTCACCAAACTGCACGCGAACTAGGCTTCGGGCCGCCGACACGCTGACTCGTCACGGCGGCGGGTCGGCCGTGTCCGCGCGCACGTGAACTAAGGCCAGGTCGGTGTTGGCACCAAGCGTTTCCACGCTCCAGGAACCCGGTTGCGCGGCGGCGAACTTGCGCACCTCCTCGACGCGGTCGGGCGCCATCGCCAAGTACCACTCGTGGGTTCGATCGCCGCGGGGCATCGCCCCGGCCGGGTCCACCGCCGTACGCACCCGTCCGCCCGCGTAAAAGCGCAGCGACGCCGGCGCCTTGCGGCCCAGATAGACGACATCGCCGGCGGCCGAGCCAGCGCGTTCGCTCCATTGCGCCAAGAGCGCCGCACTGGAGTGCTTGGCAACGTGGCGCGGCACCCAGGCGACGATGGCAATGGCCAGGCAAAGGCCCGCGGCGCCCAACGTACCGTACACGGCCAAGCGCCAGTGAGGCGCGCGCTCCAACTGGGCGGCAAAAAAATCGGCCACCAGCACGGCCAAAGGTCCGAGTACCGGCAGCACATACGTCCATATGATGTTTCCGGCAAAAGTGAAAAACAGAACCGGAACCAAGGACGCCAGAAGCAAGAAACCGCGCTCCGGATCGATTCTGCGGCGGCCGCTGCCAAGCCAAGCGCGGGCCGCACCCAGCGCCGCGACCGCCGCAAGGACAACGCTGAACCCGAGGCCCCCGGCCAAGTACAACCAGATCGTTCCCAGAGGCTCCGCGTGCGCCGTGCCGTACAGATCCCCGCCCCAGCCGGGGCGCAGAAAACGCATGACGTGTTCGCCAAGCAAGAAGTAGCGAAGAAAGCCCGGCGTGCGCTCTTCGGCCAGCAGGTACCACGGCAGGCAGATGCCCGCCGCAAGCAACGTTCCGGTCCACCACGGCATGGCGCGCCAGACGTCATTCAAGCTGCGCCGCCATAGCGTCCAAAGCGCAATCGGCGCCGCCACATAGAGCAGGATCACCGGGCCCTTGGCCAGCATGCCCAAGCCCGCCGCAACGAAAAAGCCCCAACGCCAGATCCCCGCCCGCGAACCGCGGATTGCGGCATGGTGAAATGCCGCGAGCATCCAAGTGACGCACAGCGCCAGTGTCGGATCCGTCATCACCGCTCCGGCGCTGACGAAAAACAGCACGGAAGTCATCAGCAGGGACGACGTCAGCAACGCGGCGCGCGTGCGTTCGGCCGTGGAACGCCATCGGGCAAGGGAATCGGACCAACCGACGCAAAGCGCCAAGACTCCCAGCGCACACACAAACGACGGCAGGCGCAAGGCAAATTCCGTCACGCCCAGCAGTCGCATCGAGCCCGCCGCCAGCCAGGCGTACAAAGGAGGTTTGGCCCAAAATGGGGTTCCGGGAATCTCTTGTGGCGTAACCCAATTGCCGGTAGCCAGCATCACCCGAGCGATTTCGCCGTAACGCGCTTCGCTCGTATCCATCAGGGGATAACTGCCCAGCGTTGCCAAGCGGACCAGGAGCATTGCGCCAATCAAAACGAGCAGAACGACCGACTCCGGGTTGCGCCCGCTGCGCACCGTCGCCCGCGTGGGCGACCGGGCGTTCGGCGCGACCGTCCCTTCGGCGGTCGGGCCGCTGTTCAAGGAATCAGGACGCACGAGCCCGTGGTCTTGCGCGCCGCCAGATCCGCATGGGCCTGCGCCACCTGCGCCAGACGATAGCTGTGTTCGACGTCGATGCGAATGGCTCCGCGGTCAATTAAATCAAAGAGCTCTTGCGCCGACTCTTGCATGCGGCTGCGCGGCACAATATGCGTCGCCAGCGTTGGCCGCGTCACAAAAAGCGAGCCCTTTTGCGCCAGGATCGATAAGTTCACGCCCGTGACCGGCCCCGAGGCATTTCCGAAACTGACCATCAGACCGCGCGGCTGCAAGCAGTCGAGCGACCCCTCCCACGTGTCCTTGCCCACACCATCGTAGACCACCGGCACGCGGGCACCGCTCGTTAACTCGCGCACGCGGGCTACAAAATCCTCCGCGCGGTAGTCAATGACTTCCCAGGCTCCGTACTCTCGCGCGATACGGCCCTTCTGGGGCGAGCCGACCGTGCCGATCAGTCGAACACCCAGGGCACGCGCCCACTGACACGCAAGCAGTCCCACACCGCCTGCGGCGGCGTGAAACAGTATGGTTTCGTGGCCCTGCAATCGGTACGTCTGGCGAAACAGATACTGCACCGTGAGCCCCTTGAGCATCACAGCCGCTGCCTGCTCAAAGCTGATCGAGCGGGGTAGGGCGACCAAGTTGCTGGCGTCGATGCAGCGCACGGAGGAATAGGCACCGAGCGGTCCGGTCGCATACGCGACCCGATCTCCTTGCTTGACGTGGTGCACGCCCGGACCGACCGCTTCGACTTCGCCGGCGCCTTCAAAACCCAGTCCGTGCGGCAAGGCCTCTTTGTACAGGCCGGTGCGGTAGTAAATATCGATAAAGTTCAGCCCGATCGCGCGGTTGTGAAGCCGAACTTCGCCCGGGCCGGGCGCGCCCACGTCCCGTTCGATCAACTCGAGCACTTCGGGCCCGCCGTACCGGGCAACTTGCACCGCGGCTGATTTCATGCCGACTCTCCCCGTCCTTGCGCTTCCGCGATAATAGCCGTCCCCTATCGACCGCGCCTCGGTACGCGCGAAACCCCGGGAACAACATGGCGCGCATTTCCGCATACATCATCGCGTACAACGAGGCCGAGAAAATCGAGGCAGCCCTGCAAAGCATTGCTTGGGCCGACGAGATCGTGGTCGCGGATTCCTACAGTACGGACTCGACCGCGGAAATCTGCTGCCGCCACGGCGCACGGGTGATCCAGGTACCGT
Organism: Burkholderiaceae bacterium; assembly: GCA_035623355.1. Taxonomy (GTDB): domain Bacteria; phylum Pseudomonadota; class Gammaproteobacteria; order Burkholderiales; family Burkholderiaceae_F; genus GJ-E10. Next base: position 63,739 of record DASPTP010000021.1, on the reverse strand, counting down.
TTGAGGGTTTCGGCCGACTGCGCAATGCCGCGCTCGATGCGCTGAGCGGCGATTGGGTCTTTAGCCTGGACGCCGACGAACGCTGCACCGAAGCCGCGGCGGCGGAAATTCGCGCGGCGGTAGCGCGATCGGATGCGGCCGACGCCTATTGGGTGCCGCGCCGCAATTACGTCTTTGGCCGCTGGATGCGCCACTCCGGGTACGCGCCCGATTACCGCCAACCGCAACTGTTTCGCCGCGGAAAGCTGCGCTACACGCAAGATGCCGTGCACGAGAGTTTCGTGCTCGACGGTACTGTGGCCTATCTGCGCGAACCGATTGCGCAGATTCCGTTTCGCGACCTCGCCCAGATGCTGCATAAAATGCAGCGCTATTCGACGCTCGGAACGGAGCGGCTGCGCGAGCGCGGCGTGCGCCCTTCCATGGCCGGCGCTCTGGTGCACGGATTTACCGCATTTTTGCGCCACTACGTCTTCCAGCTTGGCTTTTTGGACGGTTGGGCAGGCTTTATCATTGCGTTTGCGAACTTTGAGGGAACGTTTTACCGCTACGCCAAGCACTTGGAACAAACCCGTGGCCTGGTGCGGGAGCCGGTTTTGCCCCGCAGTTTCCGAAACTAAAGCCCCCCGAGGCTCTAATAAACGTGGAGACGCTAGGCAGTTTTCGGGATACCGTTAGGCCAAGTGCATGGGGTAGCTTTCCGCTGGGAGAGATTCCGGGCCGGCGGCGTGCTTTGCCTGCGCACACCGGCGCCCGGCAGCTTGGCGCTACGGTGCAGACCCAGTGATGTTGGAAGTGCCAGATCGAATCGCGGGAACGTAAGAAATTTGCTCATGACTCCAGCGCTTGCCGTTGATGTCCGTGACCCAAAGGAGGCGCCGCCCAAGCTGCCGGAGCGTATTGGGCGCTTTCTTATTCGCGAGGAGATCGGCCGCGGTTCCAATGGGGTGGTCTACTCGGCCACGGACCCGGTGCTCGGGCGCGATGTGGCGATCAAGGCAATTCCCATCGAGGCGGGTCAACCCGAACAGGAGGACCTCGAGGCGGCGTTTTTGCAGGAAGCAAAGATTGCCGCCGGTCTGAATCACCCCTCGATCGTCACCGTATTTGACGCCGGCAAAAACGACGAGATGGTGTACATCGCAATGGAGCGGCTCAAGGGCTCCGACCTGCACCACTGGCTCGCGTCCAACCGGCCGATGTCTCCCGAGGGTGCGGCGGCGTTGATTGCCCGAGTCGCCGACGCCGTCCATTTTGCCCACCGCCGCGGCCTGATCCACCGCGACATCAAACCGAGCAACATCTTTCTCGGGCGCGACATGAAACCCAAGGTGCTGGACTTCGGCATTGCCTTGGCGCAGGGCAAACAAGGCAAGACCGATGCGACGCGCAAATTGATCGGCACGCCCAACTATATGTCGCCCGAACAGGCCCTGGGCCGGCCCCTGGATGCGCGCAGCGATGTCTTCTCGATCGGGGCGATCCTCTACGAGCTGGTCACGGGTCAGCGCGCATTTGACGGCGCCGATGTGGACGAGACTCTGAAGATGGTCGTCAAGACCGATCCGCCGCCCCTGTCCAGTGTGCGGCCGGGCATTCCACCGGCTCTGGGTGAGATCATTTTCCGGGCCCTGGCCAAGGATCCCACGCACCGCTATCAAACGGCTGGGCAGCTGCGCAACGACCTGGCGGCATTCGCGGGCCGCCCCGTGCCGCCTTCGACCTCCCCGCCGGGAGGCGAAGTTGCGGCGCCCCAGGCGATCGCGCCAAGCTGGCATCTGCCCGCGCCCGCCGCGCTGCTGGCTATCGGCATTGCCGTGGTCGGCTTGACCCTGACTTTCGCGTTTTGGTACTGGAACCACCGGCTGGAGGCCGATGCTGCGGACGCCGCAGCCGCCAGCGCCGCAGCCATGCCCGCCGCGACGGCCCCCGCGCTGCCCGTCCGCGATATTGCGCCGCCGCCGCCCCCGCCGCCCGCCGCAAGTGCCGCACCCGAACCCGCCCAAGGGGCAACCGCCCGGCCGGCCAAACCGGCGCGGTTGCGCACGGTCGTGCCTGCGGCCACGCCCACGCCACCGCCGGAACCCGGCACGCTGTCACTGAAAATCGCGCCCTGGGGCGAGGTTTTCCTCGACGGCGGCAGCGTCGGCGTTTCGCCGCCCTTGGGCCGCCTGGAGCTCAGCCCGGGGAAGCACTCAATTGAAGTGCACAATGGCGGCTTCCCGGTGTACGCGGTCCAGGTCGACATCGAGTCGGGCAAAACGTTCGTTTTGCAGCACCGGTTTTGAGGGTTGCGATGCAGGCAGCAACGACGCAAGCCCAAACGGCCACCAAGCGGTCCCACCAGCCGCACCAAAGCATGAGCGAAGCGCTGCCGCCCAAGGCTCGCGTAATTGGCCGCTACTCGATCTTGCGCGAACTCCGGCGCGAGCGCCACAGCGTTTCGTACGCGGCCGTGGACCCGGTGATGAATCGCCAGCTGGTCATCAAAGCCGTCGAGTTGCTTCCCGCGGGCCCCAAGCTTTCCTCCGAGGAGCGCCGTCGCGTGGAGCAGGCATTTGTACGTCAGGCGCAAGCCGCCGGTCGCCTGCAGCATCCGCATATCGTCACGGTCTTCGACGCGGGTCTGAGCCATGCTTTTGGGTTTCTCGTCATCGAGCGCGTCAACGGACGGCCCTTGCACGAGCTCATCGCGAGCGGGCTTCGCCCGGCGTTCGTGCAATGCGCCAGCATTGCCGCGCGCATTGCCGACGCGCTGGAGTGCGCGCACAGCAACGGGGTAGCGCATGGACATCTGGGTCCGCAGCACGTCTACCTGCTCTCCGATGGCTCGCCCAAGGTGTCCGGATTTGGCGGCTGGATCGACGATGGAGCCAGCGGCGATGAGGCACTGGCCGGTACCGCACGGCTGCTGCCGTTTTTTCAAAACGAGATCACCGAAGAGACGCGGCAACGCGACATTCGCGCGATCGGCGAACTGCTGTACATGATGCTCGTGGGGCGGGCACCCCCCGAGGCACGCAGCGCAAATGGCGCCGGGTCGCCGCGCAACGGAGCCTCGCCGACACTCGCGGCCCGGCCCGATACCCCCTCGGTTCTTGCGCGCCTGGTCGATCAGGCGTTGCAGGTCGGGCCCGGAACGGGCCCCAAGACCGCGGGCGCGATGCGCGATGCGCTGACTTCTTTTATATGGAACGAGCGCACGGAGAACATCGCCCCCAACACGCTGGGGATCCCGCTTGCCGCGCCACCATCACCGCGCCAACCGGTGCACGTTGCCACGCTGGCTCCCGCCGAAACGGTGGCAACGGTGCGCGAGACCGCGCCAACGATCAACGTCACCTTGCCCGCCGCCGAGGTGCCGCAGGTCGATTCGCCTCCCGCCCCGCAAGCCGCCAAGCCGCCGCCTGCGCCAGCGGCCAGAGGCGCAAAGTCGCGCGCCAGCGCACTGCCCGAATCGCTGGGTCCGGACCTGCGCGCATTGCTCGAGCGCCTGCGCCCTTGGGCCATTCGCCATCGGCTGCCGCTGTTTTCCGCAGGGGCCCTGCTCTCTTTGGGGATCTTTTTGGGGGTATTGCTCGGCAATGTGCATCGTCCGGAAGCCGCACCCGGCCTGCCGGCAGGGGCGTCGACAGCCGCAGGGGTCTCTGCGAGCAATTCGAGCGCGACGACCACGGCCCCGGTTTCGTTCGACATTCGCCCTTGGGGCGAAGTGTTTGTCGACGGCAAGGCCGCGGGGGTGGCGCCTCCTTTGACCCAGATCGAACTGTCCGGGGGGCACCACCATATTGAAGTGCGCCACTCCATTGCGCCGGCCTGGTCGACCGACATTGACGTCGAGGGCGGCACCACCATCAAGATCGAGCATCGATTCGAATGACTACTACTAGACACAAGGTATCGTTTTGTCGGACGCTCGCCGCTCGAGTGTTGCCGGTGCTGGCCGCCGCGTGCCTGGGCGCCTGCGCAACGCCGGAGCCACAGAGCACGAGCGTCGCCGAAATGCTGCAACGCCCGGCGGAACATTCGCTTGTCGTGGGTTTGCGCGACTACGACGACGGCTCCTTTGAGGCGGCCGAACGCGCCTTGCGCGAGTCCTTGTCCCAGGGCCTGCGCGATCCGCGCGACTCGGCCGTAGCCTATAAGTATCTGGCATTCATCGCCTGCGCCTTTAACCGACTGACCGAGTGCGAGGCAGATTTTCATGCCGCATTCGCTGCCGACCCAAATTTCCAGCTCACCGCCGCCGAGATCGGCCACCCGGTCTGGGGCCCGGTCTACCAGAAGGTCGCGGCGTCGGCGCATGCCTCGCAAAAGCCCAATTAGCAAACGCGGGTTCGAGCGGCGCCGTCTTTGCGCAGTTGCGGGCCGGCGGTGAAAATGCGGATGCTAGTATTTGCGCCCCCGAGGGATTCTCGTTTCCCGGACGCACCGGGCAAGGACCGCAGTAATGGCCGGGCATTCGAAATGGGCCAATATTCAGTACCGCAAAGGCCGCCAGGACGCCAAGCGCGGGCAGATCTGGACCAAAGTCATTCGCGAGATCACCGTGGCGGCGCGCGGCGGCGCCGATCCGGCGTTTAATCCGCGCCTGCGCCTGGCGCTCGAAAAGGCTTCCGCCGCCAATGTCCCCAAGGAAACGGTCAACAAGGCCATTGCGCGGGGTAGCGGCAAGCTCGAGGGCGCCCATTACGAAGAGGTGCGCTATGAGGGCTACGGGGTCGGAGGTGCTGCGGTCATCGTCGATGCGATGACGGACAACCGCACTCGCACGGTCGCGGAAGTGCGCCACGCGTTTAGCAAGCACGGCGGAAACCTGGGGATTGACGGTTCCGTGGCCTACCAGTTTCGCCACTGCGGCCACTTTGTGTTTGCGCCGGGCGCCAGCGAGGAAAAGGTCCTGGAGGCCGCGCTCGATGCCGGTGCTCAGGACGTCATTAGCGATGCGGATGGATCGATTGAAGTAATCTGCGAGCCCGCAGATTTTGAAGCCGTGCGCAGGAGCCTCGAGGCCGCCGGCCTAAAACCGGCGGTCGCCGACGTCACGATGCAAGCGCTCAACGAGATTCCTTTGCACGGAGGCGAGGCCGAACAGATGCGTCAACTGCTCGATGCGCTCGAAGATCTCGACGACACGCAACACGTCTATACGTCGGCGTTGCTCGACGCATGAAGGCCGCAAACCGCGTACCTCGGACGGGCTTTGGCGCCGCGCGGGGACTTCGATGAAGGTTCTGGTGATCGGCTCGGGCGGACGCGAACACGCGCTTGCCTGGAAACTCGCCCAGTCCGACCGCGTGCAGCGGGTTTACCTGGCGCCGGGCAATGGGGGCACCGCCTCTCGGAATGCGTTCCGCAACATTGCGTTGCAGGGACAGCAGGAACTGATCGGGTTTGTGCGAGACGAGCACATTGAAATGACGGTGGTCGGACCGGAGGCACCCCTTGCCGCGGGCATCGTGGACGCCTTTCGCGACGCCGACTTGCGGATCTTCGGCCCGACGCGCGCTGCGGCCCGGCTCGAGTGGTCCAAGGATTACGCCAAGGCCTTCATGTCCCGGCACGGAATTCCGACCGCGGCCTATCGAACCTTCGAGAATGCCGCGCTCGCGCACGAGTACGTGCGCGAGCGCGGCGCCCCAATCGTTATCAAGGCCGACGGGCTGGCCGCGGGAAAGGGCGTCGTGGTAGCGCACAGCGCAGAGCAGGCGCACGCGGCGATCGACGACATGCTCGGGGCCGGCAAGCTGGGAGAGGCCGGGGCGCGCGTAGTTATTGAAGAGTTCCTCGAGGGAGAAGAGGCAAGCTTCATCGTGATGTGCGACGGCCGGCACACGCTGCCACTGGCAAGCTCGCAGGACCACAAGCGGCTGCTCGACGGCGACCTGGGCCCCAACACCGGCGGCATGGGGGCCTATTCGCCCGCACCCGTGGTCACTCCCGAAGTGCACGCACGCGTCATGCGCGAGATCATCGACCCGACCGTGGCCGGCATGGCGGCCGAGGGGGTCGCCTATACGGGCTTTTTGTACGCCGGCCTCATGATCGGCCGGGACGGACGTCCCCGCACGCTCGAATTTAACTGCCGGCTCGGGGACCCGGAAACCCAGCCGATCCTCATGCGCCTGAAATCCGACCTTGCCACGCTGCTCGACGAGGCCATCGACGGCCGGCTGGATCGGGCCCAAGTGCAGTGGGATCGGCGCACCGCGCTGGGCGTGGTGTTGGCGGCCCACGGCTATCCACAGCAGCCGCGCCAGGGAGACGCGATCTCGGGCCTGCCCGAGGACGCCGAAGATGCGGTCGTCTTTCATGCCGGCACGCGCAAAATCGACGGTCAGCTGCTGACCAGCGGAGGGCGCGTGCTGTGCGTTACGGCGCTCGGAGTCAATCTGCAGGCGGCACGGCGCCGCGCCTACGAAGTGGTGGAGCCGATCCGATTCGACGGTGCGCAGTTTCGCCGCGACATCGGCCGCCGCGGCTTGCCGGTGGCGCGCTAGGGCGCGGCGTGCATGGTGTGCCGCCACTCGCCGCACCGAAGGCCAACGGCCGAGGAGATGGACCGCTCTCAATGAAAGAGGCATTCGAGACCGAACCCGTGCGAGCCTACCTGCTCGAGCTGCAGCGGCGCATCGTGCACGAACTCGAGCGACTCGACGGCCAGCGCTTTGCCGTGAGCCCCTGGGAGCGGCCGCAGGGCGGGCAACTGCGCGGCTCCGGAGCAACGTGCATTCTGGAAGACGGTGGGCTGTTTGAGCGTGCGGGGGTGGGCTTTTCGCACGTCGCCGGCGATCGCTTGCCGCCCTCGGCAAGTGCGGCGCATCCGGGGGTTGCGGGCTGCGGTTTTGAGGCGTTGGGCGTATCCCTTGTGCTGCATCCGCGCAATCCATACGTACCGACCGTGCATATGAACGTGCGCTTTTTTTCTGCGCACCGGCAAAGCGATGCGGCGGACGCACCCGCAAACTGGTGGTTCGGCGGTGGCATGGATCTGACGCCGTACTATGGCTTTGAGGAGGACGCGCGGCATTTTCATGTCTGCTGCCGCGATGCCCTGGCGCCCTTTGGTCCGGAGTACTACCCGCGCTTTAAGCGCTGGTGCGACGAATATTTTTTTCTCAAGCACCGGGGTGAAGCGCGCGGTATCGGGGGCATTTTTTTTGACGACTTTAACGAGCTGGGTGCCGAGCGCTCCTTTGCCTTGCTGCGCTCGGTTGGCGAGCACTTTCTGCCGGCGTATGTGCCCATTGTCGAGCGGCGCCGCAGCATCGGCTACGGTGAGCGCGAGCGGGAATTCCAGGCGTTGCGCCGCGGGCGCTATGTCGAATTTAATCTCGTGCACGACCGCGGAACACTGTTCGGACTGCAGTCGGGCGGTCGCGCCGAAGCGATACTGATGTCGTTGCCTCCGAGGGTGCGCTGGCGCTTCGAATGGAGCCCGGCGCCCGGAACGCAGGAGGCGCGTCTGTTGACCGACTTTTTGCCCCCGCGCGACTGGATCTCGGCGGCATGAGCGATGCGGCAGATGGCCCGCTCGGATTGCTGGGTGGCTCCTTTGACCCGGTTCACGCAGGACACCTGCAGTTGGCCGCCGACGCCCAGGAGCAGCTGCGCCTGGCGCAACTGCGCTTTTTGCCGGCCGGCCAACCGTGGCAAAAAGGTGCGATAACGCCCGCGGCCGAACGGGTGCAGATGCTCGCCCTTGCGCTGCGTGCGCACCCGAACTGGCAGCTCGATACGCGCGAAATCGAACGCCCCGGTCCCAGCTACACGGTGGAAACCTTGCGCCAGTTTCGCCGGGAATGCGGAGCGCAGCGCTCGCTGGTGTGGATCATGGGTTTTGATCAGTTGTGCCAGCTTCCCACCTGGCACCGGTGGGACGAGCTGCTCGGTATGGCTCATATTGCCTACGCGCGGCGCGCCGGCTCCACAATTGCCCTTGCAGCCTCCATGAGCCGGTACGTGGGGCAGCACCGCGGGGCGTGCGCCGATTTGCACGCCCGCGCCTGCGGCACGTTTGTCGAATTTTCGATGCAACCGGTCGACTGCTCGGCAACGCGCATCCGCCACTGGCTGGCCGCCGGTCAGCGGGACCAAGCGGCGCGTTTTTTGCCCGCTCCCGTGCTCGCGTACATTGGCGCGCACGATCTTTACGTGCCGCGACATGGAAAATAGAAAACTCCAGCGCGTGGTCGTCGATGCGCTCGAAGATGTCAAGGCGCAGGATATCCAGGTCTTCAATACGACGCGAATCTCCGATCTGTTCGACCGGGTCGTGCTGGCCAGCGGCACCTCGAACCGGCACACACGCGCGCTGGCCGCCAACGTTGCCGAAAAGGTCAAGCACGCCGGCGGCACGGTCGTGAGCATCGAGGGCGAGGAAGTCGGGGAGTGGGTCCTCGTTGACTTGGGCGACGTGGTGGTGCACATCATGCAGCCGGCGGTACGCGCGTACTACGCGCTCGAAGAGATCTGGGGCGAGCGGCGGGTAAATGTCAAGTTGCGTGCGCCCCGGCCCGGCGCGGCGGTCAAGCATGGCAAATCCGCCCACGGCCGCGGGCGCGAGCGGCGATGAAGATCTGCATTGCCGCTGTCGGACAGCGCATGCCGTCCTGGGCCGACGATGCGGTCCGCGAATTTGTCGACCGCTTGCCCAAGGAATTTCAGATCGAGCTGCGCGAGGTCAAGCCCGAGCCGCGCAAAGGCCAGGCGCTGGCACGCGCGCGCGCCGCAGAGGCCGCGCGCTTGCGGGCGGCGCTGCCCGCCGGTGCCTACGTAGTCGCCATGGACGAAAACGGCCGCGACTGGACGAGCGCACAGTTTGCCGACTCTTTGTCCGCCTGGCGGGACGAGGCGCGGCTGCCCGCCTTCGTTCTGGGCGGAGCGGACGGGTTGGACCCGCAATTTAAGCAGCAGGCGCCCTTGCGCCTGCGCCTGTCGAGCATGACGCTGCCCCACGCGCTGGCGCGGGTAGTATTGGTCGAACAGATTTACCGGGCCTGGTCGATTCTTTCGGCTCATCCCTATCATCGAAGCTGACGTGCGCCCGCGCCGCTAGAATTGACCCGGAATCCGAAATGGCCGACTTTTATCTTGCTTCCCATAGCGCCCGGCGCCGCGAACTGCTGCGGCAGATCGGTGCGCGCTTCGAAACCTTGTTGCTGCGGATGACTCCGCCGCGCGGCCCGGAAGTGCGCGAGCAGAGGCAACCGGGCGAGGCGACGGTCGACTTCGTGGTTCGCGTCGCACGCGAAAAGGCCGAACAGGGCAATCAGGCCCTGATATCGCGCTCCTTGCTTTCGCGTCCCGTGCTCAGCGCCGACACCATCGTCACCATCGATGGGGACATCCTCGGCAAGCCGCAGGACGCCGAACAGGCCGCGCAGTTTCTTCAGCGTCTTTCGGGGCGCACGCACGAAGTGCTGACCGCCATCGCGCTCGCGGTCCCCAGCGGGCGCACCAGCAACTTGTGGACGAGCCTGAGCACGTCGCGCGTAACCATGCGCGCGCTCGATGCGGGCGAGATTGCCCGCTACTGTGCCAGCGGCGAGCCCTTTGACAAGGCCGGCGGCTACGCGATTCAAGGCCGTGCCGCCATCTTCATCGACCGCCTCGAAGGCAGCTACTCGGGGGTGGTCGGCTTACCGTTGGCCGAGACGTCCGCGCTGCTTGCGCGCGCGGGCGTGCGCTTGCTGTAGGGGACACCCCGAGCGCCGCCCGGCGCAGCCATTGCCCCACGTGCCGTCATGTCCGCCGAAGACATTCTGATCAATATCACGCCGCAAGAAACGCGCGTGGCGGTGCTGCTTGCCGGCGTCGTGCAGGAGCTGCACATCGAACGCACGGCAACCCGGGGTCTGGTCGGAAATATCTACATCGGCCGCGTCGTTCGTGTTCTGCCGGGCATGCAGTCGGCGTTCGTCGACGCCGGCCTCGAGCGGGCGGCCTTTTTGCACATTGCCGACATCTGGGAGACGCGCCAATACACGAGCGATAAGCCGCCCATCGAGCACCTGGTACACGAAGGCGACGCCCTGATGGTTCAGGTCATCAAAGACCCGATCGGCACCAAGGGTGCGCGCCTTTCGACGCAGATCAGCCTGGCGGGGCGCAATCTCGTGTTTTTGCCGCAGGAGTCGCACATCGGCGTTTCCCAGCGTATCGAGGACGAGGCCGAGCGCGCGCAATTGCGCGAACTGCTGATGCGGCTCGTGGCCGCCGAAGAATCCGGTGGATTTATCGTCCGCACGAGCGCCGAGGATGCCAGCGCCGAGGACCTGTGCAACGACATCGAGTACTTGCGCAAGCGCTGGTCGCAGATCCGCGGCGCGAGCGCCCAGGTGGCCCCGCCTTCCCTGCTCTACCAGGAGCTGTCCCTCGCGCAGCGCGTGCTGCGCGACCTGGTGACCGAGCAAACCGAATCCGTCCAGATCGACTCGCGCGAAAATTTTTCCGCGCTGCAATCCTTTGCCGCGCAATTCGTCCCCGGAGTGCAGTCCAAGTTGCAGCACTACACCGGCGAGCGGCCCTTGTTTGACCTGCACATGATCGACGACGAAATCGAAAAGGCGCTCGCGCGCCGCGTCGACCTGAAAAGCGGCGGCTACCTCGTCATCGACCAAACCGAGGCGATGACGACGGTGGACGTCAATACCGGGGCGTTTGTCGGCAAGCGCAACTTCGACGACACGATCTACAAAACCAACCTGGAGGCCGCCCATGCGATTGCGCGCCAGCTGCGCCTGCGCAATCTCGGCGGCATCATCGTGGTCGATTTCATCGACATGGAAAATCCCGAGCACCGCGACGCGGTCCTTTCCGAGTTTCGCCGCGCTCTAGCGCGGGACCGAACGCGAATGACGGTTAGCGATTTCACGCAGCTCGGCCTGGTCGAAATGACCCGCAAGCGCACGCGCGAGTCGCTGGCGCACGTGCTGTGCGAACCTTGTCCGGTATGCAACAGCCGTGGCGAGCTCAAGACCGCGCGCACCGTCTGCTACGAGATTCTGCGCGAGATTCTTCGCGAGGCACGCCAGTTTGGAGACGCGCGCGAATTTCGCATCCTCGGGTCGCAAAAGGTGATCGATCTGTTCCTCGAAGAGGAATCGCAGTCGCTCGCCATGTTGTCGGACTTCATCGGCAAGCCCATATCGATGCAGGTTGAAACGCTCTACCACCAGGAGCAGTACGACGTGGTGCTGATCTAGCCTCGCCAGGGCAACGGCCGTCGCCGGGCCGCCGAGGATCACGCCGCAAACTGGATGCGATACAAGCTGGCGTACAGACCGTTGCCGGCCAGCAACTCGGCATGCTTGCCCGTTTCCACCACCCGGCCGTGCTCCATGACGACAATTCGATCGGCGCGCTCGATGGTCGACAGCCGATGGGCCACGACGAACGTCGTGCGCCCTCTCATCAGGCGCTCGAGCGACAGTTGGATAAAGCGCTCCGACTCCGAATCCAAGGCGGAGGTCGCTTCGTCGAGCAGCAAAATGGGGGCGTTCTTGAGCAGCGCCCGTGCAATCGACAGCCGCTGGCGCTGCCCGCCCGAAAGCTTGACGGCGTTTTCGCCGATGCGCGTGTCAAAACCCGCAGGCAGCGACTGGATCAGCGGCAGCAGGAACGCCGCTTCGGCCACTGCGCGCACTTGCGCCGGCGTCGCATCGCCGCAACCTCCATAGGCAATGTTGGCGCTGATGGTGTCGTCAAAAAGCACCACGTCCTGCGACACCAGTGCGATCTGTCGGCGCAAGCTGGCCAGCGTCAGGTCGCCCAAGGGGATGCCATCGAGCCGGATCTCGCCGGACGTTGGACGCAAAAAGCGCGGAATCAGATTGATGAGCGTTGTCTTGCCCGCCCCCGAGGGCCCGACCAGCGCGATCGTCTCGCCCGGACGAACGTCCAAATTGATGTCCTCCAGGGCCGCGCTGCCGGCGCCGGGATAGCGAAAGCTGACATGACGCAGCTCGATGGCACCCTTGGCCGATTCGATCTGTCGCGTTCCGGTCTCTTGTTCGGTTGCCGAATCGATCATGCCAAACACGCTGTCGGCGGCGGCCGACATGCGCGCGATCGGACTGTTGACGGAAGCCAGGTGGCGCAGGGGCTGCAAAATCAGCAAGGCGGCCGTGAGGAACTCGATAAACTGGTCCGGGGTGAGCAATCCGATGCGCGCCTGCCACATTGCGATGCCGATGACGATGGCCAGACCGACGGCAGCGATGACTTGGGTGGCGGGGGTCGCCGCCGACCAGGCCACTTGCATCTTCATCGCGAACTGGCGCAGTCGCTGGTTGATTTTCGCAAAGCGCTCGCTCTCGTAGCGCACGCCGTCGTAGACCTTGATCACGCGGCTTGCTTCGTGCACCTCTTGCACCGCGCGCGTCATCTCGCCCATCATTGCCTGACTTTCGATATTGAGTCGGCGCAATCGCGTGTTGAAACTTCGTAGCACAACGGCAATGAGCGGGCCGACGACCACCGTCAGCAGCGTAAGTCGCCAGTTGTCGTACAGCAGTAACCCCAGCAAGGCAAGCGTCGTGAGGGACTCGCGAATCAGCGTCGTGAGAACTTCTGCCGCCAGGTTCAGGGCGTTACTGGCCTCGTTGATAAATTTCGAGATCACGAGACCGGACGGCGTGTTCTCCAGCGTGGCCTGCGGCCAGCGCAGCAGGCGCTCAAACATTGACTGGCGCAGCGAAACGAGTACCCGCTGCGAAATCGCGCTGACCAGAAAGGAGCTGGCATAGGCACCCAGCCCGCGGATGAGGAAAACGCCGACGAAAGCAAACGGCATCCAGTATCCGTACGACGGGTCCTTGCCCACAATGCCCCGAGACAGCAGCAAACTGGTCAAGCGAGCGATGACCCCCTGACAGGACGAGTCAACCAGCATCGCGAAAACCGCGAGCGCCAGGATTCCTCGGTGCTGGAGCACCATCTGCGTCATGCGCCGCAGGCTGGGGTCGGCAATACGCAAGGCGCGCTCGGGTGGGTTCATGCCTCTGAGTTACGTACAATGCGGCCCGCCGCCGGCGGGAAGAATGGCGGCTGCGCTAGTGTATGCGATCCCCTTTGGGTGTTGCTTCCGTTCCGCAAACTCCTTCGGGCCTTTCGGCGGCCACCTTTTTCGATGCGCTCCTTGATCGTTCGTCTGCCCAACCACCTGGGCGACGCCTGCATGAGCCTGCCGGCCCTGGATCGGCTCGCCGCCGAAGGCATCGCGCTCACCCTCGCGGCACGCGCCTGGGCAAAGGAACTGTTTGCCGCCTATGCCTGGCCGGTCGTTTCGCTAGCGCCCCAGCGGCGCGATCGTATGGCCGCGCTGCGCGCCTGGCTTGCGCGCGCGCCGCAAGGCCGCGATGCATTGCTGCTCACCAATTCGTTTTCCAGCGCTCTCGATTTTCGGCTCGCCGGTTTGCGTCCCGACGGCTACGCGACCGACGGCCGCCGCCTGCTGCTGCGACGGGCTATCGCGGTGCCGCCCGAATGGTCCGGCACCATGCACACCGCGGAGTATTACCTTCACCTGGTAGGTAAATTACTCGGTCGGCCGCCAACCGGCGCTGCGGTGCCGCACCTGCAACTAAACGCCGCGGCACGCGAGCGAGCGCAGCAAGCGCTTGCGCGCGCTCGTGCGGGGCCGAGCTACCTCGTGCTCTGTCCGGTGGCGCACGGTCGTCACCGCGGCCAGATCAAGAGCTGGAGCGGCTTTGGCCGCTTGGCGCAGGATCTGATGGCGCGTGGGCACGAGGTCGTAGCCTGCCCCGGCCCGGGCGAAGAAGCGGCGGTCCGGGCCGCCGTTGCGCAGGTGCGATTGATCGAGCCACTGGATCTTGGTGCCTTCGCCGCACTGCTCGCCGGCAGCCGGCTGGTAATCGCCAACGACAGCGGCCCCGGCCATCTGGCCGCCGCGGTCGGGGCGCGCTTGGTGGGCATTTTTGGTGTGACCGACCCGACCAAGACGCGGCCCCTGGGCCAAGGTGTGCGGCTTGTCGGCGGCGCGGACGGATGGCCGAGCTACGAGCAGGTTGCCGGCGCGGTCGCGGCGCAACTTGACCTCGGCTGAGTAGGTTCGTCCGCCGCCAAGAGTACGCCCAGCACCAAGGCGAGCAGGTGCGCCTCGGCAAACGTCTGGAAGTGCGAATTAAATACGCTCGTTGCCAGCCACGCCGCAAATAGCGCCAGGGCAGCCCCCCGATACGGACCGGGCGCAGGCTGGCGCAGCACCCCCACGACAAAGGCCACGAAGGCCAGCGCGCCCGGGATTCCCGCGTCAACAAGCAGGCGAAGATACTGGTTCTGCGGATCCTTAACCTCGGCGCGCCAGGCAACGTCGGGCTCTTCTTGTATCTGCTGCGAATACGCCGAGGCGAAGCTACCCATGCCGTATCCAAACCAAGGTCGACGGGCGATCAAATCGCGGCTCGTCTTCCAGATGACGATGCGCGAGCCGATCGGAGTTTCGGTCGTCACGGTGCTGGCCGTGCCAATCTCCTCGAACGCGGTCGCAAAGCGATCGCGCACCATCGAAGAAGACGCCAAAATCGCCGTGGCCACCGCAAAAACGCCGATAGCGCTCCACCAGCGCCAGCGACCCTTGACCAGAGAAAATGCGCTTAGGGCTCCGGCCACCAGCAACGCCAAGTGGGAACTGCGTCCGGTAGTGACCAGTGCGAGGTTGGCCACGAACAAAGCAATTGCCGCGAAAAGCGCGAGGCGCCGTGGCGGTGCCACCGGCCGGCCCCAGGCAAGCATCGCCGCAAGCACCACGCCGACGACCAGAGCCATGCCCTGCGTGGTGTGGTTGCGCAAAATCACGCCGGGCTGGTCGATAAACACCGGGTTGGGCAGCAGCAGCACCAAAAAGGAGGCGACGGCGCAGAGCGCCAGAACAACGATCAACGCAAGGGCAAATTGGTCCTTGCTGCGCTCGCTGCCAAACAAGGTCGTGGCGACCAGCAGCAGCAACAGCGGGCGCCAACTCCACCACTCGGCAAAGCGTCGGTCCCAGGGCGCATCACCCCAGAACATCGCCAACGCCATGGTAGCGAGCAGGATCAGTACCCCAATACCCACGGGGCGCGTGGCCGCAGCACGCAAACGGCTGGCGGCCGCCGTTGTAAAAAAAAATGCCAGCAGTCCCAGTGCGGCGGCGATGTTGGCGAGCGGGGGCGAGGTAAAGCTGCCGACGGCGGACAAAAGGAGCAACACCCGGGCCCCAAGGGCAGCGTGCCCCGCGCTCGGGGCCGCTTGGATTACCTCGGAAGAGGAAGACACCCCGCCCCTATTTGGGGTCGTTGGGTACGACACGACCTCCAACCGCCCGGTGACGCCAGCGGTCCCAGCGAAAGCGCAGCCATGCGTACCAGCGACCGCGGCCGCGACGCTTCTCGTCGAGGACGCTGGCGAATTTGCCGTTCATGCTGCCTTGCTCAACGACCGGCTCGCGTAGCCAGTAATGGGGGATTCCCAATTGCGCATCGATTTCGCGCAGCAACCAATCCGGCGGCCGTGTCACCTTGTTGCGGTCCAACCACGCAAGACGCATCGCGGCAGACTGCCGGTCAAACACGATCGCTTCGGCGGCGGGCAATGGACCGCCTGAAACGAGCATCGTCGAAGAGTCGCGGGCTCCCGCCGCATAGCGGTTGTGGCCACATCCCAAGTACACAAGATAGGGCGTAGACAGCAAATCGACTTCTGCCATGGCCTGCGCCAAGACTTGGGGAAAGTTCGTGGCGAGCACCACATCGTCCTCAAAAACCAGCACCCGCCGGTAGTTGCGTTCGACGCAGATGCGCCACGTGGCAATATGCTTGAGCACGGCCGACTGATGCGGCAGCCGCATATCGCTCGGCGCGAATGTGCGCTCCAACAGTTCCGGTGTGATGCTGTCCGGATCAAAGTCAAAAATCCATTCGAACTCGATGCCAAAACGCCCCATTTCGGCACGAATGTGGGCAATGCGGTCGTGAAAAGATCGCACCGAAACCACCAGCACGGCGTCGACCAGATCGTTGACGCGTGCCGCCGCCGCACGCGGCATCGCGCTACGCTTCGTCTGCGCGTGGGCGCCGGCCGAATTCGCGGAAACGGCGGCTTGTGCGCTTGGCGCCGAAAGGTTCGAGGACATCAAAACATTCTAGCCCATCGCTTTGTTGCTCGTATCCGAAGCGCGCGCCGGCGCGGCAAGTTCGGACCCAAAGGCACCACGAGGAAAGCCGCAGGAAAACCGCATGGATCGCACGGCCGGCACCGCGCAAAGCGCGGGAAAACCCTGGATCGAAGTCGTAGAGCCCACGCTCGTGAGCGAGGCGGGCCATTGCGCCGCGTTGTTTGCGGGCCTGCGGGCGGCCGCACCGGACCTTGCCTTTCGCCTCTGGGTGGACCGGCATGCGCAGCTGCCGGGATGGGATACGAGGCAAGTTTCGCTGCGCCCCCTTTTTCACCGCCGATTGCGCCGAATCGAGGCCTGGCTCCTGTATCGACGACTGTTGCTGGCCGGCGCGTCGATCCTTGTTCCGACAGCCGGCTATTTTGATCTGCGCGCGCTCGACTTGGCCGCGCACAAACGGATCGCCGCCGAGCGGGTATTTCTCTACTTTCACAAGCTGCGCGCCAGCGCACGTCGTGCCCATGCGTTGCGCGAGCTGGCGCGGCGTCAGCCCGATGTGGAGCTGTTCGGCACTTCCGAGGAGATCGTCCAGCGACTTCGCGCGGCGGGCTTTGCTCACGTGCGGCGGGTGTTGCCGGTGCTGGCTGCCGCCTCGCCGGCGACGGGTCGTGGCGAATTTCGCCACCTGCTGTCGGCCGGCGCGGCGCGCGCCGACAAGGGATTTACAAGAATCGTCGATCTGGTGGAGCTGATGGCCAGCACCGGTTCGACCCTGCCCATCACGGTGCAAACGTCCGGCGACCACTACGGACGCTACGACGAGCGTACGCTGGCCGACCTGGCGCGGCTTCGCAAGGTTACGTATCCGCACCTCACCGTACTGCATGACACGCTCGATGCCGCGCAATATTCGCAGCTGTTTCCCGGTGCGGTGTGTCTGCAGCCCTACGAACCCGCGGAATACGCCGACAAGATGAGCGCGGTGACCTTCGATGCGCTGCGGGCCGGGGCACCCATTGTTACCCTGGCAGGAACGACGATGGCGCGCATCGTCGAGCAGTCCGGCGCGGGCATCGTGCTCACCGGCACCAGTGCGCCCGAATTGCTGCGGGCCGCCAGCACCGCGATGGCCGATTACCCGCAGCTGCATACCAAGGCGCTTGCGGCCGGCGCGCGGTTCGAACCCCAGGCGAGCTGGGCGCCGCTCGTCGAGCGGCTGCGTGCCTCGTTGGTCCGCCGCTAACGAGCGGCAGTAACTTAACTGGAGATTGCCACCCGCTCGGAGCCAAAAAGCCGCAGGGTCAACCCGAAAATCGCCGCCGCGGCGCCCAGCGTCACGCTCGCACCGATACCGATCGCCAGCGCGTCCACGGCCTCCCCCCGCAGCAGCCGCAGGATCGTGACTTGCTGGCCGAACAGCGGCACCGCCGCCATCCAGAGCCTCGGACGCATGGGTACGGCCATCATCAATACCGAGGGAATCAGCGGTAGAAGTTGCGCAAGGCCCAGGTAAGTCTGCGCTTCGCGAAAGCTACGCGCAAACGAAGCCACCCAAATTTGGGCAATGGCAATCAACAGCACCAGTGGCGTCATCACGGCCAACGCGCTTGAAACAAAACCCGACCCGATTCTCAATCCCAGACTCGGTTCGTCCGAAGGCATCAGGTGACCGACCACAACAAACGCAAGCAAGCCCAGGATCAAGCTGGCCATGCTGAAAACGGCGGTTGCAAGCATCTTTCCCAGCAGCACCGCGGACCGGTCCACCGGATTTACCAACAGGGGCTCCAGCGACTGGCGCTCGCGCTCTCCGGCCGTCGAATCGATTGCCAGCCACATGCCCCCGATAAGAGCCGTGAGAATCAGAAAATACGGAAGCATCCCGAGCAGCAGCGCGCCGCGCGCCTGCGGCGTGGCTTGGTCTCGCCCGGCCATCACGACCGGCATGATCACCGACGGTGCGATTCCACGAGCCAGAAGACGCAGCGATCCGGTACGCGTCGAGAAGGCTTGGATCATCGACTCGAGGCGCTCGACCTCGCCTCGAACCTCCTGACGCGAGGAGTCATAGATCAGTTCGACCTGCGCCGGGCGGCCCTCGCGCCAATCGTCCGCAAAGCGGGGCAAGATGCGCAGCACCAAGTCCAGACGTTGCTCGCGCACCGCGGCTTCTGGATCGCTCACTTCGGGCAGCGCCAACATGCCCTGCTGCTCGAGCGCCTCGACGAAATTGGGAGCCGTTTTTTGACCGATCACCACGACGGGGAGCGGTTTTTCGGCCTTTTCCAGCTCGCGGCCGACGATCAGGTGCACGAGGACCAAAAACAGCAGCGGCGTGAGCAGCGGGCCCAGGACCAGCGCGTTGAGCAGCACCCGCCGGTCGCGCAAGCTCTCGATGCATTCCTTGACGAAAACGACCCGAGCTTGTTTCACGCATTGCCCTCAAGAGCGGCCGCACCGATGACTTTCATGAACGCATCTTCCAGGTTGCGCTCTTGCGAGTGCTCGCGCAAGGCTTCGGGCGTTCCATCCGCGACCACCCGCCCGTAGGCAATAATGACAATGCGATCGCACAAGGCAACGACCTCCTGCATGATGTGCGTGGAAATCAGCACGCATCGGCCCTCGGTACGCAGACCGCGCAGCACGTCGCGCAACAGTCGATTGGCCATGACATCCAGGCCATTGCCGGGTTCGTCCAGGATCACGTTGCGCGGGTCGTGCACCAGGGCGCGCGCGATGGCCGTCTTGACCCGCTCGCCTTGCGAAAACCCCTCGGTGCGCCGATCGGCAAGCGACTGCATCTGCAAGTCGCGCAGCAGCTCCGAGCACCGATGGCGCGCCTGTTGCGCCGTCATGCCATGCAAGCGCGCGAAATACTCGACGTTCTCGCGGGCGCTGAGCCTTTTGTACAGTCCGCGTGCATCCGGCAAAACACCGATGCGCCGGCGCACTTCCACGGGGGCGGCCGCCGCGTCAATGCCGTCAACGCGTACGCTGCCCCGATCGGGCCGCATCAACGTGTACAGCATACGCAGGGTAGTCGTCTTCCCCGCTCCGTTGGGGCCGAGCAATCCCGTGATTTGTCCATCCTGCGCGACAAACGAAACACCCGCGACGGCCTGGGTCGCGCCGAAAGACTTCCACAGGTCCTGCGCCTCGATCACGGTGCCGACCCGTTGGCATCGAGGAACACGGCGCTCTCGCCCAGGGTCCGCAGACACAGGTCGTCGAGGCGCGCCGGATTGAGGTCTCGCACGAATTCGCTCACGAGGCGCGGCATGCAGCCGGCACCAAGGACCGCATGCCCTTGCCCCGGTGCCAGGAGCAGGCGCGCGCGCGGCAGTGCATCCGCGATCTCGGCGCCGTAGCGCGGCGGGGTCACGGGATCAAATTCGCCAGCCAGCACGAGTACCGGCGTGGTGGTGTAAAAGGGTTTGTGAAAATCCGCGGGGCGCGCACCGCGCGGCCATACGGTACAGGTCAGCAAGGCGGCGCGCACGGCCGCGGTACCCAGCAGCGTTGCCTCGTCCTGCCGGCGCTCGTGCAGCAGGTCGGCATCTTCCGAGCACAGCACGGATGCCGACACACCCCCACTTAACGATTGGGAGAGTTCGCCGAGCACCAGTTGCGCCTGGCCAATCAGCGGCGCGTAGCGGCCCTCGCGCGCCTCCTTGATGACGAACGGCAAAAGGGCGCTTGTCGAGGCGCTATACATATAAAAGCGCACCAGCGTGGCCAAATCGTCCGCCGCCAGGGTGCGGCGCACGGGGACGAAAGTCGTGGGGTCGCGCATCTCGACCGATTGCGGCTGACGCCGCAAGCGCTCCAGCACCGCGCGCAAGCTCGCATACGGATCTCCGAATTTTCCCTGGCAGGCGATGTCGCTCTGGCAGCGGGCAAGGCGACGCTGCACCACTTCTTCGAGGTTGCGCGCATGCTCGCTCAACAGCACCAACCGGTTGGGCACGGCGCTGTCGAGCACGATGCTGCGTACGGACTGGGGGTAGCGGGCCGCGTACTGCTGGGCAAGCCGCGTGCCGTACGAGACTCCCACGAGGTCGAGCAACGGTTCCCCGAGTGCCTGGCGCACGGCCTCCAGATCGCGCGCCGCGTCCGTCGTGGTGTAAAACTGCGGTGCTGCCTTAGCCGCGAGCGCCGTCAGGCAGCCACGCACGTGCGCCAACTGTTTTTGGCGGTCGGCGTCGGAGGAAAACGCGCCGGACGGCCGGTCGACCTCGATGGCCAACGCGTCGCCACAGTTCAACGGGTTGGATGCCCCCGTGCCGCGCTGATCGACCAGCAGGATGTGGTGGCGTTTGCGCAAGACCGAGAGGGCGGAGGCCAGCGCCGGGTAATCCTCGGTCGCCGCGCCGCCGGGGCCTCCGTCCAGAAACACCACGACGTCCCGATCGGCTTGCGCGGCCAGGCTGCGCACCAAGGCGACATGCAGTCCGATCGCCCGCCCCGCCGGATCGTCCCAGTTCTCCGGTACAGTCAAGGTCGCGCAATAGCCGGACTGGGTGGGAACACCGTTGGAGCGCTGCGCCCCGACCTCGCAAGCCTTAAGTTCCAATTGCCCAAGCCGCCAGGTCTCCGGCCGCTGCGGCGACAAACTCTCTCCCGTATCGATCGCTCCGCCGGTCCTCGCCTGTGCATCGATGGGCGATGGCGTGCGCAGCATAAAAAAAGCCGTCGCCAGCACGGCGGTTGCCAGCCCCACGGTAAAAAGTGCAAGCCGACGGCGCCGCGGATGGACGGGCAAGCGCATGCGAAAAAGGTTCACCTGGCGGACCGGCTCAGGCGTACTGGAAGCGGGCGCTAACCTTTGCCTGCGTACGCAGGTCCTCGATCAGCCGCTCCTCCCCGCGGACGCGCCACAGGTCCGGAAGGACGATGTCGGCGGCCGCCTGCTGGTTCGTGTAGCTCATCACCACGCGACAGCCCGTTCCGCTGGACGATTCCGTGTCGCTGACACGGTAGGCCGCCAACACTTCGCCCAGGCAGCCCGGATCGATTTTTGCGGCGACCTGAATGGTCAGTGCCGCCTGGGACAAAGCGCGCGCCTGTGCCAAATCCATGACTTCGTCGGCGCTCACGGTCAGCCGCTGGGAAAATTCGTCGTATCGCGCGCGCCCGGTAACGAATAGGAGTTGATCCTCCTTGAGCAGCGCGCGCCGGCGATCGAAAAGATCGGAGAACACGGCCACCTCGAGCTGCGCGCTTGCGTCGTCGATCAGCACCGCACACATACGCCCCCGACGCGTATTTTGTTGGCGCACGGAGACAATGATGCCCGCGATGCGCACGGCATCGCGCGCCTGCTTTAAATCGGCTAGGCGCGTGGGAGCAATGCGCCGGGCCTCGGCCTCGAATTCGGTAAAAAGATGGCCGCTGAAGCAAAACCCCAGGGCAATGCGCTCGTTGGCGAGCTGCTCGCGCTGGCTCCATGGCGCGACGTCCGTCGGCGAAGGTTGCGGCAGCGCCGCGTCACCGCCGCCGAACAAGTTCTCCTGGCCGGCATGCGACTGCGCCCGCTCGGCCCCTTGCAGCGTGGGGCCCAACGCCGCGAAAAGCCGCGAGCGGTTGGCATCGAGCCGATCAAAGGCACCGGCGCGAAGGAGCGCCTCCATCACGCGCCGGTTGACCCGCTGCTTGTCCACGCGCGCGCAGAAATCCGCCAGGCTCGTGAAAGGAGCACTTCCCCGGGCATCGATCACCGATTCGATCGCCGCAGCGCCGGTACCCTTGATTGCGCCCAAGCCGTATTGCACCGTCGTCTCGTCGATGGGCACGAAGCGATGCACGCCGGTATTGATGTCGGGTGCGGACACGGACAAGCCAGTGGCACGTGCGTCGGCAACCAGGTCCTGCACCTTTTCCGTGTCGTCCATGACGACGGACAGATTGGCCGCCGCAAAGGCTGCGGCGTGATGGACCTTCAGATAGGCCGTCTGGTACGCGACGAGCGCGTAGGCCGCCGCGTGCGACTTGTTAAAGCCATAACCTGCAAATTTTTCCATTTGATCGAAAAGCTCGCTCGCCGCACGCTCCGGCACGCCATTATTGGCCGCTCCGGCGACGAAGATCGATCGATGTTTGGCCATCTCTTCGGGCTTTTTCTTGCCCATCGCCCGGCGCAGCAGGTCGGCAGCCCCCAGCGAATAGCCGCCGATCGTTTGCGCGATTTGCATCACCTGCTCCTGGTAGACCATGATCCCGTAGGTCGGACCCAGGATCGGCTCCAGGCGCGCATCCAGGTAGTGGGCGCGCTTGCCGTGCTTTCGGTCGCAAAACTCCGGTATCAGCTCCATGGGGCCGGGACGGAACAGCGACACCAGGGCGATCAGATCGTCGAAGCGATCCGGGCGCGCCCGCTTGAGCAGATCGCGCATACCGCGCGATTCGAACTGGAACACCGCCGTTGTATTGGCCTGCCGGAACAAGGCAAAGGTCTCCGCATCATCGAGCGGGATCGTTTCCAGGGTCAAGTCGTTGGACGGCTCCAGCGCACGCACGTAGCGAAGCGCCAGATCGAGTATCGTGAGCGTCGTGAGTCCGAGAAAGTCGAACTTCACCAAGCCGATGGCCTCGACATCGTCCTTGTCAAACTGGCTTACGACGGCGTCGGTGCCCTGCGCGCAGTACAGCGGGCAAAAGTCCGTGAGTTGACCGGGCGCAATGAGGACGCCGCCCGCATGCATGCCGACATTTCGCACCAAACCTTCGAGCGGGCGCGCCAGTGCGACCAAGGCGCTCGCCTCCTCGTCCTCCGCAACCGCCGCCGCGAACGCCGGCTCCTCGCGCAGCGCCCGCTCCAGGCTCCAGGGATCCGTGGGGTTATGCGGAATGAGCTTGGAGAGCTGATCGCACTTGGTGTACGGCAGGTCGAGCACGCGACCTGCGTCGCGTACGACGGCCTTGGCGCCCAGCGTGCCGAAGGTCGCGATCTGCGCCACGGCCTGTGCGCCGTATTTCTTCTTGACGTAGTCGATGACCCGGTCGCGCCCGTCCTGGCAAAAATCGATATCGAAGTCCGGCATCGAAACCCGCTCCGGATTCAAAAAACGCTCAAAAAGCAGGTCGTAGCGAATCGGGTCCAGATCGGTGATGCCGAGCGCGTACGCGACCAGCGATCCGGCGCCCGAGCCGCGCCCCGGTCCAACCGGAACGCCGTGGGTTTTGGCCCAATTGATGAAATCGGCCACGATGAGAAAGTAACCGGAAAAACCCATCCGGGCGATCGTCTGCAGTTCGGCATCCAGGCGTGCCGCATACCGTACGCGCTGCGCCTCGCGCGAAACCGTGTCGGCAAACAGCGAACGCAAACGCCGCTCCAGACCGGCCTGCGCCAGTTCGCGGCAGTGCTGATCGAGCGAGACTCCCTCCGGCGTAGGATAGTCGGGCAGACGCGCCTTGCCCAAATCGAGCTGCAGATTGCAGCGCCGCGCGATTTCAACCGCATTGCGCAATGCCGACGGTACGTCGGCAAAAAGTTCGCGCATCTGGGCGGTGGTTTTGAAATACTGCTCGGGCGTGAAGTTTTGCGGGCGCCGCGGATCGGTCAGCGTGCGTCCTTGCGCGATGCAGATGCGCGCCTCGTGCGTGCGATAGTCCTCGGGCGCAAGAAATTGAATGGGGTGCGTAGCAACCAAGGGCAAAGCCAGTTGCGCGGCCAGCCCAATGCTGGCGCGGCTGCAGGCGTCGTCGCCGCTGCGGCCCGCGCGCTGAATTTCGATGTAAAAACGGTTGGGAAACTGCCCCGCAAGGCGCTGCGCGGCCTCGCGTGCGGCCTGCAACTGTGCACCGGCGAGCAGCTGGCCAACGGCTCCGGCCGGCCCGGCCGACAGCGCGATCAGGCCATCGGCGGCGTGGGGCGCAAACCAATCGGAGCGCATCTCGGCGCGTTCGCGGTGTTGGTTTTCCAGCCAAGCGCGCGAGAGCAGGCCGCAAAGGTTGCGGTAGCCGGTGCGGTTTTGCGCGAGCAAAGTCAGGCGATGCGGCTGTTCGCGGTCGGCATCATTGGTGATCCAGGCATCGCAGCCCAAAATGGGTTTTACACCGGCGCGCCGGGCCGCCGTGTAAAAGCGCACCGCACCAAACAAATTGGCGCTGTCGGTCAAGGCGATGGCGCCTTGCCCGTCGGCTGCCGCGCGCCGCACCACTTCGTCGATACGCGTCAGGCCGTCGACTACCGAGTACTCGGAATGCAGGCGCAGGTGCACAAATTCGGTAGCCATGGGTCCCATTCTATTGAACATTGAACGGGTTCTGTTTCTCGCGCCCTGATATACCATCGCGGCTGCGTAAGCGACGCCCCGTGCGCGCCGCCTCAGAGGATTGCCTGCGTGGAGTTCAGCTACAGCCTCGACGTTATCGGACCGATCGCACAGATTTGCCTGATCGATCTGCTCTTAAGCGGGGATAACGCCATCCTGATTGCGATGGCTTGCCAGCACCTGCCGCAAGACGTGCGCCGCAGGGCGGTACTCCTGGGCACGGGGGTGGCGGTACTGTTTCGCGTCGTGCTCACCTTCGCGGCAACGCTCGCGCTGCGCGCGCCCTTTCTGAAACTCATCGGCGCGGTGCTGTTGTTGCTGATCGCGATCGAACTGCTTGCCAGCGATACGAGCGGTCGCAAAGTGGCACCGGCGCCGGATCCAAGCGCTGGGATCTGGAAGGCGATCGTCCTCATTGTTGTCGCCGATGCCGTAATGAGTTTGGACAACGTCGTTGCTGTGGCGGCGGCCGCACAGGACAACTTCTTTTTTCTGTTCCTCGGTCTTCTGATCAGTGTTCCGATCCTGGTTTTTGCCAGCCTCCTGATCGCCCGAGTGCTCGACGCGCATCCCCTGTTGGTTCCGGCGGGGGCGGGCCTTCTGGGGTGGATCGCCGGAAAGACGGCGGTGAGCGACCCCGCAATTGCGCCGGCACTGCAGGCGCAGTCTTTCGGTCTGGTCGCCGCGGCACCGCTGCTCGGCGCCGCTTACGTTCTGCTGCAGGGACGTTTGCTGCGCGAGCAGCGCGCCGGGGGCGGGCCGCCACCGCAGGTCGCTCGGATGCCCGACCGGCTTGCGCCGGCGCCGTCGGAGGGCGATTCGGCCGCACCCGAGCCCTTCCTGGCGCTTGAGTCGGCCGATACGGTTCCCAAGAAGTTCTCGCCGATGGATTTGGCCATCATGGCCGGGATGGCCGCACCCTTGCTCGGTTTGCTGGGGACCTTGGTCTACGTGATCTGGCATGCGATCGGTTCGCATTGACGCTGCCAGGCAAGAACCGGACCGCCCCCATTTCATCGGCTATTCGTAGGACAATTCGACGATGGATCAACGCTCCGAACCGCATCCGCCACAGCAAGTGCCCGCCGCGGATGCCGTGCACCGGCCAGGAGTCTTGCGGCGCTTTCGCGCGGCGATGCAAAGCATCCTGCAATCGCTCGGTCTGCAGGGCAAGGGGCGACTGATAGCGGCCGGTTTTCTCGTCGCGGCGTGGCTGCTCTCGGGAGTTTACCGCGTGGAGCCCGACGAACAAGGCGTAGTACTTCGATTTGGAAGATGGGTCACTACGGTCGAGCCCGGCCTGCATTACCACCTACCCTACCCGTTTGAGCGCGTGCTACTGCCCAAGGTGACGCAGGTGAACCAGTTGCAGCTGGGCGGACCCAGCGAGATGACGGTCATCAGCCCCGCGCCGGCAGCCGGTGGCCCGGTGCGCGGCGATGTGTCCAACCAAATGCTCACGGGCGACGAGAATGTCGTGATCGCCGAGTACGTCGTTTTCTGGCGCATCAAGGACGCCGGTGCCTACCTGTTTCACGTCCTCGACCCCGCGGCGGCCCTGCGCACGGCCGCGGAGAGTTCGATGCACGCGATCATCGGCCAGCACCCCATCCAGGCCGCGCTGTCGGACAAGCGCCAGGAAATCGCCGACCAGGCCAAGGAGATGCTGCAAAGGATCCTCGATCGCTATCAAGCCGGCATTTTGGTCACGCAGGTGCAATTGCAGCGGGTCGATCCGCCGGCGGCGGTCATCGACGCCTTTAACGACGTGCAGCGCGCCCGCGCCGACCAGGAGCGGGCGCGCAACGAGGCCGAAGCGTACGCCAACGACGTGCTGCCGCGCGCGCGCGGGGAAGCCGATCGCATGAACGAGGAGGCCAAGGCGTACAAGGAACAGGTCGTCAACGTGGCGCGCGGCGAAATTCAAAGCTTTCTCTCGGTGTACGAAACGTATCGTCAGGCCAAGGACGTGATCTCCTGGCGCCTGTACCTAGACAGCATGGACCAGCTGCTCAAGAAGTCCGGCAAAGTCATCATCGATTCCTCGGGCAAGGGCGTGGCCGGCGTCGTCCCCTACATGCCCATCACCGAGACGCGGGAGCGCCCGGCCGCACCCGCGGCCACGCCTGTCCCGGGAGCGCCGCGATGACGCGGCTTCAGATGGCTCTCGTGGCAGTGCTGGCACTGGCGCTGCTGGCCGTGTTGTCCCTGTTCACCGTCGATCAGACCGAGCAGGCATTGGTCGTGCGACTGGGTAAACCGGTCGACGTCGTGCGCGAGCCGGGGTTGCATACCAAGGCCCCGTTGACCGATACGGTGCTGTACTACGACACGCGCTTGTTGCCGCTGGAGCCGCCGCCGGAGCAGATCATTTTGGGCGACCAAAAACGCCTGGAGGTTCAGGTCTACGCTCGATACCAGATCACGGATCCCCTGCTGTACTACCAGTCGGTTCGCACGCTCGAGCAGGGGCGCTCGCAATTGACGCAGATCGTAAGTTCCGCGCTTCGGCGCGCCCTGGGACAGGTGAAACTGACGGCGCTTTTGGGAGAAGAGCGGCGCAGCATCACGGACGTTGTCCTGCAAGAGACGATCGAGAAAGCCAAACCCTTGGGCATCACGGTGGCCGACGTGCGCATACGGCGTGCGGACCTACCCGCCGAAACCAGCCAGGCAATCTATGACCGCATGAAGTCCGAGCGCCAGCGCCAGGCCAAGGAGCTGCGGGCCCAGGGCTTCGAGTGGGCGCAGCAGATCCAATCGCACGCCGACCGCGAGCGGACGGTCATCTTGTCGGAGGCGCAGCGCCAGAGCCTGACCACGCGCGGGCAGGGCGACGCCGAGGCCAACCGCATCTACGCGCAGGCTTTCGGCCGGGACCCCAAATTCTTTGAGTTCTACCGAGCCATGCAGACGTACCGTCAGTCGCTGGCCGACTCCAACCCGACGCTCGTGCTCTCGCCCAACTCCGAGTTGCTCAAATATTTCGGCAGCGGCGCGACCCGCGAAGTTCGTCCCTGATTGCAACCGGAGGCCCCGGGGGCGGGTTGCGCCGCGCGCGACGCGGCTTGCTCATTTCCGCCGGAAATGAGCTCATTCGGATTGGATCGTTTGCCGACGCCCGGACGATCCCGTAGGCTTGCCGTTTTCGATTTTCCTAATGGGAGGGAACATGGCGCAAGCTGGCGGACGCGAAAAGTGGCACTTTGAGACGCTTTCGGTGCACGGCGGTTACTCGCCCGAGCCGACGACCAAGGCCGTGGCCGTGCCGATTTATCAGACGGTCGCCTACGCCTTCGACAGTGCGCAGCACGGCGCCGATCTGTTTGACTTAAAGGTGCCGGGCAACATCTATACGCGCATCATGAACCCGACGCAGGACGTGCTCGAGCAGCGCATCGCCTCGCTCGAGGGCGGCATCGCCGCCCTTGCGCTGGCATCGGGACAGGCGGCGGTGACGTACTCCATCCTGACGATCGCCGAGGCGGGCGACAACATCGTCGCCTCCAGCGCGCTATATGGCGGAACCTACAACCTGTTCGCCCACACTCTGCCGCAATATGGCATCGAGGTACGCTTTGCGGACTATCGCAAACCCGAAGCATTCGGGCCGCTCATCGACGCCAAGACCAAGGCGGTTTTCGTCGAATCGCTGGGCAATCCGCAGGGCAACGTGACGGATTTTGAGCGCATCGCCCAGATTGCGCACCAGCAAGGCGTGCCGCTGATCGTCGATAACACGGTGCCAACGCCGTACCTGTGCCGACCCTTTGAGCACGGCGCCGACATCGTAGTGCACTCGCTGACGAAGTACCTCGGTGGACACGGCACGACCCTCGGCGGGGCGATCGTGGACTCCGGCAAATTTCCCTGGGCGCAGCACAAGAGCCGGTTTCGCCGGTTAAACGAACCCGACGTGAGCTATCACGGGGTCGTGTACACGGACGCACTGGGACCCGCGGCCTACATCGGCCGCGCGCGCGTGGTGCCGCTGCGCAATATCGGCGCCGCGATTTCGCCCTTTAATGCGTTCCTGATCCTGCAAGGCGTCGAGACGCTGTCCTTGCGCCTGGATCGCATCAGCGAAAACGCGCTGAAGGTTGCGCAACATCTGCGGCGGCATCCCAAGGTGAGTTGGACCAACTACGCGGGACTCGAGGAGCACCCCGACCACAAGCTAGTGAAGAAATATCTGTCGGGTAAGGCCTCGGGACTGCTGACCTTCGGGCTCAAAGGTCCGGCCGGCCAGGGCCGCGAGCGCGGCGCGCGTTTTCTCGATGCGCTGCAGCTTTTTACGCGTCTTGTCAACATCGGCGACGTGCGCTCGCTTGCCACGCACCCGGCTTCGACGACGCACCGACAGCTCGCGCCGAGCGAACTACTGGCCGCAGGCGTTTCCGAGGACGCGGTGCGCCTGTCGATCGGCATCGAGCATGTGGACGACCTGCTGGCCGACCTGGATCAGGCGCTTGCGGCCGTCTGACGATCCGCCGACGCCGCGTCGGCGGCATCCGACGGCCCGCTAAAACGGGTAGTCGATGCCGCTGAACACGGCGACCCCCTGGGAGCCGAAACCGACGTCCAGATAGCCGACGATGAAGGGACTTGCAACCAAGCGAAAACCCATGCCTCCGCCAACGTGCAGTTGCGAAAGCGGGCTATTGGACATTGCGGGAAACACCTTGCCCGAGTCGACAAACGGCGCCAGTTCCAACTTCAGGTCGGTTCCGAAGAAATGAAAGCTGCGCACCCAGGCGCGCGCTTCCACGCTGGCCGCAAAGCTGTTGTTGTCGATGTACCGCGCGGCGCCAAACGCGCGCAGCGGCTGCGCCTCGCCGATAACGCTGCGGTCGCCGCCCAGGCTCGATAGCGCCCAAAAGGGCGCATCGGTATACGTTGGCATGTAGCGCAGGGCCGCGTGCGCAACCAGCGTCAGGTTTTTACCGACCGGTTGAAAGTGCGTGGCGTCGACGCCAAGAAAGGTATACGAGTCGCTGCTTCCAAGCGCCCGCGTGGAAAAGCCGGCAAACGCCACGAGACGCTCCCCCATGTGCGGCACAATCACCGAATCGCGCGTGTCGTAGCTCAAAATCAGGCGCTGCTGCAGAACTTCGCTGACATCTCCGACGCCCATTTGGTTGGGGTAGACGGCGGTTGTGGCCGGCAGGGAATCGAGGGCGCTTTGCTCGATTTCGACCGAATCGGCACGCGCCATGTACGAAAGCTGCAGGGCGTGCGTAAAGTTGCGCGCCACCGTGGCCTCGAGCAGGACCTGGCTGTTGACGTAGGTAGTCTGGTTGCTGTAGGGCGTTTCGTTTCCCAGACCGAAAAACCGCCCGGTGCCGCTGCGATCGTACACGGCGTGCACGCTCCAGGACCAGGCGGTATCGCGTAGCAGGCCGCGGTTGTATTGCGCATCAAATTCCCGTTCCACGTACTGCTTGGCGCCTGCGACGACGGACCATTTCTCGTCCTCGGACGGATTGCGAAAAATTCGCCAGCGTGCGCCCCAACCGAAATACTGGCTGTGAATGATGTCGGGCGCAAGGATCTTGTCGATCTCTCCGTTGGCGTTGTTGGACAACATGACGGGAATTAGGCCCAGCGTCACGCCGCTAAACGGCGCCGTATCGATCTCGGGAATCGGGATGAACGGCAACTTGTCCAGATCGAACCCGCTGGACGAGGCGCTCACGCTCTCGGGCGACGAGCTCGCCGAGGTCGCCGTCTCGGGTGCGGTTGCCTTTGGCTCGGCCGGCTTTGCCTCCTGCGCGCCCGCGCCTCGCAAGAGGGCAAAGGCTAGGAGCAGTGCGCGGAATCTCCCCTTGCGGCACCGCGCACGCGGACGCGACACTTCAGCTCTTGGGGCCGAATCGGTAGGACAATCCCACGCCGTATACCCGCGGCGGGCCCGGAATCTGCCAGGAGGTCGCCGGCGTGGGTGAACCGACGATATCGACGCTGCCGCCGGTGACCGCGTATTGCTGGCCACCGATGTTTGTGCCAAAGACCGCGATCTCCCATTTGCCGTTGCGATCAAAAGAGTATGCCGCGCGCGCGTTCAGCGTGCCGTAGGCGGCCTGGTTGTTGAAGTCATTAAATACGCTGAACTGCACGGAGTCCTGCCAATCATAGTCGGCGTTCACGCGCAGCTTGCCGTCGGACACTGGGGTCTCATAGGCCACCCCCACGCCGGCGTTGTATCGGGGAGTCAAGTAAAACAGGTTGTGCGACTCGTCGATCGCCGGTTGACCCGGAATGGGCGCGTAGAGAAATTGCCGGTAGTACGCATCGGTAAAGCCGGCGGCTACCCGAAACCACCAGCTCGCGGACAAACGCAGCTCCGATTCGAGTTCGGCGCCGCTGACTCGCGCTTTGCCGGCATTAATGACGGACGTCGTCGGCGTACCGTTTACCAACTGCGGCAACAGGCGCTGCATCTGGTCGTAGTTGCCCAAAAAGACATCGCCCATGATGAGCCAGGCGCCGCCGAGCAGATCGGCCTTCAGTCCGAGCTCGTAATCGGTGAGCACTTCCGGTAAAAACGGCTGCTCCTGCAAACTGGAGACCGGTACGTTCCATCCTCCCGAGCGCTGTCCGCGGCCCGTGCGAAAGTAGCCGTTGAGTTCCTCGGAGAAACGGTAGCGGGTGGAGAACTCCCAGGACCAGTACGAGAAGCTCACGCTCTCGTTGACCGGTGGGCAGGGGCCCAGCGGCGCGCCCCCGATTGTGCAAATCGGTCCGATCGGTGTCGCGGAGTAGTCGTTTTCGTTGAGCTTGCGCACATCGTCCGTGCGGCGCAGTCCGAGTGCGGCCGACCAGCGGTCGCTCCAACGGTATTCGCCGTGCAAGAACCCCGCGTAGGAGAGATTTTCCAGCGAGTTGCTTTCCACGACCGGGTACGGAATCACCGGCGCCGGAATACCGAGAAGTTGCGCCTGGGCGAAAAACGCCTGATAGGCCAGCGACTGCGGCGGAATCTGCGAAGGCGCACTTCCATCGTCGCGAAACCAGTACAGTCCGCCCACCCAGTTCAGTTTCTCTTGCAACGCCGCCCCACCGAGCTGCAACTCGGCACTTTTCTGGCTGGAGCCGTTTTGCAGATAAGTATCGGCATAGGGCAGGGTCGTCGCATCAACGTCGATCGCCGTCTCGTTGTGCAGGTGGCGATAGCCCAGGATCAGTTTGGCATGCGTCGATACCCCCAAGGCCTGCGTAAGCGTAAGTTGCGTGGCGTCAAGACTCGTGTTGTCGTACGAGGGCAGGTCCGCGTCCGTCTGATACAAATTGCTTGGGAACGCTACGGGCGCCAGGCCCAGGCCCGAATACGGCGGCGTTTGCGCGAGCTGACCGAGTTGCTGGACCACGGTACCGGTACCGACCAAGGGATGGAGCAACCCGCCGACTTCCTGGGCATTGAAGTATTCATAGGTCCAATACGCGTCGAACCCGCCGTTCGGCCGCCACAGCGCCCCCACACGCAGTTGGTAGCGGTGTTGGTTTAAAAAGTCGCCTTGTCCGCTACCCACGCTCGAACCGTAACCATCGCGCTGGTCGTTTTGATAGGCGAGGCGAAAGGCAACCGTATCGCCCGCCGGGACGTTGACGATTCCTCGCCCCATGAACAGGTGATCGATTCCGGTCTGCGCCGCGGCCTCGCCGGCGTAGACCCCAAGTTGCGGCCGGTTGGTGTTAAACGAAATCGAACCGCCGGTGTTGTTTCGGCCGAACAAGGTGCCCTGCGCGCCCCGCACGATCTGGACGGTATCGATGTCGAGCAGCGTATTCATCGCCGCCTGACCCTCGGCCACGTAGACACCATCGACGTAAATGCCGACGGCCGGGTCGTAGGCAATTGCCGACCGAAGTGCCGTCTGTCCGCGCATCGTCACGTCCATCGCCGAGACCGACTCCGGAGACGGCATCATGCGCAGATTCGGAACCTCGCGTGCGACGTCATCGAACAGCACGGCATTTTTATCCTGCAGCTGCGGCCCCGTTTCCACCGTTATCGCGACCGGTGCATCAACGAGCTTCTCGTCCCGACGCCGTGCCGTTACGACAATGACGCCCAAGTCACTCACCACCTCGTTTTCGTCGGCATACGCCGCGGGTGCAAAAGGCACTGCAGCGCCGACCGCAACGCTGGCCGCCAGCAACGAAAAGGTAAATCGCCGTGCGTGGTGCAATTGCGCCCGTGCCGTTGCACCGTAAGCCGCCGCTCCTCCTTTCGACAGCGCACCCATCCTTGCCTCCGGGGCCGAGGCGATTGCGCAAAGTGCCTCATGCCGCTTAGGAAACCAAAGGTGGCACAAATTATGTGCCCCGGCTTTGATCATGCACGGATCGTAGGCCGATTCGCGCTCCCGGGAATCCCAGCACTAAGGTTGCGGTGCGTCGGCGCAACGGATCACACCGAGTGCCCTTCGTCAAGTCGCCGGCTCTTCGCAAAAGGATTCTTTGTTGTACCCGTGCTGCGCGCTCGGCCCGCAAATGTTGCTGCGCAGGATTGCGAGTACCGCGCTTGCGTTCCAAAGCGCGGCCGAACTCGGACACTAGGCGCCATGCGGTACGGGCGCGAACCGGCTTTTTGCCACCGTACCGGCGCGCAACCATCGGCGCACGCTCGGGCGACGACTCACGAGTCCCGGCGCGCCCGCGAGCTCTTTTTTCTGCACCCGATCGTCGAGTCGCTAGGAGACGAAACTGGGCAAATTATCACGCTATGAAATTCCCGACTCCAAGACACCAGGTTGCCGCTGGCACCCAGCAAGAGCAGGCCGCAAATGTCCCCCTTAGAAAGAAAGACGAGTCGGCCGGACAAAAGCAATCGGCCAATGCGCGCGCGGCGATCCCGACACATTTTTTCTCGACCGCAGTCCTTTACCGGGCGGGTGTCAAAAAAAGACAGGATAAAAGGGGGGTTTTTCCGGCGCACGCACGTTGCTCGCGGCCCGAGCGCGCCGGGTACCATATCGTGCCGTAGTGTTTTTTCTTGCCTCGCTTCACGAACGCCGCTGCAATCATGACGCCATCTCTTCTTGCCCACGCCACTGGTATTGCGGCTCTGGGTCTTAGTCTCAACGGGCTGATAAATCGCAACGACCAAACCCTTCGCCGCAACAGTAGCGCCGCATCCTTGCTGTGGACCTGCAATAACCTGCTACTGGGCGCAACTTCCGCCGCGGCCATGAGCGCGTTGTCGGCCACCCGTACGACCGCTGCCGACCTGGTCCAGCGGCGCGCGGCCCACGCGCGGCATTGGACCTGCGCCGCTTTCGTGCTGGTTGCGTTAGCGGCCTCGGTGCTCACGTGGCAAGGCTGGCCAACACTTCTGACTGCCTCGGCTTCCGTCGCCGTAAGCTTTGGCGTGTTTTATCTCGCGGGCGCCCAACTGCGGTTCGTCATGCTGGTGAGCGCCTTGCTGTGGACGTACAACGCCTGGCTCTTTCACTCTCCCGAGCAGATAACGGGCAATTCGCTGGGGATTGCGGCCGCCGTCTACGGCGTGTGGAGAACGCGCAACACGAAATCGTGATACGGTGCGAGCGCCGGCAAGCACTTCGGACCCATTCGAGAAAGTTCGGTTTGGCTTGCGTTCGGTGAACCGCACTGCTTTCGGGCGGCCCCAGGCGCGACGATCGCGTTGCCGGCAAATTGCGAGT
The DNA here is from genome assembly GCA_035623355.1 of Burkholderiaceae bacterium. Lineage (GTDB taxonomy): Bacteria > Pseudomonadota > Gammaproteobacteria > Burkholderiales > Burkholderiaceae_F > GJ-E10. The sequence continues at coordinate 29,678 of DASPTP010000021.1, read as the reverse complement.
CGCGATGAGCACTGCGCCCTTAGCGCCGATCGATGCGCTCTTGCAAACATTGCCGTGGTCGGCGCTCACCTGTGTCGTGCTGTCGTGGACAACCGGTAAGCGGCGCGTTCGGCCGCTAGGGCTGCGTTGGGGTTTGCTGCTGCTCGTCATCTGGTCCGTCACGACGACCGTGTTTTTGCTGCTGCAGTATCTTCTGGGCTCCACGGGCCGCAGTGAAGTCGTGTTCTTGGTGTTGGGCACACCACTTGGCTACGGCCTTGCCGACTTGTGCGTACGGCGCTTCTGGGAGGTCGATGACGGCAAGAAGCCGCCACACTAGACTGCTACTGTGGGCGCTTGTCCGATTCGCAACGGAGCATGTCAGGGCGCGCTTTGCCGATTGACGGACGGTTTTGCAACTAGCATCATCGGGCAACCGATTGAAGACTCCGGAGTCGACCATGTCGGCTAGCCTTGTACCTCGCGCGTGGCTGGGCATCGCCGTGGCGCTCGTCGCCGGTGCCTCGCAAGCGGCGACCGACGGCGCATTGGCGCAGCAGTGCTTCGAATCGGTGGCAAAACTCTACCGGGATTCGTGGCCCGATGGGGTGACCGACGATGGCACCTCGAAGGTCCGGTTCGAGAGTCATTACAACTCGCAGTTAGGCGAATGCCTGTACCTGGAGACCGTGTCGGGGCTTACGCGCAGTCCGGCACTCGATCGAATCTTGCCCAGAACGCGGCAGCGTCTTCGCGACGTCGACGAAAACCGCACCCTGGGAAAGTTCGACCGATGGGACGACATGGCTCCCATAACCTGCTGGGTCCAGGGACAAGAATGCGGCTCTGCAGGGGAATGGCAGCAACTCATTGATCCCTACCTGCAAAATTAGTTGCCGGCCGAAACGCTCGCAGGGACCGTCCACCCGCGCCTTACAACGGATCTTCCAGCCCCGATTGCTCTTCGGTTTTGGAAAAAGCCGGTTCGTTGGCCCCACCCTCCTGCTGCTCGCGCCACCCCTGCTCTTCGGTCTGCAGTTCGTCCTGCGCAAGCCGCAACTCCTCGGCAAAGTGCAGACGCCGTTTTGCGACATACCACTGCCCCAAAAATAGCGCCGCCGCGACGCACACCAGGGCGCCGGGCAACAGCCAGAAGTAATAGGCCAGAAACACCGCAATGCCGGCCAGAGCGGCCGGCGCGCCCCACGGCGCGTTGTCGGCTCTTTTGCGGACTTCCGCGATGTGCGACTTGGTATCGGCAATCGACGCGGGGTACCTCTGGCGATGTTCTTCCAGGACCTCCCGGTACTTTGCGATCAGCGCCCGTCGCATTTCGCGGTCGGGGACACCAAAGTAGCGACTGCGCAGGTGCTTTTTGTCGATGAATTCCACGGAGGCGGCGATTGACTCGGAAAATCCGGCCTTACGCTCCAGTGCCTCCAATTCGGCGGCAAGCTTTTGCAGCCGCTGGCGATGTTGATCGAAGAAGCCGGACACGATCCGATCCTAGGGCACGGGCCTCATGCGCCGCACTGTCGGGTACGCAAGGATCGTGGCGTGCGGCCGCATGCGTACGCGCTGTTCTTTGCCCGATTTCGTACGCGCGGCAAGTCCGTCAAGCGCCCGAACGCACCGTGACTTCCGGTTCGTAGATCGACGCGACATCGACTGCGTGATTCAGGCAGTAGATCGCCCAGTGACCGATCGGCCGCGGGAAAATCGCCGGAAACAGATCCGATGCGAGCGTTGCAACCGACAAATAGTCCAGATAGCTCGAGCGGGTGTGCTTGATAAAAACACGACCTTTGCCGTTGCCCTTGGGCTCGGTTCGGGCATAACTTTCGTTGCGAACGGAGTAGGCGATGTAGCTTCGCCAATTGACCTCAAATATGCGGCCGCCCTGGCCGTGCTCCCCACGTTGCGCCGACAGGACATCGGTCTGGTCAAACGATACGGCCTCCGCAGGCGCGGCGTCCAGCAGATCCGTCCCGCTTACTTCCTCGATGATGAGTCGAAGGGCATTGGCCTCGGGTTCCTCCAGCAGGCGCAAATACAAATGCTTGCACGCGTCAATTAGGGTCGCGCTCTCAGTCATTCGTGCATCGCAAAAAAAGGCCCCGGGGCCCTGTCGAAACCGTCCTTAACGATACAGCCAACACCCTCGGCACGCCAACGTCCCGCATTGGGCTGCGCCGCCCGCGTGCTGACCCGGTAGCGAGGACTCGCTCGCCGCAAACCAAAGACACGCGGCAAGTTTGCGGGTTGGGACATGTCATTGCAACGTCGAAGCCTTTGGGCGCTTTCCCCAGAATAAAGAGGCAAAGGCCCGCGCAACTCCCACAGGCCGTTGGACGGGCGGGAACGTCGAGCGCGGAAACCTGGCACAAGGCCGCATCCGTCGCCGCAGACCCAAGGGCCTGCCGCGGCGACGAATCTCCCCGTTCCGGGTCGCGCGCATTAGGCCTCGCGCCGCGCCAAAGAGCGCCTCGAGTCAATCCTTGGCGCTTGCGATGCCCCGCAGTCTTCCCCGGCGAACGTCCGAGCGCCGCGGCAGCAAAGTCCCTTGACCTGCATGAAACTTCGCCGCAGGCTCCCGGGATATGCTTCTGCGAGCAGAGGTGCATGCAGACCGCCTTCGGAGATGACGAACGACCGTCGACAGCGTCGCTCCTCGAGGCAGGCGAATGGGAAACGGGGAACGGCGTCATCCGAGGCAAGGAGAAGGGTATGTCAGGGTCGCTTAGCGAATGGCACGAGGAGCATCTCAAATTCGGTCAGCTGCTTGATCTTCTCGAAGCGCAAGTGGCGGCGTTTCACCGAGGCGAGCATCCGAACTACGACCTGATGAGCGACATCGTGTTTTACCTGCGCAGCTTCGGCGATTGCGTTCATCACCCCCGGGAAGACGAAGCGTTTGCCCGGCTTCTGGCCCGCGAACCCGGATTGCAGCTATTGATCAACCGCCTGCTGCAGGAGCACCGCGTCATCGCAACGGCGGGGGAACAGCTTGCCGATCGGCTCAACGAGGCTACGGGTGACGTCATGGCACCCCGCGAAGGTCTTGAGGCGGCGGCGGCGACCTATCTGGTTTATTACCGCAATCACCTGCGGACCGAAGAAGCCGAAATTGTTCCGCGTGCGTCCGAATTGCTCACGAAGGAAGACTGGGACGCGGTGCTCGCGTGCGTGCCCCGGGTCGCCGATCCGCTCTTTGGGAAGGACGTTGAGGCGCGCTTTCAGGAATTGCGCAAGCAAATCGAGCGGGAGGAAACCGTTTCGTTTCAGGTCTAGCACCCACTAGGCCGCGCGAGCCACCCGAAGCGCCTGCGCCGCCGATCGCAACGGACCCGAGGGGGGCAAGCAGCCCGTTGGGAGCCGAGCCCTGCGTGCTGCCCCGTGCGCGTTGCGGCTTGCGATCCGCGCTAGCCGGAGGCTTTCTGGGAAAGAGCTTCCTCGTCCAGAAGCGTGAGTTCGCTCTCGTCGATGTGAAGCAGTCCGTCCTCGATTCCCAAGGCATCGGCCAGCGCGGCCAGAGCCACCACGATGACCAGCAGGCAAGTCGCGACGATTGCAAAAATGGTTGCCACGTGCGAATTGAATGCGATCGCAAGTATCGGCCACCACAGCGCGATACAGGCTGGCGGCACAATGAGCGGCCAAAAATTAACCCTTCCCGCGTCAATACGACCCGACTGCCCCAAGAGTTTCATCCCTCGCTCCGCAATCCGCGTTGAGGCCCACCGAAAGCCATTGCAGCAAACGTAGCCGACGCCCCGACAGGCGAAGCGCGGATTTGCGCCGCAAAAAGGCGGGTTTTCGTCCGTTGCGAGCGCTTCGTTTACTTCCCGCAATGCACCGGCTCGTCAGCCGGTGCGACCGGGCCTTAGCGCCCGAACCCTCAGCGCTGGCGCCGTACTGGCAATGTGTAGTTGACGGACGCGGAAGCCACGAGCAGGAGAAGATGGCGGCGGATGTGACCGACCAGCCCGAGGCACCGTAAGTGGCCTCTTCTTTCGATCACTAGCCCCAGCGCTTACCGCAAGGCACCGTAAGTAGCCTTGCCCGCGGGCTACCTGGCTTGAGCCTGCAAGCCGCCGCCGCCACGCGCGCAAAATAGGCCAAATCGGATACGGAGTGTTGACACAACGCAAGGCCCCGCGTGTGCCATCGCAAAATCGCGCGATGCGGCTCATTCGGATCGAGCTGCGCCCGGCAAAAGGTCGACGGCTTGCAACATTTCAGGCGGTTTCTGAGTGGCGCGGCGCGCCTTGCACTGGGCGCGCAATGTCGTGGTTGACCCTTGACCCGCGCCACGAAGCGAGCTACTTCGGCGTCACGGATTCCTTGGCCGACAAGAAAGGTCGCGTATTTCGTCGAAACCTCGCCTTTTCATGGGCAGATTCTCCCTTCATGCCGGCCGGAGTCCTAAGTACGCGCCGCAAAGACAGCGCTCGAGCGCGAAAACCGGTACCGTAACAGCGTTCCGGTCGCTCGAGCGGACCTTGCCCTTGCGAAATTTGCTTCCACAGCAGCGGGGACAAGGCGCCAGGCGCGGCACACCAACCTTCGATCGATTGACCCAAGCACAGCGCGGGGTAGCGATGATCGAGAACGTACGATTCGATCTACCCAACGGGATTTCCTTGCATTGCCGCGTCGCCGGACCACTTGGCGCCCCCGTCTTGCTGTTTCTTCACGGCTTCCCCGAGGCCGCTTTCATCTGGGACGCACTGCTGGAACATTTCAGCGACCGCTATCGATGCGTCGCCCCCAACCTGCGCGGCTACGCGCCCTCCTCGGCGCCGCCCGAAGCCGAGCACTACCGCATTCAACATCTTGTCGGCGACATCGATGCCCTGATCGCCTGTATCGGCGCCCGCCCGGTCAGCGGCCTTGTCGCGCACGACTGGGGCGGAGCGATCGGTTGGGCGATTGCGGCTCAACATCCCGATTGGATCCAGCGTCTGTTCATTGTCAACTCCCCGCATCCGGCGATTTTCCTTCGGCAATTGCAGCGCGACCCTCGCCAGCAGGCGGCAAGCGCGTACATGAATTTTTTGTGCCGCGAGGACGCCGAGCAGCGGCTGAGCGAAAACGACTTCGCGCGCTTGTGGGCGATGTTCACGAGCATGGGTGCAAACGACCCGCAGCGTGTCGGCGGCGACTGGATGACCGATGCGCTGCGCCAAGAGTATCGAGCGGTGTGGCGCGCCGGGCTTACGGGCGCTTGCAACTACTACCGCGCCTCGCCCCTGCGGCCCCCAACGGCAACAGACCGGACCGTGATGAGCATCACTTTGGCACCCGAGCGGGTAACTTCGCTTCGGCCCACCGTGGTGGTGTGGGGTGAAGAGGACCTGGCACTGTTGCCTTCGTTGCTCGAGGGTCTGGACACGTATGTTCCCGATTTGCGGCTAGTGCGGGTGCCAAGGGCCACTCACTGGATCGTGCATGAGCGCCCGCAACTCATCGCCAACGAATTGGAAAATCAACTCTCGGTGCCGTGCAAAAGCGAACTCCAATAGGGGCACGACTTGCGCGAAAACGCTGGCGGCAAGGGGCCGCCTGGGCGCACACAGACGCCGTTACGGCTCGGTGCGCGTTGGTGACGCAAACCCGGTGCCGGAAAATCGGAATCGATCAGCCGCCTAGAGTTTGGTGTTGATGGCGCGAAGGACTCGCTCCCTTGCCGCGCCGGAGTCCAGTACTTTGCGCACGGCCGCAGCGGCACTTGGCAAGGAATCCTGGCGTCGTAAGTGCCACAGGCATAACGACGCACCGCAGATCAAACTGTCGCGCGTCGCGCCGTCGCCGCGGCCAGAGAGCGCTTCCATCCCCGCCTGCGCCGCGGCTCGCGCCACCGCCGCTTGGTCCGGAGCCGTCGTGGATCGATCTTCCGAATCCGTGTCCCGCTCTGCGCGCCCCGAAATGGAAGGCGCAAGCACGGACTGTTCGATGCCCAACTCTCCAGGGCGAAACTCGACCGACCGCTCTTCACCGCCGTGGTGATAGTAAAACGCCTTGCCCACCTGGCGCAGCGCCGGAATCACACCGCCTTCCACGCCGCGCACGATCAGCGCGGAGTCAAAACCCGCTCGTCGTGCGAGCAACGCATAGATGCGCGGATACGGCTTGTGCACATAGCCGGTGACCAGGTGCGTTCGGACCTGGCCGCGGACCGCGGGAAGCAGCGTCTCTGCGGCCGTAATGGCGGGCCGCTTCACGATAAGCGAGCGCAGATGGGCAAGATCGTACAGTTTGGGACAAAACGCCTTCTGATCGACGTACGACCACGCGATCTGGGCCTCGCTCACTCGCGCGGCCGCTTGCGCAGCCGTCAAATCGACGGGTACGCCGGCCGCAGCAAGTACTTGACGATGCGTCACCCCGTATTTGGGGCCCATGCGCTCGACTCCGTGCGAGATACAGGGTACGCCGCACGCCGCCAGCACGGCGGGCAGAAACGGCGAAGCCGGTAACGTGCGGCTGTATCCGTCATAGGGATCGGCGAGGTCGACTACCTCCGGCACTTGCGCGGTCGCAGATTGTGTGACATCCAGAAGCGCTTCCAAAATGCCTTGGTTTTCTTCGTCGGTTTCCCGTTTCATGCGCAGCGCGATCAGAAAAATTCCCGCCTGCACCGGATCGACGTCTCCATTGAGTATGAAACGCATGCCCGTTCGCGCTTCCTCGCGCGAAATATCCTTGCTCAGCTCCGGGCCCGTGGCGATGCGTCCGATGATGGAACTCATGACGGCCAAAGGTTCCGCGCGCAAATCCCCCGCCGGGTGGGTCATGGTGTGTCGCCTCCCGTTAATCCGATCCAAATGCTTTCGTCTTGCACGTGCACCAAGTACGTCTTGAGATCCTCGGATGCCGGCTCTTCCATCACTTCGCCGGTACAAACGCTAAAGCGGCTGCCATGCAAGGGGCATTTGACAAATTCTCCGTGCAAAGAGCCCGTCGACAGCGACGCCTCCTCGTGAGTACAGGTATCGTCCGTAGCAAAGTAACGGCCATCGACGTTGGCAAGCAAAATGCGCCGCGGACCGACCCGCACGCGCATCATTTTGCCGGCCGCCAAGTCGCCGACGGCTCCCACCTTCACAAGACCTTCCTTCAAAACAAACTCCCGTGGCGCAAATAACCCTGCTCCGGCAAACAGTATCGACCCGGAATTCTGCCCGACCGCAATTTCTTCCCATGGCGCCCGCGGCGATACGACTAGGAAGAAGCGCCTTGCAGGAATTCGTGGCGCGGGCCATGCCTCAGCAAATTGTGTATCTCGAAAAAACCCGGCGGCCGTAATTTCCCAAGACATGCCCAAAGCTGCCGGCGACCGACAGCAGAAGCAAAGATCATACGTCGCCAAGCGTCCGATCTATCCCGGCGCATGCTCCGGTGATCCGCGCGTAGCCCGAATCACCGCTATCGCCAGCTCCGCCCGCTACCCCCAAATGCCCGGCGTACGACCTTTTTTCCTGGGCGTAGAATGGTTTCATCGCGTTTTAGCCGATAGCAGGCATCATGAAGGCAAGTAGGTTTGTCACGCTTCTCGCCGCCGTTGCGGCGCTTTCGACGGCCGGCGATCTGTGGGCCGCAACCTCGGGGTTTCGCGGTGCTTCGGCATCGGGGTATCGCGGCGGTGCCGGCTATCAGGGCGCTTCCGGTTATTCCGGCTCCTCGACGTACCACGGCGGCTATTACGGAGGTCGCTATTACGGCGGTTACTACGGCGGCCGCTATTACGGCGGTTACTATGGGGGACCCTGGTACGGCGGTTACCGCGGCTGGTACGGCGGTTGGCCCAATTGGGGCTGGGGTTTGGGTTGGGGTTTAGCGTGGGGATGGCCGTGGTGGGGTTGGCCCGGTTACTACTACCCCTACGGGTACGCACCCCCGTACTACCCGTACGGTCCTGCGCCGGACGCGTCCGCACCCATACAAAACCTGCCTCCGTCCGTTACGTACTGGTATTACTGCCGAGATTCCCAAGCGTATTACCCGTACGTGAGAACGTGCGCCAGTAACTGGGAGCCGGTAACACCGCAGCCACCCCCGACGGCCGCGCACTAGTCAAGCGATCCCGGCCGCGAAACAAGGATCGTAGGTGCTACCGTCGAGTACATCCGCGCTTCGCAGTCAAAGGACGACCGGATTGCCGCGGACGAGCGTCATAGCGCGCCGGGCGCCCTGCAAACCGCAAGGGCGTTAGCCGTCCCGCGGGCTGCCGGAGTCCGGTTGGGAAGTCATCCCGGTGGCCGTCGAAGGCGCATTGGCGCTATTGGCCTTCGAGGCAAGGCGCAGCAGCGCAAATCCGCCTACCGCGGCGACACTGGAGCCGAGCACGACTCCGAGGCGAACCGCGTTCAGGTAGTCGGCGGTCTCAAAGGCCAATGAGCCAATAAAAAGGCTCATCGTAAATCCGATCCCACAAAGCACGGCCACCCCGAGCAAATGGATCGGCTCGGCGCCCACTGGCAATTTTGCGCGGCCCGTTCGAATCAAGAGCCAACTGACGCCAAACACACCCAGAAATTTGCCGACCACAAGCCCCAGCATAATTCCGGCGGGCAAAGGCTGCAGCAAGGCGTTTACGTCGACGCCTTCGAACGAGACGCCGGCGTTGGCAAAAGCGAAGATGGGCAGTATGGCAAACGCCACCCAGTGATGCAGTCGATGCTCGAGACTTCGCAGCAGCGATTGTCCGTTGGCATCCTGCACCTTTAGGGGAATCGTAAAGGCGAGCACCACTCCCGCTAAGGTAGCGTGTACACCGGATTTGAGCATGAAAAACCAGAGCACCACGCCGACGACCATGTAGATCGAGATGATCCGGACACGAAAGAGGTTCAAAAGAACGAGAACGAGCATGGCAACGCCCGCCGCCACCAGCATCGGCAAGGTCAACTCGGAAGTGTAGAAAACCGCAATAATGACGATCGCGCCGAGGTCATCCGCGATCGCGACGGTCGTGAGAAAAAGCTTCAGGGACCCGGGCACACGGCTGCCCAGAAGCGACAAGACGCCGAGCGCAAACGCGATGTCGGTAGCCGTCGGAATCGCCCAGCCCCGCAGCACAAAATCGTCCCCACGATTCAGGAAATAAAAAATTGCCGCAGGAAGCAGCATGCCACCGAGCGCGGCTGCCGCCGGCAGCACGATCTGCGAGGGGGTCGAAAGTTCGCCATCGAGAATCTCCCGCTTGACCTCCAAGCCAACCAGAAGAAAAAAGATCGACATAAGCCCATCGTTGATCCAAAGCAGCAGGGGTTTGGCTAGCAACAAGGGGCCCACGCGCACTTCCACCGGCATAAAGACGACGGATTCGTAGAAGTCCTTCAGGCCGGTGTTGCTCAGGATCAATGCGAGCGCGGCCCAAGCGATGAGCAGCAGTCCGCCGGCCGATTCCAGCTTCAGGAAGCTGGTCAGCGCGTCCGAAAGATGTCGAAACGGCATGCCGGCCAAGGCTGCCGGAGAAAAGGGATTGAGCCGCAACCGCGCCTCCCTGCCGACCTCGTCGTAGCATATGCCGCTGCGACGGGGCGCCGCGTGTGCGCCGCGAGTGTAGCAAGGCGAGAAGTTAGTTTGATGTCGCGATGACGCATCGTCTGTTCCGCGCGATGCCATTGGCCGGTAAAGGGTAAAACGATCGTCGGGCGCCCCACTGGGCAACGGACGCCACGAAGCACGGGTGCGTCGCCATTGCCTGGCCAGTGTTGGTCTACGGATTTTGACAGTCGCCACCAACGTCAACATTTGGCGCATTGGCAATGCAGTCTGCGAAATACCGATTTGTATAATGGCGGGCCTCGAGCGAGCCAGCTACACGGCGCATGACGACATGTTGAGGGTTCGGAGAAGAGCTTGCGCCGTTGGGTTTCGCGGTGCGATGGGCGCATTGGCGGCGCTGCTTGCCCTTTCGTTGACCGTCGCCTGCCAAGCGGCGCGGGCGGCTGGGGAAACGCTCGCCCTGGTCAAATCCCGTGGCGCCCTGCACTGTGGCGTAGCGGACGACTCCGTGGGCTTTGCCACCAAGGACGCATCGGGCCGTTGGTCGGGACTTGATGTGGACTTTTGCCGCGCCGTGGCCGCGGCGATTTTTGGCGACGCCAACAAAGTGAAATTCGTCCCGCTGCGCGCTTCGGAGCGGTTCCCGGCGCTGCAAGCGCGCAGCATCGACCTGCTGGTGCGACAGACGACCTGGACTCTGCTGCGCGAGGGAAACCTCAAGGTGCTGTTTGCGGGCGTCCTGTTCTACGACGATCAGGGATTCTTGGTACCCGCCAACAGTCGCGCAAAGACACCGGCGCAACTCAAGGGCTCGGTCGTGTGCGTGGTAAAGGGAACCACAAGCGGTCAGAATCTTGCGGATTACTCGCGTGCAAACTCCCTGGACTTCAAGGCGCTTGTCGGTGACACAATGGGCGCGGCCGTCGAAGATTTGTCCGCCGGCCGCTGCAGCGCGCTGACGTCGGACGCTTCGCAGCTTGCCGCGGTGCGCCTGCGGTTGCCGAACGGCCAACGCGCCTACACCGTATTGCCCGAACGCATCGCCAAAGAGCCGCTTGGTCCGGTCGTGCGGGCGGGCGACGACGACTGGTTTACGCTGGTGCGATGGGTTTTGTTCGTCTTGACCGGCGCCGAGGAGGCGGGCCTGACACGCGAGAACGTGAGCAGCCTTGCAAGCGATCCGCGAGCTCAGCAGATATTCGGTCGAGGCGAGCACTTCGGACAAGCGCTGGGTGTCGACGACGATTGGGTATTGTGGGTCGTGCGCAGCGTCGGCAATTACGGAGAAATTTTCGAGCGAAATCTCGGCCGCAATAGCCCCCTCAAGATGGACCGCGGACCGAATAAACCGTGGTCGCAGGGCGGGCTGTTGTATACCCCGCCGTTTCGCTAAAGTCGCGCCCAATGAGCGAATTGCAAACGTACGCCGTTTTCGTGGTGTTCGCGGGGGTAATTTTGTTGATCGCGGTCAACGCGATCGACATGACGCTGGCGGTGATGCTGGGCGCAAGTGTTCTCATGATTCTCGGGTCCCTGACCCAACAAGACGTAATCAGTTCGCTCAAGTCCTCCGAAGGCATGCTGTCGCTGCTCTTCGGGGGCATGATCGTCGCACGAACTTTGGTGCCGACGGGAATCTTCGAACACCTTGGCACGCGGTTTTTACTTGCCACGCGAGGAAGCGGCAAGCGCTTTTTGTTACTGCTCATCGCGATGGTGGCGCCGATCTGCGCGTTTTTGCCCAATGCAACGACCGTCATCTTGCTGGCGCCCATCGTCATCCGCGTCGCGTTGGCGCTCGAGGTGGACTTTGTCGGACCCATGGTATTGACGGCGATTGTCAGCAACTCGGCGGGATTGCTCACGCTGGTCGGCGATCCCGCGACTTTTCTCGTCGGGAGCTCGATCGGTATGACCTTTGGCCAGTATTTGCGCCACGTGAGCCTCGGCGGGCTGCTGGCGGTGCTGATTGTCATACCGCTGCTTCCCAAGGTGATGCGGGAGATCTGGAACGTTCGACGCGAACTGCCCGCGGATCTGCAACCCCAGCCGATCGGGCGGCCACGTCTTTGCGCAGCGGCACTGACGGTCCTCGCGCTGATGATCGTGTTGTTCGTTTTTGGTGAGGACTTACCGTCGGACTTGGTTGCGCCGTCGGTTGCCTTCATCGGGGGTTCGCTCGCGCTATTAGTGATTTCTGCCTCGAAAGTCGAGCCCATCGAGAAGATCCTGCGCGACGTCGACTGGAAGACGCTGGCATTTCTGTGTTGCATGTTCTGGCTGGTCGAGGCCTTCACGAAAACCGGCGTCGTGCAGGCGCTCTCGAACCATATGTACGCGGGCTTTGGCGGACAGCTCTGGCAGGTCGCCCTGGTGATGCTCGCGGGGATCGCATTGGCTTCGAGCGTCCTGGCCAACACGCCCGTGGTGGCGGCCGCGATTTTGTTGATCAAGGGCTACCTGGTCGCGGCCGAGCTCGTTCCCGAGCACGCGCTCGGGCCCACCTTTACGGCTTGGCCGCAACCGACGCTGCCGCTGTTCATCTCGATGATGTTCGGCGCAACCCTCGGCGGAAACTCGACCCTGATCGGTGCCGCCGCCAACGTAGTGAGCGCCGGCATCTGCGCAGCCAACGGAAAACGGCTCACTTTTGCAACGTTCCTTCGCTACGGCATCCCCATCACCGTGCTTCAACTCACGGTCTCGGCCGTTTATGTTCTGCTGCTTTTTTATGCCATCGGGCGTTGAGCAACGGTGCGCGAGGCGCTTGCGGTTTTCGGATAGTCAGCCTGCCAAAGCTCCGATATCCTTTTTTGCTCTGTGGCACCGCAACAACGCATCGAACGATGCGCCTCGGCTCTCTTTTCAAATCCAGAAAGGGAAATTCGCTATGCGCAACAAACTCTTGATCGCCTCTTGCATCCTGGCCGGAGCGGTGGCAGCCCCGGCAATTGCTCAGACGCCGCCGGCGAGCGCGACTGTGATGGCCAGCGAACCCGGTAAAGCTATGGTCGCGCAAACTGTTGAATTGTCCGCGAAGGTCATTGCGATCGACAAGGCCGATCGTATTGTCACGTTGCGGGGAGCCAATGGCGACGTCGATGTCGTTTGCGGCGACGAAGTGAAGAACTTCGATCAGATCCATCTGGGCGATACGGTTACCGCGCGCTACGTGGAATCTTTGTATCTCGAACTGGCGGAGACCAAGGCCGGCGTCCGCGTGCGCATCGAAGGCGGGGAAATGGAACACGCGGCCCCTGGCCAGAAACCCGCCGGCGCGGCTGTCAAGGAGGTTGTCGTCCTGGCCGACGTAGTCGGAGTCGATCCCCAGAAAAAAACCATCACGCTCAAGGGACCCAAGCGCACGGTGACGCTGCCGGTTCACAATCCGGAACAGTTCAAAGTCGTGCACAAGGGCGATCAGGTCGAGGTGACCTACACGCAGGCGTTTGCCATTGCCGTGACCCCGGCCGCAGCCAAGTAATTCGACGAACGTATCTCGTTTCCGACGCCGGCGCTGGGCAGTGCCGGCGTCTTTTTCGCCGTATCGATTTGCCCAAACACCGGGCGCCGGGACCGAACGCGCCCACGGCGGTCCCTCGGGCCGTACGCATGACTCGACTTGCGGTCCGGTTTTGTTTGATTAAAACGGGCCGAACTTGAAATCCGCCGGCCACCGATGGCCGCTGCGCCTGAGCTTCGCGGGCGCGGCCGCGATTGCTTTTTTCGTTGGGGCCGTGCTTCTCGGGCCCACGCTCGTTGACCTGCCCGCACTCAAATCCGGGGTTGAGCGCAAGATTTCGCAGGCTGCAAATGGGCAAGTCACCTGGGAGGAGTTGCAAGTCCGGCTGCTGCCGGTACCCCGCATCGAACTGCGCGCGGTGGCGATCGACATCCCGGGACGCCTTCACGCAACCATTGAGCAGGCACAAGCTCGATTGGCTCTGTTTGCGCTGCTGCGTGGACACGTCGAGGTCTCATCGATTGCGGTCACGCACCCCGTCGTTCGCCTCCAAATCCCATCGTCGCCTCCCGCACAAAACGAACCGGCCCGAGATCCCTTGGCAGTGTATCGGTCCGTCCTGGCGCCCCTGGCGCTCGCCGTCCAAAAGGTTTCGCACGGCGCGCTGTTGGAAGTTTCCGAAGCCGAATTGCAGCTCAATGCCGGCACGCTGCCCGAACTACGTGTGGGCGCCCTGTCTTTGCGCGCCCAAACCGACGCGACCGGCTTGGATCTTCAGGTGAGCGCGGCCAGCAATTTTTGGGACCGGTTGCGTCTTTCGGGCCGAGTCGAATTGGCCGACCTGTCCGCGAACCTTAACCTTGAGGTCACCGGAATTAACGCGCAACCCTGGCTGGATCGTTTCCTTGCCAACGCTGCGCTGGGGGTCAACGTATCGCGTGCGAACGTTTCGGCGCGTCTAGTCACCGACGCCAAAACCGAGTTGACATGCGACTTCGGTCTGAACCTTGCCTCCGTCGAATTGGTGCGCACAGGCCAACGTCTGCCGGTGGCTGAGAGCAATCTGAAAGGTCGCGCAGTCCTCCGAGCGCACGAGAGCGAGCTCACGCTCAGCGAACTGCGCGCCGGATCCTTGCTTGCGCTCGGACAACTGCAACTGCATACGACCGGAATGTTCGAAAGACCCGAAATTGCGCTCGACATCCCGGCGCTTGACGTCAGCGCGGTGCGCGATGCCGTGCTCGCCCTGACGGCCGACCGCATCGAGGTTGGCCGCTATGTGGCGCGTGCGCGCGGCGGAATCCTAAGGGATTTGAAGCTGCGCGCCGAAGCCGACACCTGGGAGGATCTGGTCGACCTTGACCGCCTTGACGCCAGCGCAACGCTCGCGGACGCAAAGTTGCTCCTGCCAGCGCTGGAGCTCACAGCGGAAAACCTCAACGGACGGATCGCGTTGCGAGGCGGGAACATTGAGCTTGCGGATGCAAGGACGCAGCTCGGGGCGAGCGTGCTCCGAGATGCCTGGCTACGATATTCGATCCGAAGTGGCGCTGCTTTCGCAGGTTGCGGATTCGATCTTGACCTGGGGCAGGCCTTGGCCGTTGTTCGACAAGTATTGTCACCCGAGCAACGCAGCACAATCGAGGACATCGAAGAGGCGGCGGGACACGCGCGTGGCCGCGCACAGTTCGCCTATGCGGGGTCGGCTTGGAATGCGAGCGTGGATATCACGCAGTCGGAAGGCCGGCTTCGGGTACGCCCGTTCCCCTGGCCCGTAACAATACAGACGGGTCGAGTCGCTTTTTCTCCCCAGCAAGTCCGCGTCCACGGACTTCAGGCCCTGGTCGGCCGCTCGAATGTTTTCGATGCCGGAGCAACGCTACTACTCGGACCCCAACCGCGGTTTACGGACGCATCGGGGCAAGCGACGCTTGTGCTCGACGAGGTTTACCCTTGGCTGCAGGCCCGCAGCAAGTCCCAGGCACAAACGCTTGACAAGCTCGATGCCATCTCGGGGAACATCCAGATCACGCTCAACAGCCTCTCCGGAGCCCTCTCGCAGCCCTCGGCGCTGGCCTTCGATGCCACAGCGCTACCGGGTACGCTTAGCGTCACCGTAAAGGGTCTTCCCGGCCCGCTTCAAATCGCGGGCGGCGCCGTCCACGTCGATGCCAGTACCGTGGACCTCGATCGCGTAAGCGTGACCCTGCTCGACTCCCAGGCCCTCGTCTCCGGTCGGATCTTCGATTACCGGGGTGCCGGGCTCCAGATCCGGGCAAACATTTCCGAGGCCCTGTTCGCAGAAAAGGCCGTTCATTGGATCTGGCAACAGACCGAAGCGCCGGCCCAGTTCGAGCCAAGGACGCCGATACGCCTTGCGCTCGCGCAGGGGAGCTGGAGTCCGAACGGGGCCCTTGAGGCGCAGGCCGGCATGGCGTTCGAGGGCGGCCCGGAAGTTACTCTGGACATTCATTGGGATCCGCCGTTGCTGGATCTGCGGCGCCTGGTTCTGCGGGATCGCAACAGTCAAGCAACGCTTCGTCTGCGCGAAAACAATCACCTCGTTGAGGCGAGCTTCTCGGGGTCGGTTTTTGCGCAAAGCGTCGCTGCCTTGCTTCGGCGGAGCGGCGATTACCAAGGCCAGGTGAGCGGCGATTTGCGCGTGACGCTCGACCTGGAGCGTCAAGGACGCACGTCGGCGCAAGGCCGGATCAAGGCACAGGGTTTGGATCTGCAGGAGTTGCTGCCGGAGCGATACGGAGCTCAAGCACGAGTCGATCAGCTCGTACTGTCGGCCGATGGTTCGAGCCTGCAGATACAAGAGGCCGCGATTCGCTGGGCGCAGCAGGAGGTGGCAATTCACGGCGTCGTCGCCCGAAAGGAACGGGGTGTCTTTGTGGATCTGACGCTTGATTCACCGGGCATCGAAGTCGATGCGCTGCTACCCCAGCACCAAACGAGCCAATTGGAGGCAAAGAGCAATACGATCGAGTCGGTAAAAGCGAATCGCGCACAGTTTTTCTCCTGGCTGTCCGCGCTGGGCCTTAGTGGTCAGGTCAAGCTGCGTTCCAATTTCATCCAATTTCGGCGCTACCGCCTGCAACCCGTGGAGGCCACCTTCACACTGGGCGAGCAGCAAGTCAACCTGCATCTGCACGACACACAACTGTGCGGACTGACATTTCCCATGACAATGCAGATTGCACCGGCGGGTATTGCGGCTTCGGTACAGATTTCGGCCCATAAGCAACAGTTGGAAACGGTCGCTCGTTGTTTGACCGATCAGCGTCTGGTGCTGACGGGAGAGTTCGACGCGCGCGCGAACCTCTCGGTGAAAGGTTCCTGGGACCAACGTCTGACGGAACTGGAGGGACCCCTACACTTGGAAGCGCACGACGGCGTCGTACGCAAATTCGCGTTAATCGGCAACATCCTCGCGATGAAGGATGTTTCCTCGTTGTTGGCTCGGGGACAAACCGGTTCGAGCGACGAGGGGTTTGCGTACCGCACATTGGATCTTGACGGCAATTTCCATCAGGGACGGTTTTTGGTCGAGGATTTCGCGTTCGACAGCAGCGCGTTCGGTTTGGCCGCCGAGGGTTCCATCGGGCTCACGGGTCGTGACACGCAGCTTACCGCGCTGGTTGCGCCCTTTAGCCGCGTGACCAACCTCATTCGCAAAATTCCCGTCATCGGCTATCTGGAAGGCGGAACGCTCACCAGCGTCCCGGTCGCCGTCCGCGGCGACATCGGTGACCCGACGGTGGTGCCGCTCGATCCAAGCGCGGTTGCCTCCGACCTAACCGCGCTGTTTACGAGGGCGCTGAGGATCCCCGAAAAGCTACTCGCTCCCTTTGGAGTGGGCTCCGCATCCCCGACCCCATCGACCGGGCACTGAGCTCAAAGGGGCGTGCAGGGTCCGAACAATACGAAGGCACCCTCGTGATTGGTGAGCGTTGCCGACATCTCCCCATCTTGCTGATTGACGGCAATCGACCACGCATAGCCGAGTTCAAAGCCCTGCAACAGTACCTGGGTTTCGTCTTTCTCGACCGCCACGATCGGCGTGTTGCGCTTGGGGCCAATCACGACTTTCTTGCCAAAATCAATGCGGAGGAACGCGGGAGCTCCGATATCGTTGGGCGTTCCCTTGGAACACACGACGCCCGGCGAGCAATCCATGGCCTCGATGGGCGCGCAGATGATCGTCTTGGAGCCGTCGAAATCAGCAGCCGGCGAGGCCCATGCCGCGCCGAGCGCGATCGTCGCAAGCCCGATACGAATAGTATTTTTCATGTTCGCCTCGCCGGTCAATGTACGGTATACCCGCGGCCTTCCAGGCACGCGGCCTGGGCGCGGTAGTAGGTATTGAGCTGCTGCTGGCGGGCGGCCTGAGCCTGCTGGTTGGCGGCGGCCTGGTTCTGCTGGGCGCGGTGCGCGCCACCCATCGTACCGACCACGGCGCCGATCGCAGCGCCCTTGCCCGCGTTGCCCGAAATCGCGCCAATGGCCGTTCCGGCCACTGCGCCGACGGCCGCGCCCCCGACCACTGTGCCCCCGCTGGATTGGGGTTGTCCCTGCACGGGGGTAGCGGCCAGCGCCGCCGGATCGATGCCCGTGGTCTGCTTGGCCCACACGTAGCATTCGCCCTCATCTCGGTTTTGTTGCTGCGGGCTTTGACCCTTGGCCGGGTAGACGATCGGTGCCTGCGCGATAGCCACTGCCGCCAGGGACAGCGCAAACGCGCCGATCAAAATCCGTCCGAAGTCCGACATTGTCGACTCCCTCTTTAAATGCGCCGGTCTAATTTGCCAGAACACTTCGCTGCGCGTGAGCTCGTAGCGTAGCAGACGGTCTCTCTCCAAAAAAATGGTGATAGTCGGTTGCGAAGCGGCCAAGATGCTGGAAACCGGAACGCATGGCGAGTTCGGTCACCGAGATGCCCGCCGGGGCGTCGCGCAGCAAACGTCGCACCCCGTTTAGGCGCAGCACCTTCAGATAGGCCATGGGTGACATGCCAAAGCGCTCAAGAAAGCCCAGATGCAAGGATCGTTCGCTCGCCCCGACCCAGTCACAGATATCGGCGAGCGAAATGTGAGAATGAATTTTCCCTCGTATGAACTCCTCGGCACATCGCGCAAGCACTTGGCGGCGCGCGGGCAAAGACCGTCCTGTGGGCGGACCCGCGACCTCCAGCAGAGCATTGATGACGCTTTGCTCCACCATGTGGGCCACGTGGGGATTGGAAAGCGCAGCCGGATCGCGCCGCACTTTGGCGAAAACCGACGACCAGCTCTGCGCCAGGCGGGCACGGGCCGCAACGCTGCCAAGATTGATGCGCCCGTCGGCGACTCGCGACTCCAGTGGTTCGCCCCACCGCGCGATCGCCTGCCGATCCAGCAAGCCGATACCGATCGAAAGTACGAGAAACTCGCAGGTCGCCGCGCCACGAAAGTCGACTTCCGTGCCTTCCGCGGCGGTCACAATCTCCCGGGCCGCTACCGTAGACCCACAAAAACTCGGCGCCGGGTTCGGTCCAATCGGCACAGCGATCGCGCGGGTTCCGCGCGGTGCTTGCCCACGGGCCTGGACCGAGGTGTTCCACGAAACCAAGCCCATTTGCATTTGCGCGGTGTGCACGGCCGCAACCTTCCCGAAGAAGCGACCGGGGCGAAGTTGCGTACAGTCCCGATTCCAGCCCACGGCCGCGTCCACCAGATCATCGATGTCGCCCGACTGAATCGTCGTGACGAGTGCGGCCGGAAACAGTGCTGCCGGGTTCCCGGAGGCGTTCGCGGTCTCGCGCGGTGCCCCGGCGACTGTGGGCGAAACGCGACCGCGGCGTGCGGGCCGCGCAGGACGCGACAACGCGGACTTAGAAGCCATACCCTCTCCCGTATGGCGCCCGGACCCTAGGCGGCTTTGCTATCGCGGCGCGTGGCGCACGAGCGCTTCGATTTATTTTTGTACTCTAGCATCGCAGCAGTCGGCCGACCATCGCCCGCCCACGACGATAGTAAGGGGCGGTGACACGAGCGTTACCGTGGTTCGAGGCGCTGGCTGCGGCAGGTAGCAGTTTTCGGATAGTCAATCCCAAGCGCTTCGGATAGCCTCCCAGCGGTTGGCACGGCGGCAGGCTTTTCTTTTTCTCGATCGCCGCACGGTCATCGGCCCATCCGACACTCTTGGCCGTCAATTTGCACCGATTCGGGGCGAAATGGCCGCGGGCGCGGGGAAAGATCTAGCCGGGGTGACGAGGTTACGGTATGAGCAGCGCCGAAATCATGGCCTGTCACGAGTGCGATCTGTTACAGCGGATCCCTATCGGCCAGGGAGTGATCCGCTGCTCGCGCTGCAACGCGGAGCTTCTGAAAATCTCGCCCGGAAGTTTCGAGCGCACACTTGCCTACACGCTTGCGGCAGTCTGCCTGTTCATCATCGCCAACTCGTTTTCCATCATTCAAATCCAGGTAGGCGGCAACGAACAGCAGACCACGCTCGTCGGAGCAGCGCGAACACTATGGACCCAAGGCATGCCCGAAATCGGCATGTTGGTGTTCGTTACGACCTTCCTGGTTCCCGCGGGGCAGCTGGCGGCGATCTTATACATGATGCTGCCTTTGCGCTGGGGATATCTGATGCCGGGCGCACGGCACGTACTAAGTTTCTGGAGTCACGTGCAACCCTGGAGCATGATCGAAGTGTTCATGCTCGGTGTGCTGGTTTCGGTGGTAAAGCTCGCGAGCCTTGCCCACGTGGTGCCGGGCGTTGCGCTGTGGGCTTTTTGCGGTCTGGTCGTTGCGATGCCGGCGGTTGTTTCGGTGATGGACCCGCACGATCTTTGGCGTCGAATCATGGCGCCCCCCGCACCGGCGACGATGGCCCCTCTCCCAGCAACGGCCGCCGAGGCGGGCTGGCTGGTATGTCACACCTGTGGCTTAGTAAGCCAACCAGGCAAAGGTGGCGGACACCCGCACTGTCCGCGCTGTGGCGAGGCGTTGCACGTTCGCAAACGCGAGAGCGTTGCGCGCACCTGGGCACTGGTCATTGCGGCCGCCATCCTGTACATCCCCGCGAACGTGCTACCCGTCATGAACACGAGTTCGCTGTTTGGTTTCGAGCGCGACACGATCCTGAGTGGCGTCGTCTACCTCTGGACGAGCGGCGATTGGCCGTTGGCGGTGTTGGTCTTTTTCGCCAGCATCACCGTGCCGGTACTCAAGCTGATCGCGCTGACGATGCTGCTGATTTCGGTTCAGCGACGCTCGACCTGGCAGCCGCAGCAACGCACCAAGCTCTACCGCCTGGTCGAGTTCGTCGGACGCTGGTCCATGCTGGACATCTACGTTGTGACCTTGATGGCGGCGCTGGTGCAACTGCAGACGCTAGCCTCGATCACGGCAGGTCCCGGAGCGGTGGCGTTTGGCGCCGTGGTAGTACTCACGATGTTCGCCGCCCTGGCGTTTGACCCGCGACTGATTTGGGATCCGATGCGAGAAAAAAATGGCTGAACCTGCGAATCCCCGCCGCACGGACGAGTTGCCCGAGGCGGTAATTCAGACCCCGCGGCGCTTTCGGCCGCAGCTCGTGTGGGTCATTCCCATTGTCGCCGCGCTGATCGGAGGCTGGCTCGCGGTCAAAACAATTCTGGAACGCGGTCCCACGGTCACGATCAGCTTCGCCACAGCGCAAGGCATCGAGGCAGGCAAAACCAAGATCAAGTACAAGAATGTCGATATCGGCGAGATCCGATCGGTTACCGTTTCCGAGGACGACACGCATGTTGTCTGCACCGCCGAGTTCACCAAAGAGGCGGCCAAGTACCTCGTAAAGGACACCCGTTTCTGGGTCGTTCGTCCGCGCGTGGGCGCAGGCGGCATTTCGGGACTGGGCACGCTGTTCTCGGGGGCGTACCTCGGGCTCGATGTGGGCAAATCCACCGAGCCGCGACGCGCGTTCGTCGGATTGGAGGTGCCTCCCATCGTCACGTCCGAAATTCCGGGCCGGCAGTTCATTCTGCGCAGCGGGGACCTTGGTTCCCTGGACGTGGGCTCCCCGATTTATTTTCGTCGCATCCAGGTCGGGCAGGTCGCGGCCTATGATCTGGACGCCGATGGACGCAACGTCACACTGACGATTTTCGTCAATTCGCCGTACGACAAATACGTAACGCGGGACACGCGATTTTGGCACGCAAGTGGCGTGGACATGACGCTCGATGCCAACGGAATTCGCGTGCACACCGAATCGGTGGCATCCATCGTTGCCGGGGGCATCGCGTTTGAGGCCGGACCCAACGCCACGGACCAGACGCCGGCTGCGTCCAACGCCCAGTTCGTCTTGGCAGGCGACCGGGCCGAAGCAATGAAAACGCCGGACGCGATCCGCAAAGAGTACCTGTTGTACTTTGACGAATCGCTGCGCGGACTGTTGCCCGGCGCGCCCGTTGACTTTGGCGGTCTGGTTGTGGGCGAGGTATCGACGATCGAGCTGGAATACGACCCCCGAATGAAGCGGGTCCGCTTCCCGGTTACGATCGACATATTTCCCGACCGCTTGCGAGCGCGCGTTCGCAAGGGAGCAACGGGCCCACAGGCCCTTCCCGGGCCCGATACGGGGTTGCTCGACGATCTCATAAGTCAGGGCTACCGCGCGCAGCTGCGCACGGGAAACATCGTCACGGGTCAGCTCTATATCGCTTTTGACCGCTTCACGAACGTACCGAAAGCCCGGATCGATCGCAGCTCGACGCCACCGGTGTTGCCGACCACGCCCGGGAGCCTGCAGCAAGTGCAGCTGACCCTGGCCAAGCTCGCCAACAAGCTCGAGCAAATTCCGGTGGATCAACTCGTGAAAGACGCCCAGGAGGCCATTGAAACGCTCAATCGCACACTGGAGAGCACGGACAAGCTCGTCAAACGCATCGACGGCGAGATCGCACCCGACGTTCGCGCGGTTCTCGACGATGCCCGCAAGGCGCTAAATGCGGCGACGCGCACGATGGCGTCGGATTCGCCGGAGGTTGTCGAGGTGCGCGAAACCCTCATGGAACTGCAACGGGCCGCCGAGGCGGTGCGCGTGCTCGCGGAGACCCTGGAGAAAAATCCCGAATCGCTGCTGCGCGGCAAGAAAGAGGAAAAACCATGAAATGCCTTCCGATCGTGCACAGAGCGGTACTCGTCGCACTGGTGCTGCTCGCGGGGGCTTGCAGCAGCTCCCCGCCGGTGCGCTATTACACGCTGGGGACGGGACCGGTCGGGGAGAAATCCGACGCGCCGAGCCGGCCGGCCGGGGGCTACACAGTGGCGGTTGGCCCGGTGGCCGTGCCGGCAACCGTCGACCGGCCCCAAATCGTCATCCAGATCGATCCAAATCGCGTCGCCATGCTCGACGATCAGCGATGGGCCGAACCCCTAAGCAGCGCCATTTCGCGCACGGTCGCTTCCGACCTAGGGAAGTTGCTCGGCGTTTCCACGGTCTTGTTTCCTCGGGACTCGATGATCGATGTCAAGTACCGCGTCGCCATCGAAATCCGAAATTTCGTCTCGGTGCCGGGCGAAGCCGCAACGATCGATGCGACGTGGACGGTCTTCGGACCCAAAGACGCTGTGACGCGCGGCCAGCGGCTTGCGCACGAGACCGTTACGAAAGCGGATTACGAAGCACTCGCCCAGGCGCACACTCGAGCCTTGATGAGCATCAGTCGCGACGTGGCGGCAAGCATCGCAAGCCAAGAGGCGGCCCACTGAGGCGCCGTTGCGCGAGACGATGGGACGGCCGATTCCCTCGAACAGACTCCGATGACCTGGCTGCGCCAACATAAGCACTTTGTCTTGCTTTTGACCTTGCTTTGCGCTTTCGTTGTGCAATCGGCCAGCCACGGCTTGCTGGCCGCGCGCGTTATCTCCAACGTGTTCATTTCCGTGATCGTCCTTGCGGTCTTGCTGATTGTTTTCGAGCACCGCCGCCATCGGATCATTGCGGTGCTCCTCGCGTTGGCGGGCATCATCAGCGGCTGGGTCCACTATGCACTGGCTTCCGGCGAATTCGACGTCTTTTTGGGGGTCGTTCATTATGTCCTTCTGTCCGCATTTCTCGGCTACTCGGTCGCCGTGATCCTCGGCAACATCTTTCGCCGTAGCGCAGTCGGAGTCGATGACGTCCTGGGGGCCATAAGTGGTTACATCATCGCCGGGGCCGCATGGTCCAGCTTGTACGCCCTGACGTTCACTCTGGCGCCGGACGCATTCACGGTGGCACCGGGGTTCGGAGGACAGATGACGGACTGGCCCGGACGCACCGCCGTTTTTAACTACTTTAGCCTTGTGACGCTGACCACTATGGGGTACGGGGACATCACTCCCGTGCGTGGGCCGGCAACCGCGTTTGCAATCATCGAGGCCGTGTTCGGCCAGTTTTACATTGCCGTGGTCGTAGCGCAACTCGTCGGCGCCAGGATGAGCAATTCCACGCGGCAGGAATCGGGTGAATCGTTGGTCAACACCGTTTTTCAATCCGGAAAGGAGGAAACAAGACCATGAACAAAACATGTGTGGCGGGTTTGGTGTTGGTGGCCCTGGGGGGATGCGCCTCGCAGGAGCAGTTGCTCGACAAGGCGCAACCGGTCGCCTTGGAAACAGCGGTCAGTCGGGCACGCTTTGAAATGAACTGTCCGGATGCAACCGGCCAGGTGCTCTCCCGCGAGATGGCCCAGCCGGCCGTCTACGGCCCCGCGGTGGGCGGTGTTGAGCGGGCCGAATACACGGTGGGCGTGCAGGGTTGCGGCCAACGCATGACCACGGTGGTCGTCTGTGCAGTGGACGGCACGGGATGCTTTGCAGCGAAGGGACGTTGAAGGTCGGCTACGCCCGAGGAGGCGCTTTCGGCGTCGTAGGAATAGGCATTGGACCTCAGACCGGTAGGAACATGTTGAGCATGCGCAAAAGCGCTCGTAAATCGCAGGTTATTTCCGAAGCCGATCGCCTGCGCATTGTGCTTGAGTCCTTCGAGGCCGGGGCGCCCCTTGCGGTCGTCGCACGCCGCAACCGAGTGCCGCCGAGCGCGCTTTCTCGATGGCGCCGCAACTTTCGGACCGGAAAACTCGCTGACACCCTCCCCAATCTGCAATCGGTGCCGGTATCGGAGTTGGCGGTAGCCACGCAGCGCATTCGCGATTTGGAGCGGGAGCTGGGACGCATGGCGCTGGAAAACGCAATGCTTCTGGAAGCGGTCCAGTTTGCCGAGCTTCCGCCGACGCCCCGGCGAAGAGTAAGCACCGCGAAAAAGCGCAAAAAGTGAGAAACGACCAAGAACCCTAGCTTCGCGGCCTTTCGAGGGGTAAGCCCGCCCATGGCGATGCGCGAACCGACGAACGGGGTCCGCCGCTAAAAAAAACGAACCTCTTATCGTTGGGGGGATACGTACTGCTGTTTGAGGGAATCGATCAGTGCGGAGAGGTTCTTATCGGCGGGCGATAGCTGCGCCAGCCGTTGGGCGTATTGAAGCGCCGAGCCAATATCGCCCGTATCGAGACTGATGCCAACGAGTGCGGAGAGTGTTTCGCGATCGTTTGGGTGGCGCCGCAAACCAGCCTGCCATGTCCGGACCGCTTCCTCGGTGTGTCCGGTTGAGTACAGCGCCGCCGCGTAAACATATGAGTACCTTGCCCGATTCGGGTCAAGCCGTTGCGCGAGCCGAAGCTCCTCGATCGCCTCTTCTTTTTTCTTTTGCCGCACGAGCGCCAGACCGAGCGCGTGATGAATACCTGCGTCCTTGGGCGAGACGGCAAGCGCGGCGCGAAGCGTTTGCGTTGCGTCGCCTTCGCGGCCCAGCTGCCGGTATAGGTCCGCCAGATTGACGGCCGCCGGCGAAAACGACGGACTCAGGCGCAGCGCCGCCTTGTACTCGATCTCGGCTTCGGTGATCTGCCCCCGCTGGATAAAGAAATTCCCGAGCGCGCTGCGCGCCTCGGGGCGGTCCGCATTCAGGCGCTGAGCGGCAACGAACTCCGCGGCCGCCCGCTCGAAACGATCGCGATCCTCGGGCGGTTGAATGGCCGCCGAAACGGAAGCCAGCAGCGATACGGCCCGGATGCGAACCCCTCGATCGGAATCGGACAGTAAAGGGGAGACCAGCGACCAGACTTGCTGGCCAGGAACCACTGCGAGCATATCGAGAGCGCCAATGCGCACCATCGGGTCGGGGTCCGAAAGAGCGCTTCGGGCCAGATCGAGGTCTGGCGGCGATCCCTGCGAAGCCAGTTCGCTTAACGCGCCGGCGCGCACAAAGGCCGAGTTGTTGGGATCCGATGCGGCCGTCGCCAGCAGCTTCGCGCTCGTGGGCTGTTCCGCCCATGCGGCGGCAAAAGCCTCGGCATAGCCGCCGGTTGCGGATCGGCCCGGACCGAACCAGCGTTCGATGGCCTCTTGTGCCCATTTTGCCGATT
The DNA here is from genome assembly GCA_035623355.1 of Burkholderiaceae bacterium. Classification (GTDB taxonomy): domain Bacteria; phylum Pseudomonadota; class Gammaproteobacteria; order Burkholderiales; family Burkholderiaceae_F; genus GJ-E10. Next base: position 4,278 of record DASPTP010000021.1, on the reverse strand, counting down.
TGTCGACGTGGCAGACATTACAGGCATTCGTCGTGCCGAACCGTTGCGACAAATCGGGACGCGGAATGCGAATGCCGTGATCGTGGCGGCGGTCCACAACCATGTAGGTTCGAGTCGGCATGTGGCAAGAGGCGCAAGTGACGGAGGATTTCGCGCTGTCGTGGTGCCGATGGGCCGTCGCCTCGTATTTGCCCGACGCGTGGCACTGCAGACATACGCCGTTGCCGGGGGCGCGAAGCCCGCCACTGTGCGGCTCGTGGCAATCGCTGCACGTCACGCCGGCCGCAAACATTTTGCTTTGCTTGAAGGACCCATAGTTGTAAACCTCATCGAGCATCTGACCATCGGCTTGGTACAGTCCCTGCGTAAGACCCGAGACGTCATGGGTGTCCGACAGCCAATGGCCCGGGATCCAATCCTCGGAGAGCGCGGCGCGACGCGAGTGGCAACGCCCACAGGCCTCGACCTCCTTGCGCAAGGTCTCCGGAGTTCGGCTGCGGGCAGGGTGTCCCGTCGCCGCATTGGCGAGCCACGCGATATCGCGCCGCTCATCAAACTTCACCAGCAACCCCCGACTCGGATCGTCTTTCTTGTTCCACGGCCACCCCCCGCGCTCACGCTTGGCCCAAGCAACGTGGGCGGAGCCCTGTCCGTGACAGGCTTCGCAGCCAACACTGATCTCGGCATAGCTCGTCGCGAAACGGTTCTTTGCCGGGTCGTAATTCTTCCGAACACCCGTGGAATGGCATTCCGCGCACATGAAGTTCCAGTTTTGATCGAGCTTGGTCCAATGCAACACGTCGTCGTGAGCGATTTTCTCGTTCGGGTACAGGTGAAACCACCGCTGCCCGCCCTGGGCTTTGGGTCGCGTGTCCCAGGCGATCGAAAGCGCCTGCAAACGGCCGTCGGGAAATTCGATCAGATATTGCTGCAGCGGATCGACGCCGAACGTGTACTTGATTTCGTACTCGGTGAGCCTTCCGTCGGGCCCATCGGTTTTGACCAGAAACTTTCCGTCCTTGCGGAAAAACTGCGAGCGAACTCCAAAGTAGTCGAAGGTAGTGTTATTGAAATCGCCGAGCACCGACTCATTGGTTGCATGGTCCATGGCGCGCTTATGCTGCGAAGAGCGCCAAAGCTCGGCCTGCGCCCGATGGCAGAGCGCGCAAGTCTGGCTGCCAACAAACGTGGGCAAACCGACGGTGCGGCCCTCGTATCCAACGGGCAGCACCTGCTCCCCCGCACGCCATGCCCAGATCGCGAGGCCGGCGACAACCAGAATTGCCGCGAAGAGGCCCGCGAGCAAAACTATCGTCTTCGGTAAACGGCGAGATGCCCCGGCGGCGACGTCGGACGCCAAGGCTCCGGATTTCGCCATGGGTCGCGCACCGAACTTTGGATCGGATCGTCGACGCTTAGACATCGATACCGGATGGATCTTGCGTTTGCCGACTCGCCTGCGCACGGCTTATCGACAGTTTGGCTTCGGGTACCACGACCGCGCACGCGATCCGGCCATGCCGGCACGAGCCGCACGCCCGATCAAAGCACGCGAGGGTGCTTTCGGCCGGGAAAGCGTAGCAGATCGTCTCCGGTAGACCGCTCGCAATCAAGAGACGATCCACTACGATTATGTATCGGCAAGAGGCGAATCCCGGAAATCGCGCCGCATTCCGCGGCATCCCGGTCGGGGCGCACCCGCGACGATCGGCGCAAGAGAATTGGTTCTTCCTTGCCCGCACCTCGATGAAGGCCAGCGGGCGGCGGCAACGCCAGCCACCGAGTCGGACGCGTCGGCCACCGTATCGAGCCCCACGACGGTCGGAAACAACGGTCGGCCGAAGGAGATATGGCCGAGCAGGCGCCCTGCGTCGCGGCCGCGCGCACTCGCTTTCGAAGACCGGAATTGGCAAATGCGGCGCGGTAGCATCTGCCTTGAGCACAGCCCAGCGGAAGGATATTCCGAGAAAAATCCCAGCGCTCGCGTGCCGGGATCCGACGTGTCTTGGACGAATGCGTACCGGCAGATTCTGACGCAAAGCTGACAATACGCGGTGCGCCGCTGGAAAATAGGTATGCGGAACGCAGCAACCACTTGCGTTCGTGCGCAGTTGGCGCAATCGAATGACGTGGTCGCGCAACGCCCCAGAAATCTGTGCGGTGATGGGGAGCGAGCTTTCGGTATACTGGTTTTTGCCATTCGTCGAAACCGATTCGTGGCGCTTTGGTTCCCGCGTTTTCGGCTTCGTAAATCGACGCTCACTCGGCGAACCAACCGCGCTGGCGAGCGGCGGTAGGCACTGGGCGTGGTCTGTCGCGTCTTGTCCTTCAAGATGCGCACACGCATCGCGGCCAGACTTGCCCCCTGGGGAGGGGAGGGGTTATGCAGCGAAAGATCGATATTCGTCCGCGCACGTTTGGTATCGCGGTAATTTGCATCGGCCTGTTCGCGGGTTGCGGCAAGGAGGCGCCGAAAGCTGGGGTGCCAACGGCCGAGGTGACCGTGGTTCGAATCGAGCCGCATGACACCCCCGTGACCTACGAATATGTCGGTCAGACCGAGAGCTCGCACGAGGTGCAGATCCGCGCGCGCGTCAACGGCTTTCTGGACAAACGCCTCTACATCGAGGGATCTCTGGTGCATGCGGGGCAGGTCATGTTCCAGCAGGACCCCAAGCCGTTTCAGGCGCAGGTCGACGCGGCCGAAGGTGCGCTCGGGGTACAGGAAGCTCGGCTGCAGGTTGCCAACGACAATCTCGCCCAGGTCAAACCGCTGCAGGCGCTCAACGCGTTAAGTCAGAAGGATCTGAACGATGCGGTCGGGCAGCAGCATGCCGCGGCCGCTGCCGTTGACACGGCCAAGGCCAACGTGGAACTGGCACGCCTGAATCTGTCGTATACAACGATCACAACGCCGGTGACGGGTCTGTCGAGTTTCGCACAGGTGCAGGACGGTGCGTACGTCAACGCCGAGAACAGCCTGCTCACCACCGTCCAGCAGATGGATCCGATCTGGGTGAATTTCACGCTTTCGGACAACGACATGCTGAACTTTCGCAGCGAGCAGGCCAAGGGGCGGATTCGACTGCCCAAATCCGACAGCTATGTTGTCGAAATCGTGCTGGCCGACGACAGCGTTTTCCCCAGCAAGGGAAAGATCACCTTTGCCAATGCAAGCTACAACTCGCAGACCGGGACGTTTTTGCTTCGCGCTACGCTGCCCAACCCGACCGGTGTCGTTCGGCCCGGTCAATTTGTGCGCGTGCGGGTTTCGGGCATTACGCGTCTTAATGCGATCCTGGTGCCACAAAAAGCCGTGCTGCAAGGCGCCAAGGGGCACTTCGTGGTGCTGGTCGACAAAGACAACAAAGCGGAAATCCGCGGTGTGCAGGTCGGCCCGTGGCATGGGGACGATTGGTTTATCGATGAGGGGTTGCAGGCCGGCGATGTCGTGGTAACCGAAGGCGTTGCGCTGCTTTCGCCGGGCGCGCCGGTCAAGATCGCCCAAGCGGCCCAAACGACCGAACCCGCAGCCAAGGCGGCGCCGCCCGCGCCAGCGACCAAGAATCCGTAGCCCCGGCGCCCGGAGTCGGCCCGATGTTCTCTCATTTTTTTATCGACCGTCCGATCTTCTCAACGGTCATCTCGCTGCTGATTACCGTCGTCGGTCTTGTCGCGATGGTGAAACTGCCCATCGCGCAGTACCCGCAGGTAACGCCAATCCAGATTCAGGTCACGGCCACCTACCCCGGTGCCAACGCCCAGCTCGTTGCCCAAAACGTCGGTGCACCAATCGAGCAACAGGTCAATGGCGCGACGAACATGATTTACATGTCTTCGACGAGCTCGTCGACGGGCAATTACACGCTGACGATTTACTTCACGATCGACACGAATCCGAGTCTTGCGCAGGTCGACGTGCAAAACCGCGTGAACCAGGCGCTGGCACAGCTTCCGCAGTCGGTACAGGCCCAGGGAATCAATGTACAGCAGAAGACCAACACCTTTCTGATGGTTCTGGCGTTTTACTCGCCCGACGGCCGCTTTAGCAGCGACTTCATCTCCAACTACACCAATACGCAGGTCCTGACGACCATAAACCGCCTGCCCGGTGCAAACCAGGCTTCGATCTTCGGTGTACCGAACTACGCGATGCGCATCTGGCTAAAGCCGGACCGGATGGCGCAGCTGCGTATCACCACCACCGATATTGCGAATGCAATCAAAAACCAAAACCAACAATTCGCGGTGGGCCGCATCGGGCAAGCGCCCACACCC
>DASPTP010000020.1:0-19924 GCA_035623355.1 Burkholderiaceae bacterium | reverse complement strand
GGATGGTTGACGCGCACCGAGAATTCGGCACGGCGCTGGCGCCGCAGCTTCGCGAGCAGCCGCGGCATCTGCCGATCGAGTACGGCCAGATCGTCCGGCTGGACGTACTTGCGCGCCGACCGGGCGTCCGCGAGAAGCTCGGAGGCCGGAGCGCCGACAAACTGCGCATAGCGGTCGTTGACGTAAAACACGTGTGTGAGATCGGCACTTGCGATGAACACCAGCTCGTCGATGTTCTCCGCAAATTGGCGAAACCGCGACTCGGTCTCGCGCAATGCCGTCTCCGCCAGCACTTCCCCTGTCAGATCGTCGATGATTGACATTACGTAGTGCGCCGCTTCATGTCCACGGCCCTCCTGTTTCTCGTCGAAGATCGGAACCACGCGTTGATTGACCGTCAAGGTCCGTCCGTCCGCGCGTTGCAAGATATCGCGCGGCCGTTCGATCTGGTGGCCCTCCAGAATTGCGCGCCGATCCATCTCCGAGTACTGATCGGCAAACGGCCGACCGTAGATCTCGTTCCAGGTGCGGCCAATGACCTGGTGACGCGACAGGCCGGTCATAGCCTCACCGGCGCGGTTCATGCTCACAAAACGCCCGCTTTGCGCCTCCCGCACCGCTACGAGGACGGGCAGGCTCTCGATCACCAGATCCAAGAAATTGCGCACGCGCCGCAGCTCATCCTCGGACCTGCGCCGCAGGTCCACGTCGGTGAGCGCCACGATCATTCCGCGCTCGGGCGAACCCGGTTCGATCGGCCGCACATTTCCCGCGCACCAGAACGTCGTGCCGTCGGCTCGATACATGGGCAACTCGAAACTGGCGCTCGCCCGACTGTGGCCGGCCTCGGATTCGGCGCTGCACTGCGCCTGCACCCGTTGCCACGCACCCCGGTCGACGAACAGAGACCCGAACTGCACTTCGCGAAGATCCGCGGCCCCGAAGCCAAATAACCGCTCGCCGGCCGCGTTGGCCTTGATCACCAGGTCGTTGGCGACATACACGATCGCCACCAGGGCGTTGTCGAAAATGAGCTGCAGCTCGTTGAGCGTAGCGCGCAGCTCCCGATCGGAGCGCTTGCGCTGATCGATGTTCACGAAGGCGAAGATGTACCCGAGCTCGGGGCGCTCCGGATTGACCGCCCGGCCCTGCACCGCGACCCAGATCGGATCGCCCCGGCGCCGATACATGTACAGCTCGAACTCGCAGCCGCCCGCGGTCCGAATCTGGCTGTAGTGGTCGCTTAATCCCGACAGCAGCAGCCGATCGGAAGGATGGGCAAAGAGCTGGATCTGCTCGACCAAGGATCCCGGCTCGCACCCGAGCAGTTCCTCCATCGCCGCGTTCACGCGCACCACGTTGCCGTCGCGAACAAACAGCAGACCGACCAGCGCCGTATCGAAGATCAACCGGCTTTCCGCAAGCAGGCGCTGCAAGCGCTCCTCAAAGCGCTTTCTGTCGGTGAAGTTCTCCAGCACCAACAGGTACTCGCGCTGCTCATCGGTGGCGCCCAGGGCGCGCCAGACCAATTTCACCCACAGGACGTTGCCCTGCCGATCCACCAGGCGCCGGTCCTCTTCGGTCACCACCGCACCGGCGGGCGCCAGGCGCTCGCGGTCGCGCATGCTCGAATGAAAATCGTCGGCATGCAGCAACCCGGCCGGATCGCGTCCGATCAGATCGGCTTCCGCCTCGCCCAGCAGCGAACAGGCGGCACGATTGATCCGGCGGATGCGAAAGTCGCTGTCGAGCAGCACGATGCCGACCGGACTTTCGTTGAAAATCGTCGACAGACGCTCGCCATGCTCCGCCAGCGAAACCTCGATGCGCTTGCGGTCGGAAATATCGCGAACCAGCAAAAATATGAATTCCCGCTCGCCGTGCTCGACGCGCTGCAATACGACGTCGACCACAAACTCCGCGCCCGTACGGGTCCGGTAGTGCGTCTCGCCCTGGTACGAGCCCTGCTGCTTGAGCACGTCCAGAATTTGCGCAAATCGCTCTTCGCTCAGGTTCGAATCGATCGCGCTCAGGCGCAGTCCGGTGAGCTGTTCGCGGCTGTACTCGAGTCGGGCAAGCGCCGTCTCGTTGGCGTCGACGATGCCCCCGTCGCGCCGGATTTCCAGAATCATCTCGCCGGCGCGCTCGAGCGCCTGGCGCAAGGCGGCAAGCGAGGTTTCCGCGAAGCGCTCCCGGTCCAGGCGCTCGATGGTGATAAACACGCCGTTAAATTCTCCGCGGGCGTTGAGCAACGGCGTGCGCCGCTCGCGAATCCACGGAAAGTCGCCGCCGCAGAACTGGTATTCGACCTGGTGCGAGCTGCGCAGCTCGTTGTCGCGCATGCGAAGCAGCGAGCGCATGACATCGGGCTGGCCGCTTAAATCGAAGGCCTCGTCCAAGCGCCGGCCCAGCAGTTGTCGCGATTCGACGCCGAGCAGCTGCAGCAAGTACAGGTTGCAGCGCACATACCGCAGATCGCGATCGAGCACCGCCATGCCGATGCGCGCGCTCGACATCAGCGTCGAGACCATCGCATCGGCCGCCCGGTTCGCACGCAGGGCGCTCCGCGGAACGGTGATGTCGCGGGCGATGGCGGTAACGTGCGAGGCCTCGCGCCCCGAGCCGCACTCTACGAACAGGCGCACCTCGAAGTTTTTTGCGCCCGACGGATAGGGGTACGTGAACTTGAACGTGCGGCCCTCAAGCGAATCGAAGGCGGCGGCCAGTTTTGCTTCCCAGAAAGCCGCAAATTCCCGAAACGCCTCGACTTCGCCCAGTCGGCGACCGATGACATCGCGCCAGGGAACGGCGGTCGCCTGCACCATGGCGGAGTTGGCGTAGACAATTACCATACGCCGGTCAAAGCGCCAGACGCCGTCGGGCAGTTCGTCAAACAGCCGGCCGGGGGGAGGCGTCACGACAACGTCCCGCCCCATCGCCGGCGGCTCCAGCGGCGGATCCCCGCTTGGAGGAGCCGTCAGGTCCATCGCCGGCGCCGCCGGGTCCGACCTGCGATCGAAACTCATCGAATCCGCCACGCTCGACCGTTCCAAGTGCTCGCCATGACTTTGGGTGCGTACCGACCGTCGCCGGACGCAGGCGAAGAATACCGGAAGGCGGGGATTGCTATCTAGATATAGTTAAAGAGCGAAAGCTTCGAAATTGCCGCATAGCTCTGCAGCGCGGCCTGGTATTCGGTCTGTTGCTGCGCAAGCTGCGAGGCCCCCTGGGCGTAGTTCAGATCCACGACCGCCGACATCTGCGTCTGGTCCTGCAACGCCTGATCGCTGTTGACCGTCGCGTAGGTGTTCAGTTCGGCCAGTTGTGCGCCCATGGAGGCCTGTGTCGTGGACAGACTCGAAATGCCCTGTTGCGTGCCCGCCAAGGCATTGGTCACGGCGGCGCTGACTTGCGCAGCCGCCGCCGGGGTGGTGGTCGGCGTTTGCAGGGCGCTGATCGCCGAGGCCAGCACGCTGAAGATCGACTGATTCGTTGACGGCGAAATCGTAAACGTGTCCCCGGCCTGCGCAGCGCCGCTGAGCGTTACCTGCATCCCGGGAATCGGCAAGCTCGTGGGTCCGGCCGGGGACAACGGCAGAGGCGCTCCGGTCGTGCCGGGGGGCGTCTGCGTGATGGTGTAAGTCGTTGCGCCGGGCTGGATCGTAATCGTGTACTGGTCACCGGTCAGCGCACTCGGGTTGGTAACGCTGCCCGTGCTGATCGCGCCTGTACCCGTGTTGGTGCTTGCGGCCGCGGTGGCAAACGTTCCGTTGCCGCTGGGCAACGACATGAAGACGGAAGCGCCGGAGTACTTTACCTGTTCGCTGCGCGTCTGCGAAATCTGCAAGCCGGGAACCAGGCTATCGCCCACGTACGTCACGGTGTTGCCGTTTTGCACGAACGGGGGCGTCGAGTTGACCGAGCCACCAAATAGGTATCCACCCTGTCCGTCGCTCGTATTGGCCAAGCCAACGAGCTGGTCAAGGTCTTGCTGCAACTGCGCGGCCAACGCGCTGCGGTCCGAGTCGTTCAGGGTCCCGTTGCCGGCCTGCACCAACGTCGTATTCGCGGTCTGCAGGACGTTCAGGGCCTGAGTGACGGTCGAGGAAGCGTTGTTGAGCAACCCGGTCGCCTGCGCTTGGTTGCTCTTGTACTGACCGAGTTGCGTCAGGTCGCTTTGCAGCAATGCCGCCTGTCCCGCCCCAACGGGGTTGTCGGCCGGTGAATTGATCTGCTTGCCGCTGGAGAGTTCCGCCGTCGTGGTCATCATCGCGGACTGGTCCGCGTTGATCGTATTTTGGCTGTTCAGGTACAAGTCGGCGGTGGAAACGCGGATCATGGTGTGTCCCCAAAAGTACCGAGCGCAATCTCGCGGCCGCCTGTTATGCCGGCACCGCGTCGATGACGGTTATCAAGGTGTTGAAGACCGAGTCGGACACTTGGATCAGTTGCGCCGCGGCCTGATACTGCTGCTGATACTGCATCAGCTTGGAGGCCTCTTCGTCCAGGTTTACTCCGGACACCGAGCTTTGCGCCGCGGTGGCGTTTTGAAGAATGGCGTCCTTGGATGTCTGGTCGGTCTGCGCCGTCGAGGCGATCGCGCCCACATTGGCAACGGCCGCCGAGTAGGCGCCGTCGAGCGTTACCCCATCGACGATCGGCTGGCCCTGCAACTGCGTCATGAGAAGCGCGTTGCGGTTATCGCCGCTGCCCACGGCGCTCGCATTGGGCGCCACCGTCACGGAGTCGCCGTTGGCGGGCGTGCCTGTCAGTGTCAGGGACCACCCATTGATATTGATCGGCTGGCCCGCGGTATAGCTTTGCGGCCCGCTGGTGTACCCCGTCGTCGTGTCGGTGTAGGTGTACGAAGTCGGACTCGTAAAATGAAACGTCACCGAGTCTTGCAGCTGCGCGTTGGGGTTTGCGGGGTTGGAGTCGATGTTCTGCGGAAGGGGCTGCAGCGCCAAATTACCCACGGCCAGCGTACCCGCGTTGGTAGAAGCCGCCGTTGCCTGCATGGGACTTGCCGCGGCGATCTGGGAGCCTTGCGACAAGGCAACGCTCAGATTGTTTGCCCCAAGCTGCACGGGTTCGATGGTGAATACGTCCCCGCTGGCCGGTGCGTTGCTCAGACTCAGGCTCATGCCATCGACGACGAGGGGAGCGGCTTGCAGTGATGCAACGGTGCCACTGGCGACGGTCGCACCGTCGGAAAGTCGTGTGAGCGTGTAGTTGCCGCCCTGGACCCGAAGCTGGTAGTTCGAGGCCTGCAGTTTGGTAACGTCGCTGTAGCTCGCGTTGACGCTCACGGTGCCCACGTCGGGGTTCGTCGACGCCGCGACGACCGCGATGCTGGGTGTGGAAAAAAAGGCGGTCCCCGGGTTGCCGTTTTGGTCGACGCCTTGCGCCTGCAGGGCGTTGAACTGCGAGGACAAAGTAACCGCCAGCCGGCCAAGTTGATTTTCGACGGTCGGGATGGTTTGCTGCTGAAACTGCAGCAGCGCGCCAATTGCGCCGCCCCCGCTGTTGTTCGGATCCAGGGGGGCAATGATCCCGCCGACACTCGTACCCACGATTACGTTCTGGGGATTTTGCGGATCCGCGCCCATGGTCATCGCAAAGGTCGTGTCGCCCACGAGCAACGGTTGGCCGTTGGCCAGGTAAATATTGACCTTGCCATCGGTTTGCGCGGACGTCGTCACGCCGACCGCTTGATTGAGCGTCAGGATGTCCTGGTCGCGTTGATCCAGCAGCGAATTGGGGGAGTTGCCGCTGGCACTGGCCAGGGCAATCTGATCGTTCAGGCTCGCGATTTGCCCGACCGTCGTATTGACCGTCGAGATCTCCTGACTGAGCTGCTGCGTTGCACTTTGGTTCATCGACTGCAACTGGGCCGCGGCCGCGTTGAATTGCCCGGCCATCTCCTGGGCCGCCGACAGCGTGGCCTGGCGGGTGGAGGCACTGCCCGGGGAGGCCGAAAGCGCCTGGATCTGGGTAAAGAAGTTGTCGATTGCCGCGCCCAGGCCGGTCGTCGAATCCGAGAACATGCTGTTGATCTGTTGGGTCAGCGTCGCGGTCTGATCGGCCTGGCTGGCCATTGCCTGCGCAAGGTTGGTTTGCTGCGCCAGAAAGCTGCTGTAGGCGCGGGAGATCGCATCGACGCGCACGCCCGTACCGATGTAGATGCTGCCCAGATCGGTCTGGATCTGCGGCGAAAAGCTCGTGATCTCGCGCGAATACCCGGGCGTGTTGACATTGGCAATATTGTTGCCAGTCGTCTGCAGCGCCGTAAACGCCGCGTTCAGCCCGCTCGATCCGATCGATAAAAGGCTATTGGCCATTTTTCCTGTACCTCGCCGTTACCGGAATACGGCAGGCGTCTGACGATCTTGAGTCATTGCCGCCTTCCGACCCGTATTCCCGTCATTGCCCCGCGCAGGACACATCGAGCCGGCCCGGAGCGCCGTCGCCTTCATTTGCGCGTATGCACCACGGAGGCAGCGCGTATCGCTTGCAGCACCCCGGACGTCGGCTCGCGGCCGGCGGAAACCGCGCCCACGTCCGGCGCCGCCGCTGCGGTTGCCGGCGGCTCGCTGGCGCCCGCCGCGGGCGCCGACGCCGGAAGGTTGCGGCTTAGCTGCCGGGCAATCACATCGGCCAATCCGGTGCTCCCACCGGCGATCTTCTGCGCAAATTGCTCATCGAGCATGCCCGTGTACAGCTGCTGATCCGAAGAATCGAGCAGACCCGACTTCATGGTCGCCTCGCGCATGCTTTTGATCACCATTTGCATGAACAGCGCTTCGAACTGCGTGGCAACTTGTTTGACGGCCTTGGCAGGGTCACGATTGGCCAGCTGGTGAAGGCGGTCCAGCGAGCGCGAATCGGCCGCAACGCCGCTCATCTCCTTGGCGGCCTGCGTGTCGATGATGGGAGGGCCCATACTCGTGTCGGTCGCTCAGATCACTTCCAGATCGGCGCGCAGGGCCCCTGAGGCCTTGAGCGCCTGCAAAATTGCCACCAGGTCGCCGGGGTTTGCCCCCAAGGCGTTGAGCGCCTTGACCAGATCGGCCAAGTTCGTCGCCGCAGGCAGGTGCATGAGGCTTCCGCCCTCTTGCTTGATGGCGATGTCGGTCTTTTCCGTAAGGACCGTCTGACCGCCGGACATGGGATTGGGCTGCGAGACGATCGGCGTGGCCGTGATCGTCACCGACAGATTGCCGTGGGCAACGGCCGCAGGCTCCAACGTAACGGTGCGGTTCATGACGATCGAGCCGGTGCGGCCGTTAATCACGACGCGGGCCATTGGTTCAACCGTCGTGACATCGATGTTTTCCATTTCGCCGACGAACCGGACGCGGTCGTTGGGTGCCGTTGGCGCCTTGACCTCGATGACGCGGCCGTCGCGGGCCATGGCGGTTCCGTCCCCAAGCTTGGCGTTGATGGCCTCGACAACCGCGTTGGCCGTCGAAAAGTCCGTCACGTTTAGCTCCAGATGAATCCGATCGCCCTGCAAAAAGGGACTCGGGATGCCACGCTCGACGGTGGCCCCGTTCGGGATTCGTCCCGCCGCCAGTTGATTGATCTGCACTTTGGAGCCGCCCTGCGCAGCGCCGGCGCCGACGACCAAAATATTGCCCTGGGCCATGGCGTACGTGAGTCCGTCGGAGCCTTTCAACGGAGTCATCAGCAGCGTGCCGCCGCGCAGACTCTTGGCATTGCCCATCGAGGAGACCGTTACATCCAAGGCTTGTCCCGGCTGGGCAAAGGGTGGCAAGACCGCCGTCACCATGACCGCGGCAACATTGCTCAACATGGGACTGGTGCCCGGAGGAAGCGTGATGCCGAGCTGCTGCAGCATCGTCTCGAGCGTTTGTATTGTGAAGGGCGTCTGCGTGGTTTGATCTCCACTGCGGTCCAGTCCCACCACCAGGCCGTAGCCGATCAGGGGATTGGAGCGCACGCCCTGGATCACCGCCAGATCCCGCACGTGCTCGGCGCGCGCGGCGGGCGCCAGCAGCGCGCCGGCCAGCGCGCACAAGATGGCCGCCGCCCGCGTGCGCCAGTCGTCACGAAATGCCCGAACGCGCCAAGACCTCGGATGCATAGCCGGCGCGAAAATCAGAAGGGGGACCACGAGTTGAAAAAGCGCCCCAGCCAGCCCTGAATCTGCGCCTCCTCGATGTAGCCTCCGCCGCGGTAGTCCAACCGTGCGTCGGCGACCTGCGTCGAGCTGATGATGTTGCCCGGCTGAATGAGCGCGGGGTCGACGACTCCGGTAAAGCGCAAGGAGTCGGAGTTTTGGCGAATCCCGATTTGCTTGTCGCCGGCGACGACGAGGTTGCCATTGGCCAACACTTCGATGACGGTTACCTCGATGGTCCCGGTAAACAGTCCGCTCGATGCGGTCTGACCCGTACCGTTGTAGGCATTGTCGCTCGCCGCATTCAGATTCAGGCCGTTGATGTTGTGCCCGAACACGCCGGTGACCTGCGGAAACTTGGCGGTAATCCCGGTCTTTTTCTCGGTGCTCGAGTTGGCGGTCTGGCTCGCGTTGGTATTTTCGTTGATCTGGATCGTCAGCAGGTCGCCCACGATCCGCGGTTTGCGGTCCTCGAAAAGATACACAATGTTGTTCGGACGAAAGATGGCGCCGGTGGGCGCGGCGGTGAGTGGGTCGTAGGGCTGTGCACGCGCAGTCAGCGGCGCGTTGGGGGCGACCGGCGCACGAGGTGCCGCGCACCCCCCGAGCAGCGCAGCGAGGGCAACCAAGGCCGTCGCGGCGCGGCCGCAGGTCACCGCGTTCATGATGCGCTCCATCGTATTGATCAAAGATCGCTGAGCTTGGCGAGCATCTGGTCCGCCGTCTGGATCGATTTGGAGTTCATTTCGTACGCGCGCTGCGTCTGGATCATGTTCACCAGCTCGGATACGACGTTGACGTTGCTCGTTTCGATATACCCCTGCTGCAGGGTTCCCAAACCGTTCGTTCCCGGCGTATTGACGGTCGGCGTCCCCGACGCAGCCGTTTCGATGTACAGGTTCTGGCCGGTTGCTTGCAGTCCGGGCGGATTGATGAAGTTCGCGAGTTGAATCGTTCCCACCGCCTGGGGCGCCGTCTTTCCTTGCAAGGTTACGGTCACCGTGCCGTCCTGGCCCACGGTCACCGACTGCGCACCGGGGGGAATGGTGATCGCCGGGGTGACGGGAAAACCCGCGCTGGTCACCAGCTGCCCGTTGGCGTCGATTTGAAAGGAACCGTCGCGGGTGTACGAGGTGGTTCCGTCCGGCATAAGGACTTGAAAGAAACCCTGGCCATTGATCGCCATGTCAAACTGGTTGCCGGTCTGCTGCAAGTTGCCTTGCGTGAACATCACTTCGGTCGACACCGGCACAACGCCCGTGCCGATCTGCAGCCCGGCCGGCAACTGCGTCTGCTGCGACGAATTGGCGCCGGACTGCCGCAGGTTCTGATACAGCAGATCCTGGAACTCGACGCGGGAGGTCTTAAATCCGGTCGTTCCCACGTTGGCCAGATTATTGGAGATGACGTCCAGCTGGGTTTGCTGGGCATCCATTCCGGTTTTCGCAATCCACAAACTTCGAATCATCGTTTTCTCCGCGGCACCGGCCAAGCAAAACCCGGCTCGCCGGCGCTGTCCAAAAAGGGAAGAGCCAAATCCCGCCTACGGCAACCGCCTGCGTCAAGATCCCAAAACCGTTCCCGCCTTTTGTTCGTTTTGTTCGGCCGTGCTGAGCATTTTCATCTGCAACTCGAATTGCCGCGCGGCACCGATCATGCCAACCATCGACTCGACCACGTTGACGTTGCTGCCCTCGAGCGTGCCGCTGGCAACGCGCACGTTCGGATCGGCGTCGGCGGTGTCGCCGCTTTTGAGGTGAAAAAAACCGTCCAGACCCTTGGTGAGGCTCTCCACCGGCGGATTTACCAGTTTGAGCTGACCGAGCGTCGTGGGCAGAACCGAGCTCGCGGTTTTCACGGAAATCGTGCCATCCGGCGCCACGAGCACGGACTGCGCGTCGCTAGGCATGCTGATGGGACCGCTCGTGCCTTGCACGAGGGCGCCGTTGCCCAACTGCAAAGTTCCGTCGGGGCCGATCTGCATTGCGCCCGCGCGCGTATAGGCCTCGTTGCCGTCCGTGCCCTGCACGGCCAACCAGCCCGAGCCCTGGATCGCAACGTCCAGATTGCGGCTCGTGGACACCATGGGTCCTTGCGAGAAATCCGACCCGGTCGTGGTTTCGACGGTAAATACGCGCGTCCCGGCCTGCGGTCCGTTCGTCGGAACCGCGCGCAGGCCGACGGTATCGGCACGAAAACCCGTGGTGCTGGCGTTGGCCAGATTGTGCGCAAGCGTCGCCTGGCGCTCGAGCAAATACTTCGCGCCCGTCATGGCCGTGTAGATCAGCCGGTCCATTGGTTCGCTCCTTTAGGAAGGTTCGACCCGCGCTGGCCGGCTAGCGCAGGTTCATCAGGGTCTGCTCCACCTGATCTTGCGTCTTGACCGTTTCCGCGTTGGCTTGGTACACGCGCTGCGCGGTGATCAGATTGACCAATTCCGTCGTGATGTCCACGGTGGAGCTCTCTAAGGCCCCGGACTGCACCGTTCCGAGGGAACCCGCGCCCGGCGCTCCGACGATCGGGGCTCCCGCCGCTTCGGTTTGCACAAACTGGTTATTGCCCACGGCGATCAATCCTTGCGGATTGGTGAAGTTGGCCAGGGCGATCTGCCCCTGCGCGAGCGTCTGGCCGTTGGTGTACTGGCCGGTAATCACTCCGTTTGTGCCGATCGAAAATCCTGCGAGCTGGCCCGTGGCGTAACCGTTTTGGGTGTTGCTGCTCACGGCAAACGCCACGCCGTACTGGCTGGTCGAAGCGGCCGGGAATGTCATCGGAAACGCCAAAGGGGTCGCCGCGCCGTTGGCCAACGGCATGGACAGGTTCAGCGTCACGCTCGTGCCCCCCACCAAGGTGCCCGATGAGTTGAAGGCCAGCGGCGTCGCATAGGGCAAGCCGCCGTTTAGCGCGGCGCCGTCGCCCGTGGCATAGACGTTCCACGTATTGGCCGCGGTCTTCACGAAGTACAGCGACACGATGTGCGAGTTGCCCTCCGAGTCGTACACCGTCATCGATGTCGAAGAGTTGTACGACGTCGGATCGGCCGCGTTAAACGGCACGGTCGTGGGCACCGCGGAGGTCGAGTCCAGGTTCAGAGAGACACTGGCCGTCGTGGTCGCCGCTGGCGGCACCGGCGCCTGGGACAGCGTCAGGGGTACGGGGGGCGCCGAAGTGATCTGGCCCGTGGCAGTGGCCGGGTAGCCCAACAGTTGCGCGCCCGTTGCTGTGACGATGACGCCGTTGGCATTGAGCTGAAACTCGCCGTCGCGCGAATAGGTTGTGATGCCGTTGTTCAACTCCTGGAAAAAACCCTGGCCGTTGATCGCCACATCGAGCGGGTTGCCCGTCGTGGTGATGTTGCCCTGCGTAAAGTTGGGTGTGACCGCCGCCACCTGAACGCCGATGCCGATCTGCGTTGCAGTGGCACCCCAAAGCGTGGAGGCGTAGACGTCGGAAAACTGCGTCGTCACGTCCTTAAATCCGACGGTCGAGGCGTTGGCGATGTTGTTGCCGATGTTGTCCAAGGACTGCGACGCGGCCTGAAGGCCCGATAGTGCTTGCTCAAAACCCATGCTTTTCTCCTGTTACAACGACTGCTGCACCGATTGCGTTGCGCCTTTGCGTTGCTGCGCGAGCCGCCCGGCCACTTTCAAATGATCTGCGCGACCGCGCCGAACGGCACTTGGGTGCCATTGCCCAGCATCAGTTGTGTCGTTCCGTTGGGCTGTGGCACCGAGCCGACGACGGTTTGCAGGTTGTAGGTGGTCGCGCCCACCGGGGCACCCGCGGCCGATGACGCCTGCACCGTGAACTGATAGTTGCCGGCTGCCGCCGTGGTGCCCGAATCGGTTGTGCCGTCCCAGGTGAAGTCCTGCAGCCCGGCGCTCTGCGGCCCATATTGCAGGGTTCGGACCACTTGTCCCGACGAATCCGTGATCGTGACGGTCACATTTTTCGCGGCGCCGGCCAGGCTGTAGGCACCGACCGCGCTTTCTCCCGACGCATTGCCCGAATTCGGATTCGTTGCCAAGTTCAGGTTCGAACCGGCCACCATCACCGAGTGCCCGGTGAGCTGCGCCGACTGGATCGTGGCGCTTTGCTGCAACTGACTCATCAGGCCCTGAACCGTTGCATTGAGGTTGTTGATACCGGTGACGGTGCTGATCTGCGCCATCTCCTGCGTCAATTGCGAATTGTCGACGGGATTGAGCGGGTCCTGGTTGTTCATCTGCGCAACCAGCAGGGTCAGGAAGGTTTGTGCCAGGTCCTGGGAGGAACCCAGGGAACTCGCCGCCGTCGCACTGGACGTGCTGGCCGGCGCGCTGACGGTACTGTTGGCCAGTATGCTGTTCCATGAATTGGGATTGGCACTGGCGATGTTGCTAACTGTCATGAGGTGCTACTCCTTAGGAGCCAAGCTGCAGAACCTTCTGCAGCAGACCCTTGGCGGTATTCATTACGTCGACGTTGGTCTGATAGCCCCGCGAGGCCGAGATCATGTTGACCATTTCCTCGATCGGGTTGACGTTGGGCAAAGTGACGTAGCCATCGGCATCGGCGGCCGGGTTTTGCGGATCGTGGACCTTGCGCGGCGCCGACGTATCCTCGACCACCTGCGAAACGGCAACACCAGCGGAGGCCGGATCGGCGCCAAACATCTGCGTCTGAAATACGACCTGGCGCGCCTTGTACGGCTGACCGTCGGGGCCGGCTACGGATTCGGCGTTCGCCAGATTGCTGGCCACGACGTTCAATCGCTGGCTCTGCGCGGAAATCGCCGATCCGGAAACGTCAAAGACCTTAAACAGCGACATCTTGATGGCCCTCCACTACTGTCCGTTAATCGCCGTCATCATCTGCTTGATCTGTGCGTTGAGAAACCGCAGCGTCGCCTCGTAGCGCACCGAGTTCTCGGCGAAATTCGCACGCTCCACGTCCAGATCCACCGTGTTGCCGTCCACGGCGCTTTGCAACGGCGCGCGGTATAGCAAGGTCGGACTGCCGCTCGCACCGCTGGAGCCGGGAAGATGCGCCGCATTGGTGCGCACGACCTGGACCGACGGTACGCTTTGCGTACTGGCGCCCGCGGTGGCCGCGGCCAGCGCCTGCTGGAAATTAAAGTCCCGTGCCTTGTAATTGGGCGTGTCCGCGTTGGCGATGTTCGACGCGAGCACCCGCCCGCGCTCGGCCTGCAGCTGCAGCGCCCTGGCTTGAAAATCGATCGATCCGAGTACACCGCTTGACATGGTCGGACCCCGTTACGGTCAAAAAGTCCCTAAAGTTTTTTTGCGTCCCGCCGATTATTGATTCGGGGACCAATGTCGATCGGCCAATAAGGCCAGAGCGCCCGCGCCTTCTTTCGGGATCGGTACGCCCTGCCTGGCCTACGCTTGCAGGCATGAAGCGATGGCTCCTTCTTGCCTTACTGCTTTGCGGCAGCGCCGCAGCGCTTGTTGCGCGGGCCACGGTGCCGCCAGAGTCCCCGAACTCTCCCACGGACACCATTCGCCGTTTCGTTGAAGCCGAACTGGCGCGTACGCAGCCGAAGCTGCGTGCCGAAATCTTGATTGGTGAAATCGATCCGCACCTGCGCTTGGCGCCTTGCGAGCACACCGAACCCTTCCTGCGCCCGGGCGGCCGGCTTTGGGGACGCAGCTTTGTTGGCTACCGTTGCCTGGAGCATCCCGGCTGGTCGATTTCCGTGCCGGTGACCATCCGCCTGTTCGGTCCGGCCCTGGTGGCGACGCAACCCGTTCCCGCGCTGCAGGCGATTTCCGCCAACGCCGTGCGTGAGCAGGAAGTGGAAGTGACGCGCGAGCCCGGTGGCGTGGTCGTCGAAACCGCGCAGCTCGAAGACCGGGTCTGCACTCGCGCCCTGGATGTGGGGCAGCCGATCCCCCTGAACTGTCTGCGCAGCGTGCCAGCCATAGGACAGGGCGACCCGGTGAAGCTCGTCGGAGTCGGCAGCGGATTTATTATCAGCACCGACGCTACGGCGCTTGCCAACGCGGGGGTGGGAGACGTGGTGCGGGTTCGGACCGATTCGGGCCGGACAATTTCCGGAATTGCCCGTAAGGGACGCGTCGTAGAAGTCAGCTTCTAGACACCGGCGGCTGCGGCCTATCGGAATTGCGGTAGCTTGCGCGTGCGGAAAAATGCATGACGAGGCTAAAGTTTGCGGCTGCCAGGCCGATTCGATGTCAGAATGTGTGTAGCTAGCGTCAGGAGACGGTCGACATGAAGATCACGAACAGCTCGCAAGCGCCAAAGCCCGCGGCGGCAACGGGTGCGACGCGCGCTGGCGCAAGCGCTCGCGGCGCTTCGCTGAAGGACTCGAGCACGACCTCCGTTTCCACGGACTCCTCCGCTCGCGTAAACCCGGTGGATTCCCAAGTTTCGCCGACGGACTTCAGTTCCGCCAAGGTCGGTGAAATCTCCGCCGCGATTGCGGCCGGTCGCTACCAGGTCAATGCCGGCGTAGTGGCCGACAAGCTGATATCGAGCGCCGCAGCGCTGGCCGGCAAGCCGGGCGCGGCGAACTAAGGCCGATCCCGCGTCTCGCGGATCTGCGCGCACCACGCGCCGCCTGCCAAACGGACCCGAGACTTCGGATGAGTTCGACGCACGAAGCCAGCGGCACGGTGGCCGCATTGCTCCAATGCCTGGAAGCGGAGTTTGGCGCGCTGCTTGCCGCCGACCTTGAGCAGCTTGCCTGCGCCGTCTCGCGCAAGGAGCAGTTGCTTGCGCAGCTTGCCTCGCAGAGCGCTGCCCTGAGCACGCCGCAAGTCGACGGGGGCCGCGAGCTCGCGCGTTGCCGACAGGCACTGGCCCGCGCGCAGTATTTGAACCAGCGCAACGCGCTCGTGCTCGTGCCTCGCTTCTCGGCCAACCGCGCGCGGCTGCGCTTTTTGCAGTCCGCCGTCGATCGCGACCCGGTCTATGGCGCCGACGGCTCCATCGGCCTTGGTCGAATTCGCGTCGGCTCCGCGCAAAGCGCCTAGTTGCTCCGCCCGGTCCGCGCCGGGATTCGAAGGCCCTTGCTGCTCGAGCCAAATGCCGTGCCGCGGCGCGATCGGCCCGGCGCTAGGGCTGCCCGGGCCCGGTGCGTTTTGAACTCAGAACTGCGCCCAATCGGCCTCGGCGGTCCTGGGTCGAAAGTTCTCGGACACCGCCGCGGGCGGCGTGCTGCGCGGGCGCGGCGTCTTGTCCGACTCCGGCGCCCGAGGCGCGACCGCTGCCTGGGAAGCGCCGGAGGGCTTTGCCGCCCAGGACGAGGCGACGGCGCTTAGGCGATCGAGGGAGGGGGCCTGCGCGGAAGCGGTCGCCTTTTGGGACTGCGGTTGACCGGTCTTGAAGATCGCAACGACCTGTGCCAATTGACTGGCTTGCTCGCGCAGGCTTGCGGCCGCTTCGGCACTTTGCTCGACCAGCGCGGCGTTTTGCTGCGTCATCTTGTCCAGCTGGCTTACGGCATCGTTGACCAGGCCGATGCCGGAGCTTTGCTCCATCGTGGCCGATGCGATCTCGCCCAGCAGGTCGGTGACGCGCTGCACGCGGTCAACGAGCTCTTTCATCGTCTTGCCTGCGTCGGTAACCTGGCGCGAGCCGCTCTCGACCTTATCGACCGAGTCGGCAATCAAGCTCTTGATTTCGCGCGCCGCCTGGGCGCTGCGTTGCGCCAGGCTGCGCACTTCGCCGGCAACCACCGCAAACCCTCGGCCCTGCTCTCCGGCACGGGCCGCTTCCACCGCAGCATTGAGCGCGAGGATGTTCGTCTGAAACGCAATGCCATCGATCACGCCGATGATCTCCGCAATCTTGCGGCTGCTGGCCTGAATCTCGCCCATCGTCTGCACCACCTGTCCGACTGCCTGGCCACCGATCCCGGCCACGGCCGAGGCCGCGGCCGCAAGTTGGTTGGCCTGGCGCGCCGATTGGCTGTTTTGCAGCACGGTGGTGGAGAGCTGCTCCATGGAAGCGGCCGTCTGCTCCAGGCGGCTGGCCTGCTGTTCGGTTCGCGCGGAAAGGTCCTGGTTTCCCGAAGCAATTTGGCCGGAGGCGGTGGCGACGGAATCAACGCCCGTGCGCACCGAGGAGACCACTCGACGCAGGCCCAGCACCATGTCACGCAAAGCTTGCTGCAGCCGCGTCATCTCGTCGGCTCCTTCGGGTACGAGGTCGCAGGTCAGATCGCCCCGCGCGACCGCGTCGGCCACTTTGATCGATACGGCAAGCGGGCGGGCGATGGACCGTGCGATCGCGATCCCCATAACGATGGCGGCCGCCACCCCCATCAGGGTGAGTGCCAGGATGAGCGTTGCGCCGGATGCAAAAGCCGCCTGCGTCTCGTCGGCATTGTCCTTGGAGTGGGAGACCTTCCACTCCACCATGGCGTGTATGGCCGTGCTGACGGGGGCAAGCGACTGCGCGTACGCCCCAAAGAGCAGCGATGATGAGCGTGCGCGATCGGCCGGGGTGTCGCGTTCGATGGCGCCGGCAAGCTCGGCGAAAGCGCCGGCGTACGGATCAAAGGCCCGTTCGGCAAGCGTCCACAGGCCGCGCCCCTGCTCGCCTTCGAACAGTGCCCGGGCCCTTTCGAGGTTTTCCCGGGCCTCGTCGTGACGGCGGCGCGCGAGGGCAAGAAGCTCGCTTCGGATCCGCTCGTCGGGAGCCAGGATGGCCGCTTCCAGCGCGCGGCCCGATTCACCGACCGCGGTCTCGGCGCGCGCAGCGAATTTCAGACCCGTGAGATCTTGTTCGTAGCCCAGGTTCGCGCGACTGTTCATGCGCGCGCTGCTGAACACGCCGACGCTGCCGATCCCTGCGCCCACGAGCGCCAGGAAGACGAAAGCCAGGACCAGCCGTCGAACCAGGGAAATGCGATTGAGCAGCTTGCGCATGATTGCCCCGCACCGCGTCCGGGCGCGTCCGATGCTGTTCCGCTACGCGGCCGCGACACCGACCAGCGCGATATCGGAGCTCGCCATCAGCTTGTCGATATCAACGAGCAGGATCATGCGCGTTTCTTCCGCCGAGCCGAGTACGCCCAGACCCAGGAGGTAGTTCGCGTCGGGTGTCGAGCGAAACCGTGGCGCCGCCTTGATTTGTGCCGGTTCGAGCTCGAGCACATCGCTTACCGAATCGACCACCGCACCGAGGATTCGTCCGCCCAGATTCAAGATGATCGCCACCGTCAAGGCATCGACCGTGGCCTCCCCAAGGCGAAAGAGCATGCGCAGGTCGACGATCGGTACGATCACCCCACGCAGGTTGATGACCCCTTTGACGACGGGCGGCGCGCCCGCGATCCGCGTTACGGTGTCGTAGCCGCGGATCTCCTGGACCTTCAGGATGTCGATTCCGTATTCCTCGGGACCGAGCCGGAAGGTGAGAAATTCGCTCGCGTGCACCGGACGCGCCGTGTCAAACCGCTCCATTACACCCATGTCAGGCTCCGAATAGACCGACGCCGCCGTCGCGTAGTGCGGCTCGCATCGTTATTTCGGCAAGATTCCCGGATACCGGACGTGGGTCGATCGACCGAATTCGAACGTTTTCCCGGTCTTTCTCGCGCGGAGGTTCGTGGGCGGTGCGCCCACGCTGCGCTCTACCAGCTTTTGAGTTTGGCGCGCAGCCGCGAGACGGCTTGACTGTGCAGTTGACACACGCGCGACTCCGTAACGCCCATCACGGCGCCGATTTCGCGCAAGTTCATGTCCTGCTCGTAGTACATGCTCATGAGCAGTTTCTCGCGTTCGGGAAGCTCTTCGATGGCGGCAACCAGCGCCGTGCGAAAGCGCTTGTCGCGCAAGACCTCGAGCGGCTCGCCGCCGGTCTGCGCAAGGTGTCGCTCCAGGTAGTCGTCGTTGTCGTTGCCGCCCCCCAGATCGTCGAAGTACACCAGCTGGGCGCCTCGTGCATCCCCCAGGAGTTCCTGGTAGTCGGCAACGGACAAGTGAAGCTCTTGGGCGATCTCGGACTCCTGCGGCGCTCGCTGCAGACGCTGCTCGAGGCGATGAATCGCGTTTTCGATGTCTCGCTGGCTCTTGCGCGCCGAACGTGGCAGCCAGTCGCTAGCACGCAGTTCGTCGAGCATCGATCCGCGAATGCGGCTCGCCGCGTAGACCTCGAACTGGGTGCCCTGGGATTCTTCAAACCGGTTTACCGCATCCATCAAACCGATCATGCCCGCCTGCACCATGTCGTCGAGTTCCACATTGGCCGGCAGCTTGGCAATCATCTGGTGCGCGATGCGGCGCACCAACGACGCGTATTGCTTGACGTAATCCTGCTGTCGCTCGATCGTGCCGCGCGCGTTGTACACGAAGGCGTCGTTCTTCAAAACTCATTCTCCACGGATCGATGCCGAGAACGGCCGCGGCTCGAACCCGGGCCAACCTCGGGCACCGGTTCGGCAGCTAGCAGTGTCGCGCCAAAGTGGCGTTGCGCGATCGCAGCCATAGCGGATAACAGCCTACCTGCGGCCGCCTCCCCCATACCCAGAAAAAGAAGGCGAAAAGTGTCGATCTCCGCTTCACTTACCGCCAGGCGCACGGCCGTCAGTACGGCGGCGCTTGCGTCCGCGTTGTGCAGCACCGGAATGAGCGCCTGACGCGGTCGCGCCGACTGTGGCAGATGTCGGACCCACGAAACGCGCCCCGCCGGCAGGATCAAGATCGTCTGTCGCATTTCGGCCGCGATCGATTGGATCGCATCGGCCACCTGGGCGGCATGCGGCTCGTCGCCGCCGGCCAGATCGAGCGCTCGAGCCGCGGGCAGGACCCAAAGCGATTGCGTCGCCGCAACGCAGGCGTCGGCAACTTCGCAATCTCCCGTCAGTACGTGCTGCAAGTCGTACCGCAACCGCAACCCGAGCGGCAGTGCCACTTGGCTGCGCGCCGCATCGACCAGCAGCGTGCTGCCAAAATGCGCGGCAAGTCCGCGTGCCCGATCGGCCAGCGCCTGTGCGTGCATTGCGGAGCGCGCGGTCGGCAGCAAAACCAAGCGCCAGCGCAACGAAGGCTGGTCGAAGATCTTGCGCAGGCCGCTTGCCTGGTCCAGCGGGGCACCGCGCGCGAGCGCCGCGCTCGCCGCTTGTTCAGGCAAGAAGCGCTCCTCGGCCGGAGAGCGTCTGCATCTGCTCGGCCCCGAGACGGAACGCCGCGCCGAAGGGCTTCAGAGCGATGTGCGCCAGCAGCGCGGGGTTGCCCGGATGCCAGTCCTCCGGGACGCGCTGCCCGTTGGTCAAACCCAGCAGGGGCATCTGGTAGCGCAAGACCGCATCCAGGGCCCCGCCGATGCGCGCCGCTTCGTCGACCTTCGTAAGCACCGCCCCCAGCGAGCTTTCTACCCGCCAGGCGCGCGCAACCTCATCGAGTGTTTCCGCATGCGAGGCCGCGTTGATCAACACGACTCGACGAATCTTCTGGTCGGCAAAGCGCACCTCATCGAGCATCGCCAGCATCTCCGCCAGCCGCTGGTCGCGTTGCGATACGC
Source organism: Burkholderiaceae bacterium (assembly GCA_035623355.1). Classification (GTDB taxonomy): domain Bacteria; phylum Pseudomonadota; class Gammaproteobacteria; order Burkholderiales; family Burkholderiaceae_F; genus GJ-E10. The sequence continues at coordinate 288 of DASPTP010000020.1, read as the reverse complement.
CGCAGGTGTCGATCAAAATCTGGCGCTTGCCCTGCATCGAAGCGAGCAAGTCGCGCAGGCTCATCGCATCGTGGGTGCTGTGAACCGGCACACCCAGTATCCGACCGTAGCTGCGCAGCTGTTCGTGCCCGCCGATGCGGTACGAATCGAGGGTTACGAGCCCCAACGCAGCTGCGCCGTGACGCACGACAAAACGGGCAGCCAACTTGGCGATCGTCGTCGTTTTGCCAACGCCGGTGGGTCCAACGAGTGCGATCGCGCCGGGTTGAAAGACCGGGTTCTCCGCCT
>DASPTP010000019.1:0-26596 GCA_035623355.1 Burkholderiaceae bacterium | reverse complement strand
ACCTCTTCCCGCACCCCCGTCTCGGCGGTCACGCGGGGCCGGTCGAAGGCCGCCGCCGCGGCGGCAATTGCCGGGGGCACGTTGCCGGCGGGATGGGACTTACCCGTCAATAGCGCGTTGGCCAGCCCCAGCGCCAGCACTCCTTCGGTTCCGGGACGAATGGCAATCCAGCGATCCGCGTTGGCGCCCGTAAGGGTCATGCGCGGCTCGATTTGCACGAGCACGCCACGGCGCTTGCTTTCCGTCGCCCGCCGAAAACGTGCGTACTGCCCGGCAAAATGCACCGGGGATACCCACGTGTCGAGAAAATCCGCGCCGAAGGACACGATGAGCTGCGCCTGATCGAGCAACAAGCGCGGCGACTCGGCGCCAAAGAGCTGCTCGGCGGCCGCACGGCTTACGCGGGTCGACAGAGCGTCATACGTGAAATGCTGCTCCGAGCCGAAGCTTTCCGTGGCGTTGCGCACGAGGACCTTCAGATGGCCGCTCACCGGTCCCGTCAGGTACGCAAAGCGTCCCTCCCTTGTCTTGGCGGTCTTTTCGAGCAAGGCGCTCATCGCCTCGGCCCAGGTCACGGTCCGAAATCCGCCATCCTGGCGAAGCAGCGGCGCGTGCAGACGATCCGGGTTGTAATGGTGCTGCACGCTGGCCTGCCCCAGGCCGCACAGCTTGCCCTTGTTGATGCCGGAGGCAACGTTGCCCTCGAGTTTGAGCACCCGACCGTCCCGCACGCGACCCACGATGCCACACGAAGCCTCGCACTGCGTGCAGGTCGACGCGTAGTACACCGAAACGCCCGGGATGTTGAAGTCCTCCGGCTCGACATAGGACTTGACGGTCTCGACCCCCGAATCGATCGATGTAAAGCCGCAGGCGCTGACGGTGGCCGACGCACCGCCCCAGCCCAGCACCCGCAGAAAATCTCTTCGCTGAACGTTTTTCATCAACGCGCCTCGGTCACTTGTGGCACTGCCAGCAATCGTTCGGGCCGTGCGAGGTGTCCTGAATTTCCAGGTCCGCCGGACCATCGCGCCGGTCCATGCGCGGATAAATCACGCGCGGCAGCATGGGTTCGACGCCCTCCTTGGCGTTGGGATGATCGCGCTGGTGGCAAGAAACGCACCAACCCATCGTCAGCGGTTCGACTTTCTCGTCCACGGTCATGGCGCGCACGTTTCCGTGGCAGTACCCGCAGACCTCCTCCGCCGGTCGCCCCAGCTGAAAATAAAAGCGCTGAATGTGCCGCTCGTGGCTAAAGCGCACGAAATCCGGAAGGTCGTTGACCTTCTTGAAGGGAATCGCCTCTTTTTTCTCCCAGTACTCGAAGAGCTTCTTGATCCGGGGCTTTTCCTTGACCGATTCGATCGACTGATGGCAGCCGATGCACTTGCGCAGGGGCGGAATGCCCGAAACGCGACTGCGCCGCGCATAGGTGTGGCAGTACATGCAGTTAATGCCCATCTTCCCCGCATGAATGTCGTGCGGAAACTCGATGGGCTGTTCGATCTTGTCGCCGGCGTACGAGACGGTGGCGGCCAGACCCAGCACCAACGCCGCTGCGGCCCGTTGCAGCCAGGGATGCAAAATGCGACGGCCGCCCTCGCGCCCGGCCCGAACCTGACGATTGCGCGTGCTCATTTGGCTTTGCGCTCCTCCATCCCCACACAGCCGAACTGCGCCTTTTTTTTGCGCGGCGCTTGCCATTTCCCCCGCTGCCACTTGGTGCCAACCCAAAAGCGCAGCGCCCGTACAGCGTAACGAAAAAATCGCGCGTCAGCGCAAGCGATCCACGCCAATCCGGCGATCGCGCAGCATTTTTCTTATGAGATTTGATCCCCGACAAGCAAGAAGCCGGGCTGCGCGAAATGACGTCGGTTTTCTTGTGTCCTCTTTTTTGGCGGATCGATTCAGCGCGCAACCGCTAAAGCGGCCGAATTATGCATCCAAACGCCCGGCCCGAGTAGTCCCCGGCAAGGCGTGATGCGCAAAACACATTGCGCAGCGCACCAAAGTGGCGCGCGACTGCGGAAATCCAAGAACGCATTCCCCGAGCGATGCGTTAAACCACTTCGCGGCCCGCGATCATCGAGCCTTCGTTCGTTCGGGTCTGTCCGCCCGCTAGTGGATGTCGCGCCAGAAGGTGGCATTAAGCCAGCGCGCTACGAGCAAAAACACGACGAGAAAACCCATCACCCAGACGCCGATTTTGTATCGCGCCACCGCCGTTGGTTCGGACATCCAGTTCAGGTACGCGACCAAGTCCGCGACGTCGGCGTCAAATGCCGCCGCGGATTTCGCATCGACGGGCGCAAACGCGACCTGCGTGCCGGTGGATCTGCCTTCGGCCGGACCGCGCGTTACCTGCACATTGCCGCCAGCGTCGTAGACGCTGACAGAGCGAACGAGCTCGCTTTTGGGCTTTTCCTTGCCGTCGGGCGATGCGCGCTCCTCCCATTCGGTGCGCGTGAAAGTCGCGCTGCGCGGTCCCTGGCGTTGCCACAGGATGTTGGGCATCGAGATGTTGGGATAGACGATGTTGTTCCAACCGGTCAGCGTGCTGCGATCGCGGTAAAAGCTGCGCAGCAAGGTGTACACGTAGTCGGTTCCCCGGTGCTCTGCCGTGTTACGCGCGCGCACGATTACGGAGAGGTCGGGGGGCGCCTTGCCGAACCACGCCTTCGCATCAATCGGGGTCATGGCAATGGTCATCGTCTCGCCGACCTTCTGCTCGCCGAAGATCAGCTCGGACTTGATCTGCGCCTCGTCAATCCCAATGTCGCGCAACCGATTCCAGCGCATCTGGCTCGCGCTGTGACAATTCAGGCAATAGTTCACGAAGAGCTTGGCACCGCGCTGCAGGGCCGCCTCATCTCGGGCAAGCTCGCCGGGCCATCGGTCGAGCGCAATTTCCTGGGCCGTCGCGCTGCGCGCAAGCAGACAGGGAGCAAGCAAAACCGCCAGAAGCGTCGCAATGGCGAACCGCAAACCCGTCAAAACCCTGAAGCTCATCTTGCGCCTCCTCAGTGCGCAGCAAACCGTACGCGCTCGGGAACCGGCTTAAATTCCCCCATCCGACTCCACCACGGCATGAGTGCAAAAAACCCGAAGTACACGGCCGTGCCGACCTGTGCAATCGCCGTTCGCAGCGGATTGGGCGGCAGCATTCCGAGGTAGCCAAGCACGAGGAAGGCCACGGCAAAAGCGCCGAGCACGATCTTGTGCCAGGTGGGTCGATAGCGCATCGACTTGACCGGCGAGCGGTCAAGCCACGGTAGTGCGAACAAAATCATCGCCGAGGCACCGCTCAGAATCACGCCCCAGAGCTTGGCATCGAGCTGCACCTTGGGCACTGTCAGAAGCGCCAGGACCACGGCCGTTACCCCCGCAACTCCCACGCGAAGCCGCCGATCGCGCAAGCTAAAGTAGACGAGGGCCCCCAATCCCAGCGCGCAAGCGGCGATCCACAGCAGGAAGCCTTCGGTCGTGGCGCGCAAGATGGAATAGTAGGGAGTGAAGTACCACAGCGGCGCAATATGCTGGGGCGTCTGCAAGGGATCCGCGGGAATGAAATTATTGCCTTCGAGAAACACGCCGCCGAGTTCGGGCGCAAAAAAGATGATTCCGAAATAGGCAAGAAAGAAAAATCCCAAGCCATAGATGTCGTGCACGGAATAGTAGGGATGAAACGGAATGCCATCGAGCGGCCTTCCGTCCGGGCCCAGATGATCCTTGATCTCGATCCCGTCGGGATTGTTCGAACCGACATCGTGCAGCGCAAAGATGTGAACGACGGCAAGCCCCAGCAACACCAAGGGGATCACGCAGGCATGCAGGGCGAAAAACCGGTTTAAGGTCGCATCCCCGATCACGTAGTCGCCCCGGATCCACGTGGAAAGTCCCGGGCCAATGACGGGTATCGAGTCAAACAGGTTGATGATCACCTGCGCGCCCCAGTAGCTCATCTGACCCCAGGGCAGCAGGTAGCCAAAGAAGGACTCGGCCATGAGCGCCATAAAGATGGCGCAGCCGATGAGCCAAACGACCTCCCGCGGCGTACGGTAGCTGCCGTACAGGAGCGCCCGGAACATATGCAGGTACACAACAATGAAGAAAAACGAAGCGCCGGTCGAGTGCATGTAGCGGATGAACCAGCCACCCGACACCTCCCGCATAATGAATTCCACCGACCAGAACGCGACGTTCGAATCGGGTTTGTAATGCATGGCGAGGAACATGCCACTGAGCAGCTGGATCACGAGCACCACCAGCGCCATGGAGCCGAAGAAGTACCAGAAATTGAAATTCTTCGGCGCGTAGTACTCCGACATGTGCGTGCGAAACGCATCCATTGCCGATGGCATGCGGCTGTCGAACCATCCCATCAGTCCACCGTACGGAGTTTTGTGCAAACCCATGAACGCTTCCTTCTGCTCAAAAGCCGTAATGGCCCCTCATTGATGAGAGTCGCTCTCCAACGCGGAGGCGACAGCCTTCTTGCGCCCCGCCCAGTGGGTCAGGTCTGCGTATCCTCTCCGACCCGTATCGTGCTATCCGTCAAGTAGCGGTGCGGCGGCACGGGCAAGTTATCCGAAGCCGGCTTGTCCTTGAACACCCGACCGGCAAGATCAAACGTCGAACCGTGGCAAGGACAGACAAATCCGGGGTAGGGTCCGAGCTGGGAGTTTTCGTCGCTCGCAAACGGTCCACTGGGCGAGCATCCCAGGTGCGTGCAAATGCCGACAAGAACCAATAGGTCCGGCTTGATCGACCGCAGCGCCGGCTCCTGGAGCACGTACGCGGGTGTTGGAAAGGCGGTGCGCTTGGAATCCGGATCGGCGAGCAGGGACGTGTCTTTGCGTAGAGATTCGATCATCTGCGGCGTGCGCCGCAAAAACCAGATCGGCTTGCCGCGCCATTCGGCCACCATCATTTGTCCGGGCGCCAGCGAGGACACATCGACGTCCACCGGCGAACCGGCCGCTTTCTCCCTCTCCGAAGGTCCCCAGGAAGCAATGTAGGGAATGGCCGCGGCAACGCAACCGGCTCCCCCGACGACGCCGGTCGCAACAATCGCGGCGCGCCGCTCGAGGTCAACGTTGGGCTGTTCGGGCAACGAAGCGGGCGTGGTAGAGGACATGCACGATCCTTATCGTTTGACGCAAATTAAAAAAACCCGCGAAGTTTACCGCAATGCGGCAAAGAACTGAACGAGCTCGTCGCTAAAATTCTCACAAAGACGGCGCAGACTTCGCGGCGCATTAACCCAGATCAACCGCGCCCTGCGTGCGAGAACGAACGCTTGCAATTCGCAGGCAATCGCAGGAGAGTTCGACCCAATCATGAACAGCCGCCCGCCCCAAGAAGTCAATTCGAGGGCCGCCTCCGCTGGCGCCCCGCGCAAAGGCATCAACTGGTTTCGCTTCTGGGTTCAGATGGCCATTGCCGCGCTGATTTTTAACATCGTCGCGGGTTTGGTGACCTGGTTTTTCATTTTCCCGAAACTGCATCCGGGCATGTAAGAGGGCGTGCGACGCGCCCCGGTGGCAATATGCACCGCGCGCCTTGCACGCTTTCGGCCGTACAAAAAACGCGGCGGACCGATTGGTCCGCCGCACCATAGCCCGCAATCCGGGGCCTGCCTTGTGGGCAACCCCCTGGGCTCGCCCTTCGTGTCAGTTTAGCGACTGTACGTAGGCCGCAACGTCGTCGAAGTCCGCCTGATCGAGGTTGGCAATGAGTGCCTGCATTTGTTCTACGTTTCGCAGGCCGGACTGGATGAATTTCAGCTGCAGCGAGACGTAGTCCGCCCACTGACCGGCTAGGCGCGGGATGGGCCCCTGGCCGTGGGCATCCGGTCCGTGGCACTGCTGGCACGCAAGCAATCCCTTGTTGGCATCGCCCTCCAGATAGAGAGTTCTGCCGCGAGCGATATCGGCATGCTTATTCGTTACGCGGCCAGACGCCGGCGGTTGCTTGGCAAAATAATTGGCCAAAGCCTGCATTGTCGGCTCGTCCAGGTCGCGCGCCGGTCCTCTCATAAAGTCCCATGCGCGCGGCTCGTTGCGAGGCGCATTGTCGTAGCGATCGTCCCTGCGCAACCCCGTGATATTGATGATCCACTGCTCGTATACCGTTTCGTGGGTTACGGAGCGGTCGTCCTGCGTAAGGTTGTGAAAGTCCTTGAGCTGCGTGACGATGTATTCCGCGCTCTGACCCGCCAGAATCGGAAACGTCGGCGCGATGCTGCGCCCGTTGTATCCATGGCAGGCCGAACACCACTTGCCAACCAGCAGGTCCGCACGCGCCTGATCCGCCTTAGGTATCGGGGCCGGCGCCGGGGCCGCGGCCTCGTCTGCGAACGCAAACGTCGTGGCGACGACCAGAGCAACCCCCGACAGGATTTGGGCCGCGCGCGGCACATTGCGTGTCAATCTCGTCTTCATGTGCTTTTCTCCTTGGCGACCGTTGATTAAAACGCCCACCAGATCGCGGCGTAGAACATGTTCTGACCCCCGGCGTTGTTGCCGTACCCATCGAAGTTGTCGTTCCCTCCGTTGAGCTTGGTGTAGTAAAAATAGGCGGCCGAGAAGCGCATGTTTTGCAGCGGCAGGTAATTGAGCTCCAGCGTCCACCACTGGCTGGTCGGCGAGCCGCTGCACGAGCCCCCCGAAGCCCCATTGGTGCCGCCGCAATTAATTCCCTGACCGTACAAGATCGGGTCGTTGCTGCCGCTGTACATCGACCAGCCAAGTGTCGCCCCATACTTGCGATCGTAATAGGCCGTCGCCCGGATGTTGTATTCGTTGACGGTGTCCGATGGGTTGGACGCCAAGGGAGCGGGCAACCCGTACGTCGTGGCATTGACGAAGGGCGTCAGATCCTTGTTCTCATGGATCCACGAGCCGGACGTTGCGAAGACCCAGGGTTCGCCGCGGTTGTACTGGTACTGATAGTCAATGCCGAAGTCGTGATATTTGTCCGTCACGCTGTTACCCGCGGCGTTACAGATCGTTCCCGAGGTCGGATTGCAGAAAAATGTCTTGGCGTAGGTGCCGAACAAGCCCACCTCCGCCGAGCTGTAGCCCCAGTCCTTGCTGTAGGCCAAGCGATAGTACGGGGCCCACGAGTCGATGATGTCCGAGGCCGCATCGTTGGGTGCGCCTGTAACCCCGGTCGACGCGTTGCTGCCGTTTACGAACCAGCTCATCATCCCCCAAGGCGAGTGATAGAAGGTCAGTTCGGCGTACACCGTCTTGTGCCACCATCCGTACACGCCGAGCCCAAAGGAGCGCTGCGGACCGGTCGTGCCCTGCACGTCGGCGCCGTCCAGATACGTTACCGCTGCAGGACCAAAGCCCACTTGGGGATGCGTTCCCGCCCCATAGGGGAACCAGGGAAACTTCCACTGCGGCACCGCGTTCCATACATCCTGCATGGTCGCGTTGTTGTTTACGTCGATGCCAACGACCGTATCGGGCTCCAGCGTCCCACCCCACCCCGAGGAAAAGCGATGCACGTAGCGAACCTCGGTGTTGTCCTCCGCGCCCTGCCAAGCGTCCGACGTGTTGTCAAACGGCGCACCGCTAAAGGTGTACTGCCCGAACATGCCGAGATTTTCGGCCAGCTTTCCGCCGAAGAATATGCTCCATTGGACCAACTCGGTCTTGTCGCAGCTTGGGCAGACGACGCCACTGGATGCCGGGTTGTGATCCGTGTTGTTCGCAATGCCGCCGTACTCGGCCATGAACGCAACGGCCGCGGGGAAAGGCTGGCCTTCACCGAACGTATACCCGTTGAGTTTGAACTCCCGGCCGTAAGCGGTGAGTTCCGGGAAGCTGATGTGGCAGGCTGCGCAGTATTGGCCGGTCTGTCGCGCAAACAGCGGGATCGCCTCTGCCGGCGCGGAAAACGCGAGCCAGGCAGCACCGGCAGCAAGGCCAGTTGCTACCCAACGGGCGATGCGATTCAGAGTCATGAATCTCCTCCTGCGGTGATTGGGTGGGTTTTGTTGCGTCTGGCTCCACACCGAGGAGTCAGAAGCGGATGTGGACCTCCCAACGATATAAACAAGTAAAGCGTCCGCACCTACTTTCATCATAAAAGCACTTTCTGTTGGCCAGTTAATATTCTTCGGCAGCGTTGTAGGCGCGAGACAGCGTTTCTTGCGCTACTACAATGAATCTCGAAATTTGCGGTCGCAACACGGGAGCGACGCAAACGAGTTCACCTTAACGAGCGTGAGAGCGCGATGAGCGAAGAGCAGTCCGGCAAGCGCGCATTTGCCCTTCCCAAAGGCTTTTGGGGCATTCTTGCCTTGGTCCTTTGGGCGCTTGGCGTAGTCGCATTGCTCGATCGCACGCCCTACGGGCTGGACGAAGCCACAGCGCGCGCGGTCCTGTTTCTGTGGTCCATCTCCGATCAGGTGGTCTCTCCGATCGTCACGTTGGGCATACCGGATTTTCGGGCGGTGTACCTCATTCCCGCCGGCGTTTTTTTCTCGGGCAGCTTGCTCGCCGCCAAACTGTGCACGCTGCTCGTCTTTGCTGCCGCCGCGATCGGACTTTATCGCTGGCGCCTTGACCAAGGCGACTCGGAAACTGCGTTGCTGGCAACCGGATTGGTGCTGCTATCGCCACTGGCGGTGACGTCGATCGACCGCATTGCAATCGGCCCATACCTGCTGCTTACTTTTCTGCTCGGTGCCTGGGCCGATAAAACCTACCGTTCCACTCGGGTACGTTTTGGGGGCTTTTATTTCGCGCAGTTGCTGCTCAGCATCGCGGCAACGAGCCTTCATCCCGGCGGGTTGGCCTATCCGATTGTGCTCGCGGCGTCTTGGCTGCGCGAAAAGCCGCCCGAACCGCTCGAGCCGGGGATGATCCCGGGTCGCGAGCGCACGCACGTTCTTTTGGGTGTCGCCATTGCTACATTGCTCGGAGCCCTGCTCGCCGCTGGATGGCCGCATCAGACATGGTTTGCCAACCCCGTCACCGGCCTGGCGCGGCAGATCTTTGGCTTGCCGTCCGATGCCGATTTGGCCGGTGGCAATGCAATCTTCTGGATCTCGGGCTCGGTACTGGTCGTTGCTCTTTTGGCTTCGCTCTGGGCATCGCGTTCGCAAATTCTCTCGGACCGCCTGACGGCCACACTGGTACTGGCGGTCGCAATCACGGCGTTTGCGGGCGATACCACGTATTCGTTGCTGGCCTTCGTTTTGCTGCTGTATCTGGGTTTTCGCTTGCTACTGCGCGTTCGCGTGGGCAAAGCCGCGGGACTTATCGGCCAACGGGGAGTTGCGCTCGCATTACTCATCGCGCTGTCCACCTTGTTTCTTTCTGCCGATCGCAGTCGCTATGCGGGTATTCGCCGAGGCCCAGAGCTCTCCGCACAAGATCAGCTGATCGCCGCGCTCTCCGACACCATCCAACAGTTGCACGCGACCCCGGCACAGCCCGGGCTGGTGACCGAGGAGCAAAAGGCCAAAAGCGGGCCGCGCGTCGCCAGTCAATGGCCGGGGCGCACCATGATCGCCTGTCGTTGCAGCACTTTGCCGCTGCCGCCTGGCTCGGAAGACCCGGCCCAATTTGCAGCCAACCTGCGCACGCTGGATTTCGTGCTCTTCGATCCCAAGGACCCGGCCAACAGCGCTTTGTCACGGGGCTTTGCCCTGCTCGGCGGCTCACAAGCGGAGACGATCGCGCTGCAGGCCGGCGGCGTCCTTTTGCGGCTGCGCCCGGCGGCAACGCAAACGCAACCGCCAGCCGCACCGGCACCCGGTGTGCGCGGCTAGAAGGACTCCGAATATGTACAAGGAAATCCTGATCTACGCGATCGTCGCCGCCAGTTCGCTTTTTCTGATGACCTTCGTCGTGCACATGCTGGTCGGAGGCCTGGTGAGCCCGCAAACGGAGCGAATTTTGACGATTGCGCTGTGCGGTCTCGTTGCCTGCCTGATTGGCGCAATGGCGTGGGATGTGGCACGCCGCAGGCGCCGCAACAAATAAGAAGACCGCGCGGCTTCCCTATTTGCCGGACTTGCCCAAGCGCTTGAGCGCTTCTTGCAGGGCCGTAAACGCCGCGTCGTTCGCAAACTGTCCGCGGTGCAGGACAAATTGCAGGCGCCGGCCCTGTCGATCCAGACCCGATATCCCAAAAGAGCGACCCGCAAAGTCACCGTACACGCGCTGCTCCTTCACCAGATCGGCGCTGGCACCGCCTCGCTGCACGATCGAGACGGAATCGGCGTCCACGTCGACCCGGATCGGCGCCGAGGGCAGCAGCATCAGCCGGGTTTTGAGGATGCGGTTTGCGCCGACAAAAAAGAAAAAACTGGCCAGAAACGTCAGAACGTAGGCCAGGGTGCGGTCTTCGCCGAACCAGAGCTTGGCTCCCATGGAGGCCAAGGCGACGACGGTTGGAACGTAAAGCAGCAAATCCCAGATCGCTCCTTTTCGGTCCGCGCGCAATTCAAATTGCTTCGTCGTCGCCATGAGGAGCGCTACCGCCGTACCGAAATCGACGCACCGCCTTAGGACACCCGCCCGGGCGGCTGGGAGGAGGCGTTGGCCGGCAGGATTTTCTGAATGGCGATTTCCATTTCCTCGTACAGCATCTTGCCGGGCCGCTGCACGCGAACGACGCCATCCTTGTCGATGGCAAAGGTCCACGGGTCCCCCATGACCCGATAGGCCTTGTAGGCCTGCGGATTTTGGTACTGGTCCACGTGGATAAAGATGACGCGGTCCTGGTACTTATCGAGCAGCGCCTTGGCAACCTGCAGTTGCTCATCGCAGGGCGTGCAGTGACCGGGCGTTGCAAATTCGAGCAAGATGGGTTTGCCTTGCGCGAGGGCCTTGTCGACCGAAAATTGGTACATCCGCGGATCGGGCTGGCGATACGTGGTGATCTTGCTCAGGTCCCCACCCACGTCGGCCAGTGTCTTCGTGGCCAAGCTGGGCGCCTTGCTGCCTACGGTCAGGCCGCGAAAGCTTCCACCGTAACGGTCGCTCTGATCGCAGCCGGACAAGGCGACGAGTAAGGCAACGGCAAACGCCGCCATCGCCGATGCGCCGGCCCGTGAGCAAGGACGATTTGGATGGTGCGTACGACCAGGCAAGGCAACCCTCCCGCGACTTTCAGAAAAGAATTCCACCAACCATCTGCAGGGCACCGAAAACGACGGCAACGATGATGCCCATGACGATGGCGCCGAACATCATCTTTTCTCCCAAGCGTGCATCGCTTGGCCGATTCTTGCTGAACCAGAAAATCACGACGATCACCGAAAAAACGAGAATCGCGATGAGAAGGAAAGCAAATACCGCCTCGCTAAACTGCTGGCTGCGCATCCCCTCGATCGACAAATCGAGTTTGGGTGATAGCTTCGAACTCATGTGCGTGCCGCCGTACAGCACCGGGAACCGGCGCTACTGACGCTCCTTCCAACCGACAGCGGTGCGAAACAGGTTGTATCCCCAGATGATGTTCGCGAGCAGCACCAGCATGCCAAAAAAGCCCGTAAACGCCATCATATGACCATAGATCCGAGCGGGCGCATCCGCATCGGCCGAGTTCGGCAATGCTCCGACCATGCCCGCGAGCGTGAAAAAGACCACAAGGCCGACCAGACCGAAGTTGTGCATCCAAAAGTGCACCTTAACCAGGGGAACACTGTAAATCGGCCGCTTAGAGAGCTTGGGCACCACGTAATACAGCGCCGCGAAAATCGCCATTTCGACCCAACCCAGCAGGTTGATGTGGGTGTGCGCCAGGACGATCTTGTGTCCGTACGCCGAATAGTCCACAAAGTTGCGAAAGTCCTTGATGCCGCCCATCAGGGCCCCCCAGCCAAACCCGATGATGCTGTAGATGATGCAGGCGAAGCCAAACCACAGGGTATAGCGTGTGAAGTCCTCCCGCTCGGCCGCACTCGGCTCAGTAACCATTGCCGCTACCTTGTTTTGCACTCTCGCCGCTCTGGTTTGGCCCAGCGCCCGCTTGGCCTGCGCCCTCACCCGGCTGGGCACTACCCTCGGCTTTGGCCGCCTTGCCCGAGCGCACGTCCGTAAAGAACATGCGCCAAGTGTCCGGGGCCCACATGTCCAGCATCGCGTCGATGAAACTCGACTTTCCCGAGGGCGGCTCCTGCGCGGCCGGCGCGCCCCGATCGGCCTTTAATTGCGACAAAAATACGGCAATCGCGTGCAGGTCTTGCTCGGGAATCCTCGAAACGTAGGCCGCTTCCTTGGGCGCCGGCCCATGGTCAACGGTCTTGCTGCCGTAGGTATTCTCCGGGTCGTGCAAAAAGGCCAAGATATACGTCAGGTCATGCCGGGATCCGATGCCGTCGAGGTTTAGTCCCATATTGGTGCCGTTGCCAACGGCCCTGTGGCACGAGGTGCAGTTGTTCTTGCGAAACAGCTCCGAGCCGCGAAATCCCTCTCCCGCAAAATCGTAGTGGGTGCGCACCGGATACATCGGCTTGTCGGACGATTGGCGCATCCACTCGATCACGGCGTAGTTCTGAATCGTGATCAAAATCAGCGCTGTTACCACGCCAAAGAGGACCTTCTCCCCCGTCTTTAACGCCTTCCACTTCTTCCACATGCTCGCTACCTTCCTGCCGCTCGTGGGGCCGACGACGCAACGCGCGCCAACACCGAGACCCGTTCCGAAAAATTCCGGATTTCGCTGGGGTCGCCCGCGCGTTCGAACTTCCGCACCCAACGCCGTCGCAGACGCCACCCCCGCGTCGGGCAAAGCCGCTTCCTAGCGCTTTGCCAACGAACCAAAGCAAAAGGCCGCGCCAGTGCCTCGGCGCGGTCCTTTTGGTCGGATCTTACCGCATTGCCCCCGGGGGGGCTGCTGCCCGCGCGCGGCGGGGCTTACTTGACCAGGGTAATGTTCTGCAAAACGCTCTCGTTGCTGGGGACAAAACCGTCGCCCGTCGTGCTCTCGGGAGCACTCGTCAGGAATGCGGCGGCGTTGAGGATGTCCTCGTCCGACATGTTCTTGGCAACTGCGCGCATTTGCCCGATCGGGTCATTGGCCCGACTGCCGTCGCGCCAGTGCTTGAGCTGGTTCACGAGATAGACAAACTTTTGTTTGCCGATCTGCGGATAAATCGGATCGGCGCCCCGACCGTTAAATCCGTGGCACGACTGGCACGCGGGCGCCTTGCCGATGACGCCGTAGCGCACGAGGACCTTGCCCTTGAACGGTTCCCCGACTTCCGTGCCCGCCGCTTTGAGCGCCGCGAGGTCGGACGGTTCGCTCGCGGGCTCCAGCGTGTTGAGGTAGGCCGCGATGTTGCGCCGATCCTCAACGGACAGCTGCTTCGAAAACAGGTTCATGACGCCCAAGGTCAAGTCGGTGCGCCGGTCTTCGGCAAAGTCCGTCAGCTGCTTGACAATGTAGGCGTAGCCGTCGTTGGCGAGCTTGGGCGTTTGCATCGCGTCGATGCCCAGTGCTTTTTCCCCGTGGCAGCTCTGACAGGGAGATACCGCGTCCTTGCCGTTGAGGAAGATCTGCTTGCCGGCAGCGATATTCGCGGTCACCTTCTCGCCTTCTGCGTAGGCGGCGCCGGAAACAGTAAAGACAGCAGCAGCGGCTACCAACATCGCCGGGACGCGCCGCATCCTTAGGTTACGAAAGCGCATTGATTTCCCCTCTTCCCAGATTGATCTTGTGTTTCCTAGCAATTGACGCTCGGATCAGAGCCTGTCGGCCGCGTGGGCCACTCCCAAACCGGCAAACGCCGGCAGGAAAGTTCGGCCCCTTCTGTACTTCTCAGTTCTTCTTGCTAAACAAAATGGCAAGCAGGACCAGGATGAACGCAAACCAAATCCCATACATCGTCCAGACTTGCTGTGTGGTCGTGTCGGTTTCGAACAACATAGCGGCATCTCGCTTTCTGATATCTCGGGTGATGCAAACGTCGCGTCAGAACTTGATATGCGGCTTGTTCTTGTCGTACTTGTCGACGAAGAAGCTGTAGACGGCCGGTGCCAGAAACGCCAGCAGTACGAGGCAAAACAGAACTAACGGTGGATTGTCAACTTCGAGCATGTCTCTCTCCGTAAGATGTGGGTACCCGGATCCGGCGCGTTCACTCGATGTCCTTGCCGTGCGCGTGGCGCGGCTGCCAGGTGCTGGGCGGCAAGCGCTTGATCGCGATCGTCACCCCCGTAAAGAAAAACAAAATGAAAAAGATATCGATCGTGTAGCCCTTGTCCCACCACGGCTGCTTGCGCTCAGCCCGCGTCCCGCCCTTGCCGTCCGCGATCTGGTTTCCTTCGAAGTTGGCCATCTGCACACGATCGCCGACCACGTTGTACTCGGCAAGATCGGCGCCCTTATCCATCAGAGCCTGGATCTGGGGGGCAACGATGCGCAGATCGTTCATCGACAAGGGGTGCCGATCGAGCAGCGCGTCCCACTTGCCGCCCTCCGCTCCCCGGTTCATCTTGACGATCTCCGCCATGGCCGCTTCATCGTCCTTGATGGCCTGGATCCGCGGATCGTTCATGGATTTCACGTAGCTCGCGTAGATGGCCGCGTTCGGACGCTGGCCCCACAGCGGGAACGTGATCGCAAAGGCCGTCAGAATCGTCAGAATCAACAGCCCCACGATGGGTTGCGGAACGCGGTTGTTGTCCTCTGTGATCCCACCCAGGTTTTCGCTTTCCCAGAGGTTCGAGGCGTTCTTGTTCAACCCGTCATCACTCAGAGTCTCGAGCGGGCGCTCAATCGTAAATGCCATGCTGTTCTCCCGATTCGCTAGATTCCAATCTGTGGCCGACCGATCGCCCTACTTCAAGCTCAAGATAAAGTCGATCAGGTACCGGATTTCCGAGTCCTTGGCGTACTGCGGGACATCCGGCGGAAGCACGCGCCGCCCCTCGTGGTAGTCCAGATATTCGGCGCGCCACTTGTCGTAATCGATCTTCTTGCCATTGGCGTCCACGTCGCCCCACATGTAATCGAAGCGCGGCATGATCGAGTGGGTCTGCACGAGGCGGGGATTGAAAAAGTGCAGCGTCATCCACTCGCGTGAGCTGTTGCGCGACCCGACGTGGAGCAAGTCCGGAGCTTTGCGGTCGGAGCCAAACGCGGTGGGCGACTCGCCGTTAAAGTCCCCCAGGGACGGAGGCGCACCGAACACCTGCCAGTCCTGCGTCTCCTCGGGCAGCAGCGTATGGCACCACCAGCAACCCTCGCGCACGAACATCGACTTTCCGGCTCCCACGTGCCAGATATCCTCGTCCTTGGCCGCGGCCAGGACATCGTTCGGGGTCCATCCCTTGGTCGCCGTGAGGTTCTCGATGAAGGGATATTCCGCACCCATGAGCGTTCCGTGCGAGATCCCGAACACCGCCCCCGTGGTCTTGTTGGCTTCGCCAATATGTCCTTCGGCCTCGCTCAATCGGCGAGCACTGTCGCCCAGCGTGACGGGGTGCAAGATGCCGCTCGGAAACGAGGTGCCGGGCTTGTACACGTAGACGTAGCGCGCCGGATCCAGCGGCGCATTGGTCTTCGGGTCGCTGTGCACCAGCACCTTGAGCGGCTTATTCTTGCCCAACATGAACGGATCGTCCACGTTAAAGCCCGTCTCCCGTCCGGCGGCCAGCTGCTTGTCGAGCGCGATACTGGTCGCACCGGTCTGCCGGATGTCGATCGTCGGCATGACCAGGGTGATGAACATGGAACTCGCAAGCGAGATGCCGAACATTCTCGCGCCAATCTTGTATTCACGGAACGCCATTTGGGCTCCCCTCCGCCAGTTACCGTCTTATCGTTCGTAGGCAAGCTCATGCGGCATGCGCCCCGCGGGAACGACCGTCCCCTCGCGCGCCGTAAGCCACATGTTGATCAGCCACAGGATGTTGCCGGTGAACACCATGGTGCCACCGATCCAGCGTGCGATCATGTACGGGTGCTCGGCGATGACGACGTCGATATACGGCACCTCGTAGATCTTGCCCGCACCCTGGATGAGACCGGCGATCGTCATCGAAATCCAATAGATCGTAAAGCCGATCAGCAGCATCCAGAAGTGCACGTTGCCCAGCGTCAGCGAGTAGAGCTTGCGGCGCATGATCGTCTGCAGGCCGAAATACACGGCCGCCGCCTCCAGGAACGTCGAAAACCCGAGCAAGGCCAAGTGCGCATGCGCAACAATCCAGCCCGTACCATGGATATACCAATTGATCGCGCGGGTCTGCTGAAAACCGCCCTGCATATTCAGCGGGATGGCCATGAGCACGCCGGTGATCGTAAAGCGCACCTCCAGGTTCTCGACGAACATGTACCACTTGCCCTGCATCGTCAGCAGCAGGTTGGACACGAACGCGATTGCCGGCACCAGAATCAGCACGCCCTCCACGGAAGCGAAGGACTTAAGCCACTCGGGCAAGGGCGACGACATGAGGTGGTGCGCTGCCGGCGTGGAATAGAACACCACGACGGACCAAAAGTGCAGGTGCCCGATGCGGTGCGAGTACAGCGGGTTGCCCGTGACCTTGGGGATCGTGTAGTAGGCGATCGCCGCGGCAACCGGCGTGATCCACAAGCCCAGCACGTTGTGCGCGAACCACCAGGTCAGGTACCCCTCGGTCAGACCGGTCAGGTGGAAGAACTCGGGCGAATTGCCCACAAGAAACACAATCGCGACCATGAACACCGCGGACGCGAAAAACCAGTTCGTCGTGTAGATGCCCTGCGTGCGGCGCTTAATCACCGTCATCCAGACGTTGATTCCCAGCGGGACGGCCATGAACACCGCGATGTACAGATCGATGAACCAGGGAAAGTCCGAGTACTCGCGGCCGGAGGTTATGCCAGCCCACAGCACCGTCAGACCCAGGGTCAAGCCCAGGTTCCAGAGGAAGCAGTTCCACACCCCGAGCTTTTCGGACCACAGCTTGGTGTTCCCCAGGGCCGGCGTGATGTACATCATCGCGCTTGCGAAGGCCATCGAGATCCAGCCGAAGATGACCGCATGCACGTGCACCTGGCGCATGTGGCCAAAGGCAAACCACTCGTTGCCCGAGACCATGTCCGGGAACGCCAGTTTGGACGCGTTAAACGATCCGAGCCCGGTGCCGATCACGAACCAGACGATCGATGAAAAAGCAAAAAAGACCGCCGCACTTCCGGACGGGATGTCCTCTTCGCGGGCTAACAGGTACTTGAACATGATTTTCCCCTTGTTACCGAAGAATGTTCCTGCACTCAGCCGTTTTGGCTCTGATTCCGGTTCTTCGGAGTCAGGATGTAGTACGACAGAATCATGCTGGAGAATGCGAGCGCAACTCCCAAAAGACCGGCGACTAGTGCCATGGTTTCCCTATCCCTTTTTGCAAAATAAGAACATGTCCGCGAATCGCCGTTGCGCCAAAGCAGCGGTCCATCGTTCGCACCTAGCGGCGCGTGCCGCGCTCCAGCGCATCGTGCTGGGTCAAACCAACGATGAGAATGATGCAAAACGCGATGCCAAAGACGATCATGGCCCAGTCGATAAAGCCGGTAAACGTCGAGGGATCGTACGCCTGGCGGTAAAAGCCGCCCCAGTTCTCAAAGCCGCCGCGTCCGAGAAGGCACATCAAGGCGGCCCCAAAGACGCTGCCATTGCCCATGCCGGTCAGCATTCCGCCGATAAGGATGGCCCAAAAAGCCTTGCTCGTAATCGTCTTACCTTCCATGCGTCCCCCTTGACCCGAATTTGATGTCGACTCCAACGGGCATGCGAAAGCCACGCCGAAAGTCAAACCGCACTATCCGCACTATCCGAACCGCCGAACTTAAATGTCCCCTAACTGCCGATCAACAAACGCTGCTTACCAATCGGCGCACTCTCAGAACCTGGGGCATCGCGTTTTTGCTTTTTTTTATTGCCCCTGAGCGCATCGCGAATGATAGGTAGGCCAAATTGCCACTGTCAAGCTCATGACTCGTCATCTCGCGCTGCAGCATCAAAAAAATTCCAACCTTGCTTTCGCGAATGCCACGCCTCGAGTAGTGCAGCCGCAAGTGGATGACGCAAATACGGTGCTGGCCACTTGCGCCGACTGCCATATCCGCTTTTGTTCTGCGGCAGCCGCTTTGTTCTTTCTTCCTTGCTCCTGCCTGTGCTTTTTTGCGGACGGCGGATTGTGCTGACAATCCTGCTCCGCGTAAAGGTTTTTTTTATAATTTGTGCCGCGTGTGCGCCGAGCAACAGCGTTGCGCGCATAAAATGCCGAGTACATGAGAATCATTTTCATCTGTTGCGAGTAGGAGAGGAACTCGCTTTGGGCTAGCATGAAACACTTGCACCGACGTCTGCGGGCGTGTGCCTTCTTCTTGTAGGAGACCATCATGGGATTTTGGGAATCGCTACCCGACGGCTGGACCATCTACGTGTGGTTGATCGCCGGTGCGGCCATCATCGTTGCCGCGATCTTCTGGATGCGCTGGGGCTTTAAGAACGAGCAGTTTGACGAGGACATCAAATACCTCGTGTTCAGTGAAGAAGACAAGGACAAAATGAAACCGGAGGAATTTGCCAAGGCGCAGGCCGTCATGAAAAAGCAGATGGAAAGCCGCGAGCGCCACCTCGCGATGCAGGCCGCTCAAAAGAAGGGCGCGTGAAGCCACTGTCCCGCGCCGTGTGAAAAAAGGGGAACGAATCGTTCTCGCGGCAATCGGCTTATTGGTGGCGGCCGGAGTCATTCGCGCGATTTGGCAAAAACCGGCCTCGCGTGATCGCGAGATTCCTTTTTACAGCACGGCGCCCGGGGACTTGGCCAGCGCGGCCACCGATCTTGTGCGCCAGTACAACTGCCGCCAATGCCATAGCCTGTGGACGATGCGCGATCCCCTGCAAGCGGTGCCCGCCCCGATGCTCGACGGCATCGGCTCGCTGCGCACCGAAGCCTGGCTTTTCGACTATCTTTCGGCGGCCAATCCGCAAAGCATATTGCCCTCGCGCCTCAAACCCGAATACCGCATGCCGTCCTACGCGGGCCTCTCCGATGCCCAGCGGCGCACCCTCGCACGTTACCTCGCGAGCTTGCGCGTGAAGGATTGGTACCTGGAGCAGACCCGCCGGCTGGAGCACGATAAGCTCACCGGCGAGGACACGGCCGAAAAATAGCCTCTAGGAGCGCCCGCGCGAACCGGGGCGTCGGGTTCGGGCAGAGCGCCGCGCGCGCGCTAGACGCGCGCGCAAGCCGACGGTCTCGATGAGCACGGCCAACGCAACCGCGCCGTAGGCTCCCCAGACGTAGCCGGCATAGCCTCCCATGTCCAGAAACGCGCGCCAGCCTCCCCAACTCATGCACGTCTCTCCGCCACCGCGTGGACCCACTCATTGCCACGCTCCCGCTCCAGAACGATCGCGCGGGCCCGTGTTAACGCAGCCGCAATGCAGTACATCCAAAAAGCGAGGGCCATCACCAACATGGCAGCCAGCATCGGCGCGGCAATGGTGGGCGCGCGCCCCAGGCTGATGGAAGAGCCCTGATGCAGCGAGTTCCACCACTGCACGGAAAAATAGATGATCGGCACGTTGACGACCCCGACCAAGGCCAGCACGCCCGCGGCTCGATCGGCTCGGCGTACGTCGTCAATTGCGCTGTGCAATGCCATAAATCCCATGTACAGAAACAGCAAAATCAGGGTCGACGTCATACGGGCATCCCAGTCCCAGTACGTTCCCCAGGCCGGTCGACCCCACAGCGCCCCCGTCCAAAGCGCCAAAAACGCCATCGACGCGCCCGTCGGCGCCAGGGCATTCGCCATGATCGACGATATCCGCGTGTTGAAAATAAAACCCACCGCCGCCCAAAACGCCATGACGACGTACACGAACATGGCCATCCAGGCCGCCGGCACGTGAACGAACATAATGCGATAGGCCTCGCCCTGCTGGGCGTCTGTCGGCGCGACGAAAAAACCCAGGTACAGGCCAAGCAGAGCCAGAATCGCCGCCAAGCCGGCGGCAGCCGGCACCGCTTTGCCCGCCAGACGATAAAACTCCGGCGGCGAGGCGTAGTGGAAAAAGCGAAAACCCGATTGAATTTGCGTCGTTTCGTGCATGGCCGGTGTCAAGCAACGATTTCAGAAAGCGCGGGGTACCGCATAATTTCTTCGAGACCACTCATTCCAAAGATATCCGCAACGCCGTAACGATCGCCCAAGGCGCCAGCGCGGCCGCGGCCAGGGACAGGCCGGCGAGGAGCAGCAAATCCGCCGCGGCGGAAAGTCCGCCCGCGGTCGCGTCCACGGCACCCGCACCAAAGATCAGCACCGGCACGGTCAGGGGAAGCACCAGCAAGGTTACCAACACCCCACCGCCGCGCAAGCCAAGCGTCAACGCGGCGCCAACGGCCCCGATTAAGCTCAGGGCGGGCGTGCCCAGCGCGAGGGCTGCCACCAGCGTGCCGGCCGACTCCAACCCTAGGTCAAACATCACCGCGATCGGAACGGATGCCAGCGTAATGGGCGCGCCCGTCACCAGCCAGTGAGCAACGATCTTGCCGATCACGACGATCGATGCCGGCTGGCCGGACAGCAACATCTGCTCGAGCGACCCATCCGCGTAGTCTTGCGCAAACATGCGCGCGAGCGAGACGATCGAAGCGAGCAAAGCGGCGACCCATACCGTCCCCGCACCGATCATGCGCAGGACGTTCAGCTCCGGGCCCACTCCCAGCGGAACGATCGTCACCACAACAACGAAAAACAGCAGCACGTTGACCACGTCGCCACGCTGGCGCAGCGCAAGCAGCAGATCTCGACGCACCACCGCAAGCAGCGCGGCCGTCATGCCAGCGCCCAGCCAAGCAAGTCCAAGCGCTGCGCGCTCGACGGAAGATCGACCGTCTGGTGCGCCGTCAACACGACGATTCCCCCGGTGGCCAGATGCCCATCGAGAAGCGCGTAGACCGACTCGATCGCGCGCGAATCCAGCGCATTGAAGGGCTCATCGAGTATCCAAAGGCGGGCGCCCGCCGCGCCACAAAGTCGCGTCAGCGCCACACGGCGCTTTTGCCCTTGCGAGAGCTGTCGCACGATCGCGTCATCGAACTCTTCCAGCCCGAGGAGCGCAAGAGCCCGCCGGGCCGCTTCTTCGCCCAGATCGATCCCGCGAAGCGCCGCTTCAAAGCGCACATTTTCGAGTACCGTGAGGTCGTCCTTGACGCCGTTCAAATGGCCCACGAACACAAGATCGGATCCGTATTCCTCGCGCGTTCGCGCGATGTCCGATCCCTTCCAACGCACGTGACCGCGCGTTGGGCTGAGCAAACCGGCCAAGATACGCAACAAGCTGGTCTTGCCCACGCCGTTGTCGCCCGCGATATGCAGGCATTGACCCGGCCCAAGCTCAAGCGCAAGCCCTCGGAACAGGCAGCGCTCGCCGCGCACACACTCCAAGTCAACGGCCTGCAGCATCGTTGCCCAATCCTCCCCATTGCTCGTTGCGCCGTCCGAAAGCGGTGGTTCCCCCGGCCCCCCGGTCGCCGCCGCGCCTGCGCGCGAGACGCCAGCGACTCATTCGGCCTGCAACGCAACGACCACCAGCGCAGCAATACCTTCGCCACGCCCAGTAAATCCCAACCGCTCCGTCGTTTTTGCCTTTATCGAAACGGCCGACAGCTCCAGCGCCAGCGCATCGGCGAGCGATCGGCGCATCGCGTCGACAAACGGAGCAATCTTGGGTTGCTGGGCGATGACCGTGCAGTCGATATTGGCCAGCTGCCAGCCGCAACTGCGCACGCGCTCCAATGCCACCGCAAGCAGCTGCATGCTGTCGGCCCCTTGATAACGCGCGTCGCCATCCGGAAACATCTCGCCGATATCGCCCTGGGCGCTGGCCCCGAGCAGGGCGTCGATCGCCGCGTGCACAACGACATCGGCGTCGGAATGTCCGAGCAGTCCCAGCGATCCACCGAGTTCCACTCCGGCCAGCACCAGCCTGCGTCCCGGCACCAGCGCATGCGCATCAAATCCCTGACCGACGCGAAAACGCATCACCAACGCCCCTGCTGACGCAGCACGGCCTCGGCCAGCCGCAGGTCTGCACCGGTCGTGACCTTGATATTGCTGACAGAGCCCTCGATCAGTCGAGGATGCAGGCCCAACCTCTCAACGGCCGCCGCCTCGTCCGTCGCAAGCATCGCGTTTGCACTTTGTTCGAGGGCCTGTCGCAGCACATCGAAGCGGAAAAATTGTGGCGTCAACGCACGCCACAAGCCCGTGCGTTCCACGGTCTGTGCTACGCGGCCCTCGTAGGCGCGCTTGACGGTATCGCTCACCGGCACGGCAAGAAGGCCTCCGTGTTCATCGCTGCCGCCTTCGTCGATCAGCGCCGCCAGTTCGGCCGCTTCCAAACACGGGCGCGCGGCGTCGTGCACCAGCACCCAGTCCTCGCTTGCCGCAATGCCCTGGATCATGCGCAGTCCGTTGCGTACCGTCTCGGCCCGCGTAGCTCCTGCGCCAACCAAAATCTCGCAGCGCGCCGGCAACCGCAGGGCCGCCGCCCAGGCGTCGTCGCGCGCTACGACGATAAACGCACGTACCACTCGTGCATCGACCAGCAGGCAGTCGACCGAGCGCTCGAGCAAGGTCCGCGACCCCAAGGGAAGGTATTGCTTGGGCCGGTCCGCGCGCATGCGTGCGCCGACTCCGCCGGCGGGGACAAGGCCAAATATCTGCTTCAACAAGTACCGATCAAGGAAAGGACGAAGGGCCGCTACCTATAATACCGGGGATGCAGATGCTCCCTGACCCGCTCGGCGTCGCTCTGGCACGCCCGATCCTGCGGGCGGGTTGGCGTGCGAGCGTGCCGCGGCCGGCCGGCTCCGGCGACGCCCTGCTGCTTGCGCAGACCGCGGCGCAGGGTTGCTCGGAGGATCGGCTGACGGTGCTTCTGTGCGCCGACGCCATCGACGCGCAACGGCTTGCCGCGGAGCTGCCCTATTTTGAGCCCCAGCTTCGCGTCGGCTTGTTCCCCGGCTGGGAAACGCTGCCCTACGACATCCTTTCGCCGCACCCGGACCTCGTGTCCGAGCGCATGGAGACGCTCTATCGATTGTTCTCTCGGCGCGGCACCGGGCAAGGCGTGCCCAATCCCGAGGGTATCGACGTGCTGGTCGTGGCCGCGACCACCGCGCTGGGGCGGCTTGCTCCGCCGCAGTTTGTTGCTGGTCGTACGTTCGTGTTTCGCCAGGGGCAGGCGGTCGACGCCGAGCGCTTGCGCAGTCAAATGGTGCTGGCGGGCTACCAAGCCGTCTCGCAAGTCGTGGCGCCCGGCGAATTCTCGGTGCGCGGAGGCCTGGTCGATTTGTTTCCCACGGGATCGACGATTCCCTATCGCCTGGACCTTGCCGACATTACGATCGATTCCATCCGAACCTTTGATCCGGACACGCAGCGCAGCCTGTACCCCGTAGCCAGCGTTCGACTGCTGCCCGGACGCGAATTTCCTTTCGACGAGCCAGCGCGCACGGCGTTTCGCGGACGCTGGCGCGAATTCTTTGAAGGCGATCCGAGTCGCTCGACGGTTTACCGTGACGTGGGCAACGGCATCGCGAGCGCCGGCCTGGAATACTACTTGCCGCTGTTCTTCGACCAGTGCGCAACGCTGTTTGACTACCTGCCGGCCAATGCGCAGATCGCTACCCACGGGGATGTGAGCGCCGCTATTCGCCGATTCTGGACCGAGACCGCGGAGCGGTACCGGTTTTTGTCGCGCGACACCCAGCGGCCGTGCCTTCGACCCGACCAGCTTTTTCTGCGCACCGAAGAGCTCTTTAGCGCCATCAAACCCTTTGCCCGGCTTTCGATTTCCGCGGAGCCTGCGCAGGCCCAGCCGATGGCGGCGGCGGAGCTTGAGGTTCCGCGAACGGAGACTTGCAGCACCGGAATTGAGTCGCTGCCCGATTTGGCCGTGGACCGTCGGGCGACCGATCCGCTGCACCGCTTGCGCGCCTGGTGCCAAGGGTTTGCCGGGCGCGTGCTGGTATCAGCGGACACGGCCGGTCGTCGCGAGACGATTGCCCAACTGCTGTCCGAGTTCGGTTTTCGGGCAGACGACTGCGCGCAGTTTGCGGCGTTTGTCCAAGGCAATCGGCCGTTCGCGCTCACGGTGTCGCCCATTCAGCAGGGGTTTTGTGTACCCGCCGCGGGGCTGGCAATCGTCACGGAGGCCGAACTCTACGCCAGTAATCCGCGTCGGCAGCGCGGTCGCGGCCGCGAGCGAGTCTCCAACGTCGACGCGATGGTGCGAGACCTGTCCGAACTGCGCGTGGGCGATCCGGTGGTGCACGCCGAGCACGGAATCGGACGCTACGAAGGGCTCGCGACCATGGACCTGGGCCAGGGTGCCGCCGAGTTCCTGCACCTGGAGTACGCCGGCAACGCAAAGCTGTATGTGCCGGTGGCCCAGTTGCACCTCATCGGGCGCTACAGCGGAGCCGATCCCGACGCGGCTCCTTTGCACGAGCTCGGTTCGGGCGATTGGGAGCGGGCCCGCCGCAAGGCCGCGCGACAGGTTCGGGACACGGCCGCAGAGCTCTTGAACCTGTATGCGATGCGCGCCGCCCGCAAAGGTCATGCGTTTCACTTCTCCGACGGCGACTACCAGCGCTTTGCCGAGGGCTTCGAGTTCGAGGAAACGCCCGATCAGCGCGCGGCGATTGACGCCGTCCTGCGGGACATGCGCGCCGGGTGCCCGATGGACCGATTGGTTTGCGGCGACGTCGGTTTTGGCAAAACCGAGGTCGCTCTGCGCGCCGCCTTCGCCGCGGTAAGCGACGGCAAGCAGGTTGCCGTGCTCTGTCCAACCACCTTGCTGGCCGAGCAGCACAGTCAGACGTTTCGCGATCGGTTTGCGGCCTGGCCGGTGCGAATCTGCGAGTTGTCGCGATTTCGTTCGGCGCGCGAGTCGGCGCAGGCCATTGCGGGACTGCGTGCCGGCACCATCGATATCGCAATTGGCACGCACAAGCTGCTGACGCCCGAAATCGGGTTTGACCGTCTGGGCCTGGTCATCATCGATGAGGAACATCGCTTTGGCGTTCGCCAGAAGGAGCGGCTCAAGGCGCTGCGCACCGAGGTCGACGTCCTGACGCTCACGGCCACACCGATCCCGCGTACCCTGGCGATGTCCTTAGAGGGCATTCGGGAGTTTTCGGTGATCGCCACGGCCCCGCAGCGGCGCTTGGCGATCAAGACGTTCGTGCGCCAGGAAAGCGCGGCATTGATCCGCGAGGCTTGCCTGCGCGAACTGCAGCGCGGCGGCCAAATCTACTTTCTGTACAACGAAGTCGAAACCATTGAGAACCGTCGCGCGCGCTTGGAGCAATTGCTGCCCGAAGCGCGCATATCGGTTGCCCACGGACGCATGGCCGAGCGCGATCTTGAACACGTGATGCGTGATTTTCATCAACAGCGCTTTCATCTCCTGCTTTGCACCACGATCATCGAAACCGGGATTGACGTGCCCAACGCCAATACGATCCTGATCCACCGCGCGGATCGTTTCGGTCTCGCCCAGCTGCACCAGTTGCGCGGCCGAGTCGGTCGCTCGCACCACCAGGCCTACGCCTACCTGATGATCGAGGACGGCGCGATTACCAAGACGGCCGAAAAGCGCCTCGAGGCCATCCAGAATTTGGAGGAACTCGGCAGCGGCTTTTACCTTGCGATGCACGATATGGAAATTCGCGGCGCCGGGGAAGTCTTGGGTGATCTGCAGTCGGGCAACTTGCAGGAAATCGGATTTGACCTGTACTCGCAAATGCTCAATTCCGCCGTGCGAGCCCTGCGCTCGGGCCGCGAGCCCGATCTGCTGCAGCCTCTGGCGGCCACGACGGAAATCAATCTGCACGTACCGGCACTGCTTCCCAGCGACTACGTGCCCGACGTGCATCAGCGACTGTCCCTGTACAAGAAACTGGCAACCGCGGCCGATTTGGAGGCAATTGTCGCCCTGCAGGAGGAATTGGTCGACCGCTTCGGGCGACTTCCCGCGCCGGCGCGCGCGCTGATTGAAACGCATCGCCTGCGGCTGGATGCCGAACGCATCGGCGTACGGCGTATCGACGCGGCACCGGGTGCCATGCTGTTGCATTTCGTCGCACAACCGCCAATTGAACTCTCGCGGATCGTCGCTCTGATCAAGAGCGATCCCCGGGTGCGCCTCGCCGGACAGGACCGCCTGCGCATCGAACCGGCGGGCACCGATCTGGAGCCGCGTCTTCAGCTGCTGCGCGCGGTCTTCAAGGAGCTTACCTCGTGACACGGCGGTGGCCACGCGCACACCAGCGCGCAAAGCAATGCTGATGGACCTGGTCATTCAGGCGCAGGAACTTTCCGCGGGCGCCTTCGACGCCTTTCGGGTCGCCTGCCCAGCCGAACGAATCGTGCGCCACGCCAACGCCGCGCGATTTTTTGGCGTGTCAGCCGAGGCCGAGACAGGCAAGGTGGCAGCCGCGCTGGCCGCCTACTGGCGTTGCGACGCGGCTCTCATCCGGGAGGCACGACGGTGTGCCGATTTTCGGGCCTTGGTCCTGGACATGGATTCGACCGTCATCACGATCGAGTGCATCGA
>DASPTP010000018.1:0-30732 GCA_035623355.1 Burkholderiaceae bacterium | reverse complement strand
GTCCGCGGTGCCTTTGCCGGTTCGGTGCCCTATCTCAAGCTTGCGGGCACCGTGCTCGGTGGCTGGCAATTGGCGCGCGCCGCGTTGATCGCGCAGGGGCACCTGGCAAATGCCGAAGATCGGTTTTATCGCGCCAAGATCGCAACCGCACGCTTTTTTGCCGATCACGCCCTCTCCGGGGTTCCCTCGCTGCTTGTGGCGATCGAAGCTGGCGGAGCCGGCGCGCTGGCCCTGCACGCGGACGACTTTTAGCGCAAATCCTTCTCCTCGGTCCGGGCCGCGACGAGGCGGACTGCGCCTCAATTCCCCGGCCGGTGGATAGCATTTGCCTATCTGTTGGATTGGAACAATTCATTTGTTTAATCAGGCTCGCGCGCGTACATTTGGCCCTGCCGACCAATTTCGGGAGGATCGCGCTGCAGCGATGAACCAACCAGGAGAGCTTCATGGCACTAAAGGGATCCAAGACAGAGGAAAATTTGAAAGCCGCATTTGCCGGGGAATCCCAGGCGAACCGGCGCTATTTGTACTTCGCATCCAAGGCGGACGTCGAGGGCTATAACGACGTCGCGGCGGTTTTTCGTTCGACCGCCGAAGGCGAGACGGGGCATGCGCACGGGCACCTCGAGTACCTGGAACAGGTGGGCGATCCGGCGACGGGACTGCCAATTGGGCCTACCCGCGCCAATCTGAAGGCCGCGATCGCCGGCGAAACGCACGAGTACACCGACATGTATCCGGGGATGGCCAAGACCGCGCGCAGCGAGGGCTTCGCCGAAATCGCCGATTGGTTTGAGACGCTTGCCAAAGCCGAGCGCTCCCACGCCAACAAGTTCCAACGGACGCTGGATTCGATCGTCGACTAGTCCGCGCGGCTTTTGCCTACCGGAGGACGCCGCGATGCGCGCGCCGCGCGCATCGCGGTGGGAACGCAAACTACGTACAAGAAATCATGAGCACGAAAGAAGGAAGCCTGGAGGCACCGACCCGCAAGCCCATCGCGTGGCAACAACCCGACTTCTGGGACACCGGCAAGCTGGAAAAGGAGCTCGAACGCGTCTTTGACATCTGTCACGGTTGCCGCAGGTGCGTGAGCTTGTGCGGCGCCTTTCCGACCCTCTTTGATCTTGTCGACGGCAGTCCAAGCGGCGAGCTCGACACCGTAGCCAAGTCGCGCTTTGCCGATGTCGTCGACCAGTGCTACCTGTGCGACATTTGCTTTATGACCAAGTGCCCGTACGTGCCGCCGCACGCCTGGGACCTGGATTTTCCGCACCTGATGCTGCGTGCGAAGGCCGTGGAATTTCGCCGTACGGGTGGCCGCTGGCGCGATCGGGTGCTCTCCTCGACCGATCGGCTGGGCTCTTTTGCCGGTATTCCGATCGTCACCCAGGCGGTCAACACGGTAAATCAGAGCGGACCGGGACGGGCGCTCGCCGAAAAAATGCTCGGGGTGGATCGACGCGCGTGGCGCCCAGACTATGCCAGTAGGAAGTTTCGGGCTTCGGCGAAAACGGATTTCTCCGCGCCGGTGCGCGACGGTGCCCGCACTCCGGGCAAGGTCGCGATCTATTCGACCTGCTTTGTCAATTACAACGAGCCCGGAATTGGCCACGATCTGATGCGGATCCTGGCGCACAACGAAATCCCGCACGTTTTGGTGGAAAAAGAGGCCTGCTGCGGGATGCCCAAACTGGAACTGGGTGACCTCGACGGCGTGCAGCGCCTCAAACAGATCAACATTCCCGTGTTGGCGCGCTTCGCGCGAGAAGGCTATGCGATATTGGCGGCCATCCCCTCCTGTACGTTGATGTTCTCCAAGGAGCTGCCGCTGCTGTTTCCCGACGATCCGGACGTGCGCCTCGTCAGCGAAGCGATGTGGGATCCGTTCGATTACCTGGTGGCACGCAACAAAGACGGCCTTTTGAAGACGGATTTTCGCCGGCCCCTGGGCGCCGTCTCCTACCACGTCCCGTGCCACGGGCGGGTGCAAAACCTCGGCCGCAAGACCGAGGAAGTACTCAAGTGGATTCCGCAGACCTCGGTGACCACGGTGGAGCGCTGTTCGGGCCACGCCGGCACGTGGGGGGTAAAAAAGGAATTCCACAGCATGGCCATGAAGATTGGAACGCCCGTTTTCCGCTCCATGGCGCAGCCCCGGCCCGACTTCCTCAGCTCCGACTGCCAACTGGCCGGTCACCACATCGAACAGGGAATCGGGCAGCTCGATGGCGACCCCACGTCGGGCAAGCGGCCGCGCCTCGCGCATCCGCTCACGTTACTGCGCATGGCCTACGGCATCGATTAGCCACTGCCCGGTGAGGATACGATGAGACCGATCTCCCCTTCGAGTCTGCTGACGCTGGAAGCGTATGCCAAGCAGCGCGGCGAATTTCGCCGCCGCGTACTCGAACACAAGAAAAACCGGATCGTGCATCTCGGGCCGCACCTGACTTTGATCTTTGAGGACGAGACGACGATCCGCTATCAAGTACAGGAAATGCTGCGGATCGAGAAAACCTTTGACGAGCAGGGTATCCGCGACGAACTCGATGCGTATAACCCGTTGATTCCGGACGGCACCAACCTGAAGGCAACGATGATGCTCGAATACGAAGATCCCGACGAGCGTGCACGCGAGTTGGCACACCTGATCGGCATCGAGCGGCACGTATATCTGGAAGTGACGGGCCTTGAACGCTGTTACGCGATCGCGGATGAGGATCTGGTCCGCGAAAACGAGGAAAAAACTTCCTCGGTGCATTTTTTACGTTTTGAGCTCACGCCGCAGGCCATTGCGGCATTTCGTAGCCGAGGCGCCGTAGCAATCGGCGTCGACCACCCACGGTATCGCGCGCGCATCGAGGCAATCGCTGCCCCGGTGCAGGAATCGTTGAGCAAGGACTTCGCCTGAACGTCAAAACAGGCTCTGCTGCGCCGTCCGCGCTGGGGGAACCGCGAACCGGCCACAGTCAAGCGGCCGGTACTGCGAGTTTAGTTTCAACTTTCGGCACGCCAAGGAAAAACGCTGTCGCAGGAGGGCGGCAAACACGCCGGTGCCCGACATGCGGATGCCAAAGGCCGACACATTGTCCCGCCCCGCGTTCATCTGGCGAATCCTACTGACGACGTGTTCGGCTCGCAGCGGCAGGGTTTCGCGCAACCATTCCAGGAACAAATCGCGAACCTCCCGCGGCAAGCGCAAAGTTACGTAGGACGCGTGCTGGGCGCCCGCGGCGGCCGCCGCTTCGAGCACCTCCTCCAAAGAGGCCTCGGTCAACGCGGGGATAACCGGCGCAACGATCACTCCGACGGGGACGTGCGCCTGCGCCAGCGCCCGAATTGCTTCCAGGCGGCGCGCCGGTGTGCTGGCACGGGGCTCGAGCGAGCGCGCGAGCGATCGATCCAGCGTACCGATGGAAATCAGTACCCGCACCAAATTGCGCTGCGCCAAGCCACCCAGCAGATCCAGGTCGCGCAGCACCAGTGCGGATTTGGTTGTAATGGCAACCGGGTGACCGAACGCCGCCAGAACTTCCAGCACCGAACGGGTGATGCGATGGTCTTTTTCGATCGGCTGGTACGGATCGGTGTTGGCTCCCAGCGCAAGCATCGCCGGTGCATAACCCGGCTTGCGCAGTTCGCGCTCGAGCAATTCGGCCGCGTTGACCTTGGCAAAGAGTCGGCTTTCGAAGTCCAGCCCCGCGGATAAGCCGAGATACGTGTGGGTCGGGCGCGCATAGCAGTACACGCAACCGTGCTCGCAACCGCGATAGGGGTTTACCGAGCGATCAAAGGCAATGTCCGGCGATTCGTTGCGGCTCATGATCGAGCGCGCGCGCTCGATCGTCACCGAGGTCTCGATGAGGGCCCCGCGGGGTGCCGAGGCTTGGCGTTCGGTCTTGTCGGTCGGACTTGGCGAGGGCGCGGCCGCCGCACGCAGCTCTTCGAGGTATTCGGGATCGAGCTCGTGCGCCGTCTGGGAAAAGCGCGAATCCCGGTTGCTTCGGGCACCGCGCCCTTTGAGGTCGGCAAAACGACCGGCAAGCACTGCGGATCGGATGGGTCTCACTCGGGGACGCACACTGTATAAAATCACAGTATACGCCGGCGCATCCTCCGAACGCAACGAGGGGCGACCGCGCGCCGGGACGGCAGGAGTTTTGCCGAGGGACGCCGCCGCTCGTGCGAGCACGGCCCTCATGAAGCCCAAAGGGCGGTTACACCCAGTGGCCGCGGACTAAGCGCGCGGTGCTCGTTGTGCACAGCACGCGAAGGGACTTTGCGCCATGCCGGCCCGGACGGCGGACCGCAAGGCGGCCGCGGACTGACCGGAATTTTTGGCGGCCGCTTACCGGGTGCCAATGCCGCAATTTGCGGCGCGGGCCAAAAACGCAAGATCGGCCGTCGCTACGGGGATCCGGCCTCGTCCGTGACGATCGGCCGCAAAGTGCCGCGCTCCGTCGTTGTGTTTCGGCGCATGCTGCCGGCTACCATGTCAAAGCAAAACAGCCGGCACTCGATTGCGCCGTTATAGAGCACCGTCTTGCGGGATTCGCGCAAGCGCATCTGCTGTGGCAGCTTGCG
This sequence comes from Burkholderiaceae bacterium, assembly GCA_035623355.1. Classification (GTDB taxonomy): domain Bacteria; phylum Pseudomonadota; class Gammaproteobacteria; order Burkholderiales; family Burkholderiaceae_F; genus GJ-E10. The sequence goes on along the minus strand of DASPTP010000018.1, from coordinate 26,145 downwards.
GTCCGAACTGAGCAGCCAGGCGCGCCATCCGGGAAACCTGCGCTTGAGCTGCGTTGCGAAGTCCGCCATCAGGGAGGCGACGCTCGCCGATTTGGGATGGCTTTGTTCGCCGTAGGGCGGATTTGTGACGATCATGCCGTGGTCGGCGATCGGCTCACCGCTACGGGCATCTCCCGCCTCGAAGGAAAGGGATCGAGATTGCAGCGGCGCACCCAGGCCCGCACGCTGGGCGTTGGCGTTGGCAATTGCGACCACGCGCGTTGAAATGTCGCGGCCCACCAACCGCATTTCGGCGCGGTCGTTGACCATCGCACGGGCCTGTTGCTTGAGGCTCGCCCAGGCGGCGCGGTCAAAACCGCGCAGTTTCTCAAAACCGAAGCGCCGCTGCAGCCCCGGGGCGCGCCCGGTTGCCATGCTGGCGGCCTCGATGAGAATCGTCCCGCTGCCGCAAAATGGATCGAGCAAGGGTTGCTGTGGCTCCCAGCCCGCGAACCTGAGTAAGGCCGCGGCCAAATTTTCCTTCAGTGGAGCTTCCCCCTTGTCGGCACGCCAGCCACGTTTAAAAAGCGGTTCACCGGACAAATCGATGTACAACTGCACGGTTTGTTCGGTCAGATGTGCGAGGACTTGCACATCGGGGCGAGTGCGATCGATCGATGGCCGCAGGCCACTGCGTTCGCGCGCACGGTCGACAATGCCGTCTTTCACTCGCAGTGTCGCAAACTGCAAACTGCGCAGCGGCGACCGAATTGCGGTCACGTCGACCCGCAGGCTTTGTTCGGCCGAAAACTCCTGTTCCCAAGCTACGCTACGGGCGAGTTCGTACAGGTCCGTTTCGTTGCGGTAGCTGCCCTGCGCGATGCACCACAAAACGCGGGTGGCGATGCGCGAATGCAAATTCGCGGCGTACGCGTTGGCCAGCGATCCGCGAAAGTGCACACCGCCGGCCGCGCGTATGACGTCCGGCGCCTCCAGCGCACGCAGCTCCTGCGCGAGCAACTCCTCGAGGCCGCGCGGACAGATCGCAAAGAAATCTTGTTTCACCGGATGCTTCGCTCAAAACGGCTTGACGACAACCAGGACGATAACGGCCAGCAGCAGCACGGTCGGAATCTCGTTAAACCAGCGAAACCAAACGTGCGAATGCAAGCTGCGTCCCGCCCGCAGGCGGGCAAGCTCGCGCCCGCAAAAATGCTGGAACGTGAACAACGCCACCACCAGCGCGAGCTTCGCGTGCATCCAGCCCCGCCCCTGGCCGACTCCGTAGCCGAGCCACAACCAGACGCCAAAGACGAGCACCCCGACCGACAGCAAGTTGCCAAAACGATGCAGCTTCACCGCCATCTGCAAAAGACGATCGCGTTCTTCTCCGGACGCTCCGACCTGCGCCAGGTTGACAAAGATGCGAGGGAGGTAGAACAGGTCCGCGAACCACCCGACCACGAAGAACAGGTGCAGGGCCTTAACCCAAAGCATGGGTGTCAGCCACGTATCTGGCCGTCTCCAAATACGACGTACTTGAGCGAAGTCAGGCCTTCGAGACCCACCGGACCACGAGCATGCAACTTATCGTTGCTGATACCGATCTCGGCACCCAGGCCATATTCGAAGCCATCGGCAAATCGGGTCGAGGCGTTGATCATCACCGAGGCCGAATCGACTTCCCGCAAAAAGCGCATGGCATTGGCATGGTTGGAGGTCACGATCGCGTCCGTGTGTCGGCTGCCGTAGGTATTGATGTGCTCGATCGCGGCGTCAAGTCCGCTTACCACCCGCACCGACAAGATGGGCGCAAGATACTCGGTGCGCCAGTCCTGCTCGGTGGCGGGCTTGAGTCGCGAGACGCCCGCGCGGGACAAGATGGCCATCGACTGCGGACAGCAGCGAAGTTCGACCCCTTTGTCGGCGTAAATTCGGCCGAGCTCCGGCAAGAGGACCGGAGCGATGTCGGTGGCTACCAGCAGGGTTTCCATCGTGTTGCAGGTTCCGTAGCGCTGGGTCTTGGCGTTGTCCGCGATTCGCACCGCCTGTTGCAGATCGGCCGAGGCGTCGACGTAGACATGGCAGATTCCGTCGAGGTGCTTGATCATGGGAATGCGACTTTCGCGCATCAAGCGCTCGATCAGGCTGCGCCCGCCTCGCGGGACGATCACATCGACGAATTCCGGCAACGAAACCAGATGGCCGACGGCCGCGCGGTCGGTGGTATCAATAAGCTGCACCGCGCTTCGCGGCAGGTGCACCGATTCGAGCGCATCGCCCACCAGCTGGGCCAACGCGCGATTGGACTCGATCGCCTCGGAGCCGCCGCGCAAAACGGTGGCATTGCCGCTTTTCAGACAAAGCGCCGCCGCGTCGATCGTTACGTTGGGACGGCTTTCGTAGATGATGCCAACGACACCCAGCGGCACCCGCATGCGGCCGACATTTATGCCGGAGGGCCGGGGGCGTACGTCTTGGATCGATCCCACCGGGTCGGCAAGTGCAACAATCTGGTCCACGCCCGCCGCCATGGCTTCGATGGTTGCCTCGGTCAGTGTCAGCCGGTCAAGCGCCGCGCTGTCCAGCCCGCTTTCGCGCGCGCGCGCAAGGTCCCGCGCGTTGGCCCGGGCGATCTGGGCGCGGTTCGAGCGAATCGCCGTGGCAAGGGCCGTCAGGCACCGATCTTTGACCGCGGTTGGAGCGCGGCCCAGATGCGCCGATGCGTCCCGCGCGGCCTGGCAGACACCCCGCACGTAGGCGGCGATGTCGTCCGTCGCGTTTGCACTGCTGTCGGAACGAGCCACCGAGGAATTCATCTGTTGCACCCCCACCGCGTGCAGGTCAATCCTGCGACAAGCCAAAGGCCAGTTCGCTCAATTCTAACCAAGGATCGTCGTCGCCATCGGCCAGCGACAGACCCTTGACGAGCCGATCGAGCTCGGCGCAGCGCGCCAGCATCTCGGCCAGTCGTCGGGCGCTCAGCCGTGGCAGCACCCGCTCCACCAACGCCGGGGCAGCGCTCAGCCGTGCCATGCGCACCGCCGCGGCAAACGGCCGCCCGCCGGCGACGACCTGCTGGAGGCGCAGCAAATTGCGCAGCTCTTCCGAGATCATCCACAGCAACAGCGGCAGCGGTTCGCCCTCGGCGCGCAGCCCGGCGATCAGACGGAGAATGCGCGACTTGTCGCCCGCGAGCATCGCTCCGGGCAGGGAATTTCCCTCGTAGCGGGCAACGTCGAGAATCGCGGCTTGAATCTGCCCGAGCGACAGTTCGCCGTCGCCGTACAACAAATGCAGCTTTCCGATCTCCTGGTGGGCGGCCAGAAGATTTCCCTCGACCCGATCGGCCAAAAAGTCCAGGCCGGCGCGCGAGGTGCTTTGCCGCTGCCGCGCCAAACGCGCGGCGATCCAATCGGGCAGCCGCTCGCGCGAGACACTTGCAATATCGACCCATACGCCGGCGCCCTGCAGCGCGCTGGCCCACTCGGAGTTGCGCGTCGCTCGATCCAATCTCGGCAAGCTGACAATCGTGAGCGAGTCCTCATCCTTGCGCGCGGCATGGTTTTGCAGCGCCTCCGATCCTTTTTTGCCCGGCTTGCCCGACGGCAGCCGAATCTCCAGCAATCGGCGCTGCGAAAACAAAGACAGGCTGCTGGCCGCTTCCTGCAGCAGGGACCAGTCCATGCGCGCGTCGGCATGCAGCACCTGGCGCTCGCCAAACCCCTGCGACCGCGCAGCCGCACGGATCGCGTCTTGCGCCTCCAAACTGAGCAAGGGCTCGTCGCTGCAAATTACGTAGCAGCGGGCCAGGCGGCCGCTTCGTAGGTGCGGCTCGAGCTGCTCACTCCGAATCAGCATAGGGCTTTGCGGCCGCGATCCGCCGCAGCAACTGCTGCACGAGGTCGCTTTGCATATCGCGGTAGAGCAGGGCCTCCTCGGACTCCTTGGACAGGCGCTGCGAATCGTTAAACGAGATGTCGCGCTGGACTTGAAGATCGGTCGGCTCGATTACCTCCCGGCCCTTGGCATCTCGCACACGAAACCGCAGTCGGTCGCGCAAGGTGTACTCCAGGGCGCGACCCTGAGCATCGATGGTCAGTACTTGCCGGTCCCGCAGTTCTCCCAGTAGATCGAAAACCGCGGCCGCCTTGGTCGGATCGGAGATGACCTGCGTGTTCGTACCCGTACGGATGTTGCGCGCCAGCTCCGTTCCCAGCGGCGAATTGGGCGGAAAATTCAGGGCGATCGTCGCAAACGGCAGCTGTTGCGTTCCGCGCAGCTTAAACCCGCACGCCGTCAGGCCCAAACACAGCAGAAACGGGCCCAACACTGCGGCAATCGGCCAAGCCCCGAGCGGGCGCTTGCTATAGCACCACATTGACCAGCTTGCCCGGCACGACCACGAATTTCTTGGGCGCGGCGACGATGAACTTGGCAAGACCCTGGTCGGCGGCCACGGCCGCTTCGATGGTTTCGCGCGTCGCATCCACGGCCACGCGAATCGATCCGCGCAGTTTGCCGTTTACCTGTACGACAAGATCCACGAGTTGACGCTGCAGCGCCGCCGGGTCGGGTTGCGGCCAGGGTGCGTAGACCAGTTCCCCATGCAGTGCCTCCAGTGCCAGTGCGCTCCATAGGACCTGCGTGATGTGCGGTGCGACCGGATACAGCACCCGCAACAAGATGTCCAGGCCCTCGTCGATCAGATTCTCGGAGCCCGCCGACCGGCTCGCCGTCTCGAGCAAGTTCAGCATTTTCATCGCGCCGGAGACAACCGTGTTGTATTGCATGCGCTCGTAGTCGTAATTGATCTGGCCGAGCAGCCGATGCAGATCAAAACGCCGTTGTGCCGTCTCGGCGCTCGCGCCCGTCTCCGAAGGGTCCCGCCCGCGGGCGCCATAGGCAAACGCCCAAAGTCGGCGCAAAAACCGATGGGTGCCTTCGGCGCCGGCGTCCGACCAGGCGGCGCTCTGCTCGGGTGGGCCCGCGAACATGACAAATGCCCGCGCGGTATCCGCCCCGAAGCGGGCAATGATGTCGCGCGGCTCGACCACGTTATTTTTGCTCTTGGACATCTTCTCGACGCCGCCGAACAGCACCGGTTCCCCGTCTTCGCGCGAGATTGCGCCAATCACTCGGCCGCGCTCGTCGTTGATCAGTTCGACCTCGGCCGGGTAAAACCAGCGCCTGCGGCCGGCTTCGTCCTCGCGGTAAAAGCAGTCGTTAAGCAGCATGCCCTGCGTAAAAAGGCGCACGAACGGCTCATCAAAGGCGACTAGACCCAAATCGCGCATGACACGCGTCCAAAAGCGCGCGTACAACAGATGCAGCACGGCGTGCTCGATGCCGCCGATGTACTGGTCCATCGGCATCCAATAGCGGCAGCGTTCGTCAATCATGCCGGCGGAAAACCCGGGCGAGCAGTACCGCAAGAAGTACCACGAGGAGTCGACGAACGTGTCCATCGTGTCCGTTTCGCGGCGCGCGGGGCGCCCGCAACGCGGACAGGTGCAGCGCAAGAACGCTTCGCAGCGGTTCAACGGGTTGCCGCTGCCGTCGGGGATCAAATCCTCGGGAAGAACGACCGGCAAATCGGCCTCGGGCACGGGTGCGGGGCCGCAGACCTCGCAATGGAGGATCGGAATCGGCGTTCCCCAGTAGCGCTGACGCGAGATGCCCCAGTCGCGCAGGCGGTACTGCACCTGCATGGTTCCCAGTCCCATCGCCTGCAGATCGCTGGCAATGGCGGCCACGGCCGCATCGTATGCCAGTCCGTCGTACTTGCCCGAATTGATGCAAACGCCGGTTTGTTTGTCGGCGTACCACGGCTCCCAGGCATCGGCCGAGAAAGTTCGATCGCCGACCGCAATCACCGGCTGGATGGGCAGGCCATACTTGTGGGCAAAGGCAAAGTCGCGTTCGTCGTGGGCCGGCACGCCCATGACCGCTCCTTCGCCGTAGCTCATGAGCACGTAGTTGCCGATCCACACTTCGACCGGCTCCCCGGTTAGCGGATGGCGCACGTGAAACCCGGTGGCCATCCCGCGCTTTTCCAGTGTCGCCAATTCGGCTTCGGCGACCACGACGCGGCGGCATTCCTCAATAAACTCCTGAAGCTCGGGGTGATCCTGCGCAAGGCGCGCCGCCAAGGGATGCTCGGCCGCAAGCGCGACGAACGTTACGCCCATGATCGTGTCGGCACGCGTCGTGTACACGCGCAACTGGGACGGCATGCCGTCGATCTCGTACGGAAAACCAAAATTCACCCCGGTGCTGCGGCCGATCCAGTTTTCCTGCATGGCGCGCACCTGCGCGGGCCATCCCTCGAGGCAGACGAGTCCATCGAGCAGCTCGTCGGCGTAGTGCGTGATAGCCAGGTAATAGCCCGGAATCTCTCGGCGCTCGATCAAGGCCCCCGAGCGCCAGCCGCGACCCTCAATGACCTGCTCATTGGCCAAGACGGTTTGATCGACGGGATCCCAATTCACGAGTTGGGTCTTGCGGTACGCAATTCCCTTCTCGAGCATTCGCAAAAATAGCCATTGGTTCCAGCGGTAATATTCCGGCTTGCAGGTAGCGAGCTCGCGCGTCCAGTCGAATGCGAAGCCCAACGGCTCCATCTGAGCTTTCATCTCCGCTATGTTGTCGTAGGTCCAGCGTGCGGGCGCAACGCCCTTGTCGATGGCGGCATTTTCGGCCGGCAGTCCAAAGGCGTCCCACCCCATGGGCATGAGGACGTTGTAGCCGCACATGCGCAGGTGGCGCCCCATGACGTCGTTGATCGTGTAGTTGCGCACATGCCCCATGTGCAGCTTGCCGCTGGGATACGGAAGCATCGAGCAGGCATAAAACTTCCCCTTGGGAAACCGGGGATCGCCTTCTTTCGAGGTGTGCGCGTCGATGGCGCGCCAGTGGGCCTGCGCCTGGGCCTCGACGTCCGTGGGCAGGTATTTTTCTTGCATGAGCGCGTGCGGGGATTCCCGAAACGATGTTGCGTGGCAGCGGTGCATTATAGGCGTCGGTATAGTGGCGAACGTGATGAATCTGCTTGACGATCTCAATGCCCAGCAGCTGGCTGCCGTGACGCTGCCGGACGAGCCGGCGCTGATCTTGGCCGGCGCGGGCAGCGGCAAGACGCGCGTCTTAACTACGCGGATTGCCTGGCTCATCCAAAGTGGGCGCGTGGGGCCCAGCGGAGTGCTGGCCGTCACCTTCACGAACAAGGCGGCCCGGGAGATGCTCACCCGCATCGAAGCGATGCTTCCGATTAGCACCCGCGGCATGTGGGTTGGAACGTTTCATGGACTCTGTAACCGCATGTTGCGCGCGCACCATCAGGAGGCCGGGCTCCCGTCGACGTTTCAGATTCTCGACTCGCAGGATCAGCTCTCGTCGATCAAGCGGCTGATTCGGGCCGCCAATGTCGACGAGAACCGCTGTCCGCCGCGTGAGCTGCAGTTCTTCATAAATAGCGCCAAGGAATCCGGCCGTCGTGCGGCCCAGCTTGCGGCGGGCGGACACGACCGGCGTTGGATCGAACTTTTCGCGGCCTACGACGCGCAGTGCCAAAAGGAAGGCAGCGTCGACTTTGCCGAATTGCTGTTGCGTAGCGTCGAGTTGCTCACGCGCCAGCAGACGCTGCGCGAACACTACCAGGAGCGATTTCGTCACATCCTGGTCGACGAATTCCAGGACACCAACTTGCTGCAATACCGATGGCTGAAATTGCTGGCGGGCACGGGGCGGCCGATCTTTGCGGTCGGCGATGACGATCAATCCATCTATCGGTTTCGGGGGGCCAACGTCGGCAACATGTCCGACTTTCAGCGCGAATACGAAGTGCGCCACCTCATTAAGCTGGAACAAAACTACCGCTCCCAAGGCAATATTCTCGATGCCGCCAATCAACTGATCGGCAATAACGCGCGACGCATGGGCAAACGGCTGTGGACGCACGCTGGGCCCGGAGAAAAATTGCGCCTGTTTGTCGCGGGCTCGGACAGCCTTGAAGCGGCGTGGATCGTCGAAGAAGTGCGCGAACTGCAGCGGCAGGGTGCGCGCCTGCTGGACATTGCGATTTTGTACCGTGCCAACGCGCAGTCGCGTGTGATCGAGCACGCGCTGTTTAACGCCGCCTTGGCGTATCGCGTATACGGTGGACTGCGATTTTTTGAGCGGGCGGAAATCAAGCACGCCCTTGCCTACCTTCGACTGGTAGCAAACTCCGGCGACGACGTGTCCTTTGCGCGGATCGCGAATTTTCCTCCTCGGGGGATCGGCGCACGCAGCCTCGAGCAGCTGCAGCAGGCGGCCGTTACTGCGGGAACCAGCCTCCTTGGTGCGATTGCCGCTGTCGGTGGACGCGCAGGGGCGAGCTTTGCGCAATTTGCAAACCTGATTGATACGCTGCGCAGGCTGGCGGGAGAGTGCGACCTTGCGCAACTGGTGCAGGAGACCATCGAGCGCAGCGGTTTGTTGGCACACTATCGCAGCGAAAGGGATGGAGCCGACCGCGTCGAGAACCTCGCAGAATTGGTCAACGCCGCGGCCGGGTTCGCGATGGAGGCAGAATCGGACTTGGGCGAGACGGTTTCGGCCGAAGCCACGGGCGTTGCCAAGGCGAGCGCGTTCGGTGAGGCGCGGTTGCATTCCTTTCTTGCGCACGCCGCGCTAGAGGCCGGCGAAAATCAAGCCGCGGCGGGACAAGACGCGCTGCAGCTGATGACCGTCCATGCCGCCAAGGGCTTGGAATTTGACACGGTCTTTCTCACGGGACTTGAGGAGGGCCTGTTTCCGCACGAAAACAGTCTGAGCGAGGCCGACGGTCTGGAAGAGGAGCGTCGCCTCATGTACGTCGCAATTACGCGCGCCCGCCGGCGTCTGAATCTGAGCTTCGCACAAAGCCGCATGTTGCACGGCCAGACGCGCTACGGTCTGCGTTCTCGCTTTGTCGACGAGTTGCCGGCAAATACGATCCAAACACTGACGCCGCGCGTGCGCCCCGGGGTTGCGCTGGCCGCGGATATCGGTCGTCCGGAACGCTTTGACAGCGCCTCGGCACGCGCGGGGGAGACGGCGGCGGGCGCGTTGGCATACGGCTTAGTGCCAAACCCGCAAGGGTCGGCAGTCGGTCTTCGGGTGGGCCAGGGCGTGCGCCACGCCAAGTTCGGTGAGGGCGTTATCGTGCGTTTGCAAGGATCCGGCAACGACGCACGCGCGCAGATCCATTTCGGCGCCTTTGGTGTCAAAGAGCTGCTGCTCGCGGTGGCGAAATTGCAGAGCACCTGAAGGCAACGCTACGCACCGGCGCTGGAGCCCTGCGACGGCGTTTGTTCGTCCGGCGCGGTCGAAACGTCAGCGACCACGTCGCGATACATCGCCAAAGTCGATGTCTGCGTGATGGCAAGCAGCAACAGCGGTGGGGGTGCGAGCAGAAACTGCGCCAAACCGTCCTTCGCGTTCAACAGACCGACCAGAGCGGCAAAGGCGAGCACCGCAATACATGCCAGGCCAAAAAGAGCAAGCAGGTAGACGACCATCGGAGCCCGGTTGCGCCAACACGCGAAAAAACTATAAAACAGCGACTTGGTCGCGGGCATGCGGTGCCAGGCGACCAGAGCGGGCGCGAACCAAATCGTCATCTGCAACGGCACCAGGATCGCAATCGCCGTCAAGAGCATTGCTACGCGCAGCGGCGTGAGTGAGAGCTCCGGAGCTTGGGGCTCGAGCGGTGTGGTACCGGTCGCTGGATTGGCCGGGGACGCCGGCGCCGGTGCGCCATCGGCTCTCGGCGAGGGGACCGAAGGTGCGGGTGGATTCGATGTTGCAGGGGCACCGCCGCCGGCGGGAAGAAGCGACCAGAGCGTAACTAAGACACCGATCACTAGGGCGTAATACACGCCGATCTTGAGCAACTCCCAGCGCGCGACGGGGTCGCGCAGGACCGCGAGATAGCTCGATAAACCGGGCATTGCCCCTTCGTCGACGGCACGGCACACTGCCAGCATCCCTAGGGAGATCGTCGGAAACAAGATAAGGGCAAAGGCCGTTCCGACTATGGGCAGCAGACCAATGGTCCAGTTCAGCAGCGGACCGAAGGCGACCAACACGACGATCACCAAGGGACGGCGCGCAAAAAGCCGCAAGCCGGCTTGCACCCATGCCAGACCGGCCGCCGCCTTACGCGTTCGAATCGATACGTCGGTCATTGCGCTCTAGACTTGCTGGGACGCCGCGTACGGCCAAGGAAGATTGCGCTCGCGCACTCGTAATTTCAGGATCCGTTCGAAGCGATTCGGGTCGTGGGGCCGCAACACCGCCGCGGGGCGCGGCAGGTACATGTCGTAGAGGCGGGAAAGCCAGAACCGAAGGGCGGCGGCCCGCAACATTGCTCGCCAGAACATGTGCTCCTTGTCCTCCAGGGGGCGCACGGCGTGGTAGGCCCGCAGCAGCGCCGCCGCGTTGGGTTCGTCAAATGCGCCGCTGACCAGATCGACGCACCAGTCGTTCACCGTGATTGCTAGGTCAAACAACCAGGCGCCGCAACCGGCAAAGTAAAAATCGATTACGCCGCCGATCTTACCGCCATCGAATAACACGTTGTCGCGAAACAAGTCCGCATGAATCGGTCCGGTCGGCAACTGCTCGAAATCGGCACTGCGCGAGACGCTGTCTTGGTAAATGACCTCCTCGACCAGTTCGTGAAAGGTTTCCTCTTCCAAATACGGCTGCAGACTGGCCGCGGTGTCCTTCCACCAGCCAAGGCCCCGCAAGTTGGGCTGAAATATGGGATAGTCGCGAGCGGCCAGATGCATTTGCGCCAGCAACTGGCCCACCAGAGCACAATGCTCCGGCAGAGGGAATTTGAGCGCTTTGCCCGGCAGGCGCACGACAATGGCTGCGGGCTTACCCCGCGCGTACGTAAAAAGCGCGCCTTGAGCGGTCGGTATCGGTTCGGGAACCGGAAGACCGCGGCGCGCAAGATGCTGCATCAAGCCCAGGTAAAAGGGCAACTGCGACGGGTCGAGGCGCTCAAACACCGTGAGCATGTACGCGCCCGCGGCGGTGCTCAAGAAAAAATTCGAGTTTTCGATCCCGGTCGGGACCCCCTCAATGTGGAGCAATGGCCCGAGGGGGTATTGTTCAAGCAGCGCAAGGATTTCGACGCGCGACAAATCGGTAAACACGGCCATATGGCGGCCATTTTATCGTTACGGGCCGATACCCGCGGCGGGCGCCGGCCGGTGGGTTGCACGAACTCAAAGGTACAGGAGCTGCTCGCGCTCGTCGCCGCTTTGCGCGAATCCGCGCCGCTCATAAAAGTCGAAGATCCGCTCGGTCACCGCCTCCGCGTCCTCGACGACCTGCATGAGATTCATGTCCTCGGGCGAAATCATCCCGTCGGCAACCATGCGCTCGCGCATCCACTCGAGCAAGCCGCCCCAGAAGGCGCCGCCCACGAGAATGATGGGAATCTGTCGTCCCATACCGGTCTGAATGAGTGTGAGCGCCTCGGTTAGTTCGTCCAGCGTCCCAAATCCGCCGGGCATGACCACGTACGCGCTGGCGTATTTGACGAATGCGACTTTGCGCGCAAAGAAATGGCGAAACCGAAGGGAAATGTCCTGGTAGTCGTTGCCATGCTGCTCAAAGGGCAGCTCAATGTTCAGCCCGACGCTGGGGGAGCGGCCCGCAAACGCACCGCGATTGGCCGCTTCCATCGCTCCGGGCCCCCCGCCGCTGATGACCGCAAATCCGGCATCGGAAAGCGCGCGCGCGATCGTTACCGTTTGCTGGTACAAAGGCGATTCCGGCGTAAAGCGCGCGCTCCCGAAGATCGAAACGGCCGGACGAACGTCCGCCAGCCGTTCGGCTGCTTCGACGAACTCCGAGATAATGCCCCAAAGATGCCACGACTCCCGTGCCTTGACCTTGGTTGCCTGTTCCTGCGCCGTAATGGCGCGCAATGTCGGGATATTCTTCTGGCGGTCGAGCATAAAAGACTCCTATGAAAACACTCCTGCTCGTGGACGGCACCGGGTATTTGTACCGGGCCTTTCACGCGATGCCGGATCTTCGCACTTCCGGCGGGGAACCGACCGGCGCGATTCGCGGCTTTATCGGCATGCTGCGCGTGCTGCGCGCGAGCGTTCCCTGCGATTACTGCGCCTGCGTGTTCGACGCCAAGGGTAAGACCTTTCGCGACGAGCTATTCCCGGAATACAAGGCACATCGCCCCCCGATGCCGGGCGAACTGGCGGCGCAAGTGCCCATCGTGCACCAAGCCGCCGCGGCCCTCGGCTGGCCGATTCTGCAGATCGGCGGTGTGGAAGCGGACGACGTCATCGGGACCCTGGTGGCTCGTGCCCGCGCACAGGGGCTGCGTACCGTGATTGCGACCGGCGACAAAGACCTGGCTCAGCTGGTGGGCGATTCGGTGCAACTTATCGACACGATGAGCCGGGACGGCGGCCCGCCCAAGCGGTTCGATCGGGGCGAGGTGGTCGACAAATTTGGCGTTGGCCCGGAACAAATCGTCGATTACCTTGCCCTCGTAGGCGATCCGGTGGACAACGTCCCCGGTGTCGAAAAGGTCGGTCCGAAGACAGCCGTCAAATGGTTGCAACAGTACGGCTCGCTCGATGGAGTGTTGGCGCACGCCGCCTCGATCAGCGGGGCGGTCGGCGAGAATCTGCGCCAGGCGCTGAACTGGTTGCCCACGGCCCGTATCCTCGTTACGGTGCGCACGAACCTGGATCTGGGTCCGGAGCTGCAGTCACTCGAGGCGCTGCAAGTGCGACCGCCCGACCGAGAAAAGCTGCGCGAAATCTTCGCGCACTGCGAATTTCGCAGCTGGCAACGGGATTTTGACGCGACCTATCCGCCCAGCGGCGCCGCCGGGGCAGCGCCCGCTCCCGAGGCGGTGCCCCCGGCCTTGATCGAGCGGGAACCCGGCCGGGACCTGCCCGGAGCGACCGTGCCGGAACCGGCGACGGCCTACGAGTGCGTTTTGACCGAAGAACAGCTCACCGCCTGGCTGGAGCGCATCGAGGCGGCCGATTTGACCAGCATCGACACGGAAACGACCTCGCTCGATCCGATGGCAGCCGAACTCGTGGGCATTTCTCTGTCGGTGCGTGCGGGCGCGGCCTGCTATATCCCGCTGGGGCACAGCTACCCCGGCGCGCCGCTTCAGTTGGAGCGCGCGATGGTACTGGAGCGATTGCGGCCCTGGCTGCAAAACGAGCAGCGCGCCAAGCTGGGCCAGCACAGCAAGTACGACGCCCACGTGTTTGCCAACGCGGGTCTGCAGTTGGCCGGCGTGCGCCACGATACGCTGCTGCAGTCCTACGTCGTCGAAGCCCACAAATCGCACGACCTTGAGTCGCTCGCCACGCGCCACTTGGGGCGCGCGACGATTTCGTATGAACAGGTCTGCGGGAAGGGCGCAAAACAGATTGGATTTGCTCAGGTGCCGGTGGAGCGCGCGACCGAATATGCGGCCGAAGACGCCGATATCACGCTTGCGGTCCACGACGTTCTGTGGCCCATGCTCTCGCAGGATTCGGGGTCGCGCTTTGTTTACGAATCGATTGAAATGCCGATTTCCCGGATACTGTTTGCCATGGAGCGAACGGGCGTGCTCGTCGACCCGGAGCGGCTCCGAGCCCAAAGTCAGGAGCTCGGTGCGCGCATCGGCGAGCTCGAGCGCAACGCCTACGAGTTGGCGGGCCAGACATTCAATCTCGGGTCCCCAAAGCAAATTGGGGAAATTCTGTTCGGCCGGCTCGGTTTGCCGGTGCGCAAGAAGACCGCCACGGGCGCCCCGAGCACGGACGAAGAGGTTTTGGAACAGCTCGCCGCCGATTTTCCGCTGCCCAAAACGTTGCTCGAACATCGCGCCTTGTCCAAGCTGCGCTCGACCTACTGTGACAAGCTGCCGGCCATGGTCAATCCGCGTACCGGCCGCGTGCACACGACGTACGGGCAGGCAATCGCGGTCACCGGTCGTCTGGCCTCCTCGGATCCGAATCTGCAGAATATTCCGGCGCGCACGGTGGAGGGACGTCGTATTCGCGAGGCGTTTATTGCGGCGCCGGGCGCGCGCATCGTGTCGGCCGATTATTCCCAGATCGAATTGCGCATCATGGCGCACGTTTGCGGGGATCCGGGCTTAATCGCGGCGTTCGAGCGCGGCGACGACGTACACCGGGCGACGGCCGCCGAAGTGTTCGGCGTTGCGCCCGATCGGGTTACCGACGATCAGAGGCGCACCGCCAAGGTCATCAATTTCGGGCTGATTTATGGAATGAGTTCGTTCGGCTTGGCGGCCAACCTGGGAATTTCGAAGGATTCGGCCAAACTCTATATTGACCGCTATTTCGCGCGCTACCCAGGTGTCGCGCGCTACATGGAAGCGACGCGAGCCCGCGCGCACGAACTGGGATATGTCCAGACGGTATTCGGGCGGCGCCTCTGGTTGCCGGAGATCAACGGGGCCAACGGGCCGCGGCGACAAGCGGCCGAACGCGCGGCGATCAACGCCCCGATGCAGGGTACCGCTGCGGACTTGATCAAGCTGGCGATGATTGCCGTCGATCGCTGGATGGCGCAAGAGCGCCTGACAAGCCGCCTCGTGATGCAAGTGCACGACGAGCTGGTCTTCGAGGTCCCGCAGGGCGAGGTGGACGTCGTGAGTGCGACGATTCCCACCATCATGTCGGGCGTAGTGCGATGGGATGTGCCGCTGGAGGTGGATGTCGGTGTTGGAGAGAACTGGGATGAGGCGCACTGATGCCCACCCTGCTTTTCATCGTTGGCGCGAACTTGGCATCGACCGCCGCTTCTTTGGCCCTGGCGGCGATGCTCAGCTTTCGCTGGCTGTCGGGTCTGGTCGATCGAATGGTTCACGTTTCGATTGGCCTGCTGCTGGCAACCGCTCTGGTGCACATCGTTCCCGAGGCGCTCGCCGGCGGCCTCTCGGCGACGCATCTGGGTTGGACCGTACTGCTGGGAATTTTGGGTCTGTTTGTGCTCGAAAAGATGATGCTGATTCACCATACCCATCATCACGAGGGAGACGGACATCACCACGGGCAGGGCCATGATGCACGGGAGGTCGGACGTGGTGCGTACCCCATTTTGCTTGCCGACGCGCTTCACAATTTTGCCGACGGAGCGGTAATCGCCGCGGCGTTTTTAGTGGATCCGCTAACGGGCTTGGTAACCGCCCTTGCGGTCGTGGCGCACGAAATCCCCCACGAGATTGGCGATTTCATGATTTTGCTCAACGCGGGCTTTTCGCGACAACGCTCCTTTGTTTTCATGCTGCTGTCGGGTTGTTCGGCCGTCGTGGGCGGCGTCGTCGGCTATTTCGTGCTCGCCCGGGTGCAGGTGCTGCTGCCGTACGCGCTTGCCATTGCGGCGGCAAGCTTTATCTACATTGCACTTTCGGACTTGCTGCCGGAATTGATGCGTCGCTCCTCGCTGCGCAAATCGCTGCCGGAAGTCGTCTTCGTCTTTCTTGGGGTCCTGATCGCCATCCTCGCGATGGCCCTGGATCGCTAGCCGCGGCGAGCGTTGCTCGATCGTTGGTTACGCAGCCGCGCCGATTCGGACCGGGCGCGATGGGTCGGCAATCCACTGGCTCCACGACCCCGGAAACAAGGCGGCTCCTTGCAATCTCGCCACGTGCATTGCCAGGATGTCATGGCAAGAGGTGACTCCGGAGCCGCAGAGGAAGGCCACCTGGCAAGGCGACCGATCACCCAAGAGCGCGATGTATTCGGAGCGCAGGCGAGCCGGTGATTTGAAGCGTCCATCGGGGGAAAGATTTTGCTTCCAGAAGCGATTGATCGCTCCGGGCACATGGCCGGCGACCGGGTCGACGGTCTCGTTGCGGCCTTCGTATCGATCGGGAGCACGCGCATCGATGAGCAGGTTGGCTGACGCGGCTTGGGTGCTTTGCGACCATTGCGCAACCGTTTCCACCTCGATTGTCGTCTCCAGGGGGACGCGCGCGACAAAGTCGCCCATCCGCGGCGCGGGTTCCTCCTCGCTCGTCGGGTAGCCCGCGGCGAGCCAGGCATTCCAGCCGCCATCGAGCACCGCGACGTTCGAATGTCCGAGCCAGCGCAAAAGCCACCAGGCGCGCGCCGCGTAAGAACCCTCGCTGGCATCGTAAGCGACCACCTGGCTGGTCGTATCCACGCCCCAGGAACGTAAGCGTGCGGCCAATTCCGCGCGGCCGGGAAGGGGGTGGCGCCCGTTTTTACCGGTCTTAGCCCCCGAGAGGTCGCGATCCACGTCGGCAAAGACGGCGCCGGGTATGTGCGCCTGCACGTACTGCATTCGACCAAGGTCGGGTTGTGCAAGGTCGTGGCGACAGTCCAGTATTCGCAGCTGGGGCGCGGCCAAACTTTGGCGTAAAGACGCAACATCGATGAGCGCGTCGTAACCGACCTGCGCCTCGTTCAAACCCTGGCTCATTTCCGATCCTTGCCGGCAAGGGCAAGTGTACGCGGCCCCTGCCTCCCGTCTTGGCGAGAAGTGCCCGGTTGCCAAGACCGCCGACGAGACAAGCGTCGAAACGTTAGAATGCACTTTGCGCGGCAGCCGCGCGGGGGCGTGATATCGGGGTCCTTGTTCTTTTTTCGTCCCACAGACCATTGTAAGGCGCATGAAAAAGGTCGCGGAACCAAAGGCACCGGAGGACTTGAGCTTCGAGCAAGCGCTCGAGGAACTTGACGGGCTTGTTCGAAAAATGGAGTCGGGAGAGTTGGGTCTGGACGAGTCCATCGCGGCCTATCGCCGCGGAGCGGAACTGGCGCGCTACTGTCAAGCGCGTCTGAGCGCTGCCGAACAAGAAATTCGCAAACTCGACAATGACGTGTTAAAGACACTGGAACCCGACGAACTGCGGGGAACCGATTCGTGAAAACGGAATCAGCAGCTCCTGCGCTGGCGGAGGCCGTGCCGACGACGGATTGCGTCCGTCCGGGCAATGCACCGCTGTCATTGGCGCAATGGATGCGGGAGCGCCAGGAGCGTTTCGAAGCCCACGCGAACCGGCATCTGCCCGCCGCGACGCGCGATCCGCAACGACTTCATCGGGCAATGCGCTACGCGGTACTCGGCGGAGGCAAACGCATTCGGCCGCTGCTGGTCTACGCCGCGGGGGAACTCGCGCAGGCCGAAACGGACGCGCTGGATTACGTGGCCCTTGCGGTCGAATATGTGCATGTCTACTCCCTCGTGCACGATGACTTGCCCTGCATGGACAACGATGTGCTGCGCAGAGGAAAGCCAACCGTGCATGTGGCCTTTGACGAGGCTACGGCAATGCTGGCGGGCGACGCTCTGCAGGCGGAGGCGTTTCGCATGCTCGCGGAAGCGCCGCTGGGTGCTGCCGTGCGATTGGATTTGGTGCAAGAGCTCGCGTGCGCTGCCGGTACCAGCGGCATGTGCGGCGGGCAGGCCATCGACCTTCAGGCCGCGGGCCGCGTGCTCGAGGCATCACGACTGGAGCAAATGCATCGCATGAAAACCGGTGCGTTGCTGCGGGCGTCGGTCCTCATGGGGGCGCGCGCTGGGCGCTTGGAAGCCCCCGCGCTCGTCGCGCTCGAGCGCTACGCGCAGGCCGTGGGGCTCGCATTTCAGATTGTCGACGATATCCTCGATGTGGAAGCCGATTCGGCCGAATTGGGCAAGACAGCAGGCAAGGATCAGGCCCAGGCCAAAGCCACCTACGTGTCCGTGCTGGGTATGGCGGCCGCCAAAGATCGAGCGGCGCATCTGCGGCAGGTCGCGGATGTCGCCCTGCAGCAAATGGGCCTGGCGCAAGAGCGAACGAACCGCTTGTTGCAGTTGGCGGACATGATCGTTGCGCGTCGCAGCTGACCGAAGACAAAAGGGCGTCAATCCATGAACCCGGTTCCGTCGCGGTCCTTGCTCTGGCAGATCGATTCGCCGGCTGATCTGCGCCGTCTCGATCGCAGCCAGCTGCGGCCCCTAGCCGATGAGCTACGCGAATTCCTATTGCGCTCGGTCGCCAGCACGGGAGGGCATCTGAGCTCCAACCTTGGCACCGTCGAGTTGGCCGTGGCGTTGCATTACGTATTCCAGACCCCCGATGACCGCATCGTTTGGGACGTGGGGCACCAGACGTACGCGCACAAGATCCTCACCGGTCGCCGCGACGCGATGAAAACGTTGCGGCAGGAGGGTGGAATTTCCGGTTTTCCGAGGCGATCGGAGTCGCCATACGACGCTTTTGGAACCGCACACTCGTCGACGTCGATCTCGGCGGCGCTCGGAATGGCATTGGCCGCTCGAAGCCGAGGCGAGGAGCGACATTGTGTGGCGGTGATTGGCGACGGCGCCATGTCCGGCGGCATGGCGTTTGAGGCGCTGAATAATGCGGGCATTGCTGAGGACGTGCGCCTGCTGGTCATTCTGAACGACAACGATATGTCGATCTCGCCGGCGGTCGGCGCGCTAAATCGACACCTCGCGCGACTGATGAGCGGGAGCTTTTACATGGTGGCCAAGAGTGCCGGCAAGCAGGTGCTCAAGCACTTGCCTCCCATGCTGGAACTCGCGCGCAAGCTCGAAGAGCACGCCAAGGGCATGGTGGTGCCCGGCACGATGTTCGAAGAGTTTGGCTTTAACTACATCGGGCCGATCGATGGTCACGATTTGGACTCGCTCGTTCCGACGCTGCAGAATCTGCGCGGGCTGCGCGGACCGCAGTTCTTGCATGTTGTCACTCGCAAGGGCCACGGTTACGCGCGGGCCGAAGCCGATCCGATTCTTTACCACGGGCCGGGGAAGTTCGACCCGGACGTTGGTATTCACAAGGTCGCACCCGCGCAGCCCACTTTTACTCAGGTATTTGGCGACTGGCTCTGCGACATGGCGGCCGCCGACGCGCGCTTGGTTGGCATCACTCCGGCGATGCGCGAGGGCTCGGGAATGGTGCGTTTTGAGCGCGAATTCCCGAATCGGTATTTTGATGTGGGAATCGCCGAGCAGCACGCGGTCACCTTTGCGGCGGGATTGGCCTGTGAGGGCGTCAAACCGGTTGTCGCGATCTATTCGACGTTTTTGCAGCGCGCCTATGACCAGCTCATCCATGACGTCGCGCTGCAGAACCTGCCGGTGATGTTTGCGCTGGATCGGGGCGGATTGGTCGGCGCCGATGGCGCGACCCACCACGGGGTGTTTGACCTTTCTTTTTTACGCTGCATTCCGAACATGGTAGTGATGACGCCCAGCGATGAGAATCTTTGTCGCAAGATGCTCACGACGGCTTTTTGCCATGCCGGCCCGGCGGCGGTCCGCTATCCGCGAGGTACGGGTGTTGGAGCCAAAGTCGAGGCAACCTTCGAGACGGTACCGATCGGCAAAGGGGAAATCGTGCGCGAATCGCGCGCGCGGCCCGGTGGTCGGATCGCGATTTTGGCGTTTGGACCCCTGTTGCATCCCGCGCTGGCCGCGGCGGCCACGGCCATCGATGCGACGGTAGCGGACATGCGCTTTGTTAAGCCGCTGGACCTGGATCTCGTACGTCGGCTTGCCGATGCGCACGATGCGCTCGTGAGCGTCGAGGAAAACGTCTTGCAGGGCGGCGCGGGAAGCGCTTGCGCGGAAGCGCTGGAGGCGCTGCAACGCGCGACCCCGCTGCTGCGCTTGGGGTTGCCCGACCGGTTCATTGACCATGGGGACCATGCGCGCTTGCTGTCGGGAGTCGGGTTAGACGCCGATGGCATCGAAGCCGCGATACGGGCGCGATTTGGCGATCTGCTGCGCGAGCCGCGTCTGGTGCAAAAGGCCGGCTGAGCGTTCCGGCTTGCTCTTTTGCGCGTCGTTTTGTCTGTACGTTACGGCGCGCCAAGCGGCGGATCAACGATCTGAGCCAGGTTTTCCTCCATGACGGGATGTGTGTCGGGGCGCATTTCGGCTCGCACGCTCCCGCCCGCATCGAGCACGTAGGTCACCGGTACCGAGGCGGGGTCGCCGAAGCTGTTTTGGCTGGCCTTGTGCGCCATGGCCGCGGTGTATCGCATGTTCGTGTGGTGCACTATGTGGTGCACGTCGTCGATGTCCGGCATGCGGCCCTCGCTGAGCGCGACGACTTCGACGCCTCTTGCGCGATAGCGCTCGTAGAATGATTCCAATGCCGGTATTTCTTTCACGCACGGCGCGCACCACGTCGCCCAAAAGTGCACCAGGACGTCGTGTCCCCGCATCGTCGTCAAATCGAAATTCTTGCCTTCGGGCGTAACGACGGCAAGCGCTGCGGACGCGCTCGATTCCTTCGCCGTTGCTGTCGCAGCCAAGCGCCCCGGTCCCCTCAAAGCTTTCTTGGCATCGCGAACGGTGTCTCGCTAGGGTTTGCTCGGCACCGGCCCGCGGTCAGGCCAGCGCGAACCGGCACATTTTCCCGGCACAATATGACTTTATGGAGGCGTGGCCGAGCGGTTTAAGGCACCGGTCTTGAAAACCGGCAACGGGCAACCGTTCGTGAGTTCGAATCTCACCGCCTCCGCCAGAAGCCCCTCTATGGGGCTTTTATTTTTGCTTAGAAATCTATCTTTCCCTCTGTGAGTACGGCGCAGTACGTCGCTTGACTTCGCAACTCATCGCGTTTACGATGTTGGGAAAGTTGTTGGAACCAAGCGCAAGAGAGAAATTCGATGCCGAAACGGGCGAAGGCTTTAGGGCCGCTGGAGGTCTCGCAAAAGAGTGAGCCGGGGCTTTACGCGGTTGGTGGGGTGGCAGGGCTTCACCTTATAGTCGGTGGTCCCAAGTCAAAGTCCTGGATCCTGCGGACGATGGTTGGCGGCAAGCGCCGGGATATCGGGTTGGGTTCCTACCCCGAGAATGGTGTCGCCAGGGCGCGTGAGAAGGCTCTGGAAGCTAAGGATGAGATCAAGAAGGGACAAGATCCCATCCTCGCTAAGAAGGCTGCCAGAGCCGCGATTAGGGCCGAGCGGGACCGTGCTATCACCTTCGGGAAAGCGGCCGAGGAATACATCGCCGCGCATGAGGCCGAATGGCGCAACGGCAAGCACGCCGATCAATGGCGCAACACCATCAAGACCTACGCCGAACCCTACATCGGCAATGTACTAGTGCGGGATGTGAATACGGCGCACATCGTGCGTATCCTCGAACAAAAGGAAGAAACCGATAGCCCGACTCTTTGGGTAGGCAAGAACGAGACGGCGAGCCGGCTACGCGGCCGGCTGGAATGCATCCTCGATTGGGGCGCGGTCCGTGGGTTGCGGACGGGGGAGAACCCGGCGCGCTGGCGGGGGCATCTGGACCATCTGCTTCCCAACATCAGCCGAGCAAAGCGGATCCAGCATCATGCGGCGATTGCGCTGGACGATGCGGGCGCATTTATGGCCGAGCTTCGCAAGCTGGAGGGGACCGGAGCGCGGTGCCTGGAGTTTCTTGCGCTGACCGCCTGTCGCAGTGGGGAGGCGCGCGGCGCGCTGTGGTCGGAGATCGACCTTGAATTGAAGGTCTGGAGTATTCCGGCATCGCGGATGAAGGCGGGAAGGCCGCATCGGGTTCCGTTGAATGATGCTGCTATCAATCTACTGAAGGCTCTGCCACGCTCCGAAGGTGTGGATCTAGTGTTTCCCAATGCAGCAGGGATGCCGCTTTCGGATATGGCTATGACTGCACTCATGCGACGAATGGATCGGCGTGATGCCGAGGGGCGCGTCGCGGTTCCTCATGGCCTGCGGAGTACGTTCCGGGATTGGGCCGGCGAGCGCACGGGATACCCCCGCGATGTTGTCGAGCAGGCACTAGCGCACGGTCGGGAGGACAAGACCGAAGCGGCCTACTACCGCACCGATCTATTCCAGAAACGCATCCGATTGATGGCAGATTGGGGAAAGTTTCTAGATAAAGTAATTAATAAAGACAACGTGTTTCCTATACACCGAACTGCATAGCGAACATTGATGAACTGTCAGCGCAAATCTTTTTGCGGTGAAGCGCGGTTCGTTGCTTGACATCGCAGATGGATGCGATCAAAATTTTCTCCAAGCGAGGTACTTAGTTTTGGGGTCAAACTCGCCGACCTCGGTAGAGGTGCCAGACAAATACGGCTGATCCCGAAACTAGGTTCAACTAGCCATTGAACTGATGCTCCCTTAGGCGGGGAGCGATGCCCGTGCCGGGGCTGCCCGTACTGAATCGGAAGGCTACAAGGATCCGATTCGTCTAGACGAGGCCAGCCCGATGTCCACAGAAGTTACTTCCTCTCGCCAACGGCGGGACGTTTCTCCTTCCCCTGCACGTTTTATCAAGCTGCCCGAAGTTGAGGCGAGAGTCGCCTTCGACGGCGCGACTGTCTACCGCCGAGTCAAGGCCGGCACGTTCCCGCCTCCCGTCAAGGTCGGAAAGCGCGCATCTCGTTGGCTGGAAGCCGATGTAGAGCGTTGGATTCTTGACCAGGCGGAGCAGCGCGCATGACCGCCGCCGATCTCATCCGTCGCTTGTCGGTCCTCGCGGCGGACTGCGATAGCGAGGGCTTCGAATGGGTCGCCACCGTCCTGCGATCCGTCCTCCTGCAAATAAAGGATGTGCCATGACGGCCGCTGCGCAAACGCTGCCCCGGCGCAGCCCGCTAGCGATGGCCGTCTCCAATGCGTTGAATGACCTAAGCCTAAATCATCATGCGCTTGATCGTTCGCTGGTAAGCAAGCTGATATCGCAAGTAAAGGCCGGCAACTCTGCAAAGGCGGAAATGCTTGCGCACGCCGTCACGGTCGAGTTTGACAAGATCGGAAAGCGAGCGGCCGTCGCGGACGTTCTCGCAATGGCGCGGGACTACGCCGAGACAAGCCGTGCGGTAGATCGCATGAACCTCGCACCGTCTGGGCCGGCGGTCGAGCTGATCCGGGGCGATACCGTGCAAATGGTGGCCGTGCGCTGGCTTTGGGATGGTTGGCTGGCAAGGGGAAAGCTGCACATCCTGGCCGGTGCCCCGAGTACGGGGAAAACGACGATTGCCCTGGCGATGGCTGCCGCTATTACTACAGGCGGTCGCTGGCCCGATGGCGACAAGGCCGAGGCCGGATCAGTCCTGATCTGGAGCGGAGAGGATGATCCTGCCGATACTCTAGTGCCACGGCTCGCGGCGATGGGCGCCAATCTCTCGCGCGTGCATTTCGTTACGCGTGTCATTGACGATAAGGGCGAGCGGACATTCAGTCCCGCCGAGGATATGCCGTTGCTGATGGCGACGGCGGAGCGCATTGGCGATGTTCGATTGTTGATTGTTGATCCTATCGTTAATGCGGTATCTGGCGACAGCAATAAGAGCAACGACGTTCGCCGCAATCTTCAACCGATAGTCGATCTTGCATCGAAGCTTGATTGCGCCGCATTAGGGATATCGCATTTCAGCAAGGGGACCGCCGGCCGGGATGTGGTCGAGCGGGTTACAGGGAGCATTGCGTTTGGCGCCCTGGCCCGTGTCGTGTTGGCTGCCGGGAAGATCAAAGAAGATGACGGCACCGAGCGCCGGCTGTTAGCCCGTGCGAAATCCAATCTCGGCCCCGATGGCGGCGGATTCGGGTACTCCATAGAGCAGGCTGCGATTCCGGGCAAATCCTTGTTTGCCTCCCGCGTGTCCTGGGGGAGCGCCTTGGAAGGGACGGCGCGGGAACTGCTGGCAGAGGTCGAGGTGGACGAGGAAGCCCGATCCGAGCAGCAGGACGCTGCGGAATGGCTGCGGATAACGCTCGAGTCCGGTCCATTGGCAAGCCGGGAAATTCGCATTGCAGCCGACGAAGCCGGTCACGCGTGGCGAACCGTTCAACGGGCAATGAAAAGGCTAGGGGTCACTACCGAACGTCACGGATTCGGGAAGGACACAAAGACCATTTGGAGCCTGTCAGTCGCGCCAAATCCCTCAGTCGCGCCAGTCGCGCCAGATTCAAAAAGTGGCGCAAATGGCGCGACTGGTGGCGCAAATGGTTTTGCGGTGCGGGAATTGGGCGAAGGGGAGGCT
Source organism: Burkholderiaceae bacterium (assembly GCA_035623355.1). Lineage (GTDB taxonomy): Bacteria > Pseudomonadota > Gammaproteobacteria > Burkholderiales > Burkholderiaceae_F > GJ-E10. The sequence continues at coordinate 2,126 of DASPTP010000018.1, read as the reverse complement.
TTCTGATGGCGCCCCTCGAAACCTTGGCGCACGCCGGACTGCATATCTATTTACTACCCAACGATGTGCTTTGGGTAACACCCAAACATGCAATCACTCCTGCATTGCGAGTGTTTATCCAACAGCACAAATTGGAACTACTCAATGCATTAAATGCTGTTGAGTGGATAACCGAACGTAGTGCGATTTTGGAATTTGATGCCGATATGCCCCGAGCGTTGGCGGACGCGCAGGCATGGCAACTATGGCACCGCCGAACGCTGCATTAAGGAGATGCGATGAACGATGACCCGAGACAACTTGCCGCACTGCGCCGCCGAGACTTGGAGGAATGGCAATTCCGGCAAAAGGAACTTGAGGATTTGCAGGCGCCGGAGGAATTGATTGAGGCTGAGCGGCGCAACTATGACTCGATCAACCAGGCGCGACAGATCGCCGGGATCGAGAAGATCGGGGAGGTTTGGGAGAGGGCCAAGGCGATGCGTGCGGAGGGCGACAAGCGGCCCGACGGGGAATTGATCTTGGAGGCTGCCGAGCGCATTGCGGGAATCTATGAGCCCGGCGACGGGGAACTAGCTGCCGCGCTCTCCATCGGCTCCGAGGAAGAAGCGGCCGCAGCAATCCTGCACTTGCGGCCGCATCTCACCCCGGAGCGGGCGACGATGCTGGCCAGGAATTTACAGATCGGGGATGCGGATGCGCGGTCCGCCGCGTTCGATGAGGTCATGGGGGGCGAGAACTATGACGCTCAGGAGTCCGACTATCAAACTGCAATCGCCCAGATCGCCAAGGCCCGCGAAGGACGGTTAGTGCCGCAGGAGGATCCGTATGCAACGCGATGAGCTAATCGAGCGCATCCGGAGCAAGGTCCAGGCGTCCGAGGAATGGGGGCCGGAGGATGCGGAAGCGTTCTATGGCGCGGTAGCGCAGTTTGAAAGCGAGCGACCCGACCTTATCAATTCCCCGGTGTGGTGGGACCGTCTGTGCCGGATCGATGACCAGTTGCGGTCCCAAGGGGACAGCCGCCCGTACCTGATGCGTTGGCGAGATTGCGCCCGAAGGATCGACGGAGCCGAGGATCCCAACGAGAAATTGCTTGCGGCTATGGATAGCGGGGATCCGGCAGTTGTCCACCTGCTGCGAACCGGCCAGTTACCGCACCCCGAGCAGTCACAGGAAGCACCCGAGGGCAGCGATTACGGGGAAACGATCGGCGTTATGGCATCGAGCAGAGCGAGCGTGCAGGTAGCGCGTGCCGGCGCCGAGGTAACGGCGAGAGCGATGGGATTAAAGAAGGAATGAAGCGTAGTTGTATAGCTTGCAATAACGCTACGAAGTGGGGTTCATGTGCAATTCCGCATCGTGTCGGATTGCTAGTTGGCTATGCGGTGCATTGCTTTGCACCCGTTGGGTTTGCTAATCAATGTTCAATGTTTGTTCCACTACATAGCGAGAAAGGAAGTGAGATGAGACAGCGAAAGACGGACGTTAAGGCCGGCCAGAGTGCGACTACCCGCAGATTTGGGGAGAATCCGACAGCACGCGACAAGGTTATTCAGCAAACCTATCAAGGCGCGAACCAGGAAAAGCGAGGATTGCGTCTCGGTCGGCAGCTTCCCAAGGGCCGCTGAAGTGGTCGATAACCCGGCTCTGGATGCACGAAAACGCGCATCTAACCGTGCGCTATCGCTTGTGGAGGGCGGTTCTATCGCAGTAGCTACCCCCCGTCGTATTCGGCTGCGAAGTCTCGATTCGGTGGCGGTGGAATTGGCGAAGGTATACAGGGGGATGCGTAACGGGGAAATTCGCCCGGAAGATGGTTCCCGGTTTGCATTTGTTCTCACGTCGCTAGGCAAAGTGCTAGAGGCGTCCTCGCTTGAGAGGCGCATTGCCGCACTGGAGCAGGCTAGTGGCGAATCTTGAAACCAGGCTCAAGCTGCTTGAAACAAGGCGCAAGACCAAGCCCGCATGGATCGACGAGGCACGATGCGAGGCATTGGGGAAGTACCTGCGAGGGGAAGGGCCACCGCCCCCGCCGTCAAAGGGAGGGCCGACTATTGAACTACCCTCAACTGAGGAATTGAAGGCAGCGATCCGTCAGCCGGCTGAGCCAAGCCTTAAGGCCC
>DASPTP010000017.1:0-51059 GCA_035623355.1 Burkholderiaceae bacterium | reverse complement strand
GGGTCGCCAGAAATTCGATAGGGTTTGGGTGGTCACGTCCGTGGACTCGACGGGTATCAAGGGCACATGGAACGGGCAACCGCTTACTCTGACCTTGGATTTGAATGTGCTCGATTCGCCCCAATTCACAAACTCGGACAAAAGGCTCTTAAACTTCCCGCTCGAGGTCGGCAAGAAATGGAAGTCAAACAACAATTTCGTGGACCATACATACAAGGAAATGACTGGCTCCGAGACATATTCCGTCGAAGTTACCGGCTACGAGAAAGTGAAAGTTCAAGCGGGGGAGTTCGACGCGTTCAAGCTCAAGGCTAAGAGCAGTTGGAACATGAAAAGCGGTGATGTTGGCACACATGTATTTACGTATTGGTATGCGCCTAAAGTGAGAGCCGTCGTAAAGGACAGCGAGCTCATCGCGTCGCAAGGTTGGGGCTTGCCTGAATGGACTTGCGAGTTGGCGGAGTTTCAGTTGCAGCCCTGAAACAGCAGCGATCCCTGAACGCCTTTTCCTTCAACAGCAGACGAGTTCGACGATGATGTGGGTGCTTATAGGTGCACCTGCATCATTGGTCGTCTGCCCCGGGCTCCCTTTGCCAAAACGCACACCCCATCTTCGGCGTACCGACGACGTAACGTCCTTGCCGTTCGCAGAGCAAATGCTCGTAAAAGAAGTTTCCCAGGAAGTGTCTGCACGTCAGACAGCCTTGCGCTCTCACTTCTGGTCGATATGGTCGGAAGTGTTTTGCGGTTTCCACAATGGCTACGCAATGGCTACTTTGGTGCAAAAATGAAAAAGGGGAAGAGCAGTTACTAACCGTCTTCCCCTCATATTTCTTGGCTCCCCGAGCTGGACTCGAACCAGCGACCTGCGGATTAACAGTCCGACGCTCTACCAACTGAGCTATCGGGGAATGGAAAAAATTATATCGACGTCCGAAGGCACGCGAAAGTCGGAAAACCGCCCCCTTCAACCGCGCACGACGGCGGCGATTGCGTCGGCGACCGCTTCGATATTCTTGCGATTTAGCGCGGCAACGCAAATGCGGCCTGTGGAGACCGCGTAGATGCCGTACTCGGCGCGCAGCCGATCGACTTGCGCCGCCGTCAATCCGGAGTAGGAAAACATTCCGCGTTGCCGTCGGACAAAGGAAAAGTCCCGCCCCGGTACACGCTTGGTCAGCAGCTCCGCCAGGCTCTCGCGCATCGTCTTGATGCGCTCGCGCATTGCGGTCAATTCCGATTCCCAAAGACTGCGCAACGGCGGGCTCGTGAGAACGGCCGCGACCAACGACGCACCGTGGGTTGGCGGATTGGAGTAATTGGTTCTTATGACGCGCTTGAGCTGACTGAGTACCCGTTTGGACTCGTCGGCGCCGGCGGTCACGATCGTCAGAGCGCCGACTCGCTCGCCATAAAGCGAGAAGGACTTAGAAAAGGAGCTGGCGACAAAAAATTGCACACCGCTTTCCGAAAAGGCGCGAACGACCGCGCTGTCGGGTTCGATTCCGTCCGCAAATCCCTGATAGGCGAGGTCCAAAAACGCCACCAGATTGCGCTCGCGCACGATTGCGACGATCTCTTTCCACTGCTCAGGCGTCGGATCCACCCCCGTTGGGTTGTGACAGCAGGCGTGCAAAACGACGATGGTGCGAGGCGCCGCCGCTCGAAGCGACGCCCGCATCGCCGGAAAGTTCAAACCGAGCGTGGCCGCGTCGTAGTAGGGGTAGCTGGAAACCGGAAAATTGGCGGCCTCAAAAAGCCCCCGGTGATTTTCCCAGCTCGGATCGCTGATCAGAACGCGGGAATCGGGCACAAGTCGTTTGAGCAAGTCGGCACCAAGGGTCAGGGCGCCCGTGCCGCCCAGGGCCTGGGCGGTAACCAGTCGTCCCTCTTTTAGGAGCGCCGATTCGTCGCCAAAGAGCAAGCGCTGTACAGCTTGGTTATAGGTAGCCGCGCCGTCAATTGGCAGGTAGCCGCGAGGCGCAGGAGCTTGCAGGCGGGAAACCTCGGCTTGCCGAACCGAATCGAGCAGGGGGATCTTGCCGTCCTCGCCCAGATATACGCCGACGCCCAGATTGACCTTGCTCGATCGCGGGTCCGCGTTAAACGCCTCATTCAGCCCGAGTATCGGATCCGCGGGGGCGAGCTCGACGGCGCTAAAAAGAGAGGACGTCATCGGATGTTTCGGCAAACGGCTGACGCCGGCCGAAAAAGACAAATTGGGCGAGGTTTCGCAGTTTACACAAGCTCGAAACTGGCCCCTTCCGCGACACCGGTTTTCTCGATCCGCCAGCCGGCTAGTTTGCTTCCCCCATTTATGTCAGCTTTGTCCGTAAGTTATTGAATTTTAAAGATTCGTATTGTAATAAAATGTTACCGAGACTAGGATTTTTTTATCGCCGATGCTACGATGTCTCGTTGCAGCGCATCATCCTTTTCCCAATTTCCGTGCTCGGCATCAACATCGAATCCCCGTTTCGGCTCCATCGGCCGTATGAACCCGCTGGTGATCAGCCGGCTGCCATTGCTCGCCTGGCCGAAGGCGTAGCCGACGGACTCGTCGGTCAGACTTTGCTCGGGGTTACGGGATCCGGAAAAACATACACGATGGCCAATGTCATCGCGCAGGCCGGCGTGCCCACACTGATTTTGGCGCCCAACAAGACGCTGGCGGCGCAGTTGTATTCCGAGATGCGTGAATTTTTTCCGCACAACGCCGTCGAGTATTTCGTTTCGTACTACGACTACTACCAGCCGGAGGCGTACGTTCCTTCTCGCGACCTTTATATCGAGAAGGACAGCGCGATTAACGAGCACATCGAACAAATGCGTCTGTCGGCGACCAAGTCTTTGCTGGAGCGGCGCGACACGATCATTGTGGGAACCGTTTCGGCGATCTACGGAATCGGGGATCCGAACGAGTACCACTCGATGATCTTAGTACTGCGGCACAAGGACCGAATCGGTCAGCGCGAGATCATTGGGCGCCTTGTCTTGATGCAGTACGAGCGCAGCGAAGGAGAATTTGTGCGGGGCACTTTCCGCGTGCGGGGTGACACGATCGACGTGTTTCCGGCCGAGCACGCCGAAATCGCCGTGCGCATCGAGCTACTGGACGACGAAATCGAAAGTATTCAGCTTTTCGATCCCTTGAGCGGAAGGGTGCGCCAGCGCGTGCCGCGGTTTACGGTTTATCCGTCCTCGCACTACGTAACGCCGCGGCAGACGGTCCTACGGGCCATTGAGACGATTCGCGCGGAGCTCAAAGAGCGCGCCGCGCAGCTATACGGCGCGAGCAAACTGGTCGAAGCGCAGCGGTTGGAGCAGCGCACGCGCTTTGACTTGGAAATGCTCTCGGAGGTCGGATTCTGCAAGGGCATCGAGAACTACACGCGCCATCTGTCGGGTGCCGCGCCCGGGGATCCGCCGCCGACGCTCATCGACTACCTGCCAACCGACGCGTTGATGTTTATCGACGAATCGCACGTGACAGTTCCGCAGCTGGGCGCCATGTATCGCGGCGACCGCTCACGTAAGGAAACCCTGGTGGAGTACGGATTTCGCCTGCCGTCGGCGCTGGACAACCGCCCGTTGCGTTTCGACGAATTCGAACGCAAGATGCGCCGCTGCATCTTCGTATCGGCAACGCCCGCTGAATATGAGGCCGAGCATTCTTCGCAAGTCGTCGAGCAGCTGGTTCGGCCGACGGGACTGATTGATCCGCGGGTCGAGGTACGGCCCGCGCGCAGCCAAGTCGATGACGTCTTGTCGGAGATTGCCGTGCGAGCCGCGCGGGGGCAGCGCGTGCTGATAACGACGCTTACCAAGCGCATGGCCGAGGATCTGACGGCCTTCCTGGCCGATCATGGCGTGAAGGTCCGGTATCTGCACTCGGATGTTGACACGGTCGAGCGGGTGGAAATTATCCGCGACCTGCGCAACGGGGTCTTCGATGTGCTCGTCGGCATCAATCTGCTGCGCGAGGGACTCGATCTTCCCGAAGTGGGATTGGTGGCGATCTTGGACGCGGACAAAGAAGGCTTTCTGCGCTCCGAGCGCTCGCTAATTCAGACGATCGGACGGGCGGCGCGCAACCTGGAGGGTACCGCCCTGTTGTACGCGGACACCGTCACCGACTCGATGCGTCGGGCGCTTGAGGAAACCGAGCGACGACGCGACCGCCAGAGCGCATTTAATGAGACCCACGGCATCGTTCCTCGCGGCGTGCAAAAGGATGTGCGCGAACTGATCGACGGGATCGTAAACGACGTTGCGTCCGATGCGGTGCCTCGGGGCGCGGAGGCGATTCCAAGCTATCAGTCGATGAGCGAGCGCCAGCTTGGGCGCGAAATCAAGCGCCTGGAAAAGCAGATGCTGGATGCGGCTAAGAATTTGCAGTTTGAGAAGGCCGCCGAATATCGAGATCAATTGACCGTCCTGCGCGAGCGTGTCTTCGGGTTGGGCAACGAAATGCGGATGGCCGAGATCGAGAAGGCGGCCTGATGCGCGCGTGGCGATTTGGGGGGTCATGCCCTAGCCAGGGGAGCGTCCGTATGGACGAGCGTTTGAACTTATTGGCAGGAAAGGAGTCTTTCCGGCCAGGGATTACTTGGAACCGTGATGCAGACCGTTAAGAAAGCAGAGGCCGGCGGCGCGAAGTCCGCCATTCGAGAACACACGCTGTTAACCACCGCCCCGCACCCGAAAGGCGCGAACTATATGACCAAGGTACTGTTTGTTTGCATGGGCAACATCTGCCGCTCCCCGATGGCACAGGGAGTATTTCGCAAGATGGTGGCCGAGGCGGGGTTGGAGGCGAGCGTGCAGGTCGAGTCGGCTGGCACGCACGCCTATCACGTCGGGGAGCCGCCCGACGCCCGCGCCTTGCAGTCGGCCAAGCGCCGTGGCGTGGAAATCGGCGACCTGCGTGCCCGCCAAGTCACTCAGGACGATTTTCGCGATTTTGACCTGATTCTTGCGATGGACTGGGAAAACCTGGCTTTGTTGCAGCAGCAGTGCCCCCGCGCCCACAAGCACAAATTGCACCTCTTGATGCGGTTTGCCGGCGAACACGACGCGGCGACCGTTCCCGATCCCTACTACGGGGGCCCGGAAGGATTTAACACGGTGCTCGATTATGTCGAGGACGCTTGCCAGGGCCTCATCGAGGTCGTTCGCAAGCGAGCAACGATGTACGCGGCGGCGTAATAAGGCGCTTAGGCACTCGTCCGGCCACAGTGCGCGAGCAGCGCTTGTAGACCACTGCAGAAGGGGCGGTACGTAGGGAAAACGACGTACCGCCTTTTTGAGGCGCAGATTGTTGACTAAATTCGTAGGGTAAACTAGGATGGCTTGGTAAGCGATCGGGCTTAACTGCGCGATTAACGCCAATTTGGCGTCGCCTGATACCCATAAGTCGGAAGGGAGAACCTATGCGATTGACGACCAAAGGCCGTTTTGCCGTCACGGCTATGATTGACTTGGGAATGCGGCAGCACAAGGGACCGGTGACGCTCGCGGGCATCAGTCAGCGGCAGACGATATCCCTTTCGTACCTCGAACAGCTTTTTGCCAAACTGCGCCGGCACGGTCTGGTGGAGAGCACGCGCGGGCCAGGCGGCGGTTATCGGCTCGGTAAACCGGCGACCGACATTTCCGTTGCCGATATCATCTTTGCGGTCGACGAGCCGCTGGACGCCACGCAATGCGCGGGACAGGCGAACTGCGATAACGATCGGCGCTGTATGACGCACGATCTGTGGACCAGCCTGAACCGGCACATGGTCGATTTTCTCGACTCCGTCTCGCTCGCCAATCTCGTCGCGCAACAATCGACGACGCCGCGCCCCGTGCCGACGCCAGCGACCAACCGTTGGAGTGGACCCGGCACGCGTACGACGGTCGATGAGAGTACTGCCGTCGGCTAGGGGTTCCGCCGCACCATGCAACTGCCGATCTATCTCGATTACGCGGCCACCTCTCCGGTCGATCCGCGGGTTTTGGACAAAATGCTTCCGTATCTGCGGGAGCGTTTTGGCAATCCGGCGTCGCGTAGCCATTCCTTTGGCTGGGAGGCCGAACGGGCCGTCGAGCAGGCCCGCTCGGAGGTGGCCGCGCTGGTAAATGCCGATCCGCGAGAAATCGTTTGGACTTCGGGAGCGACGGAATCCATCAATCTTGCGCTCAAAGGTGCGGCGCACTTTTATCGCGACAAGGGTCGGCATCTGGTGACCGTCAAGACGGAGCACAAGGCCACGCTCGATACGATGCGCGAGCTCGAAAGGGAAGGCTTTGAGGTCACCTACCTCGACGTGGCGGCCGATGGATTGCTCGATGTCGCGCGGTTTGCCGAAAGTTTGCGCCCGGACACGATTCTTGCCTCGGTGATGTTCGTCAACAACGAAATCGGCGTCATCCAGGACATTGTGAGACTGGGCGAGATTTGCCGGGAGCGGGGAGTCCTGTTTCACGTGGACGCGGCGCAGGCGACCGGAAAGGTGGTCGTTGACCTTGGGGCGCTGAAAGTCGATCTGATGTCCTTTTCCGCGCACAAGACGTACGGGCCCAAGGGCGTTGGCGCCTTGTACGTACGCCGAAAGCCACGTGTGCGACTAGAGGCACAAATGCACGGCGGCGGACACGAAAGGGGGCTGCGTTCCGGGACCCTGCCAACGCATCAAATTGTGGGTATGGGGGCCGCGTTTCAGATCGCGCAGTCGGAGATGGCAACGGAGAACGAGCGAATTCGCCGATTGCGTGATCGCTTGTGGAGGGGGCTGAGCCGGATCGAGGAAGTCTATCTGAACGGTGACCCGATGCAGCGCGTCGCGCACAATCTGAACGTGAGTTTCAATTTCGTGGAAGGCGAATCGCTAATAATGGCCGTTAAGGACATCGCCGTTTCCTCGGGTTCCGCCTGCACCTCGGCGAGCCTGGAGCCATCGTACGTCCTGCGTGCTTTGGGGCGCAGCGACGAGCTGGCGCACAGCTCGATTCGTTTTTCCGTCGGTCGGTTTACGACCGAGGAAGAGATTGACTTTACGATACGGCTACTCACGGAGAAGGTCACCAAACTCCGTTCCATGTCACCGTTGTGGGAGATGCACCTGGAGGGCATCGATTTGAATACTGTGCAGTGGGCGGCCCACTGAAGCGATGGAGTAGAAGATGGCTTACAGTCAGAAAGTTGTCGATCATTACGAAAATCCGCGCAATGTTGGCTCCTTTGATCGCGAGGATCAGGCAGTCGGCACGGGTATGGTGGGTGCACCCGCCTGCGGCGACGTGATGAAGCTCCAGATTCGAGTCAACGAAGAAGGAATCATCGAGGACGCCCGCTTTAAGACCTACGGCTGCGGATCGGCAATCGCATCGAGTTCGCTGGTAACGGAATGGGTCAAGGGCAAGACCCTCGAACAGGCAATGCAGATCCGCAACTCCCAGATTGCCGACGAGCTTGCTTTGCCGCCCGTGAAGATTCATTGCTCCATCTTGGCCGAAGACGCGATAAAGGCGGCAATCGAAGATTACCGAAACAAGCATCCCGGGCACGGGCAGACGGCTTCCGAGCCGCAGGGGACGCAGGGATCGGCCGTGCGCGCGGCGGCCTGAGGATTGGAACGATGGCAATTACTTTGACCGAACGCGCGGCCCGGCATGTGGCGGCATTTATCAGCAAACGGGGCAAAGGGGTCGGGCTGCGCTTAGCGGTGCAAACGAGCGGATGCTCCGGCATGGCGTACAAGCTGGAATTTGCCGATGCGGCTGACCCTACCGACGCACGGTTCGAGAGCAACGGCGTCACGGTGCTGGTTGACCCGCGCAGCCTTGCGTATCTTGACGGCACCGAACTCGACTTCGTTCGGGAGGGACTTAACGAAGGTTTTCGGTTCAATAATCCCAATGAAAAGGACCGCTGCGGCTGCGGCGAGTCGTTTCGAGTCTGAAGTGTGTTGCGCACGTGTCTTCGCCGATTCCGGAATACTTCGCCCTCTTTGGCCTGGAGCCGCGGTTTGCGATTGACACCGACGGCCTGACAAGCGCGTATCGCGAAGTTCTCTCGCAAGTCCACCCAGATCGCCACGCCGGTGCCGGTGCCAGCGAGCGGCGCGCCGCGATGCAACTGGCCAGCCACGCGAACGAGGCCTACCGGGTTCTAAAATCCGATAGCGCCCGTGCGGCGTATTTGTGCCGCAGCCATGGTGTGGCACTGGAGGGGTCCAATGCCGCGGTTTTGTCCAGCTCCTTTCTCGAGCGGCAAATGCGCTGGCACGAAACCCTCGAAAACGCGCAGCGGGCTCATGACGCAACCGCGATCGCGGACCTTTCGCGGGAGGTGGTGCGCCAGCACGGCGAACTAATCGCACGCATCGTTCAACTTATGGACGGGGAGCAGGACTACGCGGGCGCGGCGGAAGCTGTACGCTCGTTATTGTTTCTCGAGAAAATGCAGGCCGAGATCGATCACGCGGTTGCCCGACGGGAAGAAGCCGCGGCAGACAAATAATCTATGGCGCTCCTTCAGATCGTGGAGCCCGGCCAGTCGACCGCTCCCCATCAGCATCGTTTGGCCGTGGGAATTGACCTGGGAACGACGAATTCCCTGGTGGCATCCGTGCGCAGTGGAATCGCGGTCGTTTTACCCGATTCCGAGGGGCGCGCCCTCCTGCCATCGGCGGTGCGCTACTCGGCGGACGCGGGGCCCCTGGTCGGGTATGAGGCGCAGGCGGCACTGGCCAGCGATCCGCGCAACACGGTAGTCTCGGCCAAGCGTCTCATGGGACGCGGTTTGCGCGATGTCGCGCACGCCGAAAATCTTCCCTATGACTTTGTCGACGCGCCGGGCATGGTGCAGCTGCGGACGGCGGCCGGCATTAAGAGCCCGGTGGAAGTGTCCGCCGAGATTTTGCGGGTACTGCGCGAGCGCGCGGAAGCCTCGCTGGGTGGGCCGTTAGTCGGCGCGGTAATTACGGTGCCGGCCTATTTTGACGACGCCCAGCGCCAAGCCACACGAGATGCCGCGCGTCTGGCGGGCATACCGGTGCTGCGCCTGCTCAACGAGCCGACGGCGGCCGCGGTGGCCTATGGTCTGGACTCCGGCGCCGAGGGGGTGTTCGCCGTTTTTGATCTGGGTGGCGGCACGTTCGACATTTCGATCTTGCGTCTGAGCAAGGGCGTCTTCGAAGTCCTTGCCACGGGCGGGGACACGGCCTTGGGTGGCGACGATTTTGACCATCGCCTGTACTGCTGGGTGCTGGAACAGGCCAATCTGTCCTTGCTCGGACCGGAGGACAGTCGCTTGCTTACCGCGCTGGCGCGCGCGGCCAAGGAAGCATTGTCCACGCGGGCACAGGCCACCATTCAGGCGCGCTTGACTGACGGCAAGTGGGTCAACCTGAACATCGGCCGCGACACATTCGTCGCGCTCACCCAGCACCTCGTGCAAAAGACGATCGACGCCACGCGCCGCACCTTGCGGGACGCAAGCTGCGCGGTCGCATCGATTCAGGGGGTCATTTTGGTTGGGGGAGCCACGCGCATGCCGCACGTGCGACAGGCTGTCGCCGATTTTTTTGGCAAGCCGCCTCTCCTCGACCAGGACCCCGACCGTGTCGTTGCGCTGGGGGCTGCGATTCAGGCCAACCTGTTGGCCGGCAATCGCCCCGAGGGCGATGACTGGCTATTGCTTGACGTGATTCCGCTTTCGCTCGGACTGGAAACGATGGGCGGATTGGTGGAAAAAATCATCCCGCGCAATTCCACGATTCCGACGGCCCGCGCGCAGGATTTCACGACCTTCAAGGACGGGCAAAGCGCCATTGCGTTACATGTGGTGCAGGGAGAGCGCGAACTCGTGGATCACTGCCGCTCGCTGTCACGCTTTGAATTGCGTGGATTGCCACTCATGCCTGCGGGGGCCGCACGCGTGCGGGTGCGCTTTCAGGTCGACGCGGACGGACTTCTTTCGGTCAGCGCCACCGAGCTAAGCAGCGGTATTGAGGCCTCCGTGGTCGTTAAACCGTCGTACGGTCTGAGCGACGAAGAAATCACGCGCATGCTGGCCGAATCGATGGATGCCGCGGCGGAAGACCGCAGTGCCCGCATGTTGCGAGAACAGCAGGTGGAGGCGCAGCGCATGCTCGAGGCCGCACGAACGGCATTGCGCTCCGATGGTGACCTGCTCTCCGTCGAGCAAAAAGCGGCGATCGAAACCGCGATGGGTCAACTCGCACAAGCGGCGGGGGGCGATTGCGCTGACGCGATTGTCACGGCCAATCTTGCCTTGGTGCGAGCCACGGAACAGTTCGCCATGCAACGCATGAATCGCTCCATACGGGCCGCGCTCTCGGGTGCCCGGGTCGACGAGGTGCTTGCTCCCGCACCGTCGCGGCATTCCGCCTAGCGATGCCGAAAATTCGTGTCCTACCGCATGAGGAAATCTGTCCCGAGGGCGCAACTGTCGTAGCGCAGCGCGGACAGAGCATCTGTCGTGCACTGCTCGAGGCGGGGGTGCCGATCGAACACGCCTGCGAGCTCTCCTGCGCGTGCACGACGTGCCACGTCATTGTTCGCGAGGGATTTCGGTCGCTGGCTCCCTCGGAAGAAGATGAAGACGATCTGCTCGACAAGGCGTGGGGACTGACACCGCTATCTCGCCTGTCCTGCCAGGCAATCGTCGCCGGATCGGACCTTGTAATCGAAATTCCGCGTTATTCGATCAACCAGGTCAAAGAGGGCAAATAAAGGAGGCAAGGTGAGCGCCGTACCCCTGCACTGGACCGACTCGGTTGCGATTGCCCAAGCGCTTCACGAAGCGCATCCCGCCGTTGATCCACGAACCATTCGCTTCACCGACCTGCACCGCTGGGTCTGCGCGCTGGAGGGATTTGCCGATCCCGGCGACCGCTCCAATGAAAAGATTCTGGAGGCCATACAGATGGCCTGGATCGACGAGCTCTGACGCAAATTTGCCGCCAGGTCGCGGGACCCGGGCCATGGAGCGGGCTATTTGTGGCCGCGTCGCTTCAGCGAATCCAGCGTAGCCAAAGCGGCTTCGACCGTGAACTCACCACGCTCGATTGACGCCAAAACGAGGGCAATAGGGCGCGTTTCAAAGCGCTCGACTTCTCCGTCCCGATTCGAAGGACAAGTCCCGGCGGGCAGCTGGACATCGAATACGTGAACCCGTTCCGACAAAGTTCCTTCGCGGATTGGTCGGCGAACCAGAATTCGAGCGCCTTCCTGCACGAGTAAGCCCTGCAGTTCCAGACCGGCTTCCTCGTGTGCCTCCCGGACAAGCGCGTCGCGCAGGCTTTCACCGGCCGCCACAATGCCACCGGCAAGGTTGTCCCAGAGGCCCGGATCAACGCGCTTGTGAGCCGCGCGTCGCCCCACCACCAGTTGTCCGTCGGCCGTGTAGCCATTTAAATGCACCGACCAGGTCGTGATCCCCAGCACCCGTACCGCGCATCGGTCGATCTGCGCCAGCACCGGGCTATGCGGTTCGTGTCGCACCTCGATTTTTTCGTTGCGCCATGCGCGGACAAAGCCCGCTTGCAGCAACCAGCGGGCGGCCTCGTCCAGGCGCGAGGATCTGCCGGCACTGTCCAGACCCCTATCATCGAGCTCGAGCGAATTCGCGCCCAGGCGAAAGCCTCGCACGTTCCCGGCCAGAGCTTCGGCTACCGGCCGTGCGACGCTGCCGCAAACTTTCTTCGCGATGAGCACGTCGACCGCATCGGCGGCAGGCCGTGCATGGGCCTGCGCCCAAAAGCGCCTTTGCAGCAATTCGACCGGGCCGAGCACGGAGCTTATTCCGGGCGCATGTGCGGAAACAAGATGACGTCGCGAATATTCGCGACGTCGGCCAATAGCATCACGAGCCGGTCGATGCCAACGCCGCAGCCCGCCGCGGGCGGCATTCCGTATTCGAGCGCGCGAATGTAGTCGGCATCGTAAAACATGGCCTCCTCGTCGCCGGCGGCCTTGGCTTCGGCCTGGCGCCGAAAGCGCTCCGCCTGGTCCTCCGGATCGTTGAGCTCCGAAAAACCGTTGGCCGTTTCCCGACCGGCGATAAACAGCTCAAAACGCTCGGCGACCGCCGGATTGGAGTCGGAGGCGCGCGCCAGAGGAGAAGCTTCGGCCGGATAATCGACGATGAATGTGGGTTGCACGAGGTGACTCTCCGCAACCTGTTCGAAAAGCCCCAGTTGCAAAATCCCCAGGCCGGCCGTATCAGGCGCTGGGGCACCGAGTCGCGTCAGTTCCCGGCGAAGAAATAGCGGGTCGTTCAACGCATCCCGGGAATACCCAGTTGCATTTCGTTCGATAGCCTCGAGGATGCCCAGCCGCGCGAAGGGCTTTTCCAGGTCGATCCGATGACCCTGATAATTCAAACAAGGGTCCCCCACACCCGCCTGGGCAACCGCGCGCAACAATTGCTCGGTAAAGTCCATCATCCAGTGCGCGTTATGGTAGGCAGCGTAAAACTCCAACATCGTAAATTCCGGATTGTGGCGCGGACTGATGCCCTCGTTGCGGAAATTGCGGTTGAGCTCGAATACGCGTTCCATGCCCCCAACAACCAACCGCTTCAGATAGAGCTCGGGCGCGATGCGCAGGTACATGTCGATGTCCAACGCATTGTGGTGGGTGACAAACGGGCGCGCCAAAGCGCCTCCGGGAATCGTCTGCAACATTGGGGTTTCGACTTCAACGAAATCCTGCGCAAACAAAAACTGCCGAGCAGCCGAGATCGCGCGGTTGCGGATTTGAAAGACTTTGCGTGTGGTCTCGTTGACGATCAGGTCGACGTAGCGCTGGCGGTAGCGCTGCTCGTGGTCGGCAAGTCCATGAAATTTGTCGGGCAGTGGACGTAGGGCCTTGGCCAGCAATCGCAGATCGCGACAACGCACGGACAGTTCGCCCCGGTTGGTCTTGAATAGGATTCCGCGCGCGCCGACGATATCGCCGATGTCCCAGTGTCGAAATGCCTCGTGTGCCCCGGCCCCGACCTGCTCGTCGCTGATAAATAACTGTATGCGACCGGAGCTATCCTGCACCGTGGCAAAGCTCGCTTTGCCCATCAGGCGCTTGAGCATCACGCGTCCGGCGACGGCGACCTCCCGGGGAACTTGTTCCAGTTGCTCGCGCGTGTCGCCGTCGTGGCTTGCGTGCAGGGCCATCGCCAGATGGGTCCGCTGAAAATCGTTCGGAAAGGCCGGACCGAGGGCTCGCAGCGCCGCAAGCTTCGCACGGCGCTCGGCAACTACCTGGTTGTCGTCGGCCGCGCTAGGCGTCAGGGGCAAAACGTCCTTGGTCACGGTCATCCTATCGGGAAAAAAATATCGTGTTCGCACTTCCCATCGCGGTCAAACGCCTTGTTTCAGGCTCGCGGTGATAAAGTCGTCCAGGTCCCCATCCAGGACCGCTTGGGTATTGCCGATTTCGACGTTCGTGCGCAAGTCCTTGATGCGAGACTGGTCCAGCACGTAGGAGCGGATTTGATGGCCCCAAGCGATGTCCGTCTTGGACTCCTCGAGTTTGTCTTGCTCGGCTCGCCGCTTGCGCATTTCCCATTCATAAAGCCGCGATCGGAGCATCGCCATACATTCGGCACGATTGCGGTGTTGCGATCGATCGCTTTGACTCTGCACGACGATTCCCGTCGGCAAATGCGTTATGCGCACCGCCGATTCGGTCTTGTTCACATGCTGACCGCCGGCGCCTGAGGCACGAAAGACGTCGATTCGTAGATCGGCCGGGTTGATATCCACCGCGATCGCATCGTCGACCTCCGGATACACGAAGACGCTCGCAAAAGAGGTATGGCGACGGGCATTGGAGTCAAACGGCGATTTGCGCACCAGTCGGTGAACGCCGGTTTCCGTGCGCAGCATGCCAAAAGCGTACGGCCCGGCAATCTTCATCGTGGCGCTTTTTATGCCCGCGACTTCCCCGGCGGATTCTTCCAGCACCTCGGTCTGAAAGCCCTTGCGCTCGGCGTAGCGCAGATACATGCGCTCGAGCATGGCGGCCCAGTCCTGCGCCTCCGTGCCGCCGGATCCGGCCTGGATGTCCAAGAAGCAATTGTTGGGATCGAGCGGATTGCCGAACATGCGCTGGAATTCCAGGTCACCGACCTGTCGTTCGAGCTTGGCCACGTCCGACCCGATGGCCCGAAGCGTCGCCTCGTCACTGTCCGCGCGCGAGAGTTCAAATAATTCGGCCGCATCTCCCAGTTCGCTGCCGATACGCCGCATACGCGAGACAACGTCGTCGAGCAGCTTTTTTTCTTTTCCCAGTTCTTGCGAGCGTTTTTGATCGCTCCAGACCTCCGGGCCTTCGAGCTCCCGAACAACTTCCGAAAGACGCCGCTCTTTGGCATCGACGTCAAAGGTACC
Organism: Burkholderiaceae bacterium; assembly: GCA_035623355.1. Lineage (GTDB taxonomy): Bacteria > Pseudomonadota > Gammaproteobacteria > Burkholderiales > Burkholderiaceae_F > GJ-E10. The sequence continues at coordinate 36,657 of DASPTP010000017.1, read as the reverse complement.
TCCGCAAGTCGTTCAAGCGAGCGCGAAGATCCGAAAGGGTTGCGGCGATTTGATTGATCTGTTCTGCGTCCATTGTGCGTCCCGCGAAAGCGGCGAATTATACGTTCACGAGGACAGTTGCTCGACCCGCAGGGCGAGGCGATGCTGTCCCCGAAACTCATCGATCACCGGCCGGTAGGCCAAGCGCGCGCAATCGGGCACGCTTTCCGCCCGGCCAAACCAGATTGCCGGCCAGCGTCGACCCTCGAGCGCCAAGGTAAGTTGAAGATGCCGCCCCTTTACGATGCGCTGCTCCAGAACATCAAATTCGTTTGCAAAAAGTGGCTCCGCAAAGCCCTGACCCCAGACGATGCGGTTGATTGCTTCGACCAGGGAATGCGTAATTTCGCCGGCTTGCAGAGCACCGTCGGTGGCCAAGGTGCGGGCGTACAGCGCGGGATCCGTGGTCTGCAGGGCCGCCGTCTCGAAGGCGCGCGCGAAATCCTCGAGGGCGTTGCGCGGAATCGTCAAGCCGGCCGCCATGGCATGTCCGCCGAACCGCGTAACGACTTCCGGCGCTATCTTGGTAACGCGGTCGAGCGTGTCGCGCAGATGGACTCCCTCAATCGAGCGGCCAGACCCTCGCAGCGAAGTTGCGTCGGCACGAGCAAAAGCAACCGTCGGGCGGTGATGACGATCCTTGATGCGCGCGGCGATTAATCCCACGACGCCGGGATGCCAATCCTCGCGGTAGAGAGTTATGGTTCGCCGCTGGCCGCCGGCGGGTCGACCCACGTCCGCGGCATCCAAATCGCTTTGCGCGGCAGCTTGCATGCCCTGTTCGATTTGCCGACGTTCGCGGTTTAGCTCGTCCAGACGCTGCGCCAACTCCCAGGCTTGCTCGGGATCGTCCGTCAGGAGGCACTCGATTCCTTGCGTCATGTCGGTCAGTCGTCCGGCCGCGTTGATGCGCGGGCCGAGAGCAAAACCCAAGTCCGACGCGCGCGCGGACCGTGCATCGCGTCCCGCCACGCGAAAAAGCGCCGCAACGCCGGCATGGATGGACCCGCGACGGATGCGCTCCAGACCCCCTTGCACGAGTATGCGGTTGTTGCGGTCCAGACGGACCAGATCGGCGACCGTGCCCAGTGCGACGAGATCGAGCAATGTGTCCAAGCGCGGTTGGGCGTTTTCGTCAAACCGCCCCCGCCGGCGCAATTCGGCCCGCAGCTGCAGCAGCACGTAGAACATGACGCCGACGCCGGCCAGATGCTTGGATGCAAACCCACAATTTGGCTGGTTCGGATTGACGATCGCTCGCGCGGCAGGTAGTCGACCGACCGGCAGGTGATGGTCCGTGATCAGCACATCAAGGCCCAAGGCATTGGCGCAGTCAACGCCTTCGACGCTGGCGATGCCGTTGTCGACCGTGATTAGCAGGTCGGGTGTACGCCGCGCCGCGAGCTCAACGAGCTCGGGGGTAAGGCCATAACCGTATTCGAATCGGTTTGGCACCAAATAATCGACTCGCGCGTTCATAGCGCGCAAACCGCGCAGCGCAACCGCGCAAGCGGTCGCGCCGTCGCAGTCGTAGTCTGCAACAACCAGTATTCGTTGCTGGCGTTCAATTGCGTTGGCAAGCAAGCCGGCCGCCTGGTCCGACTGCGACATAGTCGTTGGTGCGAGCATTTCGCGAGTGGAAAGGTTCAGTTCCGCCTCCGTGCGGACCCCGCGCGCCGCGAGCGCCCGCGCTATCGGTGCCGGCATACCGAGGTGTTGCAAGCGATGCGCAGCCTGCGGGTCGAACTCTCGCGTATGAAACCGTACGCTCATGCGCGACCTGCCCCCAGCGTCGGCGAGGAATCCGCCTCGGCAAACCAACGTCGCAAAAGCGCGGGGGACGCACGCAGGCCGCGTGCGCGCCAACGCCACCAAGGGGCGTGCCGAGGAAGAACGAGTGTGCGCACCGTTTGCACTCCGCAAAGCACAATCTCGAATTGCGCTGCACCTTGCCCGCGAGCGGCGGCCAACTCGCGCTCAAGCCGCTCTTCGAATAATGGCAGGCGCTCCAACCAGGATCGCCAGTCCTGGTAGGCAAACGGTCGCGAGAATGTCCGGCAAACCGAGAGTGTGTCACCTTCCGATTGCCGCGCACCGGCGGGTTCGCTTGCAATTGCCCCGTTGCCACCGCTTGCCTGCAACCATCCGCGCAGCACGGCACTATCGATCAATTCCTCTTCCAGCAACAGTTGCGTGATTCGGCTAAACGATAAAGGCTCCCACTGTCCGCCGCCATGAACCCAAACCGCGTTGACCGGTTGGGCGCCAAACCGCTCCCGTGCGACGTTGATGGCGCTCGTGTGCCAGAGCATTTGAATTTCGTTGGCAAGTGCGCGCCAGGCGCCCGCATCGGTTCCGCTTGGCAGGCGCTCCTGCACAGCTTGTCCAAGTACGGCATCGAGCAAGGGCGCTTGAAGATCCATCGGCGCATCGGCGAGAAGAAACCAATGACCGCTAAGGGCCTGGATGCGCAATCCCAAATCGCGTAACGCCGAGGCACGCCCCGGCGGCGCCGTGCGGTCAAAAACCTCGCCGCGCAGCGCCTCGTTTGCGAGCGTAAGAAGGCCATCGAGTTCCTCGGCCCGCAACGGTGCCTCCTCGAAATCCGAAACAATCACATGATCGTGAGCTACCGCCATGTGTACCGGATCGCAAAAGGCAATCCAACTGCCCGGTGCGGCCGGTAGGCCGCCGCTCAGGGCCCGCCAAGCATACGGAGCGGTCACGGGTCGTTCGGCGTCAATTCCAAAGCTTCGAGCCAACCAAGACCAATGCGGCGAGCCAACGGCCGATTCGGTCGCACGAAATTCGGTTCCCGCTTGCGCGCGAGCTAGTCGCTCGGAGAGTCGCGGCGCCTGCGCCGCCCCAAGGATATCTGGCGCCAGCACTGCCGGCAGCAAAGCACCGGGAACGACCAAGGTCCATTTCATCGGCCCAGTGTATGCGATATCCGCTACGGCCAAAAAAGGGTGGTTTTTCCCCGTAGCGCGCACCGGATCATTTGCAACAATCGGCAACGGAATGCCTTCGTCGTTGCAAATGGAAACGCATGCGGCGCGGCGGACCAAGCCGGTATCCCTTTTTGTCGGCTATCGTGGGTATATGGACTATCGTTTTCTTCGGTTCGTGGTATTGCTTGCCCTGTCCCTGGCGAGCGTCGCGGGGGCCGCGCTGCTGTCGGCTTGCGCGAACCAGTCGGGTAGCGCCAGCAGTCCACCGCGGGGCGCCGCGGTTGCCGCGCAAAGCCAAGAACAACCAATCGACCGCGATGCGGCCGGACTGCTCGATCGAATTTCCTGGGGTGTCACCGCCTCGGCGTACCAGCAGGTTCGCGCGCAGGGAGCGGCTCGCTGGCTGGCCGACCAACTCCAACCTGACGAGCGGGCGTCCTTGCCGCCGGCGGTCCAAGAGCAAATTGCCGCGATGTCAATTGAGCGTACGTCGCTGACCGAACTGGTCTATGCGCTGGAAGCACAACGCAAGAGCGCCGAGGAAATAACCGACGACGCGGCGAAGAAGGCCGCGCAACACGACTACCAGCTTGAGTTGAACCGACTGGCACGAGAGGCCGCGAACCGCGAACTTTTGCGCGACTTGTATTCGCCCAAGCAGCTCCAGGAGCAAATGACCTGGTTTTGGGTAAATCATTTCAGCGTGCACCAGCAAAAGCACCTGATCCGCGCCATGGTCGGCGACTATGAGCGCGTGCTTCGTGCTCACGCCCTGGGGTCGTTTCGGGACCTGCTGGCCGTAAGTGCGCATCATCCGGCCATGCTGACTTACCTGGACAATGCCCAAAACGCGACGGGACACATTAACGAGAACTATGCACGCGAGTTGCTGGAATTGCATACGTTAGGGGTTAACGGCGGATACACCCAGCACGATGTGCAGGAACTCGCGCGAGTTTTGACCGGTTTTGGGGTTAACAAAAACGATCCGGTCGCAAGCGAAGCTCCCAGGGTGCGACCGGCGTTGGCGGCACAGTACGTGCGCATCGGACTTTTTGAGTTCAACCCGAACCGTCACGATTACGGGGATAAAGTGGTACTGGGTCAAACGATACGAGGACGCGGGGCAAGCGAACTGGACGAGGTTTTGGACATGCTCAGCCGGCATCCCGCAACCGCGCGGAATGTCAGCCGCAAATTGGCACAATTTTTCGTAGCCGATGAACCGGCGCCTAGCCTAGTGGCCGCGATGCAGAAAGAATTTCTCCGCAGCAACGGTGACATTGCGGCAACCCTGCGGGCGGCATTCGATTCGCCGCAGTTTGCGGCATCGCTGCATACAAAATTCAAGGATCCGATGCATTTCGTCGTTTCGGCCGTGCGTTTGGCATACGATGGCAAGCCGATTGTCAATGCAAACCCGATGGTCAACTGGCTCAATCGACTCGGAGAGGCTCCGTTCAATCATGCAACGCCGGACGGGTATTCCTTGATGGAATCGGCCTGGGACGGTCCGGGCCAAATGGCGGTGCGGTTCGAAATCGCCAAGGCGATCGGCATGGGTAGCGCCGGCCTGTTTAAGTCCGAGGGACCGAACGCGGCCGAAAAACCTGCCTTTCCGCAACTTGCCAATGCCTTGTATTACGAAAGCACGGAGCACAACTTGGCGTCGGCAACGCGGCAGGTACTCGAACAAGCCGTTTCGCCACAGGAGTGGAACCTCTTTTTGCTCAGTTCGCCGGAATTCATGCTTCGTTAGCTCGCAAACTATGGATCGACGGCACGCCCTTTGTACCCTGACCGCATTGCCTTTGGTCGGCATTCGGCTGCAGGCTTTTGCGGCGCCGGCCTCCGGATGCAAGTTTCTGCTGGTTTTTCTACGTGGTGGACTCGATACCACCAGCGTCGTAGTGCCCGTGGGATCGGAATTTTATTATCGCGTGCGGCCAAACATTGCCATTGGAGCTCCGGGAACGCAGGCCGATGGCGCCTTGCCGCTGGACAGCTACTGGGGGCTGCACCCGGCCCTGCGCGAAACCCTGATGCCGTTGTACGCGCAAAAGCAAGTGGCGTTCGTTGCGTTTGCCGGCACGGACGACGTCTCTCGCAGTCATTTTGAAACGCAAGACAGCATTGAGCTGGGCCAAGGATTGGGTTCCGGACGCGATTTTGGATCGGGTTTTCTCAACCGGCTGGCATCGGTCGTAGCCGGCATGAATCCCATTGCGTTTACCGAACAATTGCCCCTTTGCATGCGAGGCGAGCACCGTATTGGCAGTATGGCGCTACAGTCGGTGGCCAAGCCGGCCATCGATCCGCGTCAACGCGATCTGATCGCGAGCATGTATGCACCGACGCGCTTTTCGGTGCCCGTCGGCGAGGGTTTTGCCGTTCGCGAGGAAATTATGCGCGACTTAGCTGACGAAGCGGATACCGCAGGGCGAGGAGCGGTGTTGCCCAAGGGCTTTGAGCGGGACGCCCAGCGCATGGGAAAACTACTGAGCGAGAGTTTTGATTTGGGGTTTATCGACGTCGGAGGATGGGACACCCACGTCGGTCAGGGCGGGGCAAAGGGCTACCTCGCCAACCGCCTGGACGAACTTGGGCGGGGACTCGCGGCATTTGCCGCGGAGATGGGCCCCCATTGGCGCGACACGACCGTGGTGCTAATGAGCGAATTTGGCCGAACCATGCGCGAAAACGGCAACCGTGGCACCGACCACGGACATGGCACGACGTACATCCTTGTCGGTGGAGCGGTCCGTGGCGGGCGGTTTGCCGGTGAACAACAGGAAGTGACGGAGGCGGGACTGTTCCAAAAGCGTGACTTGCCCGTTCTGAATGAGTACCGCGCAGTGCTCGGAGGACTGTTTGCACGACTCTACGGCTTGCGGTCCGACCAGCTCGAGCGCGTTTTTCCCGGGGCGCACGCACGCGATCTGCAACTCGTCTGAGGGTGGTGCCGGCGTGATTCGTTAGAATCGCGCGACGCAGTCTTTACTGGCACCGGTCTTGAACATCCCTTACGAAGTCGTTATCGGCCTTCGGTACACGCGCGCGGGCCGGCGCGCCCGACGCCGCAACGCGTTTATTTCCTTTATTTCTGCGGCATCAATGGCGGGCATTGCGCTGGGCGTGATGGCATTGATCGTCGTGCTAAGCGTGATGAACGGATTTCAGCGGGAGGTGCGGGATCGCATGTTGTCGGTGTTGCCGCATATCGAAATACAGTCCCGATTTGGCACGCTTTCCGACTGGCGCGTCGTAGCCCAGGCGGCCCGCAAGGACCCGGAAGTACTCGCCGCCGCTCCGGTGCTCGAGTCCCAGGCAATGTTCGTTCGGGACGGTTCGGTGCGGGGTGCAGTGGTCGAGGGAGTGGATCCCTCGCTCGAACCCACGGTTTCGGAGGTTCTGAACCATTTGCAAGGTGCGGCGCTCGCCGGGCTTCGCGAAGGGGGATTTGGCGTTGTTCTGGGAATTGATCTGGCTCGTTCGCTCGGCGTAGGTGTAGGCGACGCGGTGACGATTGTGGCGCCGCAGGGCAGCTTCACCCCGGTGGGGATATTGCCGCGAGTCAAGCAATTTCGAGTGCTGGCGACCTTCGAATCGGATCATTATGAGTACGACAGCGGCCTCGCGGTGATTCATCTGGACGACGCCGAACGTCTGTTTCGGCAGGACGGTCCAAATGCCGTGCGGCTGCGTCTTGCGGACATGCAGCGCGCTCCGGAAGTTGCGCAGCGCTTGTCGGTTGCGCTCGGCGACGACCTGTGGGCCCGCGACTGGACGAGTCAAAACAAGACGTGGTTTGCTGCGGTGAAGGTGGAAAAGCGCATGATGTTCGTGATTCTGACTTTGATCGTCGCGGTCGCTGCCTTTAATCTCGTCTCAACCTTGGTTATGACGGTCACGGAAAAGCGATCAGATATCGCGATCCTGCGTACGCTGGGCGCCAGTCCGGGCAGCATCTTGTCGATCTTCATCATTCAAGGGGGGCTGATCGGCGTTCTGGGCACCTTGCTGGGAGTGGTCGGGGGTCTGTTGCTGGCCTGGAACTTGGACGTGATCGTTCCGGCGATTGAACGCACTTTTGGCGTTCACTTTCTCGATCCCTCGATCTATTTCATTAGTGCCTTGCCGTCGGATCCGCGCGCGGGAGATATCGTACCGATCGCGCTCATCTCCCTTGTACTGTCCTTGGTAGCGACGCTCTATCCCAGCTGGCGGGCGGCCCGCGTCGAGCCCGCGCAGGAATTGCGATATGACTGACGCTGAGCGATCCGACCCCGCTCAGGGTGGTTCGACGGCGGTCATTGCGGCGCGCGCCGTTGTCAAGTCCTATGGCGAAGATGGATTGTTTGTCGAAGTCTTGCGGGGAGTGGACCTGGACGTGCACCGTGGGGAAATACTTGCCGTAACCGGTGCGTCGGGGTCCGGCAAGAGCACGCTCCTGCATTGCCTTGGTGGCCTCGACGCGGTGAACTCGGGCACGGTGACTATCGAGGGGCAAGATGTGGCGACCTTGAGAGAGGTGGAGCGTGGCGTACTGCGCAACCGGACGTTGGGTTTCGTGTACCAGTTTCACCACTTGCTTCCGGAATTTTCCGCTCTGGACAACGTGGCCATGCCCCTCGCCATACGGCGCGAACCACGCCACGTTCGTCGCGCACGGGCCGAGCAAGCGCTTGCGGCCGTCGGACTTGGCCATCGCGTAACGCACTTTCCCGCGGAACTCTCGGGCGGGGAACGTCAACGCACCGCAATTGCCCGGGCCATCGTTACTCAGCCGACCTGCGTACTGGCAGACGAGCCCACCGGTAATCTCGACCGAGAAACGGCTCGCGCCGTGTTCGAGCAGCTGTTGGATCTTGCCCGCCGGCTAAACACCGCCATCGTGATCGTCACGCACGACGAGCGGTTGGCCGCCCGCTGCGATCGAGTACTCACGTTGACAAACGGGCGGCTCTGAGACCCGCGGTACAAAGCGCAAGCCATCACGGCGTTTGATCGACCTTTACCGTTTGCCCTCGTGTGCGCGGGTTGCGCCCACGGCAGCGCTTGCTTGCAGGCGAACGACGCCCCTCGTGTGAATACGCTGGCGCATCCGGCGGCTTCGGAAAGGAAAGAAGGGCGAGGGCGATGCGCACCGCGCGCCCCCTTGTCGTAGGGCGTCGTTCGACCGTTATGGCTGGGATTTCGAAAGAATCCTGCCTCCTAGCGACGGCGAAACAAGTCTGACATCACGGCCGTACCCGCGTCGCACGCGTGGTTCAGACACGGAAGCTGAAATCCGGCCTCCATCGATTTGAGCAAGGAGAACGACGTGTAGAAGTTCTCGCTCTTTTCGCCATCGCGGTCCTTGTCGTAATCGTTGGGCTCCACAAGCAAAACAACCTGATTGGTGGTCGGATTCACGCTGTAATCGTTTTCGTCCCAGACGATCACAATCGCGTTATGGCCAACTTTCCAGGCCGGAGAACTGTGAATCGCGCGAACGAGTCGCTCGAGCGCCACGTCACCCTCGTACATGAGAGCCGGATTCAAACCGACGAGGGTTCCGTTGTCGTCAGGGTCGTAGTCACACTCCGGACCCGAGGTAGAACCATTGCGGCCGTGCTGGTCGTGACATTGATTGGGCACGATGTAGACCAGGTTGGGCAAATCGCCCTTTGCGAGATCCGCAAACAGGCCGTTCTCACCATCGAACCCAACGATGTTCTTCAAGCTATTTCGGCTGTCGCTGCCCGATTGAACGCTTGCGAAGTAGGCGAAGGGATTGTGCTTCACGGCGTACAGTGCCTGCACCGTTCCGTTTACGGTACCCGTTTCCGAGCCGCTCGCATGCGAAATGGTGAAATTGCTGGTCGTCGAGGACGTTGCCGGGGGAACCGGGGGGTTGGCGATCAGGTCGAGATTGGAAAACAAGCCGTCGGCCGTATTGACGCGGTCCGCACCGGTTGGCGGTAGCGACTCCTCGTAGGCCTTCCAGCTCATCCCGCGCTCAACAAGTTGGTCAGCGATGGTTTTACCGGTCGTATTGGAGGCCGCCGCGAAGGACACTTTGCCATCCACATCGATATCGCAGCCGGCGCCGGTGGCGGGATTTCCGGGTGGGCTTGGCTCGTTGGTGCAGTCCAGCGCGGGGGTCGCCGCATCCGTTCCCGTTCCTTGGATCGGACATATGAGTGTCGAAACGGATTCAAGCGACACGAATCCGTTACTGAGGTTTGTCGCACAGGTCGTGCTGTGCCAATTCGGAGAGTTGTCGTTCCGTATGCCAAAGTTGGAGCCACCCACGATCTCTAAGTAGTTGGTCAGGCTCGGGTGACCGACGGCAAAGTAGCTGCCGGCAAGGTTGGCGCGCTGCGCGTAGTGATTCGTAAACGGCATGTCCGGATTGCCAAGGATCTGGCCGTAGGCGTGATTTTCCATCATGATCAAAAACACGTGATCTACGGGTTCGATTCCGCTTGGCACGGGACCTTCGACCGCGAGCGCGGCGGACGAAGCCGTCGCGGCAACGATGCTGGCAAAAACCGCGTTGAGTCGATGTTTCATAAGCGAGCTCCTCACAATGGTTCGTACTTTGAGTTTTAATCGCATAAACAGACGGTCGGCGAGACCACAAGCACGCAGGAGAGGCCCCGCACTGTGCGGCCCGACCGAAACGTGGCCACGAGACGGCACACCCCGTAACTTTTTTCGTTTGTATTTTTCCGCTGGCCCGGCGCACCCCGCCGCAAGCCATTGCGGATCGATCCAAAGGACGCATTTACGCTAGCGTCCCTTTGCGACGACGCGGTGACATGTCATTGCGGAGGCCGCGGCTTTGTTCGAGCTATGGCGAACCTTGCTCTCGGACAGGGCCAATCGATCCCGGAAAACCGCCTGCCGGCGATTCACACAGAAAAAATTAACGGTCTTGTAACGCTGCCGGCGTATACGTCAGGCGACTTTCCGCGCACCTTTGTCGAGGTACTCCCCAGGACTTGTGCGACCAACAAGTCCTCGGCGCCCAAGCAGACAGCGCACGAACACGGAGCGTTGGTACAAAGGGCTCAAACGAACTCCTCCGAGTCGATCTCCGCCTGCGTGGCTGCGTTATAGCGTGCGCCGACGACCGATTTGGAATGGAAGACTTCGTCCATGCGGCAAATGGCATCGGAAGAAATTTGGAGCTCCGGTGCGGCAGCATTTTCTTGGAGATGATCGATCCGGGTCGTTCCCGGTATCGGAATAATGTCCACTCCCCTCGACAAGAGCCACCCCAAGGCGAGCTGGCTTGTCGTACAGCCAACTTCGGCCGCGATGTTGCGCAGGGTTGCAAACAGCGCCAAGTTCGCGGCGTAATTGATCGGTTCAAAACGCGGCATCTGTCTTCGGATGTCGTTGGCCGCAAGGGAGCTTGGATCGACCGCGGCGCCCGCAAGAAAGCCCCGCCCCAGCGGGCTGAAAGCGACGAATCCCACGCCCAGGCGGCGACATTTCTCGAGGACCGCGATTTCGGGGTTGCGCGTCCAAAGCGAATATTCGGACTGCAGCGCTGCAACGGGATGCGCCTTATACGCGCGGTCCAGCGTTTGCGCGGACACTTCGCACAGACCGATGGCGCGGATCTTGCCCGCCGCGACCATTTGGCCGAGCGCACCGACGCTCTCTTCGATCGGTATTCGCTTGTCCCAACGGTGCAAATAACAAAGATCGATGCTGTCGACGCGCAACCGCGTCAGACTGTCCTCAACGGTTTGTCGCAGCACGGCCGGTCGGCCGTCGATTTCCCGCACTCCGGCGGAATTTCGAAACATTCCGCACTTGGTCGCCAGCACGATTTCGCCGCGGCGAGTGCGTAACGTTTGTCCCAGGAGGGACTCGTTGGCACCGAAACCGTACAGTGCTGCGGTGTCGAAAAACGTATACCCAAGATCGAGAGCGCGTAACAGCAAGCGGGAAGCGGTTTGTGCATCTGGTGGCGTACCGTAGGCGTGCGAAAGACTCATGCATCCCAGGCCGACGGCCGAAACCGCAAACGGGCCCAGACGGCGCTGCTTCACGCCCCGTGCCCGCGACTTTTACTGCTGCGCCTGCAACAGGCGATCGATCCGGTCCAAGACGCGCATGGCCGGCAGGCACTGTGCAACGCTGGCGTTGGGCTCGCGGCCTTCGCGAATCGCACTGAAAAACTCCCGATCCTGCAGCTCGATACCGTTCTTGGAAACGGCGATACCCTCCAGATCCACCGCTTTGTCGTATCCATCGACCAAATCATCGTACCGGGCGACATAGGTTCCGTTGTCGCAGATGTATCGAAAGAAGGTGCCCAACGGGCCGTTGTTGTTAAAGGAAAGCGATAAGGTGCAAAGGGCGCCCGATGCCGTCTTCAATCCGATGCTCATGTCCATGGCAATACCGAGTTCCGGGTGCCTCGGACCTTGAAGAGCAAAAACCTGCGTTACCGGTTCAGTCGTTTGATACTGGAACAAATCAACGGTGTGACAGGCGTGATGCCAAAGCAAATGATCCGTCCAACTTCGCGGTTTTCCCAGAGCGTTAAGGTTGCTGCGGCGAAAGAAGTATGTTTGCACGTCCATTTGCTGAATCTTGAGCCTTCCCGACCGGATCCGTCGGTGGATCCATTGATGACTCGGATTGAAGCGGCGCGTGTGGCCCGCCATGGCTACCAGGCCGGTCTGGCTCTGCGCGCGCACGAGGCGTTCCGCGTCGGCCAGATTGTCCGCCATGGGGATTTCCACCATCACGTGTTTGCCGGCCTCCAGGCACTGAATGGCCTGCGACGCGTGCAATTGGGTCGGCGTCGACAAGATCACCGCTTCGACCGTAGGCAGTGCCAGACTCTGGGCCAGATCCGTCGTCCAGTGGGCGATGTTGCGCTGCTCGGCAAGGCTCCGCAGGGATTCGGTGCCGTGCCCGACGACCGAGACAACTTCGACGTCGGGGATTGCGGCGACGGCATCCAGGTGCTTAATTCCGAAGGCACCGGCCGCTCCGGCTACGCAGACTTTCATGTTGGCGACTCCCGATTCTCCGATACCGTCAAACCGTCGATCACGGTGAATTGGCCCTGTTCTCCAATATGAGATGACCGACCGCCGTGTTCGACGCCGGCACGTGGTAGTGGCGATGAACCTCTCGTACCTGCTCAGCGAGTGCGCCGCGCATAACGAGCCACATTACCAGTTCGATACCTTCGGACCCGGCTTCGCGAAGGTACTCGACGTGAGGGATCGCGGCGGCAGCGCGCGGGTCGTCGACCAGCATATCCAGGAATCGGGTATCAAATTCGCGATTGATGAGGCCGGCACGCTGTCCCTGGAGTTGATGCGACATTCCGCCGGTGCCGAAGATCACCACTCGCAGGTCGGCGGCAAAGCGCTCGACGGCTTTGCGGATTGCCCGCCCGAGCATGAAGCATCGGTGCCCGGTGGGAGGAGGGTATTGGACGACGTTCACGCAAAGCGGGATCACCGGGCAAGGCCAACGCGGCGTCTTGCCAAAGAGCAGCGAAAGCGGAACCGTCAGGCCGTGGTCCACCTCCATCCGGTTGACTATGGTGATGTCAAACTCGTCCAGAATGAGAGACTGCGCCAGGTGCCAGGCAAGCTCCGGGTGACCCGGCACGGACGGAACCGGGCGACGGCCCCATCCTTCATCGGCGGGAAAAAATTCGGCCGCGCAACCCAGGGCAAAAGTCGGGATCACCTCCAGGGAAAAGGCCGTTGCGTGATCGTTGTAAACCACGATTGCAACGTCCGGCTGCAGAGCCGCCATCCACTGACGGGAGCGCTCAAAGCCGCGGAACAGCGGCTCCCAGTAAGCTTCGTGCGTCTTTCCCTGATCCATGGCCACGCCAATTGCGGGAACATGGGAACTGGCGACGCCGGCGACGATTTCAGCCACGTTCCCATTCCAATTTGCTGCGGTTGCCCGCGATAGGACGGCCGCCCTCGAGCATCATCTTGCGGTAGTCCTCGCGGCTCAGGCCTGTCATTTTGGCGGCAAGATCCTGAAAGGTAAGACCATCGGTGGCGGCAAGCTTGGCTGTGTAGTAGATATTCCCGCCCACGCGCAGCATCTCGTTCCAATCGCGCCCCAAGACGGCCGCCTTTTGTTCGTCGCTTAATGCGTATTGCGCGAGGTAGGCCGACTCATCGGCCCGAAAAGCCGCTCGGTTGCTCTCTCGATTGAGGGACATGCAAAACATGTTCAGCGGATAGCCGCGGCGCGATTGTTCGGCGTCAAAGACATAGGTGCCGGGAATATCGTGATAGTCATCGCGCGCGCCCGCGGTGCGTGGCTCGGGCGCCGCCGACAGAGCCCGTAATACCGCATCGGCCCGCGCGCGATAGTCGGCTTGCGCAACCGGTACGGCAAGCTCGCCAATGGATTGCTGCCACTGCGCGGCGGCGCGCGACATGCTCGGGCAAAGCCCCAGTTGCTCGACCGTTAGCGCGACTTCGCGCATTTCGGCCGCCCTGCGCACACCGTGCACCATGACTCGTTCGAGCATGTACCCGGCACGCTCCTTCCACCGAAACCCGGGAAATGAGGCCTCTAGGGAATCGAGCACCGGCCCGTCGACGCCGGCGCGGCGGCCCGCGAGAACGCATTCCGCGACCAGCGCCTCCAGGCCCTTTACCGCAATGCTGCGCACCATCTTGATGGACGACGCCGCCCCGACCGGCCCCGGCGCAATCTCGGCACGCATGTCCAATGCGGCGAGCGCCTCCGCGGCGACGCCAGTATGCGGGCCGCTGATCAGCATCGGCACGCGATGCAAGGCAGGGTACACCGGCGCCATGATCGCCACATCGACATAGCGCCCACCGGCTCCTTCGATGAGTTCGGCAGCCTTTCGTTTCGTGTCGGGCGCGCAGGAATTGCAGTCAAGAAATAGTGTGCCGGGTTCGATGCTCGAGGCCGCGCGATGCGCCGCAACCAACGCCTGATCCGCGGTAACAACCGAGAAAACGACATTGCTTCCTGCCAAAGCCTGTATCAACGTTGCGCATCCGCTCACCTGCAAGCGCTCGTAGTCTTGCCACTTGCGCTGTCGAACGGGTGCCGATTCGTGATCGACCTTAATGTCGTACGCGCGCACCTGCGTCGGACGCAGCTCTCCCCACCCCTGCACGAACGCCCCCGCGGCTTCGCCAAAACCGAGAAATGCCAAACGGATGTCCTGCCGTGTCGTCACGCCAACGCCCTCGAAATCTCCACAAACTCTATGCGGGTTCGCGGCTCCAAGAATGCCAACGAGTCAAATCTATCACCGGCGCGCCGTTCAGGGAAATTCATTACTTCGGGACGTATTTGTTTTCCGAATAGGTGTTTTCGGCGCTTCGCAGAAACTCCACAAAAAGCTGCTGGGTGGCCGTAGGCCGCCAGTTACGACGTGTGGTCAGCCCAATCGGTCGCCGAGTATCGCTTAGGTCATAGCGCAAAATTCGCAGGAGACCTTGCGCAGCTTCCAAACGCACCTGATGCGCGGAGATGAGGGTCAGGCGGTCGCTCTCCAGGAGAAGGGCACGGATTAACACGAACGAGCTGGACTCGACCAAACCCGCCGGGTACACATCTCGGGCGTTGCGAAACAAGGCCTCGAAACGATCTCGCGTCGGTGTTCCCCGTCGAGGAACCACCCACGGGTAAGCCGCCAGATCGCGAATGGTGAGCCGATTTTTGCGATGCAGCGGGTGTCCGCTACGAGCAACGAGGGTCAGCGGATCGTCAAAAAGTCTTTCTTGGACAATGTCATCGACCGGCGCCGGATCGCGCAGGGCCCCGATCAGCAGGTCGATTTCGCCGTGCCGCAGTCCGCGCAGCAGTTCCTCATAGGGGCCGTCGACCGCTTGGACATGCATCTCCGGGTGCCGACGGGCTAAGGCGTTGATGGCGCCCGGCAGCAAGAAGTGCCGGGATAGCGGCATCGCACCGACGACGATGCGGCCGCTCTCTTGGCCGCCGAGCGCAGCCACCTCGGCATAGCCCTGGGCAAGTTCGGCAAAGGCCAATTTGGTCTGCTGCACCAGAATTTGACCAGCGCGGCTTAACTCAATTCCTTGAGCACTCTTTTGGTACAGGGCGATTCCCAAAACGCCCTCGAGGTCCCGTGCCGCACGATGCAGGGCCGGCTGCGAAGTGCCGATCGTACGGGCGGCCATCGTGAAGTTGCCCGCGTTGGAGACGGCAACGAGCGCTCGCAGCTGTGTCATGGTCAGCATTTGATCGAACGGGAGCGACCGGCGGAAAGCTTTTTCCGGGCCCAGGCGCAGGGCTTCCTGAACCCCAGAACGAATCAAGCGCAAGGCGCGCTCCACGCGCTGCGCATACAATGTCGCCGCCTCCGTAGGCCGCATGCCCTCGCTGTGACGCTCAAACAAAACGCCGCCCAGCAGTCGTTCGAGCTTGGCAATCGCTTGGGTTATTGCGGGCTGCGAAAGAAAGATCCGGCCTGCCGCTTGGCTGATGCTGTGCTGTGCCGCGACTTCGCAAAACGCTCGCAGATGGCGCAAGTTAGCCAGAGGGGACGGCATCTTATCGGGCTGCATGGCAAAGGCTTTTATAACAAAATCTTATGCCGTTTTGCCAAGATTGGAATGCAAAGAATCTGCCAGACGTAGATACTTAGTCCTCGCAAGTCAATCGGTTCGCGTTCAAAGGTGCGGCATTGATCATTGATTGCCACGGGCACTACACGACGGCCCCGAAGGCTTTGGAGGAATGGCGTAAGCGGCAAATCGCGGCAATTGGCCAGCCGACGATCGCACCGAAACCTTCGGAGCTGAAAATTACCGACGACGAGTTGCGCGAATCGATCGAAGGGAACCAGCTAAAGAAAATGAAGGAGCGCGGCAGCGACTTGACGATTTTTTCGCCTCGCGCAAGCTTTATGGCGCACCATATCGGGGACTTTTCCGTCAGTGCCACCTGGGCCGGAATCTGCAACGAGCTGTGTTACCGCGTAGCGCGCATGTTCCCGGAAAATTTCATCGGTGCGGCCATGCTTCCGCAGTCTCCGGGCATTGATCCGCGTACCTGCATTCCCGAATTGGAAAAGTGTGTCCTGGAATACGGGTTTGTGGCCATAAACCTTAATCCCGATCCGTCCGGCGGCCACTGGAGGGAACCTCCGCTGTCCGACCGTCACTGGTACCCGATTTACGAAAAAATGGTCGAACTGGACATTCCGGCGATGATTCACGTGAGCACGAGCTGCAACCCGTGCTTTCATACCACCGGGGCGCACTACTTGAACGCGGACACGACGGCCTTCATGCAATGTCTGACGTCGGACCTGTTCAAGGATTTTCCGACTCTTCGTTTCGTGATTCCTCATGGCGGCGGCGCCGCACCGTATCACTGGGGTCGATTCCGAGGATTGGCGCAGGAATTGGGCAAACCGCTGCTTGCCGATCACCTGCTCAATAACGTCTTTTTTGACACCTGCGTCTATCACCAGGCCGGTATTGATCTGCTGACGTGCGTCGTACCCGTGCGAAACATCTTGTTTGCCTCGGAAATGATCGGTGCTGTGCGCGGTATTGATCCGGAAACGGGTCATTTCTACGACGACACGAAACGTTATGTTGAGGCCGCTGCGCTTTCCGCCGAGGATCGGCAGCGCATCTACGAGGGCAATGCGCGCGCGGTCTATCCGCGCCTGGACGCCGCGCTCAAGGCGAACGGTCGCTGAAAGGGAGGTTCGACGAGCATGAAGGACCAAGGAATTGTCGTGCGCAACATCGAACGAGCCGACGCCTCGGTACTGGCTGCGCTGGCGCAGTGCGGCGTGGCAACCGTCCACGAGGCGCAGGGCCGCAGCGGCCTTATGGCCTCCTACCTGCGCCCGATTTACTTCGGCGCGAGCGTCGCGGCGTCGGCCATCACGATTTCCGCTCCTCCGGGCGATAACTGGATGGTTCACGTCGCGGTGGAGCTAGTCAAGCCGGGCGATATCTTGGTCCTGGCGCCGACTTCTCCTTCGGACGCCGGGTACTTCGGCGATTTGCTTGCGACCTCGCTGCGTGCTCGCGGCGGCGTGGGACTCGTTATCGATGCCGGTGTACGCGACATTCGCACGCTCACGGAAATGCGAATGCCGGTATGGTCCAAGGCGGTGTGTGCCCAAGGCACGGTAAAGGAGACACTTGGCTCCGTGAACGTCCCCATCGTGTGCGCGGGCACCCTTGTGAATCCCGGCGACGTGATCGTGGCCGATGACGACGGGGTTTGCGTCGTGCGCCGCCCGGAGGCCGTCGAAGTGCTGCAAAAGGCCCGCGCCCGCCTTGCCGGCGAAGAGGCCAAACGCGTGCGACTGGCATCCGGGGAACTCGGCTTGGACATCTACGACATGCGAAAGCGCCTTGCGGAAAAAGGTCTGCGATATGTCTAGCGCGCCGTGCATGTGGATGCGCGGGGGCACTTCTAAGGGCGGCTACTTTCTCGCGACCGATTTGCCGGCCGCGACGGCTGAGCGCGACGCGTTTTTGCTCGCCGTAATGGGCTCGCCCGACAAGCGCCAGATCGACGGCATGGGCGGCGCCGATCCTCTGACTTCAAAGGTCGCCGTTGTCCGGCCCTCCGGACGACCCGGGGTCGACGTGGACTACTTGTTTTTGCAGGTTTTTGTCGAACAGGCCATCGTCACGGACGCGCAAAACTGCGGCAACATTCTGGCGGGCGTCGGGCCGTTTTCCATTGAGCGGGGATTGGTCCGGGCGGCCGACGGGGAGACGAAGGTCGTGATCTACATGCAAAACACCGGCCAAGTGGCCGAGGCGCGCATACGCACTCCGGGCGGTGTCGTAACGTATGCCGGCCAAGCGCACCTCGACGGTGTCCCCGGCACGGCCAGTCCCATTCCCGTTGTCTTTCGCGATACCGCCGGCTCGAGCTGTGGAGCGCTTTTGCCGACGGGAAAGCCAGTCGATACCATCGAAGGTTTCGAGGTAACGTGCATCGACAACGGCATGCCGGTGGTCGTGTTGCGCGCCGGCGATCTGGGGATCACGGGGGCCGAAAGCCGGGAGCAGCTCGACGCAAACGAGGCACTGAAGGCCAAATTGGAGTCCATACGGCTTGTGGCAGGACCCTTGATGAATCTGGGCGACGTGCGCGAGAAGTCGGTACCCAAGATGACGTTGGTCAGTGCCCCGCGGGCGGGCGGGACGATCAACACCCGTACTTTTATTCCGCATCGCTGCCATGCCTCGATCGGGGTGCTCGGCGCCGTCAGCGTCGCGACCGCCTGCGTTTTGCCGGGAACGCCCGCCGCGGCGATGGCGCGGGTACCCGCCGGTTGCTCCAAAGTCATGCCCATTGAGCACCCGATCGGGGAGTCCACGATCGTCGTGGACGTGGACGAAAAGGGGGAGGTCGCCAGCGCGGCGGTGCTGCTTACCGCCCGCAAACTCTTCGATGGCATTGTCTTTGGACGGTAAGAGTCCGGAAACGCCCGATCGTGGACGCTGACTATCTGCCCTTTCATCCCAACCCGTCCAAGCCGCGTTTCGTGCCACCGGCCGGCGCGGTGGACGCCCACTGCCACGTGTTCGGCCCAGCCGACCGATTTCCGTACGCGCCAGCGCGCAAATACACGCCCTGCGACGCACCGAAAGAAAAGCTCTTTGCGCTGCGCGACTATCTGGGTTTTGAGCGCAACGTAATTGTGCAGGCCACTTGTCACGGCAACGACAACCGCGCCCTGGTCGACGCGCTGCGCAGCTCGCAGGGCAAGGCGCGCGGTGTTGCGTCGATCGACCGGGACATCACCGATGCGGAATTGCGACAGCTGGACGAGGCCGGCGTACGCGCGACGCGCTTTAATTTTCTGCGGCGCCTTGTGGATTTCACGCCTCGAGAGGTGTTGGTGGAAATCGCCCAACGCATCGCTCCGTTGGGCTGGCACGTCGTCGTGTACTTCGAGGCACAGGATCTGCCCGAGTTGTGGGATTTCTTCACGTCGCTGCCGACCATCGTTGTCGTTGACCACATGGGGCGCCCGGACGTTGCCAAACCCGTGGACGGTCCCGAATTCGAGAGGTTTGTCCGCCTGTTGCGCGAACACCGCAACATTTGGTCCAAGGTGAGCTGTCCCGAGCGGCTTTCGCTTTCGGGCCCTCCGGCCTACGACGACGTGGCGCCCTTTGCCCGGCGTCTGGTGCAGACCTTTCCCGATCGTGTCTTGTGGGGAACCGATTGGCCCCATCCCAACATGAAGTCGCACATGCCCGATGACGGAAACCTGGTCGACTTCGTGCCGCGCATCGCACCGACACCCCAATTGCAGCGCGCACTGTTGGTAGATAACCCCCTGCGACTGTACTGGTGAGGAAGGAGCCACTCGAATGAATCCGCCCAAGGCCAAACGTCAGATCTTCGGCACGACCGTGTTTGACGGTGACATCGCCCGCAAGGGCTATGCGCTAAACAAGATGTGCTATTCGTTTAACGAACGCGCGAACCGCGAAGAATTTCTGCGGGACGAGCAAGCGTACTGCGCCAAGTTTGGTCTCAATGAACAGCAGCGCACGGCCATCGCCCATCGCAACGTGCTCGAACTGCTGGAAGCGGGCGGAAATGTTTATTACCTGGCAAAGTTCGGCGGCATCTTTGGCCTGGACATGCAAGATATCGGGGCCCAGCAGACCGGGGTCAGCAAGGAAGAATTCAAGGCGAAACTGCTCGCCGCCGGGAGATAGACGATGGCCAAGATCGTAGGTGCCATTACGACCTCGCACGTTCCGGCCATCGGGGGTGCAATTGCCAAGCGGCTTTACGACGATCCGTACTGGAAGCCATTTTTTGACGGGTTTCTACCGATTCGCGACTGGCTTGCAAAGGAAAGGCCCGATGTTGCGCTGGTCGTGTACAACGACCACGGTCTGAATTTTTTTCTCGACAAACAGCCAACCTTCGCCATCGGTGCGGCGCCCGAGTACCGCAACGCCGACGAAGGGTGGGGTATCCCCGTCGTGCCGTCATTTCAGGGCGATTTGGACCTTTCGTGGCATCTAATCAATTCTTTAATTGCCGACGAATTCGACATGGTCACCTGCCAGGAGATGAGGGTGGACCATGCCTTGACGGTTCCCATGGCGCTGCTGTGGCCGGATCAAAGGTGGCCGGTGCGAACCATACCTGTTTGCATTAACACCGTGCAGTTCCCCCTGCCTTCGGCGAAGCGTTGCTACAAGCTAGGCCAGTCAATTGGACGCGCAATCGAGTCCTTTGAGCCT
Organism: Burkholderiaceae bacterium; assembly: GCA_035623355.1. Classification (GTDB taxonomy): domain Bacteria; phylum Pseudomonadota; class Gammaproteobacteria; order Burkholderiales; family Burkholderiaceae_F; genus GJ-E10. The sequence goes on along the minus strand of DASPTP010000017.1, from coordinate 16,412 downwards.
GATTGCCGAGTCGTGGTCATCGGCACCGGTGGACTGTCGCATCAGCTCGAAGGCAAACGTGCGGGGTTCATCAACAAGCAATTTGATCTCCAGTTCATGGATAGCCTGATTTCCGACCCGACATGGGCAACGCAGTTTTCGGACCTAGACCTCGTGGAGCGGGCCGGCACGCAGGGCGTGGAGCTTCTCAATTGGCTGGCGGCGCGAGGTGCTCTCACCGGGCGCGTCACCTTGGGACACTCGAACTTCCATATCCCGATTTCCAACACGGCGGCCGCGACGATGCTGTTGATAAACCACGCCTGACCGTGCCAAATACGCGTTCTTGCTTGTCACGGAGCGGCGCAGGCATTTTGCCTTCGGCAATTGCCCGAGCGCCCTTTGCCTACCAGAAAGGTGTGTCTTGGTCTGCGCGGCGACAACGAGCATAGGCTCCGAAGTTCGCGCCGTTGCGTAAGCGCGCGTCGGCGCGGCGTTTCGAACGTACGCCTCGATACGAGGGCAGGGGGTTTCGGGTCAACTTCGGGATCGATCGGCCGGTTGTTCGCGCGCGATAGACTTTCCCCATGTGGATCGACACCCATTGCCATCTCGACGCCCGGGAGTTTGATGCCGATCGCGACCAAGTCGTTGCGCGCGCGGCGGCCGCCGGGGTTCACATGATGGTGCTGCCGGCGGTAGATACTGAGGGTTTCGCGCGCGTGCGCGAATGCGCACACCGGTATGGCTATGCGTACGCGCTGGGCATACATCCCTTGGCGGTTGCCAATGCAAGTGCGGCCGATCTGGACCGGCTGCGGTACGCCGCGCGAAGCGCTTGCTCGGATTTGCACTTCGTTGCCATCGGCGAGATCGGTCTGGATTTTAGCCAGAGCGCTCCTGCGATCGAATTGCAAGAGATGTTTTACCGCGAACAGCTTCAAATCGCCCAGCAGTTCCGGTTACCGGTGATTTTGCACGTGCGTCGCTCGGCAGACCGCTTGCTCTACCACTTGCGCCGCATTGGCGTGCAGGGAGGCATCGCGCACGCATTTAATGGATCAGCGGTACAGGCCCAGGGGTTCTTGGATCTTGGCATGCGATTGGGTTTCGGCGGATCGGCAACCTATGACGGTTCCCGGAGAATTCGGCGCTTTGCCGCCGAGCTGCCAACCGAGGCCATCGTGTTGGAGACGGACGCGCCGGACATTCCGCCCCAGTGGCTGCGCGCCAGCAACAGCGCACCGCGCAACGAACCGTGCCAATTGCCAGCCGTGGCAACGATCATTGCCGGCCTTCGCGGTATTACGCCGGAACAATTGGCGGCGCTAACGAACCGCAACGCGCTGTCGACTCTGCCGCGCTTGGCGCAGCTCGACGCCTCTTCGGCGTGAGGAACGGGCGTGTGCGGTGTCCGACCGGACAGGACCTCGGTATCGGGCTACGTCGTCGCTATCAATTGGCTCTCAGACCGCGACCCGCCGCGCCGATTGGTCCTTGGACGGAGATTCGGTCGGGGCCAGCGCCCGGCGCAATTCCGCGGCGCACAAGTTCACCGCGGTATTGGCCTCGTCGATCAGCCGGCCCATCGTGATGAAACCATGGATCTGACGTTCGAAGCATACGCTGGTGGCGCGATTGCCCGACTCGCTTAGGCGCTGGGCGTACTGCAGGCCCTCGTCACGTAAAGGATCGAAACCGGCCGTCAGCACCAGTGCAGGTGGCAGTTCCGACAGGTCGGGGTGCAGCAGGGGCGAGGCACGCCAGTCAAGATACTCTGCGGCGTCTTCGACATAGTGACCATGGTAGTAGGCGATGGACTCGCGCGTCAGAAGATAGCCGGATGCAAAACTGGTATGCGACGCGGTCCCGCAGCGCATGTCCGTGGAGGGGTAGATGAGCATCTGGTAGACCGGAGGCGGATCGCCTTCTTCGCGCAGGGTGATCGATACCACCGCGGCCAGGTTTCCTCCCGCACTGTCGCCGCCGACCGCAATACGGTCGGCGTCCAACTGCAGCGCAGCGGCATTGCGCCGCACCCAGCGGATGGCCGCGACACAGTCATGCACTGCCGCCGGAAAACGATGCTCGGGCGCAAGCCGGTAATCCACCGAAACGACCGCACAGCCGGCGCCGTTGGCCAGTTCGCGGCACAGCGTGTCATGAGTATCCAGGTCGCCGATTACCCAACCACCGCCGTGAAAATAAACGAGCGCCGGAAGCAGTTCGCCGTCCGCCGCTTGCGCAGACAGCGGCCGGTACAGACGCAACCCAATGGGCCCCAAGGGTCCGGAAGCGCGCAACTCCTGCAGCCGCGAGACGGGAGATGGGTCGGGCTGAGTGAGCGCGCGACGTTCGCGATACGACCGCCGGGCCTCCGGAGGAGTTAGCGTGTAGACGGGCGGCAGCTGATTTCGCTCGTACAGCTCCAACAGCGACTGCGTTTGTGGATGTAGCATTCGGGGACTCTCCGCGCACACGCCAGAGTGTACAAGCCCGCGGTCGGCTTGCGCGTGCCGGCGATGCAGCGCAAATACCCGTACCCTCGTCAAGAAACCCTACGACGGTTGCTGGTCGAGATAAAAGCGGCGCAGCAAGTCGTACCATTGGGGAAACGCATCGCGTACGTCCGCTGGTCGCATAAAATAGGCTTCGCTCGACACGGCGAAGAATTCCGCTGGATCGGTTGCCGCGTAGGCGTCCAGCGGCAGTCCCCGGAAAAATTCGTCGGCCTCGGCACTGTCCGGGGCGATCCTTTGCGGAAGCTCGCCTTCGCGCATTTGCACCTCGGCACAAAACCGCTCGTAGGCGTCGTGTAGGACGTCTTCCCACGCAGATCGATGCAGTCCAGCGTGGAGGCGTCGATCGAACGGCGGTACTCCGTCGGCCTCTCCGTCGAGCAAGTCGAGCTGGTGGACAAACTCGTGGATGACTAGGTTGTGCGCGGGACCTTCTCGCAAAACACCTTCCGGACCCGGCGAACCGCTTACATCCTCCCACGATAGAACCACCGGCCCACCTTTCCAGGCTTCCCCGCTTAGACCGGCATCGAATTCGTGTACCACACCACTATCTTCTTGGATCTTGCGCCGAACCCGAAAAGAGGACGGGTAGACGACAATGCCTCTCCAGTTGCGATACCAGTTCAGTCCTAGATGTGACACCGGCACACACGCCTGTGCGGCGATATGCAATTCCATCGATGCGGTGAGCTCCAACCCTCGGACTCCGACGAGGGATTTTTGCGCAAGGAACTGCTCGCACATTGCGCGCAGGTGCTGTAACGTCGGCGCCTGGAACCGCGCCAACAGCGGAAAGGCACGAATCTGGGCGTCCCAAAGCGTGTCCGAAATGCGGTCGGGACGGCGAGAGAGGTAGTGGCCCAAAATACGCAGCATGTCGCAATTTTGCCGCAACAGGGAGGTGAAGGAGTCGGAACCGGCAGGCCGTCGGAGGGGGCAAATTCCAATACCGTTCACGGCGTGGCCGGAGGAACCCTCAGTCAAATCGGCGAGTCAAACGGGCGAGCCTTGGCATTTTTGCACGATGGTGCGGACAAATACATGAGCGCTCCAACGGACCGAGACACGGAATCGGCCGCCGTCGATCCGGAGCGGGCGCGCTCGCTGGTCTTTCCGCTCTACGCCGACCGATCGCTGGAGAGCGGCGAGGCAATGAGCGCTCATGCGCAGGCGATGGTGGAAATCGTTGGCGCCGTGCGGCCCGATCGCGAACTGCTCGCGGCGGCATACCTTTTTGCCGTCCATGAGGTCGTCCGGGACGCGGACCGCTGGTTGCGAAGCAATTTTGGTCCGGTCGTCGCTCAGCTCGTCGCCGATCTTCGTCAGCTTCGCCACCTGTCCGACGCGGTGCGCAATCGCATGCGTCCGGATCAACCAAACACCGCCGCGATGCCGGAGGGACAAGAAGAGCTGCTGCGTCGCATGCTGCTGGCCATGGTCAACGATATGCGTGTCGTTCTGTTACGCCTGGCATCCCGATTGCAGACTATGCGGTACTTAGCTGCCCATCGCCCGAGCGCAGCACCGGCCTTTGCGCGGGAGACGCGCGCACTTTATGCTCCGCTGGCCAACCGATTGGGAATCTGGCAGTTCAAGTGGGAACTCGAAGATTTTTCCCTTCGGTTTCTCGAACCGCAAACGTATCAGCGCATCGCGCACTTGCTGGAGGAAAAGCGCGAGCGCCGCGAGCGACGAGTTACCGCGGCGGCCGATGCGCTGCGGTCTCTCCTGCAAGGCGCAGGCATTGCGGCGACCGTCACGGGACGCCCCAAACACATTGCCAGCATCGCAGGCAAGATGAGCGCAAAGAACCTTGCCTTTGAGCGCGTCTTCGACCAAAGCGCCTTGCGTGTGGTCGTCGGCACCATCGAGCAGTGCTACGAGGTGTTGGCGCTGCTGCATCAGCGTTGGCAGCCGATCGAGAGCGAGTTCGACGACTACATTGTTAAACCGAAGGCAAATGGCTACCAATCGCTGCACACCGTGGTGCTGGATGACGAGGGCAAACCCGTCGAGATCCAGATCCGCACTCGGCGCATGAACGAACAGGCCGAACTGGGGATGGCGGCGCATTGGCGCTACAAGGAAAGCGGGGGCAAAGAGCGTCCGGAAGCGGAAAAAGTCGCCTGGCTGCGCCGCCTGCTCGATTGGCAACGCGAAGTCGAACCGTCGAGCGGTCCGCGGGGCGACGACCGCGTCTATGCTTTGACTCCTCAGGGTCGTGTTGTCGAGTTGCCGCACGGCGCTACGGCAATCGATTTTGCCTATCACGTGCACACCGAGTTGGGTCATCGTTGCCGCGGCGCGCGGGTCGATGGCTCCTTGGTGTCGCTTAACACGCCGCTGCGAACGGGTCAAACGGTCGAGGTACTGAGCGCGCGAAGCGGTGGGCCCAGTCGCGACTGGCTCAACCCGGAGCTCGGCTTTTTGGTCAGCGCCCGGTCCAAAGCCAAAGTGCGGCAGTGGTTCCATGCGCAGGAGCACGAACAGTCGGTGGCGGCCGGCCGCGAAACGATCTTGCGCGAGCTGCAGCGTCTGGGGCGCACCGCCGTAGGCTTAGACGAATTGGCGCGACGCCTGGGATATGCGACCGCGGAAGAACTGTGCGCGGCTGCCAACAAGGACGAATTTAGTCTGCGCAGTATTGAGCAGACACTTTTGGGGACCGCGCCCGCGGTCGAGGAGGCCGTTGTACCGGTGGAGCGGGTACGACAACCCGCACCGGGCCGAGGCGCAGTATTGGTCGTTGGCGTCGATTCGTTGCTAACGAGCCTGGCGCGCTGCTGTCGGCCAATTCCCCCGGACCCGATCGTCGGATTTATAACGCGCGGTCGGGGAATTTCTGTTCATCGCACCAATTGCGCCAACGCGCGCATGCTCATGGCGCGACAGCCGGAGCGCCTGATTGAGGTCCAATGGGATGCGGCTTCCGCGGCCGGCGAAGCGAACTATCCTGTCGAGCTGGTCCTGCTCGCCAACGACCGTCAGGGTCTGCTGCGCGACATCACCGAAGTGTTTGCGCGCGAAAAGTTCAATGTGGTCGGCGTCCATACCGTCTCCCAGCGCGACCAGGCACAAATGCACTTCACCGTCGAGGTGCCCGATGGCGCGGCCCTGCGGCGCTCTTTGGCGCAACTCGGCGAGGTCAAGGGCGTGCTTGTTGCGCGGCGCAAATAACTCGCCGGCAACCGCGGGCGCTCAAAACGGCGCCAGATAAATCCGCTCCTCGCGCCGCATGCGAGGCGGCCGGCGCGGCAGGATGCGCGATATCCAATAAATCCAGCGCACCACAAACCCGGTCGCCGGCACGACCCTTGGCGCGGCCCGCCGCTCAGACCGTCGCGGTTTCACCTTGCACCGCCAACAGATCAAAGTGGCGCGCGTACTTCGGGTGCAGATCCTCGAGCGACAGCCACATCAGAAAATCGGCACTATTGAAGTCCGGATCCCACGCCGGTTCGCCACAGACTTTGGCGCCCAGCCGCAAATATCCCTTGATGAGCGGGGGTATCTCGACGTTCTCGGGTCGAGCTATCCGGTCGTGGGGAAACGGCATGTGCGGCAATACCCGATGAGCCGCATCCGAGAGGTACGGCTGCAGCCGGTCGCGCAGGCCCGCTGCCTGCGCACCGCCGTCGGTCAGGTGCGCGCTCGCGCAACCAATCAGGTGGCGGTAGCGGCCTTTTCGCATGTACTGCGCCAGGCCCGCCCAGAGCAGGAGGATCGCCGCACCGCTGCGATGCTCCGAATGAACGCAGGAGCGACCGACTTCGATCAGCGACGGACGCAGGTCCTCCAAAGCCGATAGATCAAATTCCGACTCGGAATACAGCCGTCCGATTTGATCGCGGCGGTGCGGCGGCAGGATGCGATACGTTCCGATGACCTGGCCAGTTTGCCGAACCCGCACGAGAAGGTGATCGCAATACAGATCGAATTCATCCTGGTCGATCGCCGCTACGGAGGGTGCCAGGTTGGCGCCCAATTCCTCCGCAAACACGGCAAAGCGCAATCGTTGTGCGTCCTGCAGGTCGGCCGCACTGCGCGCCAGTCCGATACTCAGTGCGCCGTGGTCGCGCACGCAATCGATCGAGGGCACGCCGGTTTGGCCAGAACTGTTCTCAAGCATCGTCGATATCTCAAAATATGGGATGGCGCGAGGCTAGAGATACTCTTTTACAGCCCCGTGTACGGCAAATTACTTGCGCGTGACACCGGCGCGATTTCTCCCCTCTTATTGGCGCTTTGCAGGTCTTGCCAGCGTGCATGTCCAATTGCGAGCGTTTCGTGCGTGAGCGGCTTGCCAATCGGGCTGCAACAGACCATCGTGTATCATTTCTTCTTTGCTGGAGGCGCGTAGCTCAGCTGGTTAGAGCACCACCTTGACATGGTGGGGGTCGTTGGTTCGAGTCCAATCGCGCCTACCACGGTCGGGTATCGGAGTTGCGCGATCGCTCGTCCATGCCGTGCGAAGGAGCTTGGCCGTCCGCGGGGGCGAAGTTGCGAATTTCGCGTCCGCACCCCGCGAGCGGAGTGCTATGGGCGATGCCCGATTCCGGTAGATTTGTCGCAAAGCTGCCGCGCGCAGCAAGAAGGTGCGGCTTGTCCGCGCTTTTTTTTGCCACGACCCCACTGCGAAGTTCCTTCCGATGGCGAGCGTATCGGAGTAAGAAATGATTTCGATTTCCCTTCCCGACGGTTCCGTGCGCGCGTTCGAGCGCCCGGTAACGGTTGCCGAGGTGGCCGCCGCGATCGGCCCGGGGCTTGCGAAGGCGGCTCTGGCGGGAAAGATCGACGGTCGCTTGGTTGACACCTCGTATCTGATCGAGCGTGACGCGCGCGTGGCGATCGTTGTCGATCGGGACCCCGAGGGGCTCGAGATCCTGCGTCATTCCACGGCCCACCTATTGGCGTACGCGGTCAAAGACCTGTTTCCCGAGGCGCAGATCACGATCGGACCCGTGATCGAAAACGGGTTTTACTACGACATCGCGTACAAGCGAGCGTTTACGCCCGAGGATCTCGAAGCGCTCGAGCGCCGGATGCGCGAGTTGGCGGCGCTTGACGAACCCGTCCGCCGGGAAGTTTGGAACCGCGCCGACGCAGTGGCGTTTTTCGAGTCTATTGGGGAAAAGTACAAGGCGCAGATCATCAGCGGCATCGCGGACACCGAGGAGATTTCCTTGTATCGCGAGGGCAACTTCGTGGATCTTTGCGTAGGGCCCCACGTACCCTCGACCGGCAAGCTGCGGGTTTTCAAGCTCATGAAGGTGGCCGGGGCGTACTGGCGTGGCGATAGTCGCAACGAAATGCTGCAGCGGATCTACGGCACGGCTTGGGCAAGGAAGGAAGAGCAGGACGCCTACCTGCACATGCTTGCGGAGGCAGAAAAGCGCGATCACCGCAAACTTGGTCGCGAGCTCGATTTGTTTCATCAACAAGATGAGGCCCCGGGGCTCGTGTTCTGGCACCCCAAAGGATGGACGATCTGGCAACAGGTTGAGCAATACATGCGCCGCGTATATCAGGAAAATGGCTACCAGGAGGTCAAAGCACCGCAGATACTGGACCGCAGCATCTGGGAAAAAACGGGGCATTGGGACAACTTTCGCGAGAACATGTTCACGACCGAGTCGGAGAGTCGGCACTACGCCATTAAGCCGATGAACTGTCCTGGCCACCTGCAGATCTACAAATCGGACCTGCGGTCGTACCGGGATCTGCCGCTTCGCTACGGCGAATTCGGGCAGTGTCATCGCAACGAGCCTTCAGGGGCGCTGCACGGAATCATGCGCGTGCGGGGCTTCACGCAGGACGACGGCCATATTTTTTGCACCGAGGAGCAGATCCTCGAGGAGTGCGTGGCCTACACCGCTTTGCTGCAGAAGGTCTACCGGGACTTTGGCTTTACGGACATCGCGTACAAGGTCGCAACGCGTCCGGCCCAGCGCATTGGCGCGGACGAATCCTGGGATCGAGCCGAGGCCGCGCTGCAGGAGTCCCTCCACCGATCGGGGTGCTCTTTTGCCATCAGCCCCGGAGAGGGCGCCTTCTATGGTCCAAAGATCGAGTATCACTTAAAGGATTCGATCGGCCGCTCGTGGCAGTGCGGGACCATGCAGGTCGATTTTGCGATGCCCGGCCGACTTGGGGCCGAATACGTAGCCGAGGACAACACGCGACGCGTGCCAGTAATGTTGCATCGCGCAATCGTCGGTTCGCTCGAGCGATTTATCGGCATTTTGCTGGAGCACTACGCAGGGGCCTTGCCGGTATGGCTCGCCCCCGAGCAGTTCGCCGTCGCAAGCATCTCGGAGCTCTCTGCGGCCTATGCGCAAAAGGTGGAGCAATACCTGAAAAAACAAGGTGTTAGAGGAATCGCGGATTTGCGCAACGAGAAAATCGCCTATAAAATCCGCGGTCTTGCACTGCAAAAGCTTCCCTACATCCTCGTGGTCGGGGAAAAGGAGGTGCAGAGCGAGACGGTGGCCGTGCGGGCACGCGGTGGTGTTGACCTGGGCGTCATGACGACTGCGGCCTTTGCCGAGCGCCTGCGGCTTGATGTGGAGCAGCGGCGCGACTCGAGCGCAAGCAGGGTCTGAGGTAAAACCTTTTGGAGCGTAGAGCCATCGCAAACGAACGTGCGCATCGCATCAATGGCGAAATATCGGCCCCGGAAATTCGCCTGGTAGGGGCCGATGGAGAACAGCTAGGAGTGGTTCGCACGGCCGAGGCTCTGCGAATGGCCGAGGAAGGCAATCTGGATCTGGTGGAGATTGCCCCGACGGCCGAGCCTCCGGTATGCCGCATGATGGATTACGGCAAGTTTCGCTACCAGGAGCAAAAACGAGCCCATGAAGCCAAACTCAAGCAGCGCCAGATTCAGGTCAAGGAGATAAAGTTTCGTCCGGCCACCGATGAGAACGATTACCTGACCAAGATCCGCAAACTGACGGAGTTTCTCGAGGAGGGCGACAAGGCCAAGGTGACGATGCGTTTTCGGGGACGGGAGATGGCCCACCAGGAACTGGGCTTGAAAGTGCTCGAGCGCGTAAAAGCGGATTTGGAGCCGCTCAGTCAGGTCGAAGCAATGCCGCGGCTCGAAGGACGCCAGATGGTGATGGTGTTAGCACCGCGCAAGAAAAAATAGGCAAATTGCCGATGTTCCGGCCGAAGACCGCACAACCCCGCGGTTGGCCCGGAGTTCACCAAGAAGTGCTGCAGGCACGGAAAGTTCCGACGCGCGTCGGACGCCCAGCGGCATCAACAAAGGAAGAGGGCAGAACATGCCAAAGTTAAAGACCAAAAAGAGCGCCGCGAAGCGATTCAAAGTTCGCGCGAGCGGCTCGATCAAGCGCGGCCAGGCGTTTAAGCGCCACATCCTTACGAAAAAGACGACGAAAAATAAGCGCCATCTGCGCGGACCGGTGAACCTGCACCCGGCCGACGAGTCGTCGGTGCGGCGCATGCTCCCGTACTCCTGATTTCCGCTCAATCCGGTCTGAGATAACCAGAGGAAAACGCCATGCCACGAGTAAAACGCGGCGTCACGGCGCGCGCGCGCCATAAGAAGGTCTTGTCGGCTGCCAAGGGTTTCACGCAACGGCGCAACAACGTCTTTCGGGTCGCCAAAGAGGCGGTCATGAAAGCCGGCCAGTACGCGTACCGAGATCGCAGGGCGCGCAAGCGGGTTTTTCGCTCGCTTTGGATCGCCCGCATCAATGCCGCCGTGCGCGAGCACGACATGTCCTACAGCGTGTTTATCAGCGGTTTGCGCAAGGCGCACATCGATCTGGATCGCAAAGTGTTGGCCGACATGGCGGTGCTCGATAAACCGGCCTTTGCGGCGATCGTCGAGCAGGTCAAGACCAGTCTTGCCCGTTAGACGCGCGGGCGCCACAGCAAGCCTGCGAGCGTTCGGTGGCGTTGGCCCGCTCGGTCCTTTTGCTCCGACTATTGCCATGGATCCGCTTGACGAACTGATCCGCGATGCCCAGCGCGCGTTTGCTGCGGCCACGCAGCCCGCGGCGCTGGAAAACGAGAAGGCGCGCTTCCTGGGCAAGGGCGGTTCTCTGACCGAGCTGCTCAAGCGCCTGGGCCAGCTCGACCCCGAGCAGCGACGAACCGAAGGGGCGCGCATCAATGCGGCCAAGCAGCGCATCGAGGAGCTGCTGCACGAGCGGCGCCAGCAGTTGGCGCAGTTCGAGCTTGACGCCCGCTTGGCGGTCGAGGCCGTCGACGTGAGCTTGCCGGGGCGCCTTCGCGGCCCCGGCGGAATCCATCCCATCATGCGAACGTGGATTCGGATCGAGGAAATCTTTTCGTCAATCGGCTTTGACGTGGCCGACGGCCCGGAGATCGAGAACGACTGGTACAACTTTACGGCGTTGAACAATCCGGAAAATCACCCGGCGCGCTCCATGCAGGACACGTTTTATGTGGACGTGAACGACACCGAGGGAAAACCGCTGCTGTTGCGAACGCACACGTCGCCGATTCAAGTGCGCTACGCGCAGCGCACCGCACCGCCGTTGCGCGTGATTGCGCCGGGGCGCACCTACCGAGTGGACAGTGATGCCACCCATTCGCCGATGTTTCACCAGGTCGAGGGTCTGTGGATCGACGAAAACGTCAGTTTCGCCGATCTGAAGGGCGTCTACACGGACTTTTTGCGACGCTTCTTTGAAAGCGACGAGTTGCAAGTGCGGTTTCGCCCATCGTACTTTCCCTTTACGGAACCGTCGGCGGAAATCGACATGATGTTTACCAGTGGACCTCGCAAGGGCCGCTGGCTCGAAATTTCCGGCGCCGGGCAGGTACACCCGCACGTGGTGCGCAACTTCGGACTGGATCCGGAACGCTATATCGGGTTTGCCTTTGGCTCCGGCCTGGAGCGCCTGACCATGCTGCGCTATGGGGTCGACGACCTGCGCCTGTTCTTTGAGGGCGATCTGCGATTTCTCGAGCAGTTCAATCGCTAAGGCGCCATGAAAATTGCCCTTGAGTGGTTGCGCGAGATGGCTCCCGTGGCGGGCGAAGCCGCCGAGCTAGCCGAGCGCCTGACCATGGGCGGCCTGGAAGTCGAAGAGCCGCCACCGGTTCCCAGTTTCTCCCAGGTCGTCGTCGGGCGCATCTTGCGAGTCGAGCGCCATCCAAACGCCGACCGCCTTACGGTGTGCCAGGTGGACACCGGCGGGGGCGCGACGCGCACCGTCGTATGTGGCGCTCCGAACGTGTCAGCCGGCCTGACCGTGCCCTGCGCGCTTCCCGGGGCGCGCCTGCCGGGCGGCCTTCTTATCAAGGTCTCCACCGTCCGCGGTGTTCGCTCCGACGGCATGTTGTGCTCCGCGCGGGAGCTCGGATTGTCCGAAGACGCGCAGGGATTGCTGATTTTGGACGAGACGATGATGCCCGGCGCGGATCTGCGCGAAGCGCTAGGCTTGGACGAACCGATCTTCGATATCAAGACGACGCCCAATCGCGGCGATTGCCTAAGCGTGCTGGGAGTGGCGCGGGAATTGGCCGCGCTCAGTGGCCAAGCGATGGCACCGCCATCGATCGATCGGGTCGTCGTGAATTCGCAGGAGCGGCTCGCGGTGCGCATTGATGCCCCCGACCTGTGCGGAAGATTTTCCGGGCGCGTGGTGCGCGGCGTAAACGCACGTGCCGCCACGCCCGCCTGGATGAGACGGCGCCTGGAGCAGTCCGGACAGCGTTGCGTTTCCGCGCTGGTGGACATTTCCAACTACGTCATGCTCGAGCTCGGACAGCCGTCGCACGTTTTCGATTTGAAAAAAATCGACGGCGAACTTCAGATACGCTGGGCTCGGCCGGGGGAAAGAATCACGCTGCTTAACGAGCAGTCCATCGAGCTCGACACGCAGGTGGGCGTCGTCGCAGACAACTCCGGTGCCGCGGCCATCGCCGGGATCATGGGCGGGCTGGCAACTTCGATCTCCCTCGATACCCAGGACGTGTATCTGGAGGCGGCCTTTTGGTGGCCCGAGGCCATACAGGGGCGGCCGCGACGCCTGTCGATTGCCTCGGAGGCAGCCCACCGTTTTGAGCGCGGGGTGGATTTTGCGGGGACCACCATCGCGCTGGAGCGACTTGCGCAACTTATCGTGCAAATCTGCGCAACGCCGCAAACGCGCGTCGGGCCGATTAGCGACGTTGTCGCTCGGCCGCCCCGGCGAGAGCCGGTCCTTCTGCGCCTCTCGCGGCTGCAGCAAGTCCTAGGAATTGCACTATCGAAAGAGAAGGTGGAGGGTTGCTTTGCGCGCTTGGACCTGGCGTACGAACGGGAAGGCGAGGTGTATCGCGTTACGCCGCCGAGCTTTCGCTTCGATCTGCAACTGGAGGTCGATCTGATCGAGGAGGTCGCGCGCCTGCACGGTTACGCATCGATTCCGGCCGAGCCTCCAAGCGCTCCGGCTCGCATGCGGGCGCAGCCCGAAGGCGAGCGCAGTGCGCACGATCTGCGCAAGGCGCTCGCGGCGGCCGGCTACCAGGAACTGATCAATTTCAGCTTCGTGCCCGAATCCTGGGAATCAGACTTTGGTGCCGATCCCGCGAGTTTGATTCGAGTTCTCAATCCCATTGCCGCCCAATTCGGAGTCATGCGCACCAACCTGCTGGCCGGTCTCGTCTCGAGCCTGCGCTACAACCTCAATCGCCAGGCCAGTCGGGTGCGGGTGTTTGAACTGGGAAGCGTTTACGGCCGTGGGCCCATCTTTCCGGGCGCTTCGCGACTCGTCGACGGGGTCGCGCAACCGCTGCACTTGGCCGCTCTTGCGTACGGCGCCTCGGAAGATGAGCAATGGGGTCTGCCATCGCGCGCCGTGGACTTTTTCGATGTAAAGGGCGACCTCGAGCGCCTGCTCTTTCCGGCCCATGCCCAATTTGCCGCGGCGCAGCCCAACGATCGCCTGTACGCCGCATTTCATCCGGGCCGTTGCGCTCGAATCCTTCTTCATCGCGACACCGTTGGATGGATCGGCGAATTGCATCCTCGCTTGTGCAAGAATTTCGACCTGGACGCCGCACCCGTGCTGTTCGAAGTCAGCGTTGCGCCGCTGCTGCCGATTGGAATGCCGACGCCCCTGCCGGTGCCGCGCTTTCCGGCTTTGGTGCGGGACATCGCGGTTTGGATCGACGGCACCGTTCGCGCGGGTGAAGTTCTGGAAGATCTGCGAAACTTAGCCTTGGGCGAGTCAAAACTCGCCAGCGTGCGGACGATCCGACTTTTCGATGTTTTCCGTCCCGAATCGGCTGCAACCCACCGAAATTCGGCAATAGAAGCTAGCAGCTTGTTAAATAAGGAGAAAAGTCTTGCGTTCCGGGTTGTTCTGCAAGATACTCACCGTTCGCTGGCGGAAGCTGACGCGGATGCGGCCCGTGCCACGATCGTCGAGCATTTGCTGAAGCGCTGGGGGGCACGGGTGCGCCAATAGGCGCGCCGGCAAAAAAAATCCAATTTGCATCGGCAAGCTACCTTCTTCCATGACGTCCGTCAAAATTCCCAATCCTCCCGCAGCGCCCAAGCTGGCATCCAAGTCGAGCCGCACCGAGATGGAGCGCGAAGGTCGCACGATGACCAAGGCCGAAATCGCGGATGCACTTTTTGAACGTCTTGGTCTAAACAAACGCGAGGCCAAAGACATGGTGGATGGATTTTTTGAGGAAATCTGCCAAGCGCTGACACGCGGCGAAGCCGTAAAATTGTCCGGATTTGGCAATTTCCAGTTGCGGGACAAACCCACGCGCCCCGGGCGCAATCCGAAGACCGGCGAGGAGATTGCGATAACCGCACGCCGTGTGGTTACCTTTCACGCCAGCCAGAAGCTCAAGGCGACCGTGACGCGCACCTTCGGGCGCTGATAGTCGTCCTTCGTTCTGCAACTTCGACTCTGGAGCGGTGCACCGATGTCCAAAACTGCCGGGGTCAACCGCGACGGTGTGGACTCCCTGCCTTCGATTCCCGCCAAGCGCTATTTCACAATCGGTGAAGTAAGCGATCTGTGTGCAGTTAAGCCCCACGTCTTGCGCTACTGGGAACAGGAGTTCACTCAGTTAAAGCCCATTAAGCGGCGCGGCAATCGCCGCTACTATCAGCATCACGAAGTCTTGCTCATTCGGCGCATTCGCGAACTGCTGTACGAAGAGGGGTTCACGATTAACGGGGCGCGTAATCGACTCGATGGCGGGTCGGCGGCTTCGAGTGCCCGCCGTCGAATCCGGCGAGACCCGGAATCGATTTCCGGTGGCACAACAAAAGAATCGACTGCGGTGAAAACGGCGGCACCCAAGGAAAGTAACGAAACGCAAATCCAAGCGATGGATCTTATGCGCGCGGAGCTCGAATCGATCCGAGCGTTACTGACGCGACGCCCGACCGATTCCGTCCCCGGATGACGATATCCGCGTACCCGCCGTGTACAATCCGCTTCCTTCGGGGCGTAGCGCAGCCTGGTAGCGCACTTGCATGGGGTGCAAGGGGTCGCGAGTTCGAATCCCGCCGCCCCGACCAAAATACTCAAAAGAGGGAGATAGGCTTGCTGGCTATCTTCCTCTCACAATTCGGCTGAGCGACCCGCGCGCACACGGCTTGCGCGATGTCGCAACTCCCAGTCGCCTTGGCCGATCGGCCGAACCGGACTTCCGATAGCCACATTGGATGGACCTACGGTCAACGGCGCGCGAAAAAACGGCGGATGGCTGCGTTTGTCGACAGCTCGCTGCAACGAGGCGTTGGCCGGCCGCATCGCGACCTTTCCCCGTGTACTCGTTGTCGGTCTTTGGATCGGCACCGGATCGAACGATTCGGAATCCAAAGGGCGCGCACGTCCTGAAACGACGAGAAGTTCGTTGCCCGCTTGGCAATGGCACGACCGCGACCACGCGAGTAGCATCATTGTCATGTCGCCGTCCCAAAATCCGTGGGCCCGTCGATTCGTCAAAAGGGGAGGGAGCATGAAGTCAAAGACCGTCTTTTGGAAAACCATCTTCATCGTAGTAATTGCCACGGTTACCGCTGGTACCGCCTCGATTGCGCTTGCGCAGTATCCGCAGATGAACGCCGCCATTCAGATCGCCCAAGCGCGACAGGCGAACGCCGCGTTGATGCATCAGTACAACTGGAATAGCCGAACGGAAATCCTCATCAAGGGTGAGGTGAAGGATATGCGCATCGAGCTCGTCCAGTACGGACCCACGGGTCAGCTCCAGGAGACGCTTTTGAATGATCAGGAGCAAAAAGGGACCTATCTGCCGACGCCGATCGGCTTTTTGCGGCGCGAACACTCGGAACACGAAAAGAAGGAGTTGGAGCAGTTTTTGCAGGGGTTAAAGCAGATGCTGCAGCAATACACGCTGCCGACGACCGGAAAGATCTACGACTTTTTGTCCCAGGCGGTGCCGGCAGGTCCCGACGCCAACGGCAACTTCACCCTCACCGGCTATAACGTCGTGCAGCCCGGCGACAGTATGACCATGGTCGTAAACGCCTGGACGAAACATCCGCGCCATCTCACAGTCAACACCACCTTCCAGGGCGATGCGGTGCAGCTCTCGGCGACCTTCAAGACGATGCCGGTTAGCGGACTAAACTATGCGGCTTTTGCCGAGGCCGATGTGCCAGCGAAGAACCTGACCGTGCAAGTGCAGAATTACGATTTCGCGCGTCTCGGTTACTGATCTTGCATTAAGCACGGGGCGCCGGGAACTGCCGGTTGACTTCCACCGCCCCGCATTTCGGCGGGCGTCGGGGAGTTGTGTCCCCCCTTGGGGTCTGTGTCGATTCGCCGTCGGTATCGTGAGGACAGCTGACCTGTCATGGGAGATCCAGTTTTTCTCTGCGAGTCGCCGGACCGCGAAGTTGCTTCACGCAAATTTTCCCATCGGACGAGGCGA
>DASPTP010000016.1:0-28388 GCA_035623355.1 Burkholderiaceae bacterium | reverse complement strand
GCACCGGGTGCGCCCTCGGCCGAGGACATCGAGGCGGATGTGCGCTCGCTCATGGAGATGCGCGGGGCGGCAAGGGCCGCCCCTTTCTCGCTTAGCTTTGGCAGTCCGTCCGTTTGGCGATGTTTTTCGTTGCCGCGTAGGCGTCGGCCGCCTTGTCGGCCATCGGGGTGATGAGCTTTTGGTCCGCCTCGTAGAGGTCTCCCGCAACCCACTTGGTTCCATCCCAGGTCTGGATGCGCGCATACGAGGCCCCGATGTGGTCGGGGCAAGAAGTTGCGAACGGCTTTAGCATCTGCCCAAAGCCCAGTGCGTCAAGCTTCTTCTGGTCGAGCGCCATGTTCTCAAGCGCCCAGCGCACCTGTTCACCCGTCACGGGCTTACCCTTGCCAAAGTGTTCCTGCGCACGGCGCACCGACTCGACCGTGAGCATCGCGATGATCAGTCCGCGGTTGTAGAGCACCGTGCCGACCTCTTCGCGCGGGCCCGTGCCCTGGCCCTTGTCGTACACGTATTTGAGGATGTCGTTTTGCACCTTGCTCAAGCCCGCGCCGTATTGGATCGCGAGCGCGGAGTACCCCTTGGCGCCCTCGCCCACGTCCTTGACGTCGGGCTCGGCACCCGACCACCAGATGCCCAGCAGGTGATCGCGCGGAAACGCTGTCTCTTGTGCTTCTTTGAGCGCCGTGGAATTCATCACGCCCCAGCCCCACAGCAGCACGTAGTCCGGACGCTGTTGGCGCACCTGCAGCCACACGGCTTTTTGCTCCACCCCCGGGGGCGTCACGGGGATCTTGACCAGTTCAAAGCCCAGCGTGCGCGAGCGCTCCTCGAGCAGAGGAATTGGTTCTTTGCCATAGGGCGAGTCATGGAACACCAGCGCGATCTTCTTGCCCTTTAGATGCTCGGGGCCGCCTTCGCGCTTGGCGATGTACTGCACCAGAACGTCCGCGCCCGTCCAATAGGTGCCGAGCAGGGGAAAATTCCATTGGAAGACCTGACCGTCCTGCGATTCGGAGCGCCCGTAGCCCACCGTCAGCAGCGGAATCTTGTCGACCGGCACGCGCTCGGTGAGCGCAAACGTGATGCCCGTCGACTGCGGATCAAACAGCGCCGCGCCGGTCGGGCCCTTGTCCTTTAGGCGCTCGTAGCACTCCACCCCGCGGTCGGTCTTGTATTCCGTCTCACACTCTTCATACGTGAGCTTTACGCCGTTTACGCCGCCGTCGCGAGCATTGATGAGCTTGAGATAGTCCTGCTTGGCGTCGGCCCAAGGTGTGCCGTTGGGGGCGTAGGGACCCGTGCGGTAGACAAGCAGAGGAATGAACTGCTCCTTGACGCTCTTTACGTCCTGGGCCTGGACGCCGGCCGCCAAGCCCACGGCGCAGCCTGCAACGGCAAGCCAGCCGAACCACGTTATGGTCTTTGTCTTCATTCTTGTCTCCTGGTGTTCTTATCGATCACTCGTCTCGCAACTTAATGGGGAAAGGGCCAGATGCGCAGTTTTTCCTTGCCGATGGCCCAAAGACGCGCAAGGCCGTGGGGCTCGACCGCAAGAAAGAATACGATCAGCGCGCCAAAAATCATCGCCTCCATATGGGATTTCATTGCCGTGGACACGTCGATGCCGATCATCTCCGGAATCCGGTTTAACAGCAATGGCAAAAGAACGAAAAAGGCCGCGCCGAAGAAGCTGCCGACCATGGATCCCAAACCGCCGATGATGATCATGAACAGCAAGTCCAGCGACATGCCCACGCCAAAGGCCGCAGGCTCCCAGGATTCGAGGTGAATAAATCCCCAAAGGGCACCGGCAATGCCCGCGTAAAACGAGCTCACCGCAAAGGCGCTGAGTTTCGCAACCACGGGGCGAACCCCAATTACCTCCGCGGCCACGTCCATGTCGCGGGTTGCCATCCAGGCGCGGCCGATGCTCGAGCGGGTCAGGTTTTTGGCGGCCAGCGTGAGCACGCAAAGCAACCCCAGCACGAGCAGGTACTTGTCCATAGGGCGATCGACTGTCCAGCCCAGCAGCACGATCGTACGGGTCGACACCGAACCAGATGTTGACCCCACTGTGAACCAGGGCACACGCACAAACGCCCAGTCGAGAAAAAATTGTGCCGCGAGCGTGGCCACCGCGAGGTACAGGCCTTTGATGCGCAGGCTCGGAATACCGAAGGCGCTGCCCACCAGGGCGGCGCTGCCCCCCGACAAAAGCAGCGCCACCAGAAAATTAAGCTGCGGGAGCCGAACCGTCAGGTTGTAGGCGACATACGCTCCCACACCCATGAACGCCGCGCTGCCCAACGAGATCTGCCCGCAATAGCCCACCAGGATGTTGAGCCCGATCGCGGCGATTGTCAGGATGAGAAACGGGATGAGCAGTGCGCGCAACGCGTAATCGCTGGCAACAAACGGCACGACGAGAAACGACGCCGCAATCAGGGCGATCATGAACCAGCGGTCCTGCGCGATCGGCAGCAGCTGCTGGTCCGCGCGGTAGCTCGTCTTGAACTGGCCGTTTTCGCGATAGAGCATGGGAGAAAAAAGCGTTTACACGCGGTCGATGTGGCGCTCGCCAAACAGGCCTTCCGGGCGCACCAGCAAAAAGGCAAGCACGAGCACGTAGGCAAACCAGTTCTCGATGCCCCCGCCTTCGAGCGAAAACCAGTGCGCGAGGGCCTGCCCCAGGAACACTTCGGCAAACTTCTCGCCCACCCCGATGATCAGGCCTCCGAGAATTGCACCGGGCACCGAGGTCAGGCCGCCGAGAATGGCCACGGGCAAGCTCTTGAGCGCAACTTCCGACAGCGAAAACTGCACGCCGAGCTTCGAGCCCCACACGAGCCCCGCGACCAGCGCCACAAACCCGGCCACCGACCACACGATGACCCAGATGCGGTTTAGCGGGATTCCGATCGATTGCGCGGCAAGATGATCGTCGGCCACGGCGCGCAGCGCCCGGCCCGTTGCGGTCTTCTGGAAAAACAGACCCAGGACCACGACCAGTGCGGCAACGGCGCCGGCCGCCACCAGATCGTCGCGGCTGACCAGGATGCCGCCCTGGAAGAGCTGCGCCCCCAGAATCATCGGCTCCTTGGGCAGCCCCAGATTGATGCTGTAGATATCGTTGCCCCAGATCGCCTGCCCGAAGCCCTCGAGAAAAAAACTGATCCCCAAGGTCGCCATGAGCAGTGCCACCGCGCTTTGGTTCACCAGAGGCCGCAGCACCAGGCGCTCGACGAGCCATGCAAACACGATCATCAGCGCCAGGGCCAGCAGGGCCGCGAGCGCTAACGGCATGTGCTCGGCCAGGCGCGCGGTGGCCAGCGCGGCAAACAGCACCATCGCGCCTTGCGCAAAATTAAACACTCCCGAGGCCTTGTAGATCAGCACAAAGCCCAGGGCCACGAGCGCATAGAGCACGCCGGCCATCAGTCCGCCGAGCAGCACTTCGAGGAAAAATCCCGGGGTTGCCGCGCCCGATACGAGCGGGGCCGCCAGGCCCGCGACGAGCAGCGTGGCGAGCAGCAGCACGGGCCAGGCATGGCGCAGGCGCAAAATCCAGGAAGAAGGCAACACGATTCGATGGGTCTTTCGCGCCGTGGCGCTCAATGCGCAACGCCCAGGTAGGCGTTGACCACGTCCTGGCTGGAGCGCACTGCATCGGGCGTGCCATCGCCGATCTTGCGCCCGTAGTCCAGCACCACCACCCGGTCGGAGATGTCCATCACCACGCCCATATCGTGTTCGATCAATACGATGGTGGTGCCGAATTCCTCGTTGACGTCGAGAATGAAACGGCACATGTCCTGTTTTTCTTCCAGATTCATGCCGGCCATCGGTTCGTCGAGCAGCAGCAGCTGCGGCTCAAGCGCAAGCGCGCGGCCCAGGTCGACGCGCTTTTGCAATCCGTAGGGCAGCGTGCCCACCGGCTGGCGGCGATAGGCCTGGATCTCCAGAAAATCGATGATTCCCTCGACGACCTTGCGATGCGCGATCTCTTCGCGCGCGGCCGGACCGATCCGCAGCGCCTGCGCCAGCAGGCTCGAGCGCATCTTGAGGGTTCGCCCGGTCATGATGTTGTCGAGCACGCTCATGCCTTTAAAGAGCGCCAGACTCTGAAACGTGCGCGCGATGCCCATGCGCGCCGCATCGTGCGGATGCATGCGCGCGCGCACGCGGTCGCGGTAAATGATCGAGCCGGCCACGGGCGTATACACGCCGTTGATGAGATTTAAGAGCGAACTTTTGCCGGCCCCGTTGGGCCCGATAATCGCGCGGATTTCGTGTTCGCGCACGTCAAAGGAAATGTCCGTCAACGCCTTGACCCCGCCGAAGGTGAGCGATGCGTGCTCGACCTGCAGCAGCACCGGCCCGATGCCGTGGCTGCGGCTCACGGCCGTCGCGCTTCCCGTTCGCGCCTCGGCGCGGCGCCTGCGCAAAGGCAATCGCGTCTCATGCGGCGCGGGAAACCGGCGCAAACGTGCGGGCCGTGCGCAGCTGCAGCGTTGCCGCGACTTTGCCGACGCGGCCGTCCTCAAAGCGCACTTCGGTTTCGACGAACTGCGAGGCGCGCCCGCCGTACAAGGCGTCGACGAGCACCTGGTACTTCTGAGCGATGAAGCGCCGGCGCACCTTGCG
The DNA here is from genome assembly GCA_035623355.1 of Burkholderiaceae bacterium. Lineage (GTDB taxonomy): Bacteria > Pseudomonadota > Gammaproteobacteria > Burkholderiales > Burkholderiaceae_F > GJ-E10. The sequence goes on along the minus strand of DASPTP010000016.1, from coordinate 23,744 downwards.
CGTGCGCGTGAGCTCCTCGTCGTCGGGGTCGAGTTCCTTGTGCAGCACGAGGAAGCGGTGGATCTGCGAGTTGGCCAGCAGCGGATCGGCCGCCAGGTCGGCGTTGACCTTGTCCACGCAACTGCCCACCAGGTCCAACACCTCGGGCTTGCCGGCCAGGTCCACGTAGCCCGTATACGCGAGCGAGCGGCGCTCGGCCCAGTTGCCGACCGCCTCGAAGTCGATGTTGATGAAGGCGCACACTTGCTCGCGCCCGTCGCCAAAGGCAACCGCTTCCTTGATTTGCGGAAAGAACTTGAGCTTGTTTTCGATGTACTTGGGCGCAAACAGCGTGCCGTCCTTCAGGCGGCCGACGTCGGCGGCCCGGTCGATGATGCGCAGGTGCCCGTCGCGATCGAGCACTCCGGCGTCTCCCGTATGAAACCAGCCCTCGGCGTCGCAGACCTCGGCCGTGGCCTGCGGGTTTCGGTGGTATTCCTTGAGCAGACCCGGGCTGCGCACGAGCACTTCGCCGTTCTCCGTGATGCGCAGCTCAACGCCCGCAACGGGCGGTCCGACCGAGTCGGCACGCACCTGGCCGTCGGGCTGCATGCAGACGAACACCGCGGTCTCGGTGGAACCATAAAGCTGCTTGAGGTTTACGCCCAGGGAGCGGTAAAAGGTAAACAGGTCCGGGCCGATGGCTTCGCCCGCGGTGTAGGCCACCTTCACCCGGCTCAATCCCAGCTGGTTGCGCAGGGGTCCATAGACCAGAACGTTGCCCAGCGCGTACCACAGGCGCGCGACCAGACTCACGGCTTTGCCGTCCAAAATCCGGCCGCCGATGCGCCGGCCCACTTCCATGAAGTGGGCAAAGAGTTTGCGCTTGATCCGGCCGGCATCCTCCATACGAATCATCACCTGCGTGAGCATGCCCTCGAACACGCGCGGCGGCGCAAAATAATATGTGGGGCCGATTTCGCGCATGTCGTTGGACACGGTCGACGGCGATTCGGGACAGTTGACCGTGTAGCCGGTAAACAGGGCCTGCGCGTAGGAAAAAATGTTCTGTCCGATCCAGGCTAGCGGCAGGTACGCAAGCACGTCTTCTTGCGCGGTTAGGCCGTCAAAGAGCGTTGCGGCGCGCGCCCGGTCGATCAGCGCCGCGTAGGTCTGGACCACGCCCTTGGGGCGGCCCGTAGTGCCGGACGTGTAAAAGAGCGCCGCCGTGTCGCTGGCCTTGCCGAGCGCAATTTGCTCCTCGACAAAGCCCGGCTCGGATGCCGCGAAAACACTGCCACGCGCGCGCAATTCGTCGTAGGAGAGCAGTCCGGGCTGATCGTAGTTGCGCAATCCCCGGGGGTCTTCGTACACGATGTTGGCCAGCGCCGGGTATTGCTCGCGCACTTCGAGCATTTTGTCGACCTGCTCCTGGTCCTCGACGATCGCGTACTCGATCTGCGCATCGTCAAAGACGTAGACCATTTGCGCCGCTGTCGCATCCTGGTACATCGGCACGGGCACGCCGCCCAGTGCCTGCGTCGCAAGCATCGCGGCATACAGGCGCGGCCGGTTCTCCCCGATAATCGCGACGTGGCCGCCGCGCGTGAGCCCCAGGCCATGCAGCGCGGCCGCAAGGACGTGCACTTCCGCGGCGAGCTCGGACCAGCTCCAGGTCTGCCAGACGCCAAGGTCTTTTTCGCGCAGCGCCGGGTGGTTCGGCCGCGCCTTGGCATGCCAGAGCAGCAACCGCGGAAACGTATCGGCGGTTGCCGGTGCCATACCCTCCTGTGCCACCAGGTTCTCCTCGCGGCCCGCCGCGGCCGCAGTTATCCATCCTGTGTCGTCGGCGCCCCGGCTGTCCCAGCGCGGGCGACGCGACCGGTGCCGGCAGTCGGCGGCCGCCGCGCTCGCCCGCCACAATCATCCCATGGAAACTCGCATTCGGTGTTGCCCGCGATGCTGCTGCACTGCGCAATGCGGGCGGGAGGGCTCGCCAAGTGCGCCGGCGCAAGATGCGCGCCATGGGACCTATTGGCGGTAGTCGGGCTGCTCGCGCTCGAGTTTTCGGATCAGCGCAGGCCAAACGAACAGGCCGCCCATGCCGCCCGTCTGCGTTGCCATCGCGTGGGCGACTCCCTCGAGAATTGCGGGGGCAATCGGCAGCAGGGCGCCGCCGGCTTGGGCGCTGATCTGTATCTGGCAAGTGCTCTCGAAAATGTACATGCCAAGAAACGCATCGGCGATGGTCGGGCCGACCGTCAGCAGTCCGTGGTTGCGCAGACACAAGAAGTTTTTCTCTCCCAGGTCGGCCTGAAGCCGCGGCTTTTCGTCGGCGCGCAGGGCCACGCCTTCGTAATCGTGATAGGCCAGGGAAGCGAGCACAAAGGTGCTTTGCTGCGAGATGGGCAGCACGCCGCATTTTTGCGCCGCCACCGCAACGCCGGCGCGCGTGTGCGTGTGCAGCACGCAGCGGGCATCTTCGCGCACCGCGTGCACCGCGCTGTGTATGGTGAACCCGGCCGGGTTGACCGGAAAGGGGCTGTCTTGCAACTTGTTGCCGTCCTGATCGACGCGGATCAGCGAAGAGGCCGTGATTTCTTCAAAAAGCAGGCCGTAGGGATTGATGAGGAAATGGTGTCCGGCTCCGGGAAGTCGCGCGCTGATGTGCGTAAAGACGAGGTCGCTCCACCCAAAGAGCGCAACCAGACGGTATGCGGCGGCCAGATCGCAACGCAACTGCCACTCCTCGGCGCTGACTTGGTCCTTCAGGCTGGTGATATCCATGGTCTTGCTCCCTTCAGAAGTGGAACCGACCGTCGACCAAAGCGATCGCATGACGCCGAGCCCTTACGGGGTACGCGCAAGCACGCGCTCGAAGGCACGCTCCAGATTGGCCACGGTACGATCGACGTCGTAGAGCTTGTCAAGTCCAAAAAGACCGATGCGAAAGGTCTTGAAGTTCGCCGGCTCGTCGCACTGCAAGGGTATGCCCGCGGCAACCTGCAGGCCGGCTTCGAGGAAAGCCTTGCCGGTGTGCCAGGCGTCGTCCTCGGTGTAGCTAACGACCACGCCGGGCGCCTGATAGCCGGCTTCCGCCACGTCGCGCAGTCCCTTGCTTGCGAGCAGGGCGCGCACCCGCTGCCCGAGTTCCAGCTGCCGTGCGCGCAGCGCCTCCAGGCCGAAGGACCGCGTTTCGACCATTGCGTCGCGCGTGCGGGCCAGTGCATCGGTCGGAAGGGTCGCGTGGTACGCATGCCCCCCGGCTTCGTACGCCTCCATGATTTGCAGCCACTTTCGCAGGTCGGTCGAAAAACTCGTGCTTTGCGTACCCATCATGCGGGCGTGCGCCCGCTCGCCGAGCATCACAAATGCGCAGCCGGGCGAGCCGCTCCAGCCTTTTTGCGGTGCGCTCAGCAGCACGTCGACACCCAGGTGCTGCATATCGACCCAAAGGGCACCGGAGGCGATGCCGTCGAGCACGAAAATTGCGCCGACGTCGTGCGCGCCTCGCGCCACGGCGCGCACGTAGCTTTCGGGCAGCAAAATTCCCGAAGCGGTCTCGACGTGCGGTGCAAAGACGACGTGCGTCTGCTGCTCGCCGATCGCGGCAAGCACACTTTCCAAAGCGGGCGGCGCGTAGGGGGCCTGATGGCCCGGGGCCGCGGGGTGGGCCTTGAGCACCGTCTGTGCGGACGGGATGTGCCCCATCTCCAAGATCTGTGACCAGCGGTAGCTGAACCAGCCGTTGCGCACGATCAGCGTGCGGCAGTTGGTCGCGAACTGGCGCGCAACCGCTTCCATGCCGATCGTGCCCCCGCCGGGCACCACGATTGCCGCGCGCGCGTTGTATGTTTGCTTAAGAATTTCCGAAACGTCGCGCATGACGTTCTGAAACTTGCGCGACATGTGGTTCAGTGCCCGGTCGGTAAACACGACCGAGTACTCGAGTAGACCGTCGGGATCGATTTCGGGCCGCAGGCTCGCCATGGGGATTTCTGTTCCCGGTGATTTTTGAGACGACGGAAGACCGGCGTTGGGTTGTTCGGAGCCGCTCGCTTTGTGCGGCGCGGACGCTAGGGATCGAATCGGCTAATCGGGAGTGGGATAGCGGTAGTAAAGAATATTCAGGTACCGCGCAACGTCGTCAATATCAGTCTGACTCCATCCCAGCGCCTGGACGGCTTGCCAGTGGCGAACCCAGGCTTGCAGACTGGCCCAGTCGGTCGCACGCTTGTTCGCGCGCCAGTGGACCTGCGTGTTATGACAAGCAATGCAGTGGGTCGCGTACAACAACTGACCGCGGCTCGGGTTTTCCACCGGCTGAGCGCGGGCGATGGCAAACGTTCCCGCAATGCAAACCAAGGCAACGAGCGTCCTTCCACGGAACTTCAAAAACGATCTCCCGAAACCGCCCTTGGGCAATAAGGCCACCCCCATATTAAATACTTTTAACGGATTGCAGGCTCATCGAAGGTTTGTCGGGCCACGCGAAGGGCGGGTCCCGGCCCTGCGCGATTGCCCCCGCGACGCTCGCGTCGGCGCAGCCCTCGAGAGGGAAATTTCGGTGGAAATCGATGTGCGGGCCGCGCGCTTGTTGTTCGTATCGATGCGCAGGCACAGGACACAGACCTTTGCACTTTCGGTCTTCGCCGCCCGTTGTATGGATGTCGTATCGATGTCGTTTCCAATTAAGAATAAATCAGCTACATTGTGCGCCGCAAATAGCTGTCCGGAATCGCAATGGGCCGGCGGATTGTGGCAAGGCGCCCGGCAACGGTGTCGTTCGCAAGGTGCCAATCGCCGCGGCAGGCGATGCGCGGCGCTCGCTCGATAGCTCGCCAATAGGAGCCGTCGGTCCAGGCTTGGCCGGGCGCGGAAAGAAGCGATGCCAAGGCGAAAAATAGCCAAATACCTTGTGGGAATCGCTGCGATGGCGGTAGCCATCGGCGTGCTGGCCGCCTGGCACGATATTCGTCGCATCGTATTTCTCGAGAGCATGTTCTCGGGCGCCGACGAGGTCGAGAATTTTCGGAACATGCGCTTGATGTTCCCGGCGCACGAAGTGCACCGGGCGCCCGCGGCCCGTCCGTTTGCCGTGGGAACCCCGATTAGCCTGCCCAAGACCTTTGCGTATCACGACCGCCCCGACGATACCCAGAAATTTCTTTCGGGCACGGATACGACGGGGCTGCTGATCGTCAAGGACGACAAGATCGTCTTTGAGCACTATTGGCTCGGCAACAATGCCGACAGCCGTTGGGAAGCCTGGTCCGTCTCCAAATCGTTTGTCTCGGCGTTGGTGGGCATTGCCGTTCAGGAAGGCGCGATCAAGAGCATCGAGGACCCGCTGACCCGGTACGCGCCCGAATTGCGCGGAACAGCCTATGAGGGGGTGAGCATCAAGGACGCGCTGCAGATGGCCTCCGGCGTGCGTTGGAACGAGGACTACGGGGACCCAAACTCCGACGTCAATCGCCTCGTTCAGACGCTTGCGCTGGGCCGCTCCCTCGATGCTTTTGTGGCAACGATGAAGCGCGAATACGCGCCCGGCAGCTTCCGCGGTTACAACAGCCTGGACACGCTTGTGCTGGGAAGGGTTTTGCAGCACGCGACCGGGCAAGACCTCGCCGACTACCTGGCCGCCAAGCTGTGGGTTCCGCTGGGGATGGAGTCCGATGCGTACTGGACGACGGATGGCCAGGGCAAGGAGTGGGGCGCGGCCGGCTTAAATGCGACGCTGCGCGATTTTGCGAAGTTGGGCAGACTGTATTTGAGCGACGGCCAGTGCGACGGCGTGCAAATCGTTTCGGCGGACTGGATTCGCCAATCCGTGTTGGCCAGTGCGCCGCATCTTCCACCGGGGCCGCACTGGAACGCCGATTCGCAGTGGGGCTACGGCTATCAGTGGTGGGTTGTGTCCGACAACGGAGCGTATGCCGCGGTGGGGATCTACAACCAGTTCGTCTATGTGAGCCCCGCCTCGCACCTGATCATTGCGAAGACGTCCGCCAACCACGCCTACGGCACGAACAACGACGAGACGAGCTACCGGGAAGGCGAGCACATTGCGTTTTTCAAGGCCTTGGAATCCGCAGTGACACAGTGAGCTCCGAATCATGGGAAGACTGCGCGCGCCCGCGCGGCCAGCCTCCCCAAAATCGCTTTACGTTATGGATCGGACGGCGCGCGAGACGCCGTTGGGGGAAGTTCGCCCCCGCAATGGCGCTCGAGGCTCCTGGTTATCGCATGGAGAAGCGGCGAGATTTGTGCGCGTGACCTTTCGGGATTTCGCGCGTCCCATTGGGTAAAACGCACTTGCACAACCGCTCGGTCCCCAGCGTCGGGCTGACGCACGATGTATGCGAAAGGTCCGCGGCTTCCAGACTGTAATGGCGTCGCCAGTACCAGGTTTCGTGCCGTGGAGTGTCGGGTGTCCACCGACACACCGGGTACGTCCGCAAGTGCCGCGTCCACGCATTGCGGAAATTCGTGTGCTTGCAAGCGTACGGTCGACCTTTGTATCCAAAGGGCATCGCATCCTGCGAGCGGCAGGGCGATAAGGCCAATGCTTAGCGTTTTGCGGAAAAAAAATTGCACCCGCCTGTCGTGGCATCCGAAAACGTCGCCAAGGCCCCCTCCGCAGCGCAGGTTCGTGTCATCGACGAAGATCGTCGAGAGGACAAACCGCCGAGGTTGCGGTTTTTCTGCAACCTCCGGGCCCAACGCCGAGCCTGGCCGCCCGCAACGATACGGGGAGTTAGAGCTCCGACGGCGGATCACGGACGAAGTCCCGCAAGGAGATGCAGCGAGGAAATTCGCCCCCCAGCATCCCGCTTGTGACAACGTGCAAATTACCGACCCGGCCCTGCAGGTAGTCCCGGGGCGGCTCGCCCTGCGTGATCACGTCCAGGCCAAAACGGCGCCAGAACGCACGTCGATTGGCCTCCAGTGGCAGACGCTCCTCCGTCGCAAGATGCTCCTCGTCCGTGTTGGAGAGCACTCCGACGACCGGAAGCGACGGCGCAAAGTTCGCTTTGAGCGCTTGAATGGCAATATTGACCGCAAAGGTGCCAAAGCCCAGGCGATGAAAGGCGGGCGAATTAAACCCGTTTCCGGTCAAGCTGCCAAACTCGACCGCGTCGCCATACAGGCCAAATACGAGTTGAACGTCCGGCGTGCGGGTAAGCCGATTCCACGAAATATCGACCTCGATCTTGTTTTTCGGGACGAACACCAACCGCACCCAGATTCGATCCTTGGCCTGTGCCTGCCAATACCAAGATCCGGGTGCAAGTTTCAGGTGTGGCGTGGCGTGCGGGCGGACCGCTCGCGCGGTGGCGGCAAGGCTGGCGGTGGGCATGCACGGACGATCGTACAAGCAAGCGCGTCAACGAAGGAGAAAAACGTCTCCTGTTGAGATAAAAAAATATCAAAATGGTCTGCCGGCGCGCCCACGGGATGGTGCGTCGGCGGTGCCAATCTGGGATGTGTCGGCGGGGGGCGCGGCGACCGCGGTATCGAACTTTTTTGTGACCCGCGAACCATCTCGATCCGTCCGAACGCGGTAGGCCGGACGGTGCCCGCGGGTTGAGGCAATGGACGGCCGAGGAGGCGGGGTCCGGGCCTCAGAATCGCTGCGACAGACCGACATACAGTTGGATCCGTGGCCCGACGCCGTTGAGGCTGTAATTGGCGCCAAAATCCCACTGCAGATTGGGTCGCGGAACGAAGGTGAAGGCGCCATCGAGCGAGTAGCTAGGCCGTTCGTCATTCAATGGCTGGGATGTGAACAGTTCGGTATAGACGGTCCAGCGATCGTTGATCGGGTGGCTGACGTTGACCAAGAAATCCACTACGCCGTGGTAGCCACTGTCGCTGGCGTCTTTTAGGTAGTCGCCCTCCGGCATGACGATGACAGTAAACCCGTGCGGTGCGTTGATGCTCATCGGAAGGATGACACCGCCTTCCACGGCGTTGTTGCCCAGTCCCGAGCGAGCCGTCGGTATTTTGATATACGGTATGGCCGCCGCCGCAAAATCGCCCGCATCATCGCCAACGAAATTGAACTTCAGGCGCGCGAAGGTATCGCCAATGCCTGCCATGCTGGTCGTGCTGCCGGCGCTTGTTGTCGCAACCGACTCGTAGGGCGTAATCTGCACCTCGCCGTCAATGGTGTTGGTCAGACCCAGCTTCAATGTCGGGTCGAACACCGTCCACGACTGGGTGCGTACTCCTTCGTTGTTGCCGTGACCAAACACGGCCACGTCCGTCTCATATTGAAAATGGCCGGCATCGACGGTGTAGGGACTGTTGGCTTTTGGCGGCCGATCGGTGCTAAAAGCGCGCAGGTCCGCCTCGGGCGTCGGATTAAAGAGCGTAAAGCCGCTTTTGTCGGCTACGGGGTCGTCGCCAAGCGCGGCAGCCGTGAGCAACGTCAGCACCAAAGCAAGCAGTACGCACCGCATGAACGCTCCTCCCCCCTACGGAACGCGCAGGATGATAGCCGCCCGTTTGGCGCGGCGTGTGATCCGGAGACAGATTCTCGCGAATCCATGTCGCGACGCAGCGCGGCCCGCGGCAGGGACCGGCGTCTATTTTGCAATTGCGAATGAATTCGGCTGCGACGCGCCGTTGATGCAGTTGCGATTTGGTTGACATTGGCTTGCTCCGACAAAACCAAAGGTTGCCCGCACCCGGCAGCTCCGATAGCATCGCGGCCTGCCGCGGCAATGCCGATCCGATATTTTTTCCGGGAACAAACATGCGAACCGCGATCCAGCGAGGGATCTCTTTGTTTGCCGTTTTGGGAATGCTTCTTTTTGCTGCAATGCACGGTGCCTGCGCACAAGAATCCGAAGCAAAGGAAAAGGGCGAGGCAGTAAAGGCCGAAGGAGAAAAGGGCGCGACCGAAAAGTCCGAGGGAGAAAAGGCCGAAGCGCAAGAGGCCGAGGGTTCCGTTCTGGAAATTGGTGCCACGAACGATTGGACGGTACGCAACGGTAGCGGAGCCAATGCGGGCGCGTCGATCGGTTACGAGGTCACCGTCATCGAGAATTGGTTGAACGTCGAGGTTGGCGCAGAAGTGCTGGGGACCTCCGGTGTCACGGAGGTGGCCGGCGACCTGATTCTCAAAGTTCCCTTCCGCGTTTCGGAGACGGTGGAATTTTTGGTCGGGGCGGGCCCGAAGGAAAAGAAGGTTCTCAACGGCCCGGATCAGGGCACCTACAGCGGCGCGGAAGTGAACTGCGAACTGATGTTCTGGCCGCGCAAGACGCTTGGCTGGTACGTGGAGCCCGCGTGGAGCCTCGTTTCAAGAACCGGCGAGCAGTCCGTCGGCATTACCGTCGGCGTGCTCTTGCGCCTGCCCGGGTTCTGACGCCGCGGCGCAACGCCTCGCCGCTCACGCTTTGAGTGCGTCCGCAGGCACGGAGGGCTCGAAAAACTCGCCGGCGGTCTGAAGCGGCAGCCATAAGGTGAACGTCGAACCCTCGCCTTGGCGGCTGTCGACCGCGATATCGCCACCGTGCAAGGCGGCAACTTTCTTGACCACGTACAAGCCAATGCCGGTGCCGACGATCCCGCGAACGTTGCTGCCGCGATGGTAGCGTTCGAATAGTCGTGGCAGATCCTCGGAGGGAATACCGATGCCTTCGTCGCGGACGGTGACTACGAGGCGCGCCTTTTCGACCACAGCACTGAGTTCGACCGGCCGGCCGACCGGCGAATACTTGATCGCATTGGACACAAGGTTGCTGAATGCCTGATACAGCAGCTTGGGATCGCCTACCATGGTCGTCGGCAAGTGGTTTAGGTGTTCGATTACCCAGGCGTCCGCGTCAATCTCCCGGTGCATCTGACACACGTCGTGCAGCAGCGCTGCAGGGTTAAATACGGCCGGGTGGAAATACAGACTTTGGTCCGCGTCCATCAGGCGGGAGGAATTGAGCAGGGATTCGAGCAAATTCGTCATGCGCTGGACTGCGGCGCGAATTTTTCCGGCGCGCTCGTTTAGCTCTCCCGGCGAAATGCGATCAACCATTTTCATCAAGCGCTGCGCCTGGCCGTCGATGATCGTAAGGGGAGTGCGGAATTCGTGGGATGCCATCGACACGAAGTTGCGCTGCAAACTGGTCAAGCGCTGTTCGTGTTCGAGTTTCTCCGCGAGCATCGAAGCCTGCTGTTCCAGACCCCGCTGGCTATGGGCGAGCTCAATCGCGTTATTTCGAAATACGACTACGGCGCGCGCCATCTCCCCAATTTCGTCGCCGCGCTCGGTGCCCGAGATTTCAATGTGGGTGTCGTTTTTGGCGAGCGTGCGCATGCGACTTGCCAGCTCGAGAATTGGACGGGAAATCGAGCGCGAGATATCACCCATTACGATCAAGATCATGACTCCGGCGAGCAGTACCGCGCAAAAGATCAGCACGCGTGCGTGCCGGTAGACTTGGTCCGCGCGGTTGCTCGCCGCGCGCGCACCGGTCACCGTGTATTCGGTGAGCAGGCCCAGGGCGTCACTTGCCGCGTCGTACGCAGTGCGGGATTCTTTCTCATAAAGCGCGACGGCTTCGACGTTGCGCAGGTGGGCAGACAAAGAGACGACTTCGCCGGCGACCTGGCGGTACCGACCCCAGTATTGCGTGAATTGCTTCCAGAGGCGGATCTCCTCACCCTCGTGCGGAAGCCTCTCGTAGTTTTCCCAAGCCTTGTCGATCGCCCGTTGCAGTGTGAAAAGTTCTTTTTCGCTGGCCGCCCGTTTGTCTTTACTCGTCGAGAGCAGATGGCTGGCCTCGGCGGCGCGATAATCGGAAGTGAAGTTGTTCAAATCCCCCAACAAGTGCGAGCTTTGCAGCCAGCGGTCCCGTATCTCGGCGGACGCCGCGTTGACGTCGCCGAGCCACCAGACGCTAAAGAGGCCCAATACGAGGACGAGCAGCCCGAGCAGGACAAAAGCCAAGGACAGGCGAATTCGGATGGAACGAAGTTGCATCATGACGCTTCGGGATCCGCTAAGCCTCGCAAAATGCGAGCGAGCGTCAGCCCCTGTCCCGCGACCCGAACCGAGACGACCGCGGATCGCTGCCGTCTGATCCGGGTCAATGCAAATACAATATATGCTACGCAGCAAATACGGGAAGCGGGAGCCTGCGCGGCGGAACGTGGGCGGTAGCGCGCCGCGCGTGCTACCGCCCAACTTGTCGGATCGGGATTGTGATGGCCGAGCACCGAAAAATCATTCTGTGCATTGAAGACGACCGGGAAAGCGCGGCACTGATCCGCGAAGACCTCGAAGAACGAGGCTTTGATGTCCACCTTGCGCACGACGGCAACGAGGGTTTTGCCGCGATTTTGCGGATTCGCCCCGATCTCGTCCTGTGCGACATCAACATGCCCGGAATGTCGGGTTTTGAGGTGTTGGAGGCGCTGACCGCGATCGCGCCGAATTTTCGCAACATGCCGTTTGTGTTTCTCACGGCGCTGACCGACCGTGAGAGCGAACTCAAAGGCCGCCGCCTGGGGGCCGACGACTACGTCAGCAAACCGATCGACTTTGACCTGCTTGCCAGCATCATCAACGCGCGACTGGCACGGGTTGCCCGATTGGAGATCTGGTTGCGGCAGGTGGACCTGAGCCAGCGAGAAATCGAAACTTTGACTTGGTCGGCGCGCGGCAAAACTTCCGATGAAATCGCTTCGATACTCGGTCTGAGCAAGCGCACGGTCGATTTTCATATCGACAATGCCCGCGCCAAATTGGGCGTCTCTTCCCGCATCCAGGCGGCCGTCAAGGCGGCTACGGGGGGACTGATCGAGCCGTAAGTCCACAGTCTGCCGAGAACTCGGCTTGCGGCTGTTTCTCGGACCCCCCGGTAGCCGGCCGCGGCCGCGCGCTATCGTCCGTGCCATGCGGTTGCGTGTCACCACATCGTACGCTATGTGTCGCGCGACCCGTATCGCATCGAATCGAGTATCTCGTCGTCCGGCCCCCACACGTGCATTGGCCGTTCCATCGTCGAGCACCCGCATCGGCAGATCGCGCGGGAATGCAAGCGTCCGACATTGCATCGTGCGAAGCATGTGCCGCTACCCGCGTCCGCTTGATTTTCGCGGGACCTTGACATTCCTACTTCGGGAAAACGAGCCGCTCGAACGCGGGGGTTGCAGTGTCCACGCGTGCTCCGAAAACTTTCGCCGAAGAAGCCTCAGGATCTGTACTTTGTTCGGTCCAAGCCAGGTAGCCGGGGCCGACAGCACGAACTGCTTGTCGGGTCCTAACAGCAGCAGGATCTCGCGAGTGGTCTCCCAGCGCGACTCGCCTTCGATGCTTTGGATCTCGCTCCAGCGCATTTCGCGGATTCCGAAGATGTTCTTGTGAACGATCTTCTCCTCGAAAAAAAAGTATCGACCGGTGACAAGACTAAGACAAAGGCTCAAGAAGGCGAAAAACGCGATGACACAACCAAAGTAGAACAGATCGAAGGTGAAATGATGCCTATGCGTCCAAAACACGCAAGCGCTGATCCCCAAAACGAACGCCGGTCCCACCACGTCATCGGTGAACCAGCGCAGTTCAAGGCACGAAGGGGCTCCGCGTTTTGAATCCCGGTCGGTTGAAAGCGTCAACATCGACCTCCCTTGACCCTTTGCGCACACCTACGAGCTCGCGCAGGGCGCCGTTTGGACCGGCGTCGCACCGGCGAAACTCACCGCCGCAGCTACGATGGCTGCGGCAAGGCGGACGGCGAGCGCTGGCGTCATCGGCGTGGCACCTTTCAACCGGATCAAGGCGAGGTTGCGCGCAGGTGGCGATTAGCGCTTCGGGGTCGCCGGCTTGGCCCTGCTTTGCGCAACTTTTGTCTCTCTCGCCTTGGCGGCTGCGCCCAAAGGCGCAGGGGCATCCGTCGGCTTGGACGCATGTGCTTTTTCCGTGCGGGCGCCGCTTCTCGCGGACAGAGGATCGAGCGCACGGTGCGGGATCGGTGAGCTGTTCGCCAGTAGAACTCCCGCGGGCGCGATCGGAAACTGGCTGGCTGCGGCCGAGGCGCCGCCGGTGCGAGCCGGGCCGCCGATCGCCGCGGTGGCGGGGCTGCGGGCCGCGCGGCTCCCGCGCATCTCTCGTTGGGCATGCGGTTGCGCAAGGGACGCCTCAACGCCAAACGCCAGGACCAAGATCGCGAGGCGCCAGCGAACAAAGCCGGCTCGAGAATGCGACGAGGCGTTCATTCGGCGTCGACGCCCCGGCCGCCTTCGGCTTCTGCCGGGCGCGGATAGCCATCCTTTTCCATAAACAGGGTCTGCAGGGCGGGCACCACCACCAGCAGCATGATGGGTCCGAGCAGCAAGCCGCCGACGACGACGGTTGCCAGCGGTCGCTGCACCTGACTGCCAATGCCGTGGGACATCGCGGCAGGCAACAGGCCAATGCACGCCGATAGCGCAGTCATTAGCATGGGACGCATGCGCTGTTCGCCGGCAAGGAACATCGCATCAATGTTGCCCAGCCCGTGCACGCGTGTCTGGTGGTAGTAGGTGATGAGCAAAATGCCGTTCATTACTGACACACCGAACAAAGAGATGAATCCGATCGCCGCCGAAATGCTAAAGGGCAACCCTGTGAGGAACAGCGCCAAAACACCGCCGCCGATCGCGAAAGGAATTCCGGAGAGTGCAAGAAGGCTGTCCCGCAGGGAGTTAAAAAGCGCGTACAAAAGCATGAGGATTAAGGCGAGGCTGATCGGAACGATGACTTCCAGGCGCTTTTGCGCTTGCTGTAGGTCTTCGAACTCTCCCGCCCAGACGATGCGGTAGCCCGTGGGCAGCGCAACGTTCTTTGCGATCCGTTCCTGCGCCTCGGCCACCGTGCCCCCCAAATCGCGCCCGCGCACGCTGAACTTGATCGGTATGAAACGCTGGGTTGCCTCGTGATAAATGTACGAGGCGCCGGTGTCCAGACTGATGTTGGCGACGTCGCGCAGCGGAACATAGCCCGTGCCGCCGCTCGCGTTTTGATAGCCGACCCGCAGGTCGGTGACCTTCTCGATGCTGTCTCGGTATGCGGGAGGGAAGCGTACTTCCAGGTTAAATTGGCGCTCGTTCTCCAACACCGTGCTGGCGGTGACGCCTCCCATGGCCGCCTGTACGACGGTGTTCACATCGCCACTGTTTAAGCCGTAGCGCGCGGCTCGAGCGCGATCGACCTTGATGTTCAGGTTGGGTTGCCCGAGGACGTTGAACAGGCCCAGATCGGCTACGCCGCGCACGGCGCGCATCTGTTCCATGACCTGCGCCGCCAGCTGCTCGAGCACCACCAGGTTCGGTCCGATGATCTTTACCGAATTGGCTCCCTTGACCCCGGAGATCGCCTCCTCGACATTGTCCTGGATGTACTGCGAAAAATTGAAAGTGACTCCGGGTAGCTCATCGCTGAACTCCTTTTGCAACTGCTCCGTGAGTTTTTCCTTTGTCAGCCCCGAGGGCCATTCGTCGAACGCTTTCAGCGGCGCAAAAAGCTCAACATTGGAAAAGGGCGATGCGTCGCTGCCGTTGTCGGGCCGCCCGTGCTGGGAGACCACGGTCACGATTTCCGGGTGGCGCAGCAAAATCTCGCGCATCTTTCCGGCAGCCTTGGTCCCCGCCTCGAGGGACATCGTCGGTGGCATGGCGGCACGAATCCAGTAATTTCCCTCCTCGAGCGCGGGCAAGAATTCGGAACCCAACCGCCAGATCATCGCTCCGGTGACCACCAAAAAAGCCACACCGATGCCGACCACAATGCCCCGGCGGGACAATGACCAGCGCAGCACGGGCGTATAGACCGAGCGGATGGCGCGCACGACGAACGTTTCGACTTCCTCAACGTGTGCGGGCAACACGAAGGAGGCCAACACCGGCGTGATGGTGAAAGTCGCGATCAACGCGCCCGTCAAGGCGTACGCGTAAGTCTTGGCCATTGGACTAAATATCTGGCCTTCGACTCCCTGCATGGTGAAAAGCGGTACAAAGGCAGCCACAGTGATTACCACGGAAAACAGCACGGCGCGGTCGACTTGCAGCGCACTGATCAGGATCAGGCGCAGCCGGTTCGTCCACGTGCGACGATGGTTCACGTCTCTGGAGTGCGTCGGATCGCTTCCGAGCTGGCCTTCGGCAAGATCCTCGAGGAGTCTACGGCGCACATCTTTGTTCGACTGGAAATTTCGGAAGATGTTTTCCACGAGAATTACCGCCGAATCGACGATGATTCCGAAGTCCACGGCGCCGATCGAGAGCAGATTCGCGTCCTCGCCTTGCAGCACCAGCAAGATGATGCTAAACAGCAGCGCGAAGGGGATATTCACGCCGACGATGATGGCGCTGCGCAGGTCGCCGAGGAAGATCCACTGGATGAGGAAGACCAGCGCGCAGCCGAAAAGCAGGTTGTGGAAAACGGTGTGCGTGGTGACGTCCACGAGCGAAGTGCGGTCGTAATAGGGGACGATCTTCACGCCCGGCGGCAGACTGCCGTCGTGGTTCATTTTCTCCACCGCGTCCTTGATGCGCGGTACGATTTCGTTGGTGTGCTGAGTTCGCCCCATCACCACGATCGCGGCGGCGATGTCGTCTTGGTGATCGCGGCCGGCGATGCCCAGACGCGGTACGTAACCGACCTCGACTTGTGCCACGTTTCGAACCAGAACGGGCACCCCATTGCTTTGCGTCAGTACGATGTTTTCGATGTCGCCGACCTTGTAGCCTTTGGTCAAATCGTCGGCGCCGCCGTCGTCGATGAGTCCGACTCCGCGGATGTTTACGGACTGCTGGCCGACATTGATTTCGCGGCCACCGACGTTGATATTGGAATTGGCCAGAGCGCTGATGATTTGCGGCACGGTGAGGCCATACGCCTGCATCTTGCCCTGATCCACCTTGACGTCAAATTCCTTGGTCGTGCCACCCCAGCTATTGATGGCTACCACTCCGGGTATCGTCGAAAGCCGACGCAAAATGACCCAGTCTTGCACGGTACGCAGGTTGGTAAGGCCAAAATGCGGCGGCCCCACAACCTGATAGCGATACACCTCACCCACCAGACTCGACTGCTGGATCTGTGGAACCTGAGCTCCCGGAAGGTTGACGTTTTGCTGAAGGCTGAGCGCCGCCTGCGTGTAGGCGAAGAAAAAATCGACTCCGTACTTAAAGGTAACGCGAACGAAGGACAAGCCGTAAAACGACGTCGAGCGGATATTCGCGATGCCGGGCGTGGAGTACAAGCCAATCTCCATGGGCGTCGTGTAGTAGCGCTCCATTTCCTCGGCGGACAGGCCGGGCGCCTGTGCGGTGATTTCCAAAATGACTGGCGCAGGATTCGGGTACGCCTCGATGTTGAGCTTGTTGATCGCAATGACACCGCCGCCGAGCAGCACCAGCAGTCCCATCAGGACCACGGCGCGGCGCGTCAGGCAAAACGTGAGAACGACTTTGAACACGACAAATTCCTCGACGTATGCGTCTTAGGACTCCGATCCGGCATTGAGCATGTTGCTCAGGAACACCGCGCCGTCGGTGACGACCTGCTCGCCCGCCTGCAACCCATCGAGTATCTGATCAAACCCATCTTGCTGCGTGCCAACTTTCACTTGCCGCCGAGTGAAATGCTTGCGGTCGGCCGTCACCCAAATCGTCATCGTTCCGTCGCCCTCGCGTACCACGCCGTTAAGTGGCATTGCAATGCCCTGGATGGCGTGGCCGACTTCGATGACGTACGTCGCAAACATTCCGGGTCGCAACTCGTGGTGGGGATCACGTACTTCGGAGCGCACCAGTACCGTGTGCGTGCTGGAATCGACCGTTGCGCCGATGTTCGAGATTTTTCCTTCGAAATCGCGGTCGGGGAAGGCCATGACCTTGACCCGGACGGGTTGTCCCAACCGGAACATGGGGCTGTCGCTCTCCGCAACGTCCGCCAGCATCCACATGGTGGCGAGGTCCGCCACCGCGTACGGCGCTGGCGCGTTGCCCGGTTGCACCAACAGTCCCGGCTGCGCATTGCGCGCGGTGACACGCCCGTTGATGGGGCTGCGGACCACCAAGGCCGGATCGATCTTGCGTTTGGCGACAATTTCATCGATCTCCGCTTCGGTCTTGCCGAACACTCGCACCGCGTCGCGCGCGGCTTTGAGCGCTCCTTCGGCGCTTTGTTGGTCCGATACCGCCTGCTGGAGATCTTTTTGCGCAATGCCCTGTGTCTCGAAGAGCTCCTTGGCCCGCAACAGCGTGGCACTCGTCAACTCGTAGACGCCCGCCGCCGCGATGAGGGCCGACTCGGCCTGGACCAAATCGGGACTGTCGATGGTGAACAGCGGCTTGCCTTTCGTCACCTCATCGCCAATCTGGGCAAACGCTTCAATGATTTTGCCCGGATACGGAGTAAAGACCTGCACCGCGAGGTTCTCGTTAAAGTCGATGCTGCCGACGGCGACGCGTTGCGGGGAGAACGTATGCACCGCCGCCGCGGCAACTTGTACGGCTTGGAGCTGCCGTTCGTTGAGTTCTACGCTCGGCGTCGACGCCGCATTGGCCGCGGTCGTGCCGGTGTTTGGTTTGACGGCCGTGGCCGCGGCGTCCACGTTTTTTTCGCTTGCGCCCGAGCAAGCCCATAACGGGACAACGAGAGGCGCGATTGCGAGCGCCGTCGTCGTGAATCTGAGTACGCGTCGAAGTGCCATAGGCCACCCGTGAACAAGAACGCTATATGTTCCATGCCGCGGGACGGCACTGTCTACCGTGAAAAATCACAGGGATTTTGGCAATGTGCACCAGTGATTTATCACAGTGGTTTGGCGCGGCCGACAAAACTAGAATCGATGACGTCGATCGGTGCGGTTCTCGGCCGAACCGGATCGGGGAGCAGGGAGAGATGAAGCCGGCAACGCAAAGCACTCCGATTCGGCAGTGCGCACGTATCGTTTCTGTCGCGATCGCGACCGCCCTATTGGCTGGCGCCTGCGCGGTGGGCCCGGATTTTTCGCGGCCGCAGACGCCCAAGATCGATGGCTATGCCCCCCAACCCCTTGCGGAGACGACCGTCTCGGCGCCCGTGGTCGGTGGCGACATGCAGCATTTTGTAATGGGCCGCGATATTCCGTTTGCCTGGTGGACACGGTTCGATTCGCCCAAGCTCAATGCGTTGGTTGCGCGCGCGCTCAAGGCCAACCCGACAATCGCGGCGGCGCGAGCCGCGCTGCGCCAGGCGCAGGAGTACACCTCGGCGCAGCGGGGCTACTTTTACCCGACGGTCGCGGCCAACTATGACTTCGTACGTCAAAAGCTGCCCGGCAACCTTGCGACGACCAACGCTCCGGGCCTGCAAGGCAACGGCCAGGTCATCGCTCCGAGCGCTCCCGCGCAGCCCTTGTTCTACAACTTTCAAACCGCGCAGTTAATCGTGGGGTATACGCCGGACGTCTTTGGCGCCAATCGTCGCCAAGTCGAATCACTGCAGGCGCAGGCCGACTACCAGCGTTTTGAGATGGAAGCGACGTATATCACTCTTGCGGGCAACGTGGTGGCCGCGGCAATTCAGGAGGCCTCGCTGCGTGCCCTGGTCGGTGCCACCGAGCGCTTTATCGAGCAAAACGCCAAAGCGCTGGAGATCTTGCGCAATCAGTTTCGTCTCGGCTACGTGATGCGTCTGGATGTGGCCGCCCAAGAGTCCGCACTGGCACAAGCCCGCGAGCAGTTGCCCCCCCTGCAAAAGCAGCTCGAAATAACGCACGACCTGCTGCGCGCGCTGGTCGGGGAATTGCCCAACGCAGATATCGATCCGGTTTTCGAATTTGATTCTCTAAAGTTGCCTACGGACCTTCCCGTGTCGTTGCCCTCGAAGCTCGTGGAGCAGCGTCCGGACGTGCGCGCGGCCGAGGAACAAATGCACTCGGCAAGCGCGCAGGTTGGCGTGGCAATTGCCGCGCGGCTGCCGCAATTTACGATCACCGGCGCCTACGGGGGCGCCGCATCGCAGTTCGACCAGATGTTCCGGTCCGGGGGACCGTTCTGGAATTTGATCGGCGACGTTGCGGCGCCTCTCTTTGATGGCTTTACGCTCCAGCATCGACAACGCGCCGCCGAGCAGGGTCTGCTGCAAGCGCAGGCGCAATACCGCAGCACCGTGATCGCCGCGTTCCAGAATGTTGCCGATACACTGCATACGATCCAGTCCGATGCCGACGGCTTGGCCGCTTGCGCGGATGCGGAACGGGCTGCCAAGGTGATGATGGAGGTGACGGAGCACCAGTACAAGGCGGGTTACGTCAACTTCCTGGTTCTTCTCGCTGCGCAGGAAGCCTACCAGCAGTCGCTGATTACCTTGATACAGGCACAAAGCAATCGCTACGGAGATACCGCGGCGCTGTTTCAGGCGCTCGGTGGGGGCTGGTGGAATCGGACGGAGTTAACCGAGCAGACGAGTGCGGGCGCCTCTCCCGCGAGCGCAAAAACCGACTAAGCGCCCCGTTGCATCGCATCGCATATGCACGCGTGCGGCGCGGATGTTCAAAACGCGAAGTGCCGGCGTCGAACGGCCGTGGTTTGCCTTCACGCGCGGCCACACGCCCGCTTGCAGGGCGAGAAATCCCGTCCCCACGAAGCGCCGGGCAAATCAGAAACTCGATCGGCTTTGCGGTACTGTTGCCGCAGGCGCCCAAGCTGCTCAAATTCCCTTCGCCCTGGCGATGCGTCTTGTCCGAACGAATCGGCATTTCGCAGTACCATATTTGACGCCCGCGGGCGGAATCTTTTGGAGCCGGACAAAAAGGAACTCGCGGTACGAATACTATGAGACTCATCGTTGCGATCATCAAGCCGTTTAAGCTCGACGAAGTCCGAGAAGCTCTGGCTGCGGTTGGCGTGCAGGGCGTTACGATCACCGAAGCCAAGGGTTTTGGCCGGCAAAAGGGGCACGCCCATCTGTATCGCGGCGGCGAATACGTGGTGAATTTTCTGCCCAAAGTGACGATCGAGGTCGCCGTCGAAGAGGCGATGGTCCAGCGGGCGATCGAAGCGATTCAAAGTTCGGCCCGCACGGGAAAAATGGGGGACGGCAAGATCTTCGTCTACGAGATCGCTCAGGTCGTGCGCATCCGCACCGGAGAAACCGGGCGAAACGCGCTCTAACACCTACGCCTTCCCCTGCTTGGAGTGCAAGGCTCGAACGGTCGAACGCCCAACAGCGGCAGTTGTCGGTATTTGTTTTTGCCGCCGGTCTACTTGCTGCCGGCACCGCCGGGATGTTTGCCGACCTGGATGGCGGATAGCTCCTTGACGTCGAGCTCGCCGTCGTGGTTGGTGTCCAGGCGATCGAACTCCGCTTCCATGAAACTCATGAATTCCTTTTTGGATACCTTTCCGTTCTTGTCCTTGTCCATGAGGCGCAACAAGTCTTTGGTTTCCTCGTAGCCCGCCTGGACATTTTTTTCTTTGTTCGCGTCCTTATCGCTGTCGGCGCCGATGGCGATTCCCGCGCCCGCTGTTCCCAGAAAGAGCGCTGCGGCAAAAGTAGCGAATTTCAATTTGCGATTCATTGTGGAACCTCGTTTTCGATAAGAAAGGTCGCGGATCGGGCGGCAAGTACTTAGCAATATTCTCCACAGAACCTATGCACGCTGCAACTGTACGCGTGGGCGTCGCACTTCGGAAATGCCGGCGCGCGGCCCACTGGCTTGTCGAAAATGCGCCGAGTTGGTGCGTGGGTGCCGCCCAAGCGCGCATCGCACGGTGGCCGAAGACGCACATTTCTCCGGCTGCGCCTCGTGCCCCTTACGACGGGTCCGGACGATTTTCCCCGAGAAATGGCGCGCTCTGCGATCCTTGGCCGAGGTGCGTCACCCAATGGTTTTCCGCGCTTCCGCTGCACGTTTGTGGTGCGGCCCCTCGGGGCTTGTCCCTCTCACATCGTCGGACGAGCGCAGTGTGCGAGCCACTGTGCGGTGAGCTTCTCTTGCAGCGCATTTTGCTTCAGCCGTTCGTTCAACGAACCGAAGTCCACCGCGTCCAAGGGCTGATCCTGGTTAAAGCACGAAAAGACGACCGAACTTTTGCCCGTGCGCGGATCGCGATGCAATTGCAGGCACTGGGCGCAGATCTCCTTCATCATGCATTGCATCGGCGAGTTGATCGATCCGATCGCGCAGTGGCTTGGCTTTAAGTGCTGCTTGAGCACGTCGTGCCGCGCCTTGGCAACACCGGCCATCATCCGGTCGGAGCCGATCGCGATAATCCGGTCGACCTCCTCGGTACGGATTAGCGCTTCGCCCAGGCGGCCGGTCGCATAGGCTTCCATACCCTGCACGATGTTGCCGACGAACGCTCGGTCCTGCGGGCGGCGCGGCTGAAATCCGGGCTCTTCGTCGCAACACCACACGACCACATCGGCCGCGGCCTCAATTTCGTCGACCTTGTATCGGTCGATCACTTTTTTGTACCCGGCAAAATACAGCACGCGCGAGCCGTGGGCCTTGAAGGCTTGGCCAATGGAAAAGAGCACCGCGTTGCCCAGTCCCCCGCCCGCCAGCAGCACGGTTTCGCCCGAGACAATTTCCGTCGGCATACCGGTCGGACCCATGAGAATCACCGGCTCCCCAGGCGCCAACGTGGCCACCAGGTTGGATGACCCGCCCATCTCCAGGACAATGCAGGACACCAGACCTTGCTGCGCGTCCACCCATGCACCGGTAAGCGCCAGCCCCTCGGTATGCAGGCGCGTGTTGGCGACCCGTTTGGAAAGCGTCTCGAAGTTTTGCAGTCGGTAGAACTGCCCCGGCCGAAACCTGCGTGCGGCCGCCGGCGCTTTGACAATGATTTCGACGATGTTGGGAGTCAGGCGGTACACCGCGTGCACGGTGGCGAGCAAGTCGCGCGAGAGCCGAGCAAAAAACTCGCGGCTCGGCAGCGCGCTGGCCGCCGGGTTGCGCTCGAGCAGCCGCGAGATTCTCGGGTAGCCCTGGCGGGCCGAGGCCATCGCCTTGACGACATTGCCGAAATACGACGGATGCAGGTCGCCAAAAAAGCTCACAAAGCGGCCGCTGTCCAGTCGGGTGAGCAGCACGTCGGCGCTTTGCGGTTTGGCCGTGGCGTAGGCGGGTTTGACCGGCCGGCCTTCCTCGTCGCAGGAGCGAAAGTACTTGCCATCGAGCCCAAGGTGCACCGGATCTTCCCGCGCCAGGACCGTGTTGGGCGATGTGCCGGCGGCTACCAGCACGGTGTGCGCCGACATCCAGTGTTCGCCCTCGGCGCTCCACTTGCCGTCCTCCCCCAGCCGCTGGCGATGAAAGCGGATGCCCTTGACCGCACCAAAATTGTCGACCTCGATGCCGGCCGGCGACATTGCCTCGATGAACGAAACGCCTTCTTCCAGCGCTTTTTCCACCTCTTCGTGGTTCAGCGTGTAGGAAGGGCTGTCGATAAGGCGGCGCCGATACACGATGGTGGCGCCACCCCAATGCCGCAAAAGTTCGGCAATGCGCGCGGGGCGGGCTTCCCGGCGTGCGGCCTCGCGCTCCGCGCGCAGTGCGCGCGCGTGCGCCAAGAACTCCTCGGCGATCTCGCGGTCCAGATCGTCCCAGCGGTCGCGGATCTCGTCTTCGCCCGTGGTATCGGCGAGCCGCTCGTAGCGGTGCAGGAACTTATCGACCTGCACCACGTAGTACGCGAGCGACTCGGTTGCGGCATCGATTGCGGTCAGACCGCCGCCGATGACCACGACCGGCAGGCGCAACTGCAAATTGGCAATCGAGTCGCGTTTGGCCGCTCCCGTTAGCTGCAGCGCCATCAGAAAATCGGAGGCCGAACGCACCCCGCGCGCCAGCCCGTTGGGCACATCGAGCGTCGTGGGCTTGCCGGCCCCCATGCACAGGGCGATGTGGTCAAAACCCAGCGCCACGGCATCGTTCAGATCGATCGTGCCCCCGAAGCGCACGCCGCCGAAGTGGGCAAATTCGTCGCGTCGCGCCAGCAGCAGGCGAATTAACTTCAGGTTGTTCTTATCCCAGCGCACCGTGATGCCGTACTCGGCCACGCCGCCGAATCCCGCGAGTATCCGCTGATCGAGCGGCTCCGCGATCGACCGTATGTCGCGCAGAACTTCGAACGCGGTGCGGCTGCCGTCCGGCCGCAGGCCGCAGAGCGCCTCAGGCAGGGGTTCGATCTTCAGGCCATCGATGCCGACCACCGTGTGCCCGTCATTGAGCAGGTGATGCGCCAGCGTGTAGCCCGCCGGGCCCAGGCCGACGACGAGAACCTTGCGGCCGGTTGCTGCGCGCGGGTACGGGCGCGAAAGATTCAGCGGGTTCCAGCGCGTGAGCAGGCTGTAGATCTCAAAGCCAAACGGTAGTTCGAGGACGTCTTTTAACGCACGCGTCTCGACTTGCGGAATATCGACCGCATCTTGCTTTTGATAGATGCAGGCCTTCATGCAGTCGTTGCAGATGCGATGACCGGTCGCTGCGACCGTCGGGTTGTCGATCACGATGACCGCGAGCGCGGAGATCGCCTGCCCCTGGGCCTTGAGCGTGTGGAACTCCGATATCTTCTCCTCCAGCGGGCAGCCGGCGAGCGTCACGCCGAAGGCGCTCTTCTTGAACATGACCTTGTGCGGCGCCTCAGGCGAGGGCCTTTCCTTCAGCCCCTTGGAGCAGGAGTCCTTGCCCTGCGTGTGGCACCAGATGCAGTAGTTGGCCTGATCGAGGGCGCCGACGAGATCCGTGCCTGGATCGGTCAGCGCGAAGCCGTGA
>DASPTP010000015.1:0-26801 GCA_035623355.1 Burkholderiaceae bacterium | reverse complement strand
GTTGGACGGGCGCCCAGGCGACGGGCGCCGCCACGCCGATTTCAGCGGACATTCGCACGGCGACAGCCAATACCGTCACGTCACGCGCCCCGGAGCCTCGCGCTCGCTGGTCATCGCGCTGGTATTGATTGCCTCTTTTGCACTGGTGGAGTTTCTCGGCGGCTTGTGGTCCGGATCGCTGGCCTTGCTGGCCGACGCCGGCCACATGGTCACGGACGCGGCGTCCCTGGCATTTTCGCTTGCCGCCCATATCATTGCGCAGCGACCCGTCTCCGCACGCCATTCCTTCGGGCTGGCGCGAACCGAGGTCATCGCCGCGTTCGTCAACTCGCTCGCGCTCTTGGGGGTCGTGGTCTGGCTCGTGGTCGAAGGCGTCGACCGCATTGCCCATCCGGTTGCCGTGAACGGGCAAGCGGTCTTTTTGATTGCCAGCGGGGGTCTTCTCATCAATCTGGTCGTCGCGGGGGTGCTTTCCCGCGACCGGCACAATTTGAACATCCGGGCCGCGCTGCTGCACGTGCTCGGCGACCTTCTGGGTTCGGTTGCGGCGCTTCTGGCCGGCTTAATCATCATGGTCACGGGCTACATGGTCGTCGATCCGTTGCTTTCCATGCTGGTGAGCGGTCTGATCTTGCGCTCGGCCTTCGGGGTGTTGCGCGAATCGACTTCGGTCCTACTCGACAGTGTTCCGGCCGGAGTCGATTACCAGGCAGTGGGCAAGACCCTGGCCACGATACCCGGCGTCATTTCCGTGCACGATCTGCATATTTGGGCCATGGTGCCGGGGCATAGCGCGGTTTCGGCGCACGTACTGATCGATCGCATCGAGCGATGGCCGGCGATTTTGCATCAGGCGCGCCAGCGGCTGAAAAACGACTACCAGATCGATCACGTGACTTTGCAACCCGAGTGGCTGGGTCGCGGATCGACCTCCGCTTCGATCCCGATTCAACCGGGAGCCTGAAGCAGGGCGTGCACGGTGTACAGTAAGCCGAACAGCACCGGCTGATGCAGCATGTATACGGTCAGCGGCCAGCGGCCCAGCAGCCCGGCCCAACGCCAACCGTCGGAGCGCACGCCGCGCAAGGCCTGCGCCCAACGCGCATCGCTTTGTTGCCAAAGGCGAGCCGCACCCACGCCGAGCAGGACCACGCCCAACCAGGGAAACACCGGAACGAAGTCTTCGGTGCTCGGTTTGGTTGGGGCAAATCCGATCCAACTCACGGCGTTGCTGTCGAAGAGGGTAATTCGCAAGGCGGCGCCCGCTGCCACGATCAGGACACCGCAAATCACGCTTGCCCATCCCAGGCGCGCCGATCCCAGAAGCAGCAGTTGCGCCAGGGCGACGAAGTGCAACACGCCAAACCAGATAAAGCGCGGCCCAAAGAGCCACCAGCTGGTGAGCGATACGAGGCAGGCGCAGCCCGCGATCTGTCCCCAGCGCACCCAAAACCGCGCGTCGGCCCATGGCCGGCGGTTCTCGTTGGTGGCGCGCAAGTTCAGGGAAACGCCGACCAGAAACACAAACTGGGTGACGATGGCCGTGCGCCAAGCGATCCACGGTGCGTCGCGCGTCAGCGCGACGTGAATCCAAGCAAAATAATTCAAGTCGTAGCAAAAATGATAGGCGATCATCTGGATGATCGCCACACCGCGGGCAATGTCGACGATGGGCAGGCGCTTGTGCGTGGAATCGCTCGCCCGTTTGGCAGGCGCTGGGGAAAGGGGGCGCGAAGGCACAGGGCGCAAGTGTACGCAGTCGGCCGGAACGCCGCGCGGCCGACTGCGTGGTGCCCGGCCGCTAGTGCGCGGCGTCCAGCGCCAGATTTAGCGCCAACACGTTGACCCGCGGCTCACCCAACACGCCCCATTGACGGGGGATGGTATGTTGCTCGATCAGCGCCTGCACCCGCTCGAGCGCTACGCCACGGCTACGTGCAACGCGTGCGGCCTGGTAGTAGGCGGCCGCCGGGCTGATATCGGGATCCAAGCCGCTGGCCGAGGCCGTGACCAGATCCACCGGAATGGGCTGGCGGTTGTCCGGATCGGCCTGGTGCAAGGCATCGATGCGCGCTTTCACCGCGTCGATCAGCGCGGGATTTTCCGGGCCCAGGTTCGAACCGCCCGATGCCAGCGCGTTGTTCGGTTGCGGCGTTGTTGCCGACAGGCGTCCCCAAAAATGCCGTGCGTCGGTGAAGTTCTGGCCGATCAGGTCCGAGCCTAAGACGACCCCATCCCGGACGATGAGACTGCCGGCGGCCTGATGCGGGAAGAGCCATCTTCCCAGGCCGGTCACGACCATGGGGTAGAGCAGCCCCGTAAGAACCGACAGGACGACAAATATCGAGATCGCGGGGCGCAGCAGCGTTTTCATTGCAGACGTTTTCTAGGCCATTCCGCCGGCAACCAGCAAAAGGTCAATGAGCTTGATGCCGACAAACGGGGCCAGGATCCCGCCCAGCCCATAAATGAGCAAGTTGCGGCGCAGAACCGTCGCGGCACCCAGCGGCCGGTAGCGCACGCCCTTGAGTGCGAGCGGTATGAGCGCAACGATGATCACCGCGTTGAAGATCACCGCAGAAAGAACGGCCGAAGAGGGCGTTGCCAGCCCCATGATGTTCAGTGCGCCAAGTTGCGGATAGGTCGTCACGAACGCGGCCGGCACGATCGCAAAGTACTTGGCCACATCGTTTGCGATGCTAAAGGTGGTAAGCGCACCGCGTGTCATCAGCATCTGCTTGCCGGTTTCCACAACCTCGATGAGTTTGGTGGGGTTGGAGTCCAGATCGACCATGTTGCCGGCTTCCTTGGCGGCCTGCGTGCCGGTGTTCATGGCGACCGCGACGTCCGCCTGGGCCAGCGCGGGTGCATCGTTGGTGCCGTCGCCAGTCATCGCCACCAGGCGCCCTTGGGCCTGGTGCTCGCGGATCAGACGCAGTTTGGCCTCGGGCGTGGCCTCGGCCAAAAAATCGTCGACGCCGGCCTCGGCGGCGATGGCCGCGGCGGTTACGCGATTGTCGCCCGTAATCATGACGGTTTTTATACCCATGCGCCGCAGTTCGCCAAAGCGCTCCTTGATGCCTCCCTTTACGATGTCCTTGAGTTCGACCACACCGACCACCCGCGCGCCGTCAGCCACCACCAGAGGCGTGCTGCCGCGCCGCGCCACGGCCTCGACGATCTGCGCGACCGATTGCGGAAAAGCGCCGCCGTAGGCATCGACGTGAGCGCGCACCGCGTCGGCCGCCCCTTTGCGGATCGCGCGCGGCCCGATATCGATACCGCTCATGCGCGTGGACGCGGAAAACGGCACGAAGTGCGCATCCAGGGCCGCAATGTCGCGCTCGCGCATCTGGAAGCGCTCTTTTGCCAGCACGACAATGCTTCGACCCTCGGGCGTTTCGTCGGCAAGCGAGGCGAGCTGTGCGATATCCGCGAGCTCGGCCTCGTTGACGCCGGCCACCGGCAAGAACGCCGAGGCCGATCGATTGCCCAGCGTGATGGTGCCCGTCTTGTCCAGCAGCAGCACATCGACGTCGCCCGCGGCCTCGACGGCGCGGCCCGAGGTGGCGATCACATTGGCCTGCATCATGCGGCTCATGCCGGCTACGCCGATGGCCGAGAGCAGGCCGGCAATGGTCGTGGGAATCAGACACACGAGCAGCGATATGAGGACGGTAATGGAGACCGCCCTGCCCGCCTTTGCGACGTCGACGCTAAAGACGGAAAAGGGCAGCAAGGTCACGGTGACGACCAAGAAAACGATCGTCAGGGCAATGAGCAAAATCGTCAAAGCGATTTCGTTGGGCGTTTTTTGGCGCCGCGCGCTCTCGACCATGGCGATCATACGATCGATGAAGGCCTCGCCCGGATTGACGCTAACGCGCACCACGATCCAGTCCGAAAGCACCCGCGTGCCGCCGGTCACGGCGCAAAAGTCGCCGCCGGACTCGCGGATGACGGGGGCCGACTCCCCAGTGATCGCGCTCTCGTCCACGGAGGCAACCCCTTCAATGACGTCGCCGTCGGCCGGCATCGTGTCGCCGGCCTCTACGAGTACGGTGTCCCCGCGACGCAGCTCCGTCGCCGGCACCAGGGTCCAGCTGGCACCGTGGTGCGCGGCCGAAAGCAGCTTAGCCTGGGCCGCCATCTTCAGGCCGCGCAGCGCGGCCGCCTGTGCTTTGCTGCGGCCCTCGGCCAGCGCTTCGGCAAAGTTGGCAAACAACACGGTGAACCAGAGCCAAAGCGCGACGGCAAGAATAAATCCCGCGGGCGCCTCTCCACGGCCAAACAACGCCTGCACCCAAAGTGCGGTAGTCAAAATGCTGCCGACGAAAACGACGAACATGACCGGATTGCGCCACTGCACCCGGGGATCGAGCTTGCGGAAGGAATCGACGACCGCGGGGCGTACCAGCACCGGGTCGAACAAGGAAAAGGATTTGCGCGTCATGAGGGACTTTGCCGTCGTATCCGCGTTAGTTTGCGTGGACCAGCATCAGGTGCTCCACAACCGGACCCAGGGCCAGTGCGGGAACGTAGTTGAGCGCACCCACCAAAACGACCGTGCCGATCAGGAGCACGATGAACAGCGGACCGTGGGTCGGCATGGTGCCCGCGGTGACGGCCAGACGCTTTTTCGCACCCAAGGAACCCGCGATGCCCAGCACCGGAACGATTACCGCGAAGCGGCCGAACCACATGGCGATCGCGGTCATTACGTTGTAAAAGGGGGTGTTGGCCGACAGCCCCGCAAACGCGCTTCCGTTGTTGTTGGCCGCTGACGTAAACGCGTACAGGATTTCGCTAAAGCCGTGTGGGCCGGGATTGGCGATACCAGCGCGTCCGTCGGGGCTCAGCACGGCGATCGACGTGCACGCGAGCACGAAGACGGGCGTGGCCAATATGGCGATCGCAATCATCTTCATGTCAAAGGATTCGATCTTCTTGCCAAGGTACTCGGGGGTGCGACCGATCATCAGACCGGCGATGAACACGGCCATCAGGGCGAAGACCAGCATTCCGTAGAGTCCCGAGCCGACCCCGCCGAAGACGACCTCGCCGAGCATCATGTTCCAAAGCGGCACGAAACCGCCCAGCGGCATGAGCGAATCGTGCATGGAATTGACCGCACCGCAGGAGGCAGCGGTCGTGACGGCGACGAACAAACCGGAGTCGGCAATGCCAAAGCGCGTCTCCTTGCCCTCCATGTTGCCGCCGGCCTGCGCCGTGCTCGCAACCTGGTCGATTCCAAGCGGCGTGAGCAGCGGATTGCCGCCTTGTTCGATCTGCATGACGAGGACTGCCGAGACGACAAACAGCACGGCCATGGCGACGAAAATTGCCCACCCCTGCCGCAGGTCACCCGCCATCCGCCCGAAGACAAAACAAAGCGCAGCCGGAATCAGGAAGATCGACACCATTTGCACGAAATTGGACGCAGGCGTGGGGTTTTCGAACGGGTGCGCGGAGTTGGCATTAAATGGGCCACCGCCGTTGGTGCCGAGCATCTTGATCGCCTCCTGGGAGGCGATCGGTCCCATGGGCAGGCTTTGAACTGCGGTCTGAGCGGCCTCCGTTATCGCATTGCCCTGTGCGTCCTTCAGGGGCGCACCCGAGGCGTCCAGGCGCGGATTCTGATACTGCGTGACCTCCAGCGTGTGCGCGTCTTGGTAGGCGGAAAAATTTTGGATTGCGCCCTGACCGACCAAAAAGAGGGCGTACAGCAGACTGATCGGCAGCAGGACGTACAGCGTGACGCGGGTCAGATCGACCCAGGCATTACCGATGGTCGTGGCGCTGTGTCGCGTGATGCCGCGGATGAGCGCGATGGCAACCACGATGCCGGTTGCCGCTGACATAAAGTTCTGAACGGCAAGCCCCAGCATCTGGGTCAGGTAGCTCATCGTCGATTCCCCCGAGTACCCCTGCCAGTTCGTGTTGGTCACGAAGCTCACGGCCGTGTTAAGGGACGAATCAGGGCTGACGGCGGCAAAGGCCTGGGGATTGAGGGGCAAAAGCGCCTGCAGGCGCTGCAGAGCGTACACCGCCAGCACACCCAGCAGACTAAAGAGCAGCAGCGCGAAGGTGTACTGCGGCCAGGCCATTTCTTCCTCGGCCCGCACGCCGCAGATCCGATAGATCGTTGTTTCCAGCGGCGCGAACATCCGGCGAGCGACACCGGCGGCACCCTGCTCCCGACCGTCCATGCAGTTTGCCAAATAGGTCCCTAACGGATAGCCCAGCGCAAGCACTACCGCCAGAAAGACAAGCAATAGCGTTAGCGAGTGCAGGTTCATTAGAGCTTCTCCGCATCGATGAGAGCGGCGATCAGGTAAACGAGTAGGCCGACAGCGATGACCGCGCTCAGGATTTGCATCCAGCTCATGGAAAGACCCTTTTTAAAACGGCAGCGGAGGGCGGCTGTTCAATGACGCGTTTGCAGCCGTGCGCAGCCCAGCGCCAAGGCGCTGATCAGCACGAAGAAGGCCGCAATCACCGCAAGGTAGTAGATGTCCATGTTTTCGGATTCCGAAGTGATTCGGAGCTGCCTTTCAACACTGGCGCGCGCGCGCGGCATGCGCACCGCAGGGGAGCCGCGCCAGCGGTTATGGTAGGCCAAGCGACGTATTTTTCGACTAACAAAGGCCGTTGCGTCCGTAAAAACGGTGTAAACGCGTCAGGAACAGAAGCGATACCCCACGCCCGATTCGGTGAGCAGGTGTACGGGCCTCGCGGGATCGTCTTCGACCTTGCGCCGCAGGTGACCCATATAAATGCGAACGTAATGCGCATCGTCCACGTGCGAAGGACCCCAGACGCCTTTGAGCAGTTGGCGATGCGTGAGCACGCAGTCGGGGTGTCCGACCAAAAACGCCAATAACCGATACTCGATGGGCGTTAGGTGAAGCGGTTCGCCCTTACGCCAGGCCATGCGCCGGCCCAGATCAAGCCGCACCGAACCGAACTCAACGACGGCTTGGCCGCCGGGGCCACCACGCTGGCGACGGCGCAGTTGCGCGCGTACGCGCGCCAACAGTTCGCCAGCGCCGAAGGGCTTGGTCAGATAGTCATCGGCACCGGCATCCAGGGCAGCGATCTTGCCCGCTTCGGCGGTGCGCGCGGACAAAACGATGATCGGTACGTCCGACCAAGCGCGCAGTTCCCGAATGACCTCCATGCCATCGCGATCCGGCAGACCCAGGTCCAACACGACTAAGTCCGGGCGGCGCGTCCCCGTATCGATCAGCGCGCGCTTGGCTGTCTCGGCCTCAAAAACGTGGCAACCTTCGGATTCGAGGGCGATTTTCACGAAGTGGCGGATCTGTGCTTCGTCTTCGACGACAACAACCACGGGTGTTTGCCCGGTGGGGGTAATCATCGATTTTTCTGCAACTGTCGCGCTCATCGGTTCGAACCGTTGTACGTCCGTCAATCCACCGCCGTGTCGGTGGTTTCATTGGTAAGGTCAGAACGGGTTGCCTGGGCCGGCTCTTCCGGTTCGCCGGGCGGCGCCCCGCAAGGCAGTTCGATGAGAAACCGCGCTCCACCACCCGCACGGTTTTCCGCGCGAATGTTTCCACCGTGCGCCTCGATAATGGCACGGCAGATGGCCAAACCCAAGCCCACGCCGGGCGTCGCGCTTTCTTTATGACCGCGCTCAAACTTCTTGAAAATTTCTTCTTCCTTGCCCCGCGGCAGACCCGGCCCGTCGTCTTCAACCCAAACCGTGACGCGCCCGGGTTCGGCGGTCGCGCCAATGTCGATGTGCGTGTCGGGTCCCGTGAATTTGGCGGCGTTTTCCAGCAGATTGCTCAGCACCCGCTCCATGAGCACCGCGTCGATTTCCACCAAGGGCAGGTCGGCGGGTAGGTTCACTCGCACGCTACGCGTGCCCAAGGTCGGGGCCATGGTGCGCAGAGCCGAGCCGACCATCTCCTCCAGCGATTGCCATTGGCGGTTTAACGCGATCCTCCCGGCCTGCAGGCGCGCCATGTCGAGCAGGTTTTCGACCAGCGAGCGCAACCGCCCCGCCTGCTCACGAATGTTCTCAACCAATGCGCCCTGCTGTTCGGACAGCGCTGGCCGGGTCAGTCGCAACGAATCGGCCAATCCGACCAATGCGGAGAGCGGCGTTCGCAGATCGTGCGAAATGGCCGAAAGCAGCGAATTGCGCAGTCGCTCCGATTCCATCTGCAGCGTCGTGTTTTGCGCGACCTCCACGTAATGCACACGCTCGAGGGCGATGGCAATCAAGCGCGCGACCGTGTCGAGCAACCGGCTTTGCTCCGGGGCCAGCAGCCGCGCGCTCGCCCCGGGCTCGATCGCCAGCAGGCCGCGCACCCGCATCGGAGCCTTCAGGGGGAGGTACAACACGGGGCTCGCCGGCAACGTGTCCGTGCCTTGACCTGCGGCCTCGCCGTGATCCAGCGCCCATTGGGCGATGCCCATCTCGATCGGTACGCTCGGCGGCGCCGGCGCCACCAGGGCAACGACCTGGGGCGGCGGCACGACGCGACCTTCGTCGTCGGCAAGCAAAAGCAGGGAGCGAGCGCCGAATTCGGCGGCAAGGAACCGGTCGCAGATCTCGGCAATCTGTTCGGGCAGCAGTGCTCCGGACAAATCCCGCGCCATTTCGTACAGCGCGCGCACGCGCCTCTCGCGCCCGGTTGCCACGCGCGCCTGGTATTGCAGACCGGCCGTCAACTGCCCGGCGATCAGGCCGACCGTGAGCATCACGGCGAAGGTCAGCAGGTACTGCACGTCGGAGACGGCGAACGAAAAGCGCGGCGGCACGAAGAAAAAGTCAAATTCGGCCACACTGAGAAAGGAAGCCAGGACCGCCGGACCTCGACCGTAGCGCACGGCAACGACCACGACCGCGAGCAAAAAGATCATGACGATGTTGGGCAGATCAAAAACCGACGGGAGCGGCGAGGCGATGACTGCGGTCAGGACGCAGATCCCCGCACTCCATAGATAGGCCGACCAAGGGGCGCCCGCACCGGCTTCGGGCGGTTGTTCGCCGACGCGCTCGCTGCTCTCGCGCCCGACGCCGGCAATCGTGGTGACCTCAAGGTCCGGTGCGAGATGTGCGAGACGTTCCGCAAAGGATCGGCGCCAGGGCGGCCAGCGCCGTTGCGGCGCGCGTCCGACGATGACGCGCGAGAGGTTGTGGTCACGCGCAAACTTGACGACGGTGGCCACCGCGTCGCTGCCCGCCAGCGTGGAAGTCTCGGCGCCCAGCGACTGCGCCAACTTCAACAGCCGCAGCACTTGCTGACGGCGCGCCGCCGGAATGCGCATACCGCGGGGGGTCTCGATGTAAATCGCGTGCCACGGGACGTCCAGGCGGCTGGCGATTCGCGCTGCGCTGCGCACGACGCGATCGGCGTTTGGGCCGGTTCCCACGCAGGCAAGCAAGGATTCGCGCGTTTGCCAGACCGATCCGACCGATTGATCGCGCCGGTACTGCAGCATTTCGACATCGACGCGGTCGGCAGTGCGCCGCAGCGCCAACTCGCGCAGCGCGATCAGGTTGCCCTTGCGAAAGAAATTGCGAATCGCGCGCTCTGCCTGTTGCTCAAAATAAACCTTGCCCTGCTTCAGGCGCTGCAGCAGTTCGTCGGGCGTGAGGTCGACCAGCACCACCTCTTGGGCCTCGTCAAAGACCCGATCGGGAATGGTTTCCCAAACGCGAATGCCGGTGATGCCGCTCACGACATCGTTGAGAGTCTCCAGGTGCTGGACGTTGATGGTCGAGTACACGCTAATTCCGGCGGCGAGCAACTCTTCGACGTCCTGCCAGCGCTTGGGGTGGCGCGAGCCTTCGACGTTGCTGTGCGCCAACTCGTCGACGAGAATCAGCGCGGGCTTTCGCGCCAGGGCCGCATCCAGGTCGAATTCCCGCAGCGTGCGACCGCGATAGCTCACCTCGCGCAGTGGAAGTCGCTCCAGGTTCGACGCCATCGTTTCGGTTTCCGCGCGCCCGTGCGTTTCGACAATCCCGACGACGACGTCCACGCCCTGCTCGCGCAAGCGGCGCGCCGCCGCCAGCATCGCGTAGGTCTTGCCCACGCCGGCCGACGCACCGAAGAAAATCTTGAGCTGGCCGCGCTGCGCGCGCGCGGCGTCGTCCTGGATGCGGGCCAAAAGCGCGTCGGGGTCCGGGCGCTCGCCACTCGCGCGGTCCCCGGGCTCGGTATCGAAAAGTTCGTTCATGGTATGCGTGCCGTAATGCCTTGTTGCCAGCGCATCGTATCGCGGATCGCTTCGTCGGTTCGCGACGGCGAAAGGGCGCGCAGCCGCGCATCGCGCTCGCTCGGTCCGAGCGACGCAAGTTTTTTCACTTCCTGGTAAAAGCTCGGCAAATCGCCATGCTCGCGCGCAAGCAGCGCCTCGAATGCGGGAACATCGTCCTGGTAGGCGGCAAGCGCGGCCAGACGTGCGTTGCTCCAGGGCGTCCGGAAGAAGGCATCGTATCCGTCGTATCCGCCCCAACGCTCCTCGCGCAGCCTCTGGTACCGCGTGGGCAGCTGCGCAAGGATCTCCTGTTTGCGCTGGCGGCGCTCAAGCTCCGGCGCGGTCGACTTGTAAACCTGCGCCAGTTGCGCGCGCACCTGCTCAAGCAGATCCAGCAGGTCGGCGCGGTGCGATTGCTCTTGCACGAGCAGCTGCTGCAGCTGCGGGTCGTTGCGCATTTTGACCCAGCGTGCCACGCCCTCGCGTTCGACCGTCGTGGCGAAGCTCTCGTTAAACCGCGTGTCGTCGCTCACGTACACGAGCTGGTGCGCGAGCTCGTGAAAAATCAAGCCCGCCAGCTCCGGTTCCGGCCAAGAGATGAAAGTATTGAGCAGCGGATCGGAAAACCAACCCAAGGTCGAGAACGCTGGGACCGGCGCGACAAATACGTCCAGACCCTGGGAGGAAAGCTCGTGCGCCAGGGACTCGGCGTCGGCCTGATGAAAATAGCCCCGGTAGGCGGCGCAGCCAAAAAACGGATAGCACCAGGTCTTAAGATCCAGCGAAAGCTCCGGTGTTGCGAAGACGTTCCAGACCGCGCTGGGTCGGTGCAAGTCCGCGTATCGGGTGTAGCTATCGTTGTTCGGCAGCGCGAGCTGTTGGGAGGCGAAGGACCGAATTTTGCTCGCCAACTCCAGGCGCTGGCGTAGCTCCGGGGGCGTGGACGGGTCCGACAGCCAGTCCGGGATGGGCCGCGCTGCCGAGAGCAGGTCGGACTCGCCCGCAGCCGCTTGGGAGTAGTAGGGCAGCGCACTGCATCCTGCCGCCAAAAGCGTCAGCAAAACCGCGGTCGCAGTGCCTGCGCGGCGTATCCCACTTCGCTGCATCATGGGCATCTCGGTGCGGTGATCACACGGACGCGGCGCCAAAGATATGTGCGTCGATCGCGAGGGCAACGGCAACCAACCGCAGCGGCAGAATAACGCGAGTTTCCCTAAAATGGAAAAACCAGGTCGGCGGCTAAGACCGCGAGCGCGGAGACCGTTTCCGAGACCGATTTCGTCGTGATGGGAAGGGCAACAGCCATGGGTCACCCCAAATACGCGGCCGCGTCGCACGATGCACTTCCGGGCGTATCGCAACTGCAGCAATTCTGGTTGCCCTTTACGCCGAACAAGGAGTTTTTACGCGAACCGCGTCTCATCGAACGTGCCGAAGGGATGTATTTCTAT
This sequence comes from Burkholderiaceae bacterium, assembly GCA_035623355.1. Lineage (GTDB taxonomy): Bacteria > Pseudomonadota > Gammaproteobacteria > Burkholderiales > Burkholderiaceae_F > GJ-E10. Next base: position 15,108 of record DASPTP010000015.1, on the reverse strand, counting down.
GCCTCCGGCGGACGCAAACTCATCGACGCCTCGGCGGGTCTGTTTTGCGTTGCCGCCGGACACTGTCGGCCGGAGATCGCCGAGGCCGTGCACCGGCAACTGCAGACGCTGGATTTTGCGCCAACCTTCTTGCGCGGCCACGCCCGGGCCTTTGAGCTGGCCAATCGAATCGTCGAGCACACCCCGCCGGGACTGAACCGGGTGTTTTTCGTCAATTCGGGCTCCGAGTCCGTGGACACCGCGATGAAAATCGCCCTCATGGCGCACCGCGTGCGCGGACAGGGCCAGCGCCAGATCTTTATCTCGCGCGAGCGCGCCTACCACGGTGTGAACATGGGAGGACTGGCCTTGGGAGGCATGGTCAACAATCGGCGTGCCTTCGGCACCGGGCTGGCGACCGTCTACCACATGCGGCATACGGCGTTGTCCGCCAACCGGTTCGTCAAGGGGCAACCGGACACGGGGGTCGAATTGGCCGAGGACCTGCTGCGCTTTTGCCAGCTCTACGGCGGGGAGAACATCGCGGCGGTCTTTGTCGAGCCGGCCGCCGGCTCCTTCGGTTGCCTGCCGCCGCCCAAGGGGTACCTAGATCGACTGCGCGAGATTTGCGATTCCAACGGAATATTTCTAGTTTTTGACGAAGTCATTTGTGGCTGGGGGCGCATGGGAGCCCACTTTGGCGCCCAGGCCTTTGGCGTTACTCCCGACATCATGACAATGGCCAAGGCGCTGACCAATGGCGCGCAGCCCATGGGCGCGGTTGCCGTTCAGCAGAAGATCTACGACGACATCGTGGATGCCGGGCCCGAGCGGGGCGTTGAGTTTTTCCATGGCTATACGTACACAGCGCACCCCGTGGCCTGCGCCGCGGGCTTGGCGATGATGGAAATCTACGAAAAAGACCGCTTGGCGGAGCGCGCACGCGAACTCAGCCCCTACTTTGCCGATGCGGTGCATTCGTTGCGCGATCTGGCGGTCGTGCAAGACATTCGCTCGGTGGGAATGCTGGCCGCGGTCGAGTTGGCGCCTTCGGGCACCGCGATAGTGCGCGGGCACGAAGCGCAAAAGCGGCTGTTCGATCGCGGTTTGCACCTGAAGAATACCGGCGACTCGCTCATCATCGCGCCACCTCTGATCGCCGAGAAAAAACACGTCGACGAAATCGTCGACAAACTGCGCGAGGTTCTCGCGCAGCTGTAAAGAAGTCGCGCGGGGCGCGCGCCGGGCGTTGGAACGGTAGAGCGCCGGCCGCCCAGCCGGTATACTGCGCCTTTACCGGCGACGTGCGCGTTTTCGATCGCGTAATTCCCTGTCGAATCTGCGAACGGGCGGACCATGACCAAGTACGTTTTCGTTACCGGCGGCGTGGTTTCATCCCTGGGCAAAGGGATTGCGGCCGCCTCCCTCGGCGCGATTTTGGAATCGCGCGGCCTGACCGTCACGCTCGTCAAGCTCGATCCCTATATCAATGTGGATCCGGGCACGATGAGCCCATTTCAGCATGGGGAGGTTTTCGTCACCGAGGACGGTGCGGAGACCGATCTGGATCTGGGGCACTACGAGCGCTTTATTTCCTCGCGCATGCGGCGCGTGAACAATTTCACGACGGGGCAGATTTACGACTCGGTGATCCGCAAGGAGCGTCGGGGCGAATACCTGGGCAAGACGGTTCAGGTGATTCCGCATATCACCAACGAAATTCAGGATTTCATCGAACGCGGCGCGCGGGGCAGTGGCAGCGCGCCGGTAGACGTTGCGATCGTGGAGATCGGCGGCACGGTCGGTGACATCGAGTCTCTTCCGTTTCTCGAGGCCGTTCGCCAGATGAGCCTGCGGATGGGGCCGGCGAGCGCGTGCTTTGTGCATCTGACACTCGTTCCTTTCATTCCGGCGGCCGGCGAATTGAAGACCAAACCGACACAGCACAGCGTGCAGAAGCTGCGCGAAATCGGCATATCGCCCGACGTGCTGTTGTGCCGCGCCGACCGGCCGATACCCGATGACGAACGCTCGAAGATCTCGCTATTTTCCAATGTCGTGCTCGACGCGGTCATTTCGGTCTGGGACGCCGATTCCATCTACAAAATTCCGTCGATGCTGCATCGGCAGGGGCTCGACCAGATCGTCTGCTCCAAGCTCAACATCCTCGCGGCGCCGGCCGATCTTTCGTCCTGGTCTCGTCTGGTGGAGGCGTTGGAGCACCCGCATGGCGAGGTGCGGGTCGGCATGATTGGCAAATACGTCGAGCTTTCCGATTCGTACAAGTCGCTTAACGAGGCCCTGATCCACGCGGGGATCCAGACCCGCACGCGCGTGCGCATTGAATACGTCGATGCCGAACTGATCGAGCAGCACGGACTGCCCGATCTGTCGCATCTGGATGCGATCTTGGTGCCCGGGGGCTTTGGCCGGCGCGGCGCGGAGGGAAAGATTCGGGCAATTGGGTACGCGCGCGAAAACGGCATCCCGTACTTGGGTATCTGTTTTGGCATGCAGCTCGCGACGATCGAGTTTGCCCGCAACGTCTGCGGTTTGACGGGAGCCAACAGTACCGAATTTGAGCGCGACGCCGCGCATCCGGTCGTTGGCCTGATCACGGAGTGGGTCGACCGGTCGGGTCGCACCGAATTGCGATCCGAGCAATCCGATCTTGGCGGAACGATGCGCCTGGGTTCGCAGCGTTGCCCGGTGGAACCGGGTACGCTGGCCTACCGGATCTACGGGCCGGAGGTCAACGAGCGTCACCGGCACCGCTACGAAGTCAACAACCACTATGTCCCCGAGCTCGAAGCCAAGGGCCTGCGCATCAGCGCGCGCACACCGACCGAGAACTTGCCGGAGATCATGGAGTTGCCCTCGCACCCGTTTTTCATCGGGGTGCAGTTTCACCCGGAATTTACGTCCACCCCCCGAGGCGGACATCGTCTCTTTAGTTCGTTCATAGAGGCGGCGATCGCGTTTCGTCAAAAACGCCTGGATGCGCCGCTGCACAAGGTTGCCGCATGAACCGGCGGTACCCAGACGCGGGCGCCTCGCGGTGAGGGCGCTGGCATGAAGCTGTGCGGATTTGACGTCGGTCTGAATCACCCCTTGTTCGTCATTGCCGGGCCCTGTGTGGTCGAGAGCGAAGATCTGACGCTGCGGATCGCCGCGCATCTGCAGGAGATGGCGGCCGATCTCGGGATTTCGCTCCTCTTCAAAGCAAGCTACGACAAGGCAAACCGCAGCTCGGGTGCATCCTTTCGCGGCATGGGAATTGACCGGGGATTGCGCGTGCTCGCGAAGGTGCGCAGCGAGTTGGGCTTGCCCGTGGTGACGGACGTGCACACGGAGGAGGAAATCGATCCGGTTGCCTCCGTGGTGGACGTCCTGCAGACGCCGGCGTTTTTGTGCCGGCAGACGGACTTTATTTATGCCTGCGCCCGCAGCGGGCGGCCGGTGAACATCAAAAAGGGGCAGTTTCTGGCGCCGGGCGACATGTTAAACGTCGTCGAAAAGGCGCGCAGCGCGGCGCGCGACGCCGGATTGGACGAAGACCGCTTCCTGGTTTGCGAACGCGGGGCGTCCTTTGGATACAACAACCTTGTGAGCGATATGCGCTCGTTGGCGATCATGCGCAAGACCGCTTGCCCGGTCGTGTTCGATGCGACCCACTCCGTGCAGCTGCCCGGCGGGCAGGGTGCCAGCAGTGGGGGACAGCGGGAATTTGTTCCGGTGCTGGCGCGCGCCGCCGTGGCAAGCGGAGTGGCCGGTGTCTTCCTCGAGACCCATCCGGATCCGAAAAACGCCAAGTCCGATGGTCCCAATGCGGTGCCGTTGGACCACATGCGCGCCTTGCTCGCTTCGCTGATCGAGATCGATCGTGTGGTGAAGGCGCGCGGCTTTATCGAAGATCAATTTCACTAGCCGGAAAGGCAATGTATGAGCGCTATTGTTGATATCGTCGGTCGCGAAATCCTCGACTCTCGCGGCAACCCAACGGTCGAATGCGACGTTTTGCTCGAAAGCGGCGTCATGGGCCGAGCGGCCGTTCCCAGCGGTGCGTCAACCGGTTCGCGCGAGGCCGTGGAGCTGCGCGACGGCGACGCGTCGCGCTACTTGGGCAAGGGCGTGCAAAATGCCGTCGAGCATCTGAACACCGAGATCTCGGAGGCCATCATGGGACTGGAGGCGGCCGAACAGGCGTTTGTCGACCGCACCTTGATCGATCTGGATGGAACCGAGAACAAATCGCGCCTGGGGGCCAACGCGACACTGGCCGTTTCGCTTGCCGTGGCCAAGGCGGCCGCGGAGGAGTCGGGTCTGCCGCTGTACCGCTACCTGGGCGGTGTCGGTGCGCTGCAGATGCCCGTGCCCATGATGAACGTCATCAACGGCGGGGCGCATGCCGACAACAATCTGGATGTTCAGGAGTTCATGATCGTCCCCCTGGGAGCGCCGAGCTTCTCGGAAGCGCTGCGCTACGGCGCCGAAGTCTTCCATGCGCTCAAGAGGCGACTGCGCGATCGCGGGCTGACCACCGCGGTGGGCGACGAGGGCGGATTTGCGCCCAGCGTCCAGAATCACGAGGAGGCGATCAAGCTCATCCTCGATGCGATCGGGGATGCCGGCTTCGAGGCCGGTTCGCAGATCGCTTTGGCGCTGGACTGCGCCAGCTCCGAGTTTTTTCGGGATGGCCGATACTGGCTCGGCGCCGAAGGACTGAATTTGAGTGCGCGCGAATTCACGGACGTCCTCGAGCAGTGGTGCGAGCGCTATCCCATCATTTCGATCGAAGACGGGATGGCGGAAAACGATTGGGACGGCTGGGAGGTTCTCACGCAGCGTCTGGGCGCCAGGGTGCAGCTGGTCGGCGATGACATCTTCGTGACCAACACGCGCATTTTGCGCGAGGGCATCCGCCGCTCGATCGGCAACTCCGTACTGATCAAAGTCAACCAGATCGGGACCTTGACCGAGACCTTCGCGGCGATCGAGATGGCCAAGACGGCCGGCTACACGACGGTGATCAGCCATCGTTCGGGCGAGACGGAAGATTCGACCATCGCCGATATCGCGGTGGCGGCCAACACGATGCAGATCAAAACCGGTTCGCTCTCGCGCAGCGATCGCATCGCCAAGTACAACCAGCTCTTGCGCATCGAGGAAGACTTGGGAGAGGTAGCACAGTACGCAGGGCGCGGCGCCTTCTACAACCTGATCGACTGATTCGGGCTTGGGCGAGCCCGCGCCGCGCGCATGAACCGACTCACGCTCCTTCTGGGTGCGCTGCTTGTGGCGATCCAGTGGCCGCTTTGGCTGGGCCACGGTGGCTGGCTGCGCGTGTGGGATCTGCAGCGCCAGCTGGAGGCAAGGCAGATGACCAATGCGGCGCTGCGCGCACGCAACCAGGCCCTGGGCGCCGAGCTGGCCAGTTTGCGTCAGGGTAGCGAAGCCATCGAGGAGCGGGCGCGACGCGAATTGCACATGATGCGCGAAAACGAAACCTTCTTCCAGTTCGTACTGGCGCCGGGCGGCGCGCAGAGCGACGCCGACCGGATCGCCTCAAGCCAGGCGCTGCAGTTCGGTGCCGAATAGGGCCGCGCGGCGCACGTACGAAGCCGCGTTTTCGGCCATGCGCTCGATTTCCTCGGGCCGTAGCGTGCGCAGAACTTTTGCCGGTGCCCCGATCACCATGCTGCCGTCCGGGATCTGCTTGCGCTCGGTGAGCAGCGCGGCGGCCCCGACGAGGCAGTTTTGCCCGATCACGCACTCGTTCAGGATGACCGCCTGGATGCCGATGAGCGAGCCGTCCCCGATTGAGCAACCGTGCAACATGCTCTGGTGGCCGATCGAAACGCGCGCGCCGACGCGGATCGGCAGGCCCGGATCCGTGTGCAGGACGCATCCGTCCTGGACATTGGTCTCCTCTCCGATTTCGATGGGTTCGTTGTCCGCGCGCAGCACGGCGCCCGGCCATACGCTGGCGCGCGGGCCCAGCACCACGGCACCGATGAGTACCGCGCTCTCGTGCACGTAGGCGCTTGGGTCAATTTGCGGTCGACGCTCGCCTAAACGATAAATCGCCACAAATCTCCTTGCTTGAAATCAACTCTTTGCTGCGTCCGGTCCGGACTGCGCAGGTAGCGGCAGCGCACCATCCTGGCTCAAAGCCCATTGTAGGCACGCAGCGCCGGTCGCGGCGTGCGCCCGACGCGCAACGCCCGCGCAAACCGCCGTGCCTGCGCCGCAACACCGCCCCGCGGACATCGATTCCTGCAAGCACGCTAAGCCCTTCGGAGTACAAAGAAAATTCGGTTTTGCTTTCTGAATAGTCGATAAACGTGATGTCGTGGCCTTGTGGTCGTTGCTATTCTCGATTTGTCCGCTTGTTGCACCCGGGCGGCTCGTGAGTCGGGCTCGAAGGCGGAAAGATTCTCGGAGAAAAACGGTTGTGATCACATTGCTGCGTAGTCGGGTTCGAGGCTTCTTGAGTTTGCAAAAGGAGCGCGCGCTGCCGCGTCGCGGACCCAAGCCCAATATTGGTGCGTGCATCGTTTGCGAGGATGTGCGCATGACGGTGCAGGCGGGCATGAGCAACGAACTTTGGCGCTGGCTGATGCAGCAGGGCTGGCGGGAGCTCACCTACCGGCCGGATCGGCGTCATTACCGCGAGGTGCCGCTTACGTGGGTGACGCGGCTGATTGATGCGCCAGCGGAGCTGTGGTCGCAGGTGCTTGCGGCGGCCGTGGCCAAGGCCGCTCATCGCTGCCATCTGGCCGACTCCCGGCCTGTACATTCCTACGTCGTGCGCCACTAGGCCGCGCGCCTAGCTCGTCCCGCGCAGCGCGGGCGTTTGTCATTGGCCGCGCGGCTCGATTCGGCAATTTGCCGTTTGCCGATGCCCGAAGGCGACCGTGCGCGAGTTGCCCGCCACAATGCCGCTACCATGCGCGCTGCGATTGCGGGCACCAAGGCGCCTGCGCGCCGAAACAATGACGAAATTTCTCACGGTCCACGCGCAAAATCCGCAGCTTCGCTTGTTGCAACAGGCCGCGCAGATCCTGGCCGACGGGGGCATCGCGGCGATCCCCACCGATTCGTGTTATGCGCTGGTTTGCCACTTAGACGATAAGCCAGCGGTCGATCGCATCCGGCGGTTGCGCAAAATCGACGAGCGCCATCACTTGAGCCTTTTGTGCCGCGATCTTTCCGAAATCGCGGCCTACGCGCGGGTGGACAACGCCTCGTACCGGCTGCTGCGGCAGGCAACTCCCGGGCCTTATACCTTCATCCTGGAGGCGACCCGGGAGGTGCCGCGACGACTCTCGCACCCCTCGCGCAAGACCATCGGAATTCGCGTGCCGGATCACGCCGTGGCCTTGCAGCTGCTGCATGCGTTGGGCCAGCCCCTGATCGGCTCGACCCTGCAGCTGCCGGGCGAGGCGCTCGCGCTCAACGACGGGGAGGAAATCCGCGACCGCCTCGGCGAGGAGGTCGACGTGGTGCTGGATGCCGGCAGCTGCGGCGTCGAACCGACCACCATCATCGATTTGAGTTCGGGCGTTGCTCGCGTTGTGCGCGTGGGGCGGGGCCCCTTGGAGCCGCTGGGTCTGGCCTGAGCCGTCCGCCACCAGCGGCGCTGTTAGACTGGCGCCTTGCCTTTTTTCCTCGGGAGCCATGCGGCCGGTGCGTCGCGCCGGCCGGCACGATTATGTTCGCGGACCGCGTTTTGTCTGGCATGCGCCCAACGGGGGCGATGCATATCGGTCACTATCACGGGGCGCTCAAGAACTGGGTGCGCATGCAAGACGAACATCCTTGCTTTTTCTTCGTTGCCGATTGGCATGCCCTGACCACCCACTACGACACACCCGAAGTGCTCGAGAGTGCCACCTGGGACATGCTCATCGACTGGTTCGCTGCCGGTATCGATCCGGCCAAAGCCACAGTGTTTATCCAGTCGCGCGTTCCGGAGCATGCGGAGCTGTTTTTGCTGTTGGCGATGTCCACCCCCCTGGGCTGGCTCGAACGGGTGCCGACCTACAAGGACCAGATCGAGCGGTTGCGCGACCGGGATTTGTCCACCTTTGGTTTTCTGGGCTATCCGCTCATGCAGGCGGCGGATATTCTGATTTACCGGGCCAATCTGGTTCCGGTCGGCGAGGATCAGGTGCCGCACATCGAGATGACGCGCGAGCTGGCGCGGCGCTTTAATCATCTGTTTGGACGCGAGCCCGGTTTTGAAGAAAAAGCGATGTCGGCGGTAAAAAAGCTCGGAGGCCGCCGCAGCAAGCTGTACTTGGAACTGCGCGCCCGCTACCAGGAACAGGGCGACGAACAGGCCTTGGAGCAGGGCCGTGCGTTGCTGGCGCAGTCGCAAAGCGTTTCCCACGGTGATCGCGAGCGATTGTTCGGGTATCTGGAGGGTGCGCGGCGCCTGATCCTCGTCGAGCCCGAGTCCGTACTTACGACTTCGCCTCGGCTTCCCGGCTTGGACGGGCAGAAGATGTCCAAGAGCTACGGCAACGACATCTCGATGCGGGAAGAGCCGAAATCTCTGACCGAAAAAATCCGCAAGATGGTGACGGACCCGGCGCGTGTTCGCCGCTCGGATCCGGGCGACCCGGACCGCTGCCCGGTCTGGCAGTTGCATCTGGTTTATTCGAACGAAACAACCCAGGCCTGGGTGCAAAAGGGTTGCCGTACGGCGGGCATTGGCTGTCTGGAGTGCAAACAGCCCGTAATCGATGCCATGATCGCCGAGCAAGAACCTTGGCGGCAGCGTGCCCAGCCATTTTTGGATGACCCGTCCCTGGTGCGGTCCATCGTGGCCGATGGTTGCGATAGGGCGCGAGCCGTCGCGCAAGAAACAATGCGTGATGTACGCGAGGCCATGGGGCTTGGATACTCCTAGGCTTGGCCGACCCGTCGGCCGTGGATGGGACGCAGCGCTTGGCGGCGGGCGGGCCGCTGCGGTGTAAAATTGCATCTTTTCGCCTCGGTGCACGCGGCACCGATGGGTCACGGCAGCGCGCCGCCCCGGCGCGGCAACCTGCCTTCAATGGATGCATAGGACGGTTTGGTCATGATCACCGGTAGTCTGGTCGCGATCGTTACCCCAATGCGCGAGGATGGATCCCTCGATCTGGACGCCTATCGCCGTTTGATCGATTGGCACGTTGCGGAAGGCACGAGTGCCATCGTGGCCGTCGGCACGACGGGTGAGTCGGCCACGGTCGATCCGTCCGAGCACGTCGAACTTATCCGGGCCGCCGTGGAGGCGGCACGCGGTCGTGTGAAGGTGATTGCCGGTTCGGGAGCCAATTCCACCCGCGAGGCCATTGAGTTGACGGCTCACGCCAAGCGCGTCGGCGCGCACGCCAGCTTGCAGGTTGTGCCCTATTACAACCGCCCGACGCAGGAGGGCATGTACCGGCATTTTCGCGCGATCGCTGAGGCGGTTGACCTGCCCGTGATCCTTTACAACGTTCCGTCGCGCACTTCGGCCGATTTGTCGGTCGAAACGGCTCTGCGACTGACACAGGTGCCCGGGATCGTGGGGATCAAGGATGCCAGTGGGGAGCTCTCGCGCGTCGTGGAAATGCGGCGGCGCGGGCCGGAAAATTTTGCACAGTACAGCGGCAACGACGACAGCGCGCTTGCGTTTATTTTGCTCGGGGGGCAGGGAGTGATTTCGGTGACCGCCAACATTGCCCCCCGGCTGATGAGCCAGCTGTGCGCCGCGGCGCTCGCTGGGGATGTGCAGCGGGCCCGCGCTCTTAATGAGCGATTGATGCCCTTGCATTTGCGGCTGTTTGTCGAACCCAATCCGATACCCGCGAAATGGGCGCTGGCCCGGACGGGGCGCATCGGCGCTGGCATCCGACTGCCCTTGGTGCCGCTATCGGCGTCGGCCCAGGAAGCGGTGATCGGCGCGCTGCGCGAAGCCGGAGTCGAGTGACGGTCGGATGCGGCGCCAAGGCCGCGGCACGGGGCTACGGACATCCGTTGTCTGGGCCCATGGCATTGCCCGATCGCGTCCGCATGCGAATGGGAATTTCTTCGGGAGTGGTACGGTGTTGGGAAAATTGAGATCTGCGCAACGCGGCCGGTTGGCGGCGATGATGTTCGCCATCTTCACCGCGGCGACGCTCAGCGGCTGCTCCTCGTGGTCGTGGTTGCATTTTGGTTCGGACGACGAAGCCTACGACTATCGCAAGGCAAAACCGCAGCAGCAGCCACTCGAGGTGCCACCGGATTTGTCGCAACTTCCTAAGGACGATCGTTACTCGCTGCCGACCACCGGGAATGCGGCCGCCAAGCCGGCCGCTGCGGGCGCCGCCAAACCGGGCGAGAGCGGCGCGGCCGCGCCGAGCACCGTGGCGTCGACCGAGCCGCCCAACGTGACCACGCCATCGACCGTGGCGCCGGCCGGCGTGGTCGTGGCGCCGGCGGTCGTGGACGCGCGCATCGTGCGCGATGGCCAGCAGAGCTGGCTTGAGGTCGATGCGACACCCGAAGTGACCTACACGACCATCAAGGACCTTTGGGTCAACATGGGATTTAAGATCGCGACGGATGAGCCCACCTTTGGAGTGCTCGCGACCGACTGGAGCGTGGAGCGGCCGAAGATCGACCAAGGCGCTCTTCGCAACGCGCTGGAAAAATTCCTGGGATCGGGCTACACCAACGGGGAGAGGATCAAGTACAAGGCGCTCATCGAGCGCACGTCAAAAAATACCTCCGTCGTCACGATCAGCCAGCGCGGCATGGAGGAGGTTTTCGTCTCGCCCCTGCGCGATCAGACCAAGTGGCAGTGGGTGCCACCGCGGCCGGAGTTGGAGGCCGAAATGCTGCAGCGTATCGCGGTGCGCTTTTCCACCCCGCCCTTGCAGGTCGCTGTAGCTCCTTCGGTCAATGCGGCCGCGCCGGCGAGCAAGCCCAGTGCAACGGATGCGGGCTCGCAGGGCGCTACGGTTGCGCTCGCGGCTCCGACGCCAACACCGGCGGCGCCATCGGAAGCTCGCGTGCACAAAGTAACGGTCGGTGGTGTGGTTACGCTTCAGGTCGAGGACAGCGTCGACCGCACGTGGCGCCGCGTTGGCATCGCGCTCGATCGCAGTGGCTTTACGATCGAGGAGCGAAATCGCGATAAGAGCTCCTACGGGGTGCGCTATCTGGATCCGGAGTACGAGGCCAGCGAGCGGGAGAAGCGAAGCTGGTTTGACAAGTTGTTTAAGTCCGACGCCCCGATCCCCGAGCAGCAGTTTCGCATCGTGATGAGCGCAAACGGCACCACGACGACAGTCGAGATTCAGGACCACGACGGCAAGCCGGACACGAGCAAAACCGCAATGCACATTCTCGACCAGCTCATGGAGCAATTGCTCTGAGGACGAGCAACGATTGGCGGCCAATCGAGGGCGCTGGCCGCGCAAAGCAAAAAGGGCCGGCATATGCCGGCCCTTTTTTCTGGCAAATCCGCGATTACTTCTTTTCGTCCTTCTTCATTTCCGCGGGAGCCGAGGCCGCTGGCGCCGCTGGGGCGGCACCGCCCGATTCGGCCGCAGGGGCGGGAGCGGGCGCCGGTGCCGGAGCCGGAGCAGCAGCCGGGGCGGGCGGCGGCGGAGGAGGCGCGGGTTTTTCGCAGGCCGCCAGGGCGGCCACCGACAGAGAAGCGGCAAGCAGCAATTTTTTCACGATGTATTCCTTTTGATAGATGAAAACAGCGGACACGAACCCTTGGCGAGTCAACCCCCGTGAACCACACCGGTAACGGCCATCGCCAAGCGACGACCTCGAACTCCCCGGCTGCGGATTATAGCTTGCGCAACGCAACATTTTCAGCACCACTCACCGGGATCCCTATTTGGCGCCAACATGTAACCAGCCGAAGCGATACCAGTTGTACAAGAGCGAAAAAAGCGCGCGCGCGTTGCGCCCGCCGACGCCGGCCAGCGCGGGCGGCGCCAGGTACTGGCGATTGGCCAAGGCGCGAAGCAAGCGCCGCACGACAGGGGGTATCGAGGCCAGCACTTCGCCGTTGATCGCAATGTCCGCGCCCTGGTAGAGCATCCGGGTGCGCAGATCCAGAATCACTCCGCGACGGCGGGCCGCGCCGGCAAAGCGCGGCAAGGCCGCGCCCCCAGGTCGCGGCGTAAAGGTGACGGCGGGTTTCGGTTCGGTGAGGTGTTCGAGCAGCGTGCGGCGCACCTGCACGCTAGTGGCCCGTGCCCGATCCAGTTCCCGCGCTACGGACTGAAGCAAGCTCGCGGGCAAACGAGCCGGGGATTGGGTCGGGGTGCGCGTGCAATCGGCAAAACGATCGACGCGTGCGGGCGCGCGACTTTGGCGGTCAATCCAGGCCTCGAGGATTTCCTGCCGGTCGGGCAGGCGAAACCCAATCGAGATCGTGATGCAAGCGCCCAGCGCGACCCCTTCGTGGGCGACACCCGGGGGCAGGTACAACAAGTCTCCCGGTTCAAGCACCCACTCGCGCTGATGGCGAAAGTTGGCGAGCAACCGCAGTGGCACTTCCTGAACGGGCCGCGGGTCAAATTCGGTCGCGACGCGCCAGCGCCGCCGCCCCTGTGCCTGAAGCAAAAAGACGTCGTATTGGTCAACGTGCGGCCCCACCCCACCCGCGTCGCTCGCATAGCTGACCATCACATCGTCAAATCGGGCCACGGGAACAAACCGAAACCGCGCGGCCAGGGCCCAGACGGCCGCATCGTGCAGATCGACTCCTTGCACCAGCAAGGTCCATCGCGCGCGGTGCAAAGACGGCATCGCCCGGGGAAAGATGGGGCCGGCCCGCACCTTCCAGCGGCCGGAGAACACAGTCACCAAGCGCGATTCGACCTCGGGATCGCTTGCGAGGGCGAACAAACGGGGGCGCGAGATGGGGCTGGTAAAGCCGGCAATTGCCTGGCGGATGCAGACCGCCTGGCGCTGCCAGTAGCGCGCAAGAAATTCGTGCACGGGCATCGTGCCAAGGTGCGACAGCGGCGTAAGAGCGGCGCTCAATGCGACGTCGATTCCGTGGGCGCTTGCACCAAGGAATGCAACTCGTAGAGCAACTCGAGCGCCGCCTTGGGCGTAAGTTGATCGGGCTCGATGCACCGCAGGCGTGCGCGCAACGGGTCGGGCGGCGATGGCGCCGGCACGGCAGCGTGATTTTCTGCCGGCGCATCCGGCGCTGGCCGCGCCGCGCGCGGCGGCCCAAACAAATCGAGTTGCGCTCCACCCACGCTTTGGCCCCGCTCGAGCTGCGTCAGCAGCTCGCGGGCGTGCGCAATGACGCTGCGCGGCACTCCGGCAAGGGCGGCGACGGCCAGGCCGTGGCTTTGATTGGCAGGGCCCTCGCGGACCTGGTGCAAAAAAACGAGCTTGTCGCCGCTTTGCGTGGCCGCGACATGCACGTTGGCAACGGAGGGCAGACGCGAACCCAGCGCTGTGATCTCAAAATAGTGCGTCGCAAACAACGTCATACAGCCGTTGTCCTCGACAAGGGCGCGAACAATGGCCGCTGCCAGCGCCATGCCGTCAAAGGTGGATGTGCCCCGGCCGATTTCGTCCATCAGCACGAGACTCTCGGGACCTGCGCTGTGCAAGATCGCCGCCGCCTCGCTCATCTCCACGAGAAACGTCGACGCTCCCCGGGCAAGATCGTCCGCCGCGCCAATCCGCGTAAGGATCCGGTCCACCGGCCCGATTTGCGCCCGACTTGCCGGGACAAAACTGCCGCAATAGGCAAGCAAGGCAATGAGCGCGACCGAACGCATATAGGTCGACTTTCCGCCCATGTTGGGACCCGTGATGATGAGCATTCGCCGATCGGGACCGAGTCGGCAGTCGTTGGGCGTGTAGTTTTCGAGTGTGCGCTCGACCACCGCGTGGCGCGCGCCCTCGATGGTCAACCCGGGTTCCTCGAGGATTTGCGGACGCACCCACCGGGCATTGCGCGCATGCCGGGCCAAGGCGGCAAGCATATCGAGTGTCGCGACCGCGTCGGCCGTGCGCAGCAGTGGCGCAACGTGTTCCTGCAGCGCAAGCAGCAGCGCATCGAACAGTTCTTTTTCGCGGTTGCGCGCGCGCTCCTGCGCGGACAAAGCGCGGTCTTCAAAGCTCTTGAGTTCGGGTGTGATGTAACGCTCGGCGTTTTTGAGCGTCTGGCGCCGGCGATAGTCTTGCGGCACCTTGTCGCTTTGGCCGTTGGTCACCTCGATGTAAAAGCCGTGAACCCGGTTGTACTCCACGCGCAGGTTGGAAATCCCCGTGCGCGCGCGCTCGCGGCCTTCGAGCTCAAGGAGAAACTCGCCGGCGTTGTCGCGCAGCGCGCGCAACTCATCGAGTTCGGCATCAAAGCCCGGCCGCATCACATCGCCGTCTCGCGGACTAAATGCCGGCTCCGGTAGCAGCGCATCGGCGAGGTGCTGCACCAGGACCTCGGACAGTGAGACAGACGGTGCGAGCGCGCGTGCGCTTTCGGCGACGAGCCCGCCCGCGATTTGTCTTGCCTGCGCCAGCGCGGTTGCGCAGTCGCGCAGTGCGGCGAGCTCGCGGGGTCGCACCGACCGCAGACCGATGCGGCTGGCGATCCGATCCAAGTCCGGCACGGATGCCAGCGCACCGAGCAGGCGCGTGGCCAGATCGGCTTGCACGAGGGCCTCGACAATGTCGTGGCGGGCGCGGACGTCCTGCGGCGCCCGCAGCGGGTGGTGCAGCGTATGCCGCAGACGCCGGCTTCCCATACCGGTGGCGCAATGATCCAGAACCGACAGCAGGGTAAGTCCCTCGGCCTCGCGCAGGGTTTCGGTGAGCTCCAAGTTGCGCCGGCTCAACGGATCGAGCGTGACGAAATCCGATCGGGATTCCACCCGCAGCTGGGTGAGGTGTGCCAGTGGCCGGCCCTGCGTATGCTGCGCGTACTCCAGCAGGCCGGCGCAGGCAGCCATGGCCAGCGAATCGTCCTCCAGCCCGAAGGCACGCAGATTGGATACCGCGAGCGCCTCGCAGAGCATTTGGTGGCCGCGCGGCGCGGCAAAGTGCCAGTCGGGCGCCGCGTGCACCGGGACGGACGTCACGAGTTCTGGACGCTGACTTTGGGCAATGACGATTTCGGCC
>DASPTP010000014.1:0-47713 GCA_035623355.1 Burkholderiaceae bacterium | reverse complement strand
GCGCAGGCCGGCAGCGGCCCAAACGACACGCGCGTGATGGTCGTGACCGGCGGCGGGCCGGGGATCATGGAGGCGGCCAACCGCGGCGCCTTCGATGTTGGAGCCAAGTCGATCGGACTGAACATCGCCTTGCCGCACGAGCAGTACCCCAATCCGTACATCACGCCGGAGCTGTGCCTGCGCTTTCACTACTTTGCACTGCGCAAGCTGCACTTTGTGCTGCGGGCGCGCGCCCTGGTCGCGTTTCCGGGCGGTTACGGAACCTTTGACGAGCTCTTCGAGACGCTCACCCTCATCCAAACGCGCAAGATCGAGCCGGTGCCCGTCGTTTTAGTCGGCGAAGACTACTGGCGGCGGGCCTTTGACGTGGATTTCTTGGTCGACGAAGGCGTGATTGCGTCGGAGGATCGCGAAATGTTCTGGTACGCAGAGACGGCCGAACAGATCTGGGACGGGATTTTGCAGTGGCACGAGAGCAACGGCACCCCGCTGTATCCGGGCCGCGCCGGCGGGTCGGCAAACCCGTGAGAATCGCCTTTCACGGTGCCGATCGCACCGTAACCGGCTCATGCCACCTGATCGAATGCGCCGGCGTTCGCGTGCTCATCGATTGCGGCCTGGCCCAGGGCGGCCACGAGATGGAAGAGCGCAACCGAGCGGCCTTCGGCTTTGCGCCCGCCGACATCGATTTCGTGCTGCTTACGCACGCGCACCTGGACCATTGCGGCCGCCTGCCGCTGCTTGCCAAGCGCGGATTTCGCGGAGAAATCGTCTCCACCGCCGCCACGCGCGAACTGGCGCGGGTCGTGATGCTCGATGCGGCCCACCTGCAGGAGGAGGAGGCTCGCCGAGACCTTCGTCGCAAACCGCATCGGCGGACCTCGCCCGCGGAACCGGCCTTCGAAACCGAGCCGCTGTACAGCGTTCTGGACGCACTCAATTGCCTGGATCGATTCGGCCGGGTCGCCGACTACGGCAAGTCCATGGACCTGGCGCCGGGCGTGCGAGTCACGTTTTTCGACGCAGGTCACATCCTCGGATCGGCGAGCCTGTATCTGGAACTGCAAGAGGGCGACCGCCGACAGACCGTCGCCTTCACGGGAGACCTGGGCAACCGGGGCCGGCCGCTGCTGCGCTCGCCCGTCGTGCCGCCCGCCTCGCACATCGCCGTCATGGAGACGACGTACGGCGACCGACGGCACAAACCGATCGGCCCGTCGATCGACGAATTCTTCGATGCCATAGCGGGGGCCTTCGCGCGCGGCGGCAACGTGGTAATTCCGACTTTCGCGCTCGAGCGCGCGCAGGAAGTGCTGTGGTACCTGCGGCAGGGCCGGGAGCAGGGCCGCCTGCCGGCACTGATGCAGGTATTTCTCGATTCTCCGATGGCCATATCGGCCACACAGATCTTCGAGCATCACCCCGAGTGTTTCGAGCCGCAGGTGGCGCGGCAGTTTGGCGCGGGGCGCGACCCCTTCGCGCTGCCGGGTCTGCACTTTACGCGCGACGCCACCGAAAGCATGGCGATCAACCGCTTTCGCAGCGGGGCCGTCATCTTGGCCGGCGCGGGCATGTGCAACGGGGGGCGGGTGCGCCACCATCTTCGCCAGAATCTGTGGCGCGAGAGCTGCGCGATCGTCTTTGTCGGTTATGCCGCGCGCGGGACGCTTGCCCGGCGCATCATCGACGGGGCCAAAAGCGTGCACATCTTCGAGGAAGAAATCCGCGTGCGCGCCAGCATTCACACGATCAACGGTTTTTCGGCGCACGCCGATCGCGACGAACTGCTCGATTGGCATACCCAGATCCGACCCGCACGAACCTTTCTCGTCCACGGCGAAGAAGACGTGATGCAGGCCTTCGCGGCGCTGCTGCACGATACGCGAGTCGAGATGCCCGAGTTCGGGCAGTCGTGCGAGCTGTAGTGGCGGGCCCCGGGCGCGCCGGGCAATGGCGTCGCGGCTAGGCCGCGTCGATCATCCCCGCAGCGACCGTGTCGTTGCCCGTCGGATCGATCAGCAGAAAGCTGCCGATGGTGCGAAAGCGGCCGTAGTCGTCCGCGGCAACCGGGTTTTGCGTCGCCAGGCGCAGACGAACAATATCGTTGACCTCGACCGCTCGGCCGTCGGCTTCCCATTGCAAGGAATCGATATTCAGGCGGGAGGCGACGGCGCCAATCCGCACGCGCGTCTGGCGCGTGGCTTGCCGCAGCAAGTACTCGCGACGGGGCTCGAGCGGTTGGCTGCTGAGCCAGCAGACGGTGCCTTCAAACTGCGAAATCGCCGACGGGGGCTCGTCCTGGGCGTTGGCCAGCAGGTCGCCGCGCGAGATGTCGAGATCGTCGGCAAGGGTCACCAGGACCGACTCGCCGGCGATCGCCTGCTCGCGCAGAGTCGATCCGATGGCAATGCTGCGCAGGCTCGAGCGCCGCCCCGACGCAAAGACGACGAGCTCATCGCCCCGGGTGAGGGTACCGGACTCGATGCGCCCGGCATAGCCGCGAAAGTCCGACTGCGAGGGCCGGCAGACCCAGTGCACGGGAAGCCGCAGGGGCGCCCGCGCATCGGCCTCGTGCGCCGGGGCGCGCTCCAGCAGCTCGATCAGCGTAGGACCGTCGAACCACGCGAGGCGCTCGTCGCGTTCGACGACGTTGGCCCCATCGAGCGCGCACAGCGGAATGAAATCCACGCGCACGTGCAAGGCGGGCTGGCGATCGAGCCAAGCGCGAAATTCGCCGACGATGCCGGCAAAACACTCCGACGAAAAAGCGACCTGGTCCATCTTGTTGACGGCCACGATCAGGTGTCGAACGCCGAGCAGCCCCGCAATCGTTGCATGCCGCCGGGTCTGTGCGAGGATGCCCTTGCGCGCGTCCACCAGCAAAACCGCCGCGTCCGCGGTCGACGCGGCGGTGACCATGTTGCGGGTGTACTGCACGTGGCCCGGGCTGTCGGCGATGATGAACTTGCGCCGCGCCGTCGCAAAATAGCGGTAGGCCACGTCGATCGTGATCCCCTGCTCGCGCTCGGCGACCAGGCCGTCGGTGAGCAGCGACAGGTCCAGCGCGGAAAGCCCCCGCCGCTGCGCGTTGCGCTGCAGGTTGGCCAGGGTGTCGCTGAGCAGCGCCTTGGTATCGAACAGCAGGCGCCCGATCAAAGTGCTCTTGCCGTCGTCGACGCTGCCACAGGTCAGAAATCGCAGCACGCCCCGGTCCTCGGGCGCACCGTGGAGGCTGGGGCGCTCCTCGTCGTTGTCCCGCCGGTCGCTGCCGACCAAATCGCCCCGTGCCATGTCAGAAATATCCTTCACGCTTGCGCTGTTCCATCGAGGCTTCGGACGTCTGGTCGTCCATGCGCGTTGCCCCGCGCTCGGTGAGCGTCGCGGCGGCGGTTTCGATGAGAATCTGTTGGTAATCAACGGCGGTCGACGCGACGGGACAGGTGCACGAGATGTCGCCGACCGTGCGAAACCGCACGCTTCGCTCCTCGATGCGCTCGCCGGGCTTGGCGGGCGTGAGCGCGGTCACCGGCACGAGGGCGCCGTCGCGGCAGACGACCGCGCGGCGATGCGCGAAGTACAGGGACGGGACTTCGAGCTCTTCGCGCGCGATGTATTGCCAGACGTCGATCTCGGTCCAGTTGCTGATCGGAAACACGCGCATGTGCTCGCCCGGAGCAACACCCGCGTTGTACAAGCTCCACAGCTCGGGGCGCTGGTTTTTCGGGTCCCACTGCCCCCAGCCGTCGCGCAAGCTAAACACGCGCTCCTTGGCACGCGCCTTTTCCTCGTCGCGGCGCGCCCCGCCGACGCAGGCGTCAAAGCCGAATTCAGCGATGGCGTCGAGCAAGGTCACCGACTGGTGCTTGTTGCGCGACTCCTGCGGCGAGCGCAACACGACCCGGCCGCGCGCAATCGACTCCTCGACGGTGCGCACGATGAGCCGCTCCCCCAGCTGGGCAGCGCGCCGGTCCCGGAATTCGATCACTTCCGGGAAGTTGTGTCCCGTGTCCACGTGCAGCAGGGGAAACGGAAAGCGGGCGGGCCGAAAGGCCTTGGTCGCGAGGTGCAGCAAGACAAGGGAATCTTTGCCACCCGAGAAGAGCAAGACCGGATGGGCGCATTGTCCCGCGACCTCGCGCAGAATATAGATCGCCTCGGCTTCGAGCCAGTCCAGGTGCGACAGGCTGCGCAGCCTTGCGCCGGGCGATGTGACGGCAAGGCTCACGTCAGTTCCCGTAGGGGGATGGTCTTGGGAGCCGAGCGGTGCAGTCCGCACTCCTTGGTCTCGGAACCCTCCCACCACCAGCGGCCGGCGCGCGTATCTTCGCCCACCGTGATCGCCCGCGTGCACGGCGCGCAGCCGATGCTGGGGTAGCCCTGATCGTGCAGGCGGTTGTAGGGCACGGCGTTGGCGCGCAGGTACTCCCAGACCTGCTGCTCCGTCCAGTCAAACAGCGGATTGAACTTCTCCAGGCAGTACGCCACGTCGTATTCGCGCCCCCGCACCGCGCTGCGCGTTGTGGCCTGCTGGGCCCGCAGGCCCGTGACCCAGGCGCGCTTGCCCCACAGAGCGCGGCCCAGGGGCTGGACCTTGCGCACGGCGCAGCAAGCTTTGCGATTTTCTACCGAGCGGTAAAAGCCGTTGACTCCGTTGTCGCGAACCAGTTGGCGCAGAGCGTGCGGATCGGGGTGGATCGTCTCGAAGCAGGCGCCGTAGCGCTCTTGCACCTGCTGCATCAGGGTATAGGTCTGCTCGGGAAGCCGCCCGGTGTCGAGGGTGACGATCGCAATGTCCAGGCGGCTCTGCCGGATCAAGTCGAGCACGACCATGTCCTCCGCGCCAAAGCTCGAGGAGAAAATCGCGGGCGTCAGGCCGCCCGCCTCCTGCAGAAGCGACAGCGCCGAGTCGACCGCAGAGGCAAAGCCGGCATGGAACGACGTTTTCATCAGCATGAGGAAACTCTCCGAAACAAGGGTAAGGGTTGATCGACGGATCCCTGGTAGACGTTGGAAAACGGATCAAAGGCGCCCAGCGCCGCGACCGGATCGCGGTCGGCACGCAGCGCAAAGCTGTCAAAGCCGACGCGGCGCAGCGCAAAGAGCTGATCGGGTAGCACCTCGCCGATGGCGCGCAATTCGCCGCGCCAGCCGTAGCGGTTGCGCAACAGCACGGCGCTGGAATACCCACGCCCGTCGGTGAACTTGGGAAATTGCACGGCAATCAGGCCGATCCACGAGAAGAACTCGGCCGTGCAGCCCGGATCGTCGGTGGGGCCGAGCCAGATGCCCGCGCGGCCGCTCGCGCGCACGCGCTGGGTTTGCGCAACCACCAGTTCGAGCGGAAGCAAGGCGCCCGCCGAGCCGTCCCATTGTGTGGCACTTTCCACGATGCGCCAGTCGTCCCGAGTGATGCGCGCGGCACCGTCCACGAGGCGAATCAGATGTGCGCCATCAGACATGTTCGAGCTCCCCGACGGGGTGGGCAACCGGATAGACCGCGGACTTAAATGGGGTCAACCCCACGCGCGCCAGCGTTTCGACAAAGCGCTCCTGGGGGTTACGCAACGCGACGTAGACGTCCAAAATTGTCGCAATGACCGTCGGCACCTGTGCGGCGGCAAAGGCGGGGCCGATGACCGTTCCGACGGACGTGCTCGCCGGATCGGGGCCCACTGCGCCGCCCAGCGTGATCTGGTAGAACTCGGCCCCCTGCTTGTCTACACCCAGGATGCCGATGTTGCCCACGTGGTGGTGTCCGCACGAGTTGATGCAGCCCGAGATGTTCAGGCTGATATCGCCCAAGTCGTGCAGGTAGTCCCGATCGTCAAAGCGCTCCAGCACCGCCTCGGCGATGGGGATGGATTTGGCGTTGGCCAGCGCACAAAAGTCCCCGCCTGGGCAGCACACGATGTCGGTCAGCAGCCCGATGTTGGCGCTGGCCAAGCCCAGCGCACGGGCCGCCGTCCACAACTCAAATAAGTCGTGCTGCGCAACGTCCGCCAGCACGATGTTTTGTTCGTGGGTTACACGCACCTCGCCAAAGCTGTACCGGTCCGCCAGATCCGCAAGCGCGAGCATCGTTGCGGCGTCCGCATCGCCGGGCGCCCACCCGGCGCGCTTTAGCGACAGCGTCACCGCGGCGTAGCCGTCGACGCGGTGCGCGCGAACGTTGCGCTCGTGCCAGCGCGCAAAGCCCGGGCTCGCGGCCAATTGCTCCTGCAGCACGGGCGGGCGGGGTGCGAGCTCTTGGTACGGTTTGCGAGCAAAGCAAGACGCAATGCGTGCCAGCTCGGCGTTGGTGACCGTGCCGGGGCCGTTTTCGAGAAAGGCAAACTCCTCGTCGACTTGCCGAGCGAACTCCGACACTCCCAGCGATCGCACCAAGATCTTGATGCGCGACTTAAACAGGTTGTCGCGGCGCCCGTAGCGGTTGTATACGCGCAGCAGCGCCTCGCTGTAGGTCAGAAGGTGCCGCCAGCCCAGAGCGTGACGCACGATCGAACCCACGACGGGGGTTCGTCCCATGCCGCCGCCCGCCAGCACATCGGCAACGACTTCTCCGTCGGCGTCCCGGCGCAGGTAAAACGCCAAATCGTGCATCGCCGTGGCGCATCGATCCTCGGTCGGCGATGCATTAAACGCGATCTTGAACTTGCGCGGCAGAAAGGAAAATTCGGGGTGAAACGTGCTCCATTGACGCAGCAATTCGCAGTACGGACGCGGGTCGACGATCTCGTCGGGCGCCACGCCGGCAAGCGGGTCGCTGGTGATGTTGCGCACACAGTTGCCAGAAGTCTGAATGGCGTGCATCTGCACCTGTGCCAGTGCCGCGAGCACATCGGGCACTTGCTCGATCTGCATCCAGTTGAACTGGATGTTCTGCCGCGTGCTGAAATGCCCGTAGCCGCGGTCCCAGGTCCTTGCGATATCGGCCAGGGCACGCAGTTGGTAGGAGGCCAGCAGCCCGTACGGGATGGCAACGCGCAACATGGGTGCGTGGCGTTGCACGTACAGACCGTTTTGCAAGCGCAGCGGTCGCAACTCGTCGTCGCTTAAGTCGCCGGCTTTCCAGCGCGCGACCTGGTCGCGAAACTGCGCCACGCGTTCGTCGACCATTTGCTGGTCGATTCGGGTATAGCGATACACGGCGCCTCCGTTAGAACCCGATCAGGCGACAACCGACGAAAAGAAGCATCGCCGCCAAAAGCGAGCGCAAGATGCGCTCGGGAAGTCGCCCGGCCAGGCGCGCGCCGAGGTGGATCGCCGGCAGGGACCCGATCAACAGCGCAAACAAGATCTCCCAATGGACCGTCCCTAACGCGACGTGGCCAAGGCCGGCGATGAGTGTCAGCGGAACGGCGTGCGCGATATCGGCCGCGACAAGTTGACGCGCGGGCAGTGTCGGGTACAGAAAAAAAAGCGCGACCACTCCAATGGCGCCGGCACCGACTGAGGTCAAGGTCACCAGCACGCCGATGACCGCGCCCAAGGTCAAGGTGGGGATCGGGCGCAGGCTGCCGTCCCCGTTGGTCGAGGCGGTAAGCGCCGAAGAGTTTTCGGTCGCAACCAAGGCCGGTCCGCCACCGAGGGCCGTGCGTGCCCCCAGCATCCGGATTTGTTTTTGAAAGGCCAAGGCGCTGGCAGTCAGCAAGAGCGCCAGCCCGAGAACCGGACGCAGGGCCGCATTGAACTGGGCCGCGTCCGGATGCCACTGGTGCAGGGCAACAAGCGTAAGAAGCGCGGCGGGCCCCGAGCCAAGCGCAAGCCAAAGCACGATCGGCCAGCAGACTTGACCGCGCCGCGCATAGGTCCAGGCGCCGTTGGATTTGGTGATCGAGGCAAACAGCAGGTCGGTGCCGACGGCAACTTGCGCGGGAACGCCAAAGGCCATTGTCAGCAAAGGCGTCATGAGGGAGCCCCCGCCTACGCCCGTAGCACCAACGACAAAACCGACCAGGGCTCCGCTGAGAACAAACTCGAGTGCCACGCCAACCGCTCCACATTTGCCCACCGACCTGGTGCGCTTGGGTGCGCTGCCGGATTTTTGTTTTGCCGCCGTTATCCGACGTCGTCCTGCGGGTCCCCCACACTACGGGCAAGTGTGCGGGCGCGGAACGAACCGATTGCTATGTGAATATGCGGCATGCGCATATGTTTGTGCGCGCGGCGTACGAACCAAACGCTATGTCGATATGCGGCGGAAGAATTAGGTTTGCGGGCGGGCGCCGCGGCCCCCGGGCGGCAGGCCCCTCGATCTTGCCGCGCGCCGGTGCACCGCTAGGGTGCGGTCTTCGTTTGGGCCAAGATCGCCTGCGCCACAAACTCGTTCATCCCGGGCAACTCGCTAAGAACCGGCAAAAGCCGCAGCGTGACCTGCGGCTCGCGCGAGGAAAACTCGCGCACCAGCGCGGGCAGATCTTGCGTGACGTGACCGCCCTGCGACCAAAAAACGGGTGCGATGTCGATGCGCTGATGGCCCGAAGCCGCCAGCGAGCGCAGGGCTTCGGCCAGGCTGGGTTTTTGTAGGTCAAGGAAGGCAACTTGCACCGACGTCTGGGGGCGGGCATGCGCGAGCGCGCTTTGCAACTGCTGCAGCGGCAGCGCCCAGCGCGCATCGCGCGCCCCGTGGGCAAACAGGACAATTGCGTTCTTCGTGCGTGGGCTCATCGCAGGTGTGCCGACACTACCGTGTCCGGTAGACCCCAATCGGCCCCGGCGTGGCAATCTTGCGGCAGTCTGTATTATCTGCTGTCTGCGCGGGAGGCGACGCGCAATCGGGCCGCGGCAGCGCGGGCGGCGACGGGTTTGGACGGGAGAGACCAATGGCATCTGTGAACAAAGTGATTCTGGTGGGCAATCTCGGCCGCGATCCGGAGACCCGCTACAGCCCCGACGGCGCCGCGATGACCAACATCTCGCTTGCGACCACATCGCAGTGGAAGGATAAGAACACGGGCGAAAAGCGCGAAGAAACGGAATGGCACCGCGTGGCTTTTTTCGGTCGCTTGGCGGAAATCGCCAGCGAATATTTGCGCAAGGGCTCGCAGGTCTATATCGAGGGTCGGCTGCGCACGCGCAAATGGCAGGACAAGGAGACCGGGCAGGACCGCTACGCAACGGAAATCGTTGCCGATGCGATGCAGATGCTCGGTTCGCGCCCCGGAGCGCCCACTCCCGCGGACGAGGAAACGCGTCCGGCACGCTCCGCCGCGCCTCGTTCGACTTCGGGCGCGGGCAAGTCCGCTGCCAAGGAGCCGGCGGGGGGCGGTGTCGCGGATCTGGACGACGACATCCCCTTTTGAGAGCGGTCTTTTCATTTTTTTGCGAGAGGGGCCGGGGCCCTTGACGGGGTGGCCGCGTGGCAAAGGCGCGATCTTGCCAACGAGGACGCACCTGTCACGGTTGAAAGGCGGTGTCGGTCGAAGCGTTCCGGAGCAGGGCGAGGATCTCCTCGTGCAGTGCGCCGCTCGAGGCAATCAGCGAGGGCTCGCGTAGCGGGTCGCCGCCGCGCCAGCTGCTCACACGACCCCCGGCACCTTCGACGACCGGAACGACGGCCGCTACGTCCCAGTACGACAGAACCGGATCGAGCATCGCGTCGGCCCCGCCGGTTGCTAACGCGAAGTACCCGAAGCAATCGCCCCAGGTGCGCGCCAGCGCCGCCGCCTGCACCACGCGCAACGCCGAGGGGTCGGAGTCTTCTTGCGGCAGGCCGGGGATCGATGTTGCCAGCACCGTCGACTGCGCAAGCGGCCGCGCCGCGCGAACCCGCGCCCGGCGCTCGATACCGTCGCTTCCGAACAAGGTCGTGCGGCGGACGTGCCCGACCAGGGCCCATCCGGCGGCCGCGTGCGCGATGCAGCCGAGCACCGGCCGGTAGCCTTCGCCGTCGTCGCGCTCTAACGCAATAAGGGTGCCGAAAAGAAAGCAGTTGCTGATAAAGGCTTTGGTCCCGTCGATCGGATCCAAAATCCACCGGTAGCGCTCTCCTTGGCGCACGCCGTATTCCTCGCCGACGATGCCGTGCGTGGGGTAGCGCTTTTCAATGTGCCGACGAAGCGCCGCTTCGGTCTTGCGGTCCGCGGCGGTGACCGGTGAGGCGTCGGCCTTGGTGTGCACGCGGGTGCCAGAAAGAAACAGCGGACGGATGACCGCAAAGGCCCGGGCGATGAGTTCGTGCACAAAGGGCGCAAACTCGCGCTCCTCGTGCGCGCTCAGGTGCGCGCTGTACCGCTTCCAGTCCACGGCGATAGGATCCTCCCGCCCCCATTGTGCCCGGCGTCCGGGGATTTTTGGAATTGCTTCTTGGGAATCGCGCTTGGCGATTTGCGCGCCCGCGACCATGGCGAGGGGCTTACACTTCGCACTGCACAAAAACAAGCCTCTTGATCCTTCGATACGGATCTTTCGAAATGACAACGCCTCCCACTGCACCGCCGGGCGACGGCGGGGGCGAGGCGGCCGCCGCGGCTGCGGCCTTGGCACTGCGCCGAATGGGGCCGCGTCCGCAGTTCGGGGCCGCCCAGGGAACGCTGATCGTAGGGGCTCTCGGAGTGGTGTACGGCGATATCGGCACAAGTCCGCTGTACACCTTAAAGACCGCCTACGAAGCGGCCGGTGGCGCTTCGGTGGACATCGCCCTGGGTCTGCTCTCGTTGATCATCTGGACCCTGATCATCATCACGTCCGTGAAGTACGTCGCCTTGGTCATGCGAGCGGACAACGACGGGGAAGGCGGCATTCTTGCTTTGATGGCGCACTTGGCGTTAAAGGGCCACGAGCGCCCGCTCGTGGTCGGAATCGGCATCCTGGGCGCGGCAATGCTCTATGGTGATGGCGCCATCACGCCGGCCATTTCGGTGTTAAGTGCGCTGGAAGGCCTCAAGCTTCCCGCGCCGGCCGTGGCGCCGTTCGTGTTGCCGGCGGCCGTGCTCATCTTGCTGGCCTTGTTTGCGTTTCAACGCAGCGGAACATCGGCCATCGGCCGGCTCTTTGGCCCCATCATGGTCGTTTGGTTTCTTTGCATCGCGGTTTTGGGCGTAACCGCAATTGCCTTGCATCCGGGTGTTCTGCGCGCCTTATGGCCCGGATACGCGGTCCAATACCTCGCAACGCATGGCTTTACGGGATTTACCGTTCTCGGATCGGTGTTCTTGTGCGCCACCGGTGCCGAGGCCCTATACGCGGACATGGGCCACTTTGGCGCCCGCCCGATCCGCGTGGGCTGGTATTCGCTGGTCTTTCCGGCGCTGACGCTGAGTTACGCCGGGCAAACCGCGCTCGTGCTCGATCGCGGCTTGCGGAGCGACGACAACCCGTTTTTTCTGCTCGCGCCCGGATGGGCGCAGTTGCCCCTGGTTGCGCTGGCGACGCTGGCGACCATCATTGCGAGCCAGGCCATCATCAGCGGCGTTTTTTCCATGACGCGCCAGGCGATTCAGCTCGACCTGTGTCCCCGCCTGAGCGTGACCCAGACCTCGGAGGTGGGGTACGGGCAAATCTACATCGGCGTGGTCAATTGGCTGTTGATGCTGTTTACTCTCGGCTTGACCCTGGGTTTTGGATCTTCCGACAATCTGTCCGCGGCCTACGGCATCGCCGTGTCGATCACGATGCTGCTGACCACGCTGCTCATGTTCCGCGTCATGCACGAGCAGTGGCGTTGGGGCTTGGCGCTGGTCGTCGCCATTGCGGCACCCCTGTTCCTGGTGGATTTGTCCTTCGCCACGGCCAACCTGACGAAAGTCCGGGAAGGCGGGTGGGTGCCGCTGGTGGCGGGGGCCATCATTTTTTGTGTGTTGCAGGCATGGCGCTCGGGACGCAAGGAGATGCTGCGCCAACTCGAGCGCGAAACCCTTCCCCTGTCGGCCTTCCTGGGCTCCTTGGCCGAGATTCCGCGCGTTCCGGGGACCGCGGTGTACCTCGCGCGCCGCCTCGACATCGTACCCCTGGCGCTGCTGCACAGCCTCAAGCACTACGCCGTCTTGCACGAGCGCAACGTCATGCTGCACGTGCTTACCGAGCAATCGCCGCGCGTGCCCGCGCGCGATCGCATGCAGATCAGCACGCTGGCCCCGGGTTTTTACCGGATCATTTTGCGTTACGGCTTCATGGAATACCCCGACCTTCCGGCGGCTCTGGCGCACTGTTCCCTGGAGGGGCAGGGATTTGACATGATGCGCACGACGTTTTTCCTGTCGCGCGAGACCGTCGAGCGCAAGCGCGGACACGGACTCAAAGGCCTCGCGCGTCGCCTGTTTACCTGGATGCATCGCAACGCCACGGATGCCACGGAGTTTTTCCGCATACCGCGCAATCGCATCGTGGAGCTGGGCGCGCGCATCGAGCTGTAAGCTCCACCGAGGGGCACCGGGTCGCGCCGCGTGCGCCTTATAATTCAACCGGTTGCGAATTTGTGCGAGAGTTGCAATGCCGATCTATGCATACAAATGTTCGTCCTGCCAGCACGAGCGCGACGTGCTGCAAAAAGTATCCGACCCCGCGCTAACCGTTTGCCCCCAATGTGGAGCGGCGACTTTTGCCAAGCAGCTCACGGCAGCCGGCTTTCAGCTCAAGGGAAGCGGCTGGTACGCGACCGACTTTAAGAATCGCCCGGCACCGGAGGCCAAACCGGCCACCAAGCCGGACGAGGCCAAGCCCGACAAGGGCGCCGCGCCTCCTGCCAAGGAGCCGGCGGCGGGCAAGGAGGCCGCCTCCGCGGCCGCCTCGAGCCGCGCGGCGGTGGACTGACGGCCTTGGCCGGCCGTACGGGGTGCGCCGATGTTCAAGCGCTACATCATGACGGGGCTGCTGGTCTGGGTTCCGCTGGCACTGACGCTCTGGATTCTGGATTTCGTGATCACGTTCATGGATCCGATCGTGCTGCGCCTGCCGCCGGCCCTGCGGCCCGAGCAGTGGCTGGGCGTGCGCGTGCCCGGAGCCGGCCTCGTGCTGGCGGCGATCGTCGTTTTCCTCACGGGCATGCTCGCCGCCAACATCGTCGGACAACGTTTCGTCGTCTGGTGGGAGTCCATGCTGGGACGCATTCCGATCGTCTCGGGCATTTATCGCAGCGTCAAGCAGGTGTCCGACACGCTGCTCGCGCAGAACGGGCATTCCTTCCGCCGTGCGGTGCTCGTCGAGTTTCCGCAGCGCGGCCAGTGGGCCGTGGGATTTGTCGTGGGCAGCGCCGGCGGTCGCATCTCCAAGCATCTGGATGCGCAATCGTTGACGGTGTACGTGCCAACGGCACCGAACCCGACGTCCGGCTACACCTTGATTCTTCCGAACAGCGAAGTGCACGATGTCGATATGAGCGTCGATGAGGCATTGAAATTCGTGATCTCGATGGGCGTCGTGATGCCCCCGCCGACGGCCCGGCTGCCATCCTTGCCGGCCGGCGCGGAACCGGCCCGCAAGGCCTGATACTTGGCTGGCCAAAAATTGCCGGGCACGCCGGCAGCAACGACGCATCCAATACGCACCTGACGGAGAATTTATGCGCACGGAGTATTGCGGCTTGGTGGACGAACGGTACATCGGGCGCGAGGTGACGCTGTATGGCTGGGTGCACAAGCGGCGCGATCACGGCGGTGTGATCTTCGTCGACCTGCGCGATCGGGAGGGGATCGTTCAGGTCGTGTGCGATCCCGATGTCTCCGAGGTGTTTCGCGGGGCCGAGTCCCTGCGCAGCGAATACTGCGTATCGATCGTGGGACTGGTTCGCCCGCGCCCCGAAGGCACGGCCAACGCGGCCTTGACTTCCGGTGGCGTCGAAGTGCTCTGTCGCAAGCTGGTCGTGCTCAACGCCTCGGTTCCACCGCCGTTTCCTCTGGACGACGACGAGCTGTCGGAAACCACGCGCCTTACGCATCGCGTTTTGGACTTGCGCCGTCCCGCGATGCAGAAGAATCTGCGCTTGCGCTACCGTGTGGCCATGGCGGTGCGCCGCTACCTGGACTCGAAGGGCTTTTTGGACATCGAGACCCCGATGCTCACCAAAAGCACGCCCGAGGGTGCGCGCGACTACCTTGTGCCCTCGCGGGTCCACGAAGGCATGTTCTTCGCGCTGCCCCAGTCACCGCAGCTGTTTAAGCAACTGCTCATGGTGGCGGGCTACGACCGCTATTACCAGATCGTGAAGTGTTTTCGCGACGAGGACCTGCGCGCGGACCGCCAGCCGGAATTTACCCAGATCGATGTCGAGACCTCGTTTCTGGACGAGCAGCAGATCCGGGATCTGATGGAGGCGATGGTTCGGGACGTCTTTCGCGAAGTGCTCGGCGTTTCGCTGCCGCATCCGTTCCCCGTCATGCGCCACGCCGACGCGATGTCCCGCTACGGCTCGGATAAGCCGGACCTGCGCGTGAAGTTGCAGCTGACCGAGTTGACGGACGCGATGAAGGACGTCGACTTTAATATCTTCCGCTCGGCTGCTGCGCTCAAGGACGGGCGGGTCGCGGCGCTGCTCGTCCCCGGGGGTGGGGCCATGGCGCGCTCGGAAATCGACGCCTACACCCAGTACGTGGCCATTTACGGGGCCAAGGGACTGGCGTACATCAAGGTAAACCAGCGTGCGCAGGGACGCGAGGGCCTGCAATCGCCGATCGTCAAGAGCCTGCACGATGCATCGCTCGCGGCGATCCTCGAGCGCACCGGCGCGCGCGACGGGGATCTGATCTTCTTTGGGGCGGACCGCGCCAAGATCGTGGCCGATAGTCTGGGTGCGCTGCGCACGCGGATCGGTCACTCCGAATTTGGCAGCCAGCGCGGCCTCTTCGAGGCCGGATGGCAGCCGGTGTGGGTCGTCGACTTTCCCATGTTCGAGTTCGACGAAGACGAACGGCGCTGGGTCGCCGCCCATCATCCCTTTACCGCCCCCAAGGACGGCCACGAGGACTTCCTGCAGACGGACCCCGGCCGCTGTCTGGCCAAGGCCTACGACCTGGCCCTGAACGGGTGGGAAATCGGCGGCGGATCGGTGCGTATCCATCGCGAGGAGACGCAAAGCAAGGTCTTCCGAGCCTTGAAGATCGGCCCGGAGGAAGCGCGCAGCAAGTTCGGTTTTCTGCTCGATGCGTTGCGCTACGGCGCCCCGCCGCACGGCGGGATTGCCTTTGGCCTGGACCGGATTGTCACCATGATGGCCGGGGCCGAGTCCATACGCGACGTGATCGCCTTTCCCAAGACGCAGCGCGCACAGTGCCTGCTCACGCAGGCGCCTTCGCCGGTGGACGAACGCCAGTTGCGGGAGCTGCACATTCGCCTGCGGCATGCGGAAAGCAAACCCGTGCCCTAGCCGGGTTGCCTTTCCGCGGGCAAGGTATCGCCAATGAAATCCGTACGGCTGCGAGTTGCAACCTACAACATCCACAAGGGTGTCACGACGTTCGGACGGCGCTCGCGCCTCTCCGAACTGCGGATGGCCTTGCATCGGATCGATGCCGACGTCGTTTTTCTGCAAGAAGTGCAGGAGCGCAACGAACACGTTGCGCGCTTGGCGCCCGAGCGTTCGCGCTCGGGCCAACTGGACATGCTCGCCTCCAGCGGCTACGAGCACCGGGCCTACGGAATCAACGCCGTGTATCCGCACGGTCATCACGGCAACGCGATCCTCTCACGCTGGTCGATCGAGCATTTTGCCAATCACGATATTTCCGACCACATGCTGGAGCGCCGCGGCATGTTGCACGCGGTGGCCCGGTTGCCCGGCGCGGGCGGGCGGGGCATTCACCTGATCTGCGCCCATTTCGGTCTTACCAAGCGCAGCCGGATGCGCCAGGCCGAATGGGTCGCTCGCTTCATCGAGCGCGAGATTCCGGCGGCCGCGCCGCTGATCCTGGCGGGCGACTTTAACGACTGGCAGCGGCGAGTCGACGCGCAGCTGCGCCAGCGCCTGGGGATGCGCGAAGTCTGTGACGACATGACGGCCAATGCCTGGCTCGAGCGGCTACTGGCTTGGCGCCGGCCGGTGCGGGTGGCGCGGACCTTCCCCAGCCTCGTGCCGTTTCTCACGCTCGATCGGATCTACGTGCGCGGACTGCGTGCCCGCGGCTCCCTGGTGCCCCGCGGCCGCTCGTGGGCACGCTGCTCGGATCATGCCCCGTTGATTGCCGATCTGGAGCTTTGATGCGCTCGTCCTCAGGGGCGATTGCAAGACGCATTGCCAGCAGTTTGCGGCCGCTCATGCGGCCGCACTTCACAGAGGGTAATCGGATTCGCCTGCTGCCATCGGCGCAGCATTACTTCCCGGCGGTGCTCGACGCGATATCGACCGCGCGGCGCCTGGTGCACCTGGAGACCTACATTTTTGCCGACGACCGCGTCGGTCGCAGCCTCATGGAAGCGCTGGCGGGCGCGGCGCGCCGGGGACTGGATGTGCGCGTGCTGATTGACGGATTCGGCGGGGGCGATTTTGCGCGGCAACTGGCCGCGCAGCTGCCGCAAGCCGGTGCCCAGGTGCGCATTTACGGCGCCGAACGCTGGTGGCGGCCGCGACGGCGTTTGCTGCGTCGCATGCACCGAAAGCTCGTCGTGATCGACGACCGCCTCGCCTACCTGGGTGGGATCAACGTCAACGACGAGCCGCAGCGCGACGAATTTACGGGCGAGCCGATCGGGCCGCGATTTGACGTAGCGATCCAGTGCGAAGGGCCGATCGTTGCGGCCATTGCGACGGCCATGCGGCGCCTGTGGTGGGCCGTGGCCGTAACCAACTGGAGCGAGATGTCCGAACCGGCGCCGCGCCGCGTCCGTCCAACGCAGCCGATGCAAGGCGGCATGCGCGCGGCGTTGGTGTTGCGCGATAACTTGCGAAACCGGCACAGTATCGAGCGCAGCTACTTGAGTTCGTTTCGCTCTGCCCGGCGCCAGATTCTGGTGGCAAGCGCCTACTTTCTTCCGGGGCGACGGATGCGCGCTGCTCTGGTGAGAGCGGCCCGCCGGGGCGTGCGCGTGCGCCTGCTGCTGCAGGGCCGGGTCGAATACCGTCTGCAACATTACGCGCAGCGTGCGCTGTACGGCCAGCTGCTGGCCGCGGGAATCGAGATTCACGAATACCAAAGCAGCTATTTGCACGCGAAAGTGGCGGTGGTCGATGAGGACTGGGCCACGGTGGGTTCGAGCAACATCGATCCGCTGAGTCTGCTGCTGGCGCGCGAGGCCAACGTGGTCGTGCAGGATCGTGGTTTTGCCAGCGAATTGCGTACCTTGATCGAGTACGCCGTGGAAGCCCACTCGCGCCCGCTGCATGCCACGGACTATGCCCGACGCTCCTGGGTCGCGCGCCTTGCGCACTGGATGGCGTACGGTCTGGTGCGGGCGGCAACGGTCGTACTGGCGCGAGGGAGCAATTACTGACGGCGGCGAACGAGGGCAACCCCCGCCTGGGCGAAGAGCAGGTCGACCGGAACGCGGGGGTCGAGTCGGTCGGTGCGCGTTATGGCCAGCTCGCCGGGCGCGGGAGGCCGTGACGGCGTGATCTGCCGGCGATAGACACTGAAACTGGGGGCGGCGATCTCCCACTGGACGGCAACGCCCGGCAGCTGTGCGGCCACGAGGGCCGCGTTCTTGACGGGACCGTTGAGCAGTTCGCCCAGCCAGGGAGCCAGCGCCCAACCCAGCGCCGCCGCCAGTGCGGCACTGGCGAGCAGCGAGCGACGCCACGCGGGCCACGGTCGAGCGAGCAGCAAGGCAAGCGCGGCCAAAGCGCCCAGCACAGTGAGCAGGTAGTAACCGCGCGTGGCCACCGCCGTTGCCCGCGCCGCCAGCCCCGCGTAAAAGGACAGGCGCGGATCGCTTATCGCCGCACTTGCGTGCGCGACGAGCCGCGGCACAAAGGGCAGCAGCAACAACAGCAGGCAGGGAAGCAACAGCAGGTTGCGGCTGTTTCCATCCTCGCGCAGCCGGCACGCCGCCAGAATAAAAAGGGGCGTCATTCCGTAGAGCAGATAGTGCGGCAGCTTTGTGCCCGAGAGCGAAAAAAAGACAAAGACGAAAGCAAACCAAAGCAAAAGGTACCGCGAGAGCGGATCGCGCCAGTGCTGCGGAACGCGCCGCAGCATGCGCCAGAGCAGGCCGGACCAGGGCAGCAGCAGCAGCGGCGCCACCGCAAAGTAGTACCACAGGCTGCCGCCATGCCCTTCCAGCGTGCCGCTAAAGCGTTCGAGGTTGTGTCGCAGCAAAAATCCGTCGACAAAATCGCGGCCGTGCAGCACAAGCTGCGTCGCGTACCAGGGTCCGGCGACGGCCAGAAGGATCGCCCAGCCCAACGGGTCGAAAGCCAGTCGCGGCCAGTTGCGCCAACGCCCGACCGACAGGCAGTAGCCGAAGGTCACGGCAAAGGGAATCAAGAGGGCGATCGGCCCCTTGGTCAGAACCCCCAGCGCCATCCACAGATACGCGCGGCGCAGCGCAATTTTTCCCCCCGCATCGAGGTGACGCCACAGATCGAACATCGTGGCCGCGAGCAGGGCGTTGAGCAGCGCATCGGCCGTCGCCGCGCGACTCATCGAGAGCACGCCCAGACTCGTCGCGGCGACCCAGCCGCCCAGCAGGGCGTTGGTCGCTCCCAGGCGCGGCGTGGCAAAACGCACGATCGCCAGCACCCAGCAAAGTGCCGCCAGCGCCGACGGCAGGCGAAGCGCAAACTCGTTCAAACCCAGCAGCTCGACGCTGACCGCCTGCAACCAGTAGATGAGAATCGGCTTGTCGTAACGGGGAACGCCGTTCAAAGTGGTCGAGACCCAGTCACCGCTTTGCAGGATCTCGCGCGTTGCCTCAGAAAACGCCCCTTCGTCCACGTCAAACAGCGGATACAGCCCGAGCGAGGGCACAATCAGCAGCGCACAGACGGCAAGCAGCAGCGCGCCGGCAAATCGCTGCCGGGCCGCGGACAGCGCTTCGGATCCAAGGCGCGAGACGGTCATCGCGCCGCCAAGCGGCTGCGCAGCGCCTGCAACAGCGTCCGTAGCGCAAAGCCCGCGCCCAGCGCGATGGCAAAGCGCTGCAGCGGCAGGGCCAGGGGGTAACCGGTATCCACGAGCGCTAACGCCACGGCGCAGCCAAGAGCAATCAGCGCAAAAACGGCGCCGGCGCCCGGGCGTCTTGCCCAGGGCCAGCGCTCGGCGGCCAGGGTGCCGAGCGCGCCGGCCAACATGCCCAGTGCCGCCCCCGCCAAAACGTCCGAGGGCCAGTGGGCCCCGACCATGACCCGCGAGCTTGCGGCGAGCAAGGCGGCGCACAGCAGGCCAAACGCGGCGAGCGGGCGCGCGCGCACGCCCTCGAGTCCCAGGATCAGCACGGAAACAACGAGAAAGATGGTGATCGCATGGCCGGAGGGAAACGAGTTATGGCCACTCAGGAGCGGTCCTTGCACGCGAAAACCCGAAGGATCGAGCACGGCCGCGGGTCGCGCCGCGGCCACGAGCCATTTGCCGCAGCGGGAGAACAGGGCCGCCAGCGGCGCGGCGTACAGGGCGGCGCCCAGGACTTGGGGCGCGCGCCGCAGCAGGGGCGCGAGCAGCATCACGGCGACGAGCCCATGGCCAAGGATCGTGAGGTTGCTTGGAACGGGCTCGGGAAGATAGCGAGCGGCCGCCTGGTTGATTGCAAGAAAGGCGGCGCGATCGACGCCCGCGCCCGCCGCGACAGCCGCTGCGGCCAGCGCGCTGGCGATGGCAAAACCCAAAAAAACGCGGAAGGCGGGTGCGTGCAGCATGGGCGTGCGATTTTACTGAGGCGCGAGCCCCGAAATTTCCACAACATCTTGGTCGGCCCAAGACGAGCGATCAAGATATTGTGTAGGCACGCGGCGCCCGATCGCACCCGCGGGGCGCAACGGTGGACAGCGTCCTCTGAGGGATGTTGCGCCCACCCAAGAAAAAGTGAATTCTTCCCTCTGAAAACGCTTGATTCTCGTCGTAATTCGCATAGTATTGCGGTCACGCAACGAGAGCGCTCTTTGAGCTTCTTCGATACGACAAGAACGCTGTCGCTGTAGTCGTCTTTCCCAACCAGGAGATTGTTGATGGCAACTGCCAAGAAGGCAAAGAAAGCAAAGAAGTCCTCGGCCAAAAAGGCCGCGAAGAAGACCGCGAAGAAGGTCACGAAGAAATCGCCGGCCAAGAAGGCGGCAAAGAAAAAATCGGCACGCAAGCCCAACGCGGCATTCATGAAGCCGCTTACGCCCGTCGGTCCACTGGCGGTCGTGATCGGCTCAAACCCGCTGCCGCGCACCGAGGTCACCAGCAAGATCTGGGCGTATATCAAGAAGAACAAGCTGCAGGACTCGGTCAATCGCCGCAATATCAACGCCGACGACAAGCTGCGTCCCCTGTTTGGCGGCAAATCGCAGGTCTCGATGTTCGACCTGACGAAGTTCGTCAGCAAGAATCTGAAGTAACCGGCCGGCACCAGCGCGCGCGACGGGCCCGTGGAGCCTTGGGCGGCACGGGCCCGTTGGCTCTCGCCGCTCGTCGACGTGCGATCGATCGAATCGCGTCTCGCGCGCGGCCTTCAGGCCTGCGCCCAGCGCGAATACCGCGGCAGCGTGGCCTGCAAAAACGCCATCTGGTCGGCCAGAATCCGCCGGTTGCTCAGAATAAAGCCTTCGTTGCGACAGACCGCGTAGGGCACGTACAGCAGCGGCATGTGCGCCTCTTCCGGGCGCCGGTTTCCCTTGCGCGTATTGCATGAGCGGCAGGCCGTCACCACGTTGGTCCATTCGTGGCGCCCGCCGCGCGACACCGGGACGATGTGCTCGACGGTCAGATCCGACTCGCCGCAGTGCGCGCCGCAATAGGCGCACACGTGCCGGTCGCGCGCGAACAGGCGGTGTTTGGTCAGACCGACATGGTTGCGACCGTTGGGGCTGCGGTGACGGCCGCGAATCATGACGATGGAACTGCTGACAACACGGGATCGCTCGCCCGATAATTCCTGCAAACCGCCACTCATCGCGAACAGGCATTCGCCAAGATCGTTTACGACCTTGCCGCAAGCGTAGTATCGGGCTGCACGAGGTAATGCGGCCCACCGCACCGGTTGTCCGTGGGAGTCGACGATCAAAATGCGGGGTGGGTTCTCGGTTCCGCGCATACGCGCATATTGCCACTTCGGAACAAGTTTTGCATGGCCAACGCCGCGGCGCTTCGCAAGGCAGGGCATCCATCGCCAGTGTCCGCTCGCGTGTCGGTCCGCAGCGGCGCCGACCAGGAAACGGAACTCAAACTCAAGCTGCACGCCGTCGATGTGACGAACCTGCGCAAGCGCCTCGATGCGCTGGGCGCTTCGCGCCATCAGCGCATCGACAACGTGTATTACGACACCCCCGATCATCGTTTGGCGCAAGCGCAGGCGGCGCTGCGCCTGCGTAGCATCGGCAAAGGTCGTTCCCGCCATTGGGTGCAAACCGTAAAGACCCAGGACAGCGAATCGGCGTTGAGCGTGCGCGGCGAATGGGAGCGTCCCGCGCCCGGCGGACGGATCGATCTTGCGTTGCTGGCCGACTCCCCGCTGGCGCAGTTGCTGGAAAACGGCGCGAGCGCGGGCCACGGCTTGGCGGACCTGCGTCCCGTTTTTCGCACCGTGTTTGATCGCACCGCGTGGGACCTAACCCTGGATGCGGCCCATGTGGAGGCCGTAATCGATCTGGGCGAGATTCAAGCAAACGGTCGCACCGAGGCCGTTTGCGAAGCGGAGCTGGAATTGCTGGCCGGAGACCCTGCGGCGCTGCTCGAGCTGGCGCTGCAACTGGCCGGTGCGAGGGCGCGACGCCGGGCCGATTTGAGCCTGCTGCCGTACGGCCTGTCGAAGGCGGCGCGCGGCTATCGACTGGCGCTGGGGCGCGGACCCGCGCCGTTTTCCGCGAGCTTCGCGACCGCGCATCGAGCCTTTACGGCGCAGCAGCGCATTGGTGAGGCAGCGCGCCGGCTCGTTGCCATCGGGATGAGCACCATGCTGGCCAATGCCGCGGATTATTCCCCGCAGGCCGATCCCGAGCTGGTGCATCAGGCGCGAGTTGCCATGCGCCGCATGCGCGCGGGTCTTGACCTCTTGGGTGCGGGGGCCGAGGTGCCAGAGCGGTTGCGTCAAAGTCTGCGAATCTGGGCCGGGCGATTCGGCGTCGTACGCGACTGGGACGTGCTCTGTGGCGAGCACCTGCCACCGCTGGCGTCGGCCGCGCCGGCAAGCATGGAGGAGGTCTGGAAGCGCCTGCGCGCGGCCGCTACCAAGCAGCGCGACAGCGCCCGAGAGTCGCTCTGGCGCCAGCTGCAGTCGCCCGCATTTGCGGAGTTTGCACTGCGTGCGTTGCGCTGGAGTCTGAGCGTGCCGACCAAACGCGGCAAACGCCTGCAAGCCGTTGCGCGCAAGCTCGTGCGCTCACGCCAGCACCGCTTGACCGCGCTGGCTCGTCGCTTCGCGGACCTGCCGATCGAGCGCCAACACAAGGCGCGCATTCAGGCCAAGGCACTGCGCTATGGCATTGAAATGCTGCAGGCGAGTTTGCCCAAAAAGCTGCGGCGTAGCGCACTGCCGGCCTTGGCCCGTTTTCAGGACGCCGCGGGCGGAGCGCGCGATGCGCTGATCGTGCAAGCCATCGTGGCGCGCATGACCCGGTCGGTACCGCTGCGTCAGCACGTGGACGAGTGGGCGCGGACGCAAAGGGCCGCGGCCATTGCCAAGGCGCAGCGGCTCGCGGCCAATCTGCAGGAGTAGCGCCGGCGCCGAGCGATCAAGCGGGGCTTGCGTTGGGCCGGACGGTTGCGAGCTCGCGCGCCGCGTCGGGAACGATCGACCCTTTTTCCTCGGTAAACGGATTCTGCGCGGGTCGAATGGCATTGCCCTGCCCAAATCCGATCCCCGCTTGGACGGCGCGCTCGACCTGTGCTTGGCTCTGCAGGCCCGCGACGATCAACCATTGCTCCGAGATGCCCGCCACGCGCGCTTCCAGCGCAAGATTGTCCCAGGCTTCGCCAAGGTTCGACGATGGCGCGAGAATCTTGGCAAAGTCCGGCTGCACCAGCGCAAAGGCGCTCAATTCCATCGCCAGACGGGGGGAAGTCACCCGCAGTCCGACGGGAATCCGCTGAGCGCGAAGGTAATCAACGAATGCGCGAATCCGGTAGCTGGAGCGAACCATTTCGACCGAGCCGCGCAAAATCACGGTGAGCCGGTGAGCAACCAGTGCATGGGTGCGCAACTGGGTATCGATCCGCTCGTCATACTTTTGCACGGTTCCGAAGGAGAGCGTTACCCCGACTTGTTCGCATTCCTCACGCGCCAACATGCTCAGCGCACGGCGCAGCCCCAACAGCTGGATGCGCGACCATTGCACCGGGGTTGGCTCAAAGCCGTCCGTCCAGAGGTACAACTCATCAAACCAGCGCTCGCGGGTTTGCAAGGACCGCGTCGGCCAGATCGTCGCGCACACCGTTCCGCCGGACGCACCCTCGATCTTGCCGCTGACGGTCTGCGCCGGCCAGCGGTGCGCGGGGGGCAACGACAGGCTCGTCATCACGGGCAACGCGCGCAGCGCCGCGCACGCGCCGTCGGCCGCAACGCGCGGTCCCGAGAACAGGACCTGGGTTGGGCCTGCGCGAGAGCCTTGCGCGAAATGTTTGACATCATCGGAGTCGGCCGCCTGCACACCGGGACGAAGATACCGGTTCTGCCCTTGGCTGTGATCCCCCTTGAAGCGAGAGATAACCATGCTCCGGCCTGCCAACTTGGCATTGACCGGGGAATGGGGCAGAATCCGATCGATGCTGCAGTGCAGAAAACATGCAACCGACCGCTCGTAACGTTCGTTGTGCTCTGGTGCCGCAATCCGTAGCCGTCGTTGGTGCGACGGAACGGGTCGGAGCGCTGGGCCGTGACGTGCTTCGCAACATCCTCGCCGCGGGTTTCCAAGGCGAGGTCTTCGCGGTGAACCCGAAGCATGAGCGCATCGGCGAGCAGCGTTGCTACGCGAGTTTGACGCAGCTGCCAACGGCCCCCGATCTGGTCGTGGTGGTGACTCCCGCCGCGGTGGTGCCGCAGGTCGTTCAGGAGGCCGCCGAGCGGGGCGTGGCCGGCGTGTTGGTTCTGTCGGCGGGATTTGCTGAGGTGGGTCCGGCGGGCGCGGCGCTGCAAGAGCAAGCGCTCGCGCGCGCGCGCCAAGCGGGTATCCGGATCATCGGTCCGAACTGCCTGGGTCTGATGCGCCCGTCGATCGGACTAAATGCGACCTTCGCGCGCACGGCCGCGCGCGCGGGCAACATCGGACTGGTTTCCCAATCGGGCGCGGTCGCGGCGGCCCTGCTCGATTACGCCTGGTCCGCGGGCTTTGGCTTTTCTTCCGTGATCACGACGGGCGATGGATCGGACGTCGAATTTGGTGACCTGCTGGACTTTCTCGCTCTGGATTCGCTCACGCGCAGCATTGTCCTGTACGTCGAGGGGGTGCAACGACCGCGTCAGTTTCTCTCGAGTCTGCGCGCTGCCGCGAGTATCAAACCGGTGGTCGTCCTGAAAGCCGGCCGCCATGCCAGCGGTTCGAAGGCCGCGTTCAGTCATACGGGCGTGATGGCCGGCAACGATGCGGTATTTGACACGGCGCTGCGACGCACGGGCGCCATACGCATACCGCGGTTCGCGCAGCTTTTTGCCGCCTCCGAAGCCTTGCTGAGCGGCCGTCTGCCCCGCAGCTCCCGCCTGGCGATCCTCACCAACGGGGGAGGCCCCGGGGTGCTAGCCGCGGACGCGGCGGCGGACGCGGGCGTGTCCCTGGCTCGGCTTGGCGCCGAAACCAAGCAAAGCCTCGACGCGGTGCTGCCCGCAACTTGGTCCAAGGGCAACCCGGTCGATATCATCGGCGACGCCGATTGCGAGCGCTTCTCCCGAGCCTTCGAGCTGCTGCTCGCCGACGAATCCAACGACGGTGTGCTTGTCCTGTTTTGTCCGACGATTCGCCTGGGTGCCGCCGAGATCGCCCGCGCGCTGCTTCCCCTGGCCGCTGCAAGCAGTAAGCCGATTGTGTCCGCCTGGCTGGGCGAGGCCGATGCGGCCCAAGGCAGATCCATCCTCAAGCAGGCGGGCTATGCGGCCATGCGCAGTCCCGAGCAGGGCGTAGAGGCATTTGCGTATCTTGCCCGCTTCGTGCGCCACCGCCAGTTGCGCCTGCAGCTGCCGCCGCCGATCAGTGGCGAAGCCGAAGGCGCCAGCACCCTGGAAATCTCTGCGGCGCGCGCCATCCTGGCGCAGGCGCAGCAGCAGGGACGCACCCTGCTGGCCGAGGACGAAGCCAAATCGCTGTTGGCCGCCTGCGGAATCGAGGTGGCGCAGGGACAACTTGCGACCAACGCCACGGAAGCCCGAAGGCTGGCCGAGCAAATCGGTTACCCGGTCGTGCTCAAGGTGCGCGCCGAAGGAATCACACACAAGAGCGATGTGGGCGGCGTATTGCTCGGGCTTAAGTCGCCCGAGGAAGTCGGACTGGGCTTTGAGCTCATTCGCGAGCGCGTCTTAAAGCGCGCCGCTGCGGCGCAGTTTCGCGGCGTTCTGGTGCAGCGTATGGTCAGCCGACCCTCGGGGCGCGAGTTGATTGTGGGCATTGCGCGCGACCCCGCGTTTGGGCCGGTGATCAGTTTTGGCATGGGCGGCATTGCGGTGGAGGTCGTGCGTGACTCGGCCCTGGCCCTGCCGCCGCTAAACCGCATGCTGGCGGGCGATCTCATTGACCGAACTCGCGTCGCGAGCATGCTCAAGCCCTTTCGCGGCATGCCGGCTGTCGACATGGAGAGCCTGATCGATGCGCTGCTGCGGGTCTCCGAGCTGGCCTGCGAGTTCCCGTGCCTGCAGGAGCTCGACATCAATCCGCTGCTGGCCGACGAAAACGGGGTCATCGCGCTCGATGCCCGCGTGCGCATTGACCAGGGTCCCCTCGTTCCCGACCCGGTCTACTCGCACTTGGCCATCCACCCCTACCCCAAGGCTCTGGAATCGCAACTGCACTTGTCCGACGGCTCGACCTTGTTGCTGCGGCCGGTGCGGCCCGAGGACGCGGAAGCGCAGCGGCGTTTCGTCGCCCGCTTGTCCGACCTGACCTTGTACCGTCGCTTTCATGCGCCCGTGCGCGAGCTCACGCTCGATCGGCTCGTTCGCTTTACGCAAATCGACTACGACCGCGAAATGGCGTTCGTCGCGATCGATGCTTCGGGAACCGAAGAGGAAATTCGGGGCTTTGCGCAGTACAACCGGGTGGTCGGCAGCGATCAGGCCGAATTTGGCATCGCGGTCGAAGACAGCTGGCAGGGGCGCGGGCTGGGTTTCGCGATGATGGCAGCGCTCGAATCGTGCGCGCGCGAGCGCCAGATCTCCGAGCTCTTTGGCTACGTGCTGGCGGACAACGAATCCATGCGCGGCATGATGGTGGCGCGCGGCTACAGTCCGCAGCGCGAGGCCGGAGAAAGCGGCGTGATCCGATTTCACCTGCCCCTGGGGGCGCAGGCCTCCCCACCGCCCCGCTCCGCGCTGGCAACGACCGCTTGACGTAAGCCCTGCCCGCCGGGGTTGGGCAACACGGCTCTCGGATCGCCCGTCCCGCAGGGTTCGCGAAAGAGCCATCGCGCTGCCCGGCAGCACTTTCTCCGGCAAAACGCAATCGACGACCTCCGTCACCCCCGCCCAATCGGGGTCGCGTTGCGGTTTTGGTGCGGTGCTTGGTGCAGCCCGAGGGGAGAATCCTTCTTGCGCGCTGCGCGTTGCATGTCGTTGGCCGGGACGAACCCGAACGAGGTAGGGGCGCAGCGATTCAGAACGACCAGGTCAGCTGCACGACCCAGACGCTGTGCGCGCCATTTACGTTGCCTTCGTAATTCTGGACTGGGTATACGGCCGCGACGCGGTTTGCGCTTACCCACGAAAGACTCGCGGTCAGCTGCAACCAATGCGCCGCAAGTCCCGATCGCACGTCCAGTTGGTGCTGCGTTGCGTCGCTATCGCCCGGCGGTTCGGTCAGCAGTTGCAAGTCCCCCAGATGCGCAAATACGCGCAAGCGGTCCCCGAGGGCGCGGCTTGCGTCGATCTGCACGTATAGGGTGCGCGCGCCACTTTGAAAGTAATCCGGAGAGTAGCTCAGGCGAACGCGAAACTCGTCGATCGTGATGCCCGCGTTGGCTTCGAAGTAGCCTAGTTCATTGCCGCCGGTAAATCCGGAATACGTGGCGCCCAGATCGATGGATGCGCCGCTTTTGAGGTGCGCTGCAAAGCCCGCATACGGCAGCCACTGGATTTGCGTTTGGGGCGGGACTCCGAGACGAGTGGTGGAAACGAAAACCCCCGAATACCAGCCCGCAGGATGGTCGTAGTTCAGGTCGAGCTGTGCGGCCGGCTCGCCGTCGCTCAACGAAACGCCACGGAAGCGGTAATCGGACACCAACGTTGCACTACCCGTCACTTGGCCGCGTGCTGCCGGTACGAACAGCAGCCCTGCCGTGAGCAAGACCGGGAAGCCGACAACGAATGCCGTCTTTTTGCGCCGGCGCACGATCAAACGCTAGTGCAGGGAAACGACGCGCGAGGATGTCTCGTCGTAGCAAACGCGTCGTCCGGCGACGCGGCCCAAGGCGGCGCAGGCGTCAATTCGACCGATCGGCGAGCGCTGCGAGCCATTGACGGATCGCTGTTGCGACGACAGGGCGCCGCGCACTTGCTCGGGGTCCAAGGCCGGCGACAGTTCCAGCAGCAGGGCCACCAGCCCGCTTACGTGCGCGGCGGCAAACGAGGAGCCACTGACAAATCCCCAGCGTGCGCCGGGCAAGGTCGTCGGTATGTCGCGCCCCGGTGCCAAGGCCGCAACGTCCGCCGAATCAAGCGTCGGCGCGTCCTCCTCAGCGCGAACCGCCAGTACGCGCGGATGCGAAGCCGGAAAGCCACCGTCCGATGTCTGCGGGTCGGCTGCCGCAACCACGGTGGTACCGAGTTGCCAGAGCGCGTCCAACAGCCGGGCCAGCAGGACATCCGGAGGGCCGGTAAGACTCATGTTGACGACCGAGAAGCGCTGCTCGATGGCAAACTGCAGAGCTTTGGCCAAGGTAAAGCTGTTGCACCGGGCACCGGCATCGCGCCACTGCCAACAGGCGCGCAGCGCCCAAAGCCGGGCGCCCGGAGCCACGCCGACGATGCCGATGCCGTTGTCCGCGCGTGCCACCAGGATGCCGGCGACCGCGGTTCCGTGATCCTCCGGCGTGTACGCGGAGGAGTCGACGAAA
The DNA here is from genome assembly GCA_035623355.1 of Burkholderiaceae bacterium. Taxonomy (GTDB): domain Bacteria; phylum Pseudomonadota; class Gammaproteobacteria; order Burkholderiales; family Burkholderiaceae_F; genus GJ-E10. The sequence continues at coordinate 19,463 of DASPTP010000014.1, read as the reverse complement.
TTCGACGTCCCGATGACCTGACCCGCGAGGTCCGGATGCTTGAGATCCGCACCGCTGTCGAGTTGCGCAATCGATACCCCCCTGCCGGTCGTCACTTGGTGCAGCTTGCCGAGTTGCCAGCGGACGGCGGCAGGTTGGGCGGCGAACATCGGGTCGTTGTGCTCGAGCGCGCGATACGTGTGCATGGGCTGTACCGATTCAACGCGCCCGTCGCGTGCCACTTGTCGGATCTTCTCGTTAACGGATTCGTCCTGTGCCACTTCCATCACAAAGCAATCCACGCCCAGCGCCGGCATTGGCCAGTTCTGCCGAACAGTCAGCCCGTAGGTTTGCGCAAGCTCGCTTGCGGTGCGCCGCCGCGCTTGGTGCCCGGCGCCTGTGTCGTAGGCTCCGCCGTAGTCGGCATCCGGCCGGAAGTGCGCCGGTGCCAAGGCCAGCATGACAAGCATCTGTCGACTTTCGATTTCGCCCGCGTCGATGGGCGGTGCCTGCGCCCAGGCCAACTGCCCGACGAGCGCGAACACCGGATAAAGTCGCATTGCGCCGCGAATCATGGGGACGCGCCCAGCTGCATCGGTTCGGCGAGTCGCACACCTTGTTCGGAACGCAAGGCTTGTAGCACGACCACTTGCCGCGCGGGATCGACCGCGACCAGGTAACCACCGGTTGCGTTGGGCCCGCCCGCGATGCGTGCGCCAACGCCGCGCAAAATGCGTTCCAGATCTCGCTCGCGCAGATTCGAATCGAAGACCACCAAAATGTTGGCCGGCGCAGCCGGTGCGGCTCCGAGCGTTCGGTATTCCCCGGACGAGGGGCTGCGCTCGATCAGTAAGCCGATCAGTAGCGCAATAGCGGCCAGCTGAGCGAGCGCCGCGTACCCGATCCAGGGACGCGACGAAGGAGCGATCCGGCGCAGTCCGAGGCGAGCCCGGCGCAAAAGCCGCCGCACCCAGGGGTCCGACGCGTTGAGCTGTCGCTGCACTTGTGCGAAACCGCAATCCGCGTCCCACACGGATTCGGTACTGCGGCAGGCCTGCTGCAGCCTTCGCTCCCATTGCAGGTCGAGCTGGCAGGCGCTACACGACCGCAGATGCGCCTGAACCACGGCGTGCTGATCTTCGTCGAGCGTGCCGGTAAGGTACCAAGGCAGCAATTCCTGCGCATGGCGATGCGCCGAGCCCGAAAAGTCGACAATGCGTCCGCTCATCGCAGGTCTCCCAAGCGCTGCGCCAAGATCAACTTTAGTCGGCGGCGCGCATAAAACAAGCGTGTCTTGACGGTATCGACCGGGCAGCCGACGATTTGGGCGATCTCGCGGCAGGCGCAGTCGTGGCGGTACGTGAGCTCGATCACGGCGCGATGCTCCGCCGTCAAGTGCAACAAGGCTTCGTCCAGGATCCGTCGGTCCTGCTGTTGACTCAAGCTGTTCTCGGGCTCCGCTTCGGACGGCGCGGCAACTTCGGGCGGCTCCCATTCGACCGGTTCGCGCTGTTGGCCCAGTGCACGCAGTGCGGTGCGGTACGCGACCGAAAAAATCCACGTCGAGACTTTCGATTGCCCGTTGTATGTGTCCGCCTTGCGCCAGACGACCAGCATCGTGTCGTTGACGACTTCGCCGACGACCTGGGGTCGGCGAACCATGCGCTCGACAAACCGCGTAAGCCGCGGGAAATATCGGCGGTACAGCTCTTCGAAGGCCGCGCGGTCCCCCAGCGCGGTTCGCTCCACCAAGGTTTGTTCGTCGAGCTTCGGGGCAAGCGCGCCCGCCCTGGTTTTGACCGCAGGCAGCGGCCGATTCGCGCGATCGTCGGGTACACCGAGCACGATCTTCCCACCGAACTATTCGCAGTACCTCATCGCGGCCCGATCCCTGCCGGGTTGCGCGAAAGGTGTGGACTACAGCAGAAAAACCATTCCCAAGACCACAAAACCCTACTTGCTTTTGGAGAAACGGCGCATGGCCGCGCGCTGCCCCGCCTTGCGTATGGCGCGGGCCTGGAGCTCGCGATCTTGCGAAGCCGGCCTCCAAAAGTCGAGTCGCGCACCGCAGGGTTGCCACCGCAAAACCGTGCCATGTCCGGGGCCTTCTGTGCACCCAGCTAGTTGACGGTAAGCACCGCGTGGTTGCTCGTGGTCGAGCCGTACGGATTGCTAATCGTGACCGCAAACTGTTCGTTGTTATCCGCGTTGCTGACGGTCGGTGTGGTGTAACTCGGCCCCACAGCCCCCGGGATATTTACGCTGTTTTTCATCCACTGATAGCTCAGGGGGCCGGGACCGGTCGCGACCACGCCAAACATGGCCATCTGGCCGGCGCTGACCATGACGCTGGCCGGCTGCATCGTGATGTTTGGCGCGCTGTAGCCGCTCATCGGACTGCCGCCGCCACCGCTACCGCCATAACCACCGCCGCCGCAACCCCCCAACAGGCCAAGGACGGCAAGCAATACGGCTCTTTGGGACGCGCCCGGTTTCTCGGTACGGCAACGGGAGGCTTCTGGCTTCATCGCGATGCTTTCGTGTTCGCAGGTCGGTGGATGCAGGTGCCGGAGCCTTTGGTTCATTGCCGTGCCCGAAAGCTCGTGGACGGTTTGGTCCAGGGGATTGAACCCGCGGGCGGCCAAGCCGCATGCACCGGCCACACGATGGCTTGCGTCACGGGATATCCCCACGACGATCGAAGGAGGAGTTCGCTATGTCTTACCCCCGTTTTGCCGCGCGCGGCCTGGCCCGTGCGCTTGGCCTGGTCGCCTTTGGTTTGGCCGCCGTTCCGGTTTGCGCAGCATCCGAGCCGTTCCTGGATCAGTTTTCCACTGTCGAGCGGGTGGCTTCGACGGTTCCCGTTAACGGAGACCAAAATCCCTACGGGATCGCCATCGTCAAACGCTCGGTGGGATCCTTGCAACGAGGCCACGTGCTGGTCAGTAACTTCAACAACTCCGCCAATCTTCAAGGCACGGGAACGACGATCGTTCAAGTCTCGCCCGACGGAACGGTCAGCCTGTTTGCTCGCCTGGACTCCCCCGGGGTCGCCCGCGCCTGTCCCGGCGGCGTGGGGCTGACCACGGCATTGGTAGCACTGGACTTCGGCTGGGTCATTGTCGGCAGCCTGCCAGCCGCGACCGGACAGTCCGCCGACGCCAAAGCGGGATGCCTGATCGTTTTGGACAGTGAGGGGGTGATAGTGGAGACCTTCGCGGGCGACGGCATCGATGGTCCGTGGGACATGACCGCGCTCGATGAAGAAGACCATGCCGTGTTGTTCGTCACCAACGTACTCAATGGAAACGTTACGCAGGGCACACCGCACATCGTCAACGCCGGTACGGTACTCCGTATCGAGCTCAATGTGCCCCAGCAACACGAAGGGCTGCCGCTACGCACTTCGACAACCGTGATCGCTTCGGGTTTTGGGCAGACCGCCGATCCGAACGCATTGGTCATTGGTCCCACCGGGGTATCGCTTGCTTGGGACGGCACGCTGTACGTCGCGGACACCCTGGCCAATCGCATCGCGCGAATTCCCGATGCATTGACTCGCAAGTCGCCCGCGGGAACGGGCGTGACGCTTACGCAAGCCGGCGCCCTAAACGGTCCGCTGGGTCTGGCGCTTGCGCCAAACGGCGACCTGATCACCGCCAACGGCGGAGATGGCAACCTCGTGGAAATTGCACCCGACGGCCGTCAGGTCGCGGTCAAGACCGTCGAGACGGCGACGGGGGCCGGAAGTCTTTTCGGTTTGGCAATTGCCCCGCGCGACCAGGGCGTTTACTTCGTTGACGATGGGGATAACACCCTAAAGCGGTTTACCGCGCCACAGCGCTACGGCCCGTAGCAATTCGTCGACCCGCGCGCCCGCTGTCGGCATCCGGCTCCGGAAGGCAAAACCCACAACCTTTCGAGTGCCCGATGGTTGCAGCGGTCGCGAGGCCATAGCTTTGGAGTTGCCGGCCGGCACGGACGGCGATTTGCCCCGCGGCGACTCAGGAAAAGACGATCGTCTTGTTGCCGTCGATGAACACGCGGTCTTCTAGGTGCAGCCGCAGCGCGCGCGCCAGCACGGCCGCTTCGATGTCGCGCCCGAGCGCCTGCATTTCCGGCACCGAGTGCCGGTGATCGATCCGCCGCACGTCCTGCTCGATGATCGGTCCCTCATCGAGGTCCCTCGTCACGTAGTGGGCCGTTGCGCCGATCAGCTTGACGCCACGGGCGTGCGCTTGTGCGTACGGTGATCCGCCCTTAAAGCCGGGCAAAAACGAGTGATGGATATTGATGCAGCGACCGGCGAAGTCGCGCGCAAACCGGTCGCTGAGAATCTGCATGTAGCGCGCGAGCACAATCAGATCGACCGATTCGGCGGCGATCAGACGGCGCAGCGCCTCCTCGCGGCCCGACGAGCCGTCGGCATCGGCCGCCAGATAATGAAACGCCACCTTGGAACGCGCCGCGACCGGTTGCAGTACGTCGTGATTGGATGCGATGCCCACGAGGGTCATGTTCAGTTCGTGCGTCTCCCAGCGATAGAGCAAATCGCGCAGACAATGGTCCACTTTCGACACCAGCAGCAATACCCGGTATGGTCGGTCATTGCGCCGCAGCGTCCAGTCCATGGAAAAGTGCGCCGCGGTGGCCGCGAAATCCTCGCCCAGCACGGCCCCTTGGGCCGTCGGTGGCACGGTGAACACGCAGCGCATGAAAAAGCGCCGCGTCTCGTCGTCGTCGTATTGCGCAAGCTCGGTAATGTCGAACTTTCGCGGCGCCAGATGGCCAGTGATCGCCGCCACCAGCCCGGTAGTGGCCGGACAAGTTACGCGCAGGGTGTAGCTGTCCGCGGTCTGCGTCGAGTAGGTCATCGGGAAAGTCGCATCGGTTCTTGCACGGCCTTCTCGCGCGAGGCAAACAACAGCCGCCGGGCGCGAGCGCATGGCATTTCAACACGCGGCAAAGAATATACCGGCTATCGCTACGAGGCGGGAATCGGCGGCGGGAACCAAAACGCCAGAGGGTAGCGACGGGCCAAGAGCGCCGCAAATCGGCTTGCGGATCCGCACGAAGACTCCGTGCGCTGCAATTACGGAGCAACGGGCTCTGGGGCGTGCCGCATCGGGACGAAGCGCACGATGGCCTTACTTTGCCGGTCGATGTGTCCCTGGGAGTCTTTTCGAATCACGACGAGGTCTTGCAACCATCCCTCCGGACCGACGGGAACCACCATCCGCCCGCCGGGCTTTAGCTGATCGATCAGGGTCTGCGGCACATGGTCCGGAGCCGCGGTCACGAGAATGCGATCGAAGGGCGCCGCTTGCGGCCACCCGGCGTAGCCGTCGCCGATGCGCAGCTCGATGTTGCGATATCCGAGCTCGGCGAGGCGCTCGGCCGCGCGCTCGCCGAGCGGGCGCACGATCTCAATGGAGTAAACCCGCTGCACGCACCGGGAAAGAACCGCCGCCTGGTAGCCCGAGCCGGTTCCGACTTCCAACACGCGGTCCTGCGCTCCGGCCTCGAGCAGCTCGGTCATCAAGGCAACCATGAAAGGCTCGGAGATCGTCTGTCCTTCCCCGATCGGAAGCGGGCGGTCGACGTAGGCGAGGCCCTGCAGCTCCTCCGGGACGAAGCGGTGGCGCGGGACCTGCTGCAACGCTTCGCGAACGCAAGGACGCAACCCCGAGTGCCCGGTCTGAGCGGCGGAGGCCCGCATCAACGCGTCGATCTCTTCGAGCATCTGCTCGCGCTCGCGCGCAAACGGCGCCTGCGCAAACGACGGCGTTGCGAGTGCCGCCAAAAGCAACAACATCGCGATTCCGATTCGCGCCAAAACGCCGACGCGATCAAATGGCAAGGCCCGCATGGGGTATCCGATCGGCTCGTTTCGCCTTTGTGCCCGGCAGGGATCGTAGACTACCGAAAAACCGGCGGACAGCCGGCAGGCCGGTCGCCGAACGCGGTATGGGTAGGCAAAGACAATCGGACGTCGCATGGAATCCATCTCGCGTCCGCAAACTCAGACGACGCCACCGCTACGGAAGGCGTGAAAGGCGCTTGCGTTGAGGTATCTCGCTTCCGTGCCTTTCGAGCAGTTGCAGCCGATGCGGGACCGATTTCGCGCGGGCGGAATACCCATTTTTGTGGAAGTCGATCACGTTCGATCCAATGAGACCGCGATCGTTCCCGCGGCGATCGTCAGCCGATTTAATTTACCCGCCCACTGGTACCGCATCGATGTGTGTCTGGACGAGCAATTTGACGAGGCCACTCGACTTTTCCAGGACCCGGGCTATTCGGTCCAGTCACCTGTTGATGTCGAGGCCTTTGAAAAGCAAATGGAGGAGCTTGGGGCAAACCGACCGGTAAGCCTTCGACCATCGGACAAAACCCTGAACGTCGTGGTGGGTGCCGCCATCGTGGCGATCGTGCTTCTGGGCGCGCTGTTCCTTCTGGCAACCAGCCCTTCGTTCGGATCCCATTGACCGCAAGGCGGTGGACCTTTAGATCGCGGCCTCGGGGCCGCGGCTTGCAGGCCCCATATTCTGCGTTACCCGGGATCCCCCGCCCCTTGCTTTTCCTCACCCGCTTTTCGCCTCTCGGCGCCGCACGTTTTGGATCGCGGACTTTGCGCTCCAAGGACGGCCGGCCGCTCTTAGCTCTTACCTCGCGCAGGGCGCTTGCCGCGGGTCGATCGATCGTTGGTCCCCGAGACCGGACGAATCGGGCGCAACATCGCGAGTTAAAACGAGGACTCCTTGCGCGAGAGAAATTCGAGCTCTTCGGGCGTCGAGGAGCGGCCCAGTATGCGATTTCGGTGCGGGTAGCGGCCGAAGGTGTCAATGATGGCTTTGCGTTTTCGCTCGTAGTCCAGGTTGGCACGGTTTTCCAAGGAGCCGAACAGCGCCAGGGCCCACTCGTGGATTAGGGGCGATTCGCTGTGCAGAAACGGCATATACAGAAAAGCGCGCTGCTCTTGCGGCAGCGCCTGGTCGGCGCCGATGCGCACGGCCTCCTGCGCCAGACACAGCGCCATGGGATCGGATGCGAAACTGCGCGGGTCGTCGCGGTAGAAGTTGCGCGAAAACTGGTCCAGCACGATAACCTCGGCCAGTCGACCGAGCGGGCTCTTGCGCCAGTCATAGAGCTCGCAGCGCGTGGCCGCTTCGTGGGTTGCGCCAAAACGCCTCTTTAGCGCGCGATCAAATGACTCATCGCGGGTCCACCACTGGCTCGGCGCAATTTCCTCGAACCAGAAACGGATGACCTCTTCAGGAGCCGTGTTTTTCATTGGACGCTCCGAGGGGTGATTCGCGCACCACTGAGCGCTGCCAGATCCGCTGGCCGTCGCGGTGAACCTCGCGCACTCGGTGATAGGGCACGTCGTGGACCGTGCCATCGGCCAGCGTGGCGGAAAAGGAGAAGCGGTTGCCCGACGGCAAATCGATGCATTCCAAGGGCACCGTGACGATGCGATGGGTTGGCCGGTCGTAGTATCCGATCGTGTACCGAGCGGCTCCGAACGTCGGGTCCCACCGGATCCGATGCAAGAGGTCCTGTATCGGTATCACGCCACCGCAGGCCCATCAAGTTGCAAGCGCTCGCACCCGCGCAAGATCCAGGACACCGGCGGCACCCCAACCGCCGACGCCCGCGGGAACTTGTGGCCGGAACGCCTCGTACAGTTCGTAGGCGCGCTGCGCGAGTGCGTCGGGCGAAAGGGAACGGGCGAGTGCATCGAAGGCCTCCTCGACATCGATCAGCGAAGTGCCGAACTTGCCCTCCAAGTAGCGCTGCACACTTTCGGGATCGATCGGTTTGTCCTTGGACAGCGCGCGCAATCCGTCGGGCGTCTGCACGACCGGCACCGCTCGATGAAGAAGATCTACGTGCAGGATTTGGCCGGGGGCACTGCGCTTGCGCTCGCGTCGCACGTCTTCCGGTGTCGGCCGAAAGATCCCCAGTGACCGGCCTTTGGCATAGGCGTTTAGCCCGGCGACGACCCGCCCGAGGGTTAGCGCCTCCTTGCGATCAAAACCGAGCCGTTGCGCAACCGCTGCGGCCCATAGCGTTAGCACGGGCGCGCGGTTGACTACGACGCGTGCCGCGCCGGACTCAGTTGCCTTCGACATCGGTGAATTCCCTCTGGCTCTGGGCATCGGCAACGCCCCCCACGGCCTCGCTGAGCACAAGACGGCCGTCGCGACCCCTCGTCCGCGGGTACCCGCCGATCGCCCTCGCGCGAGGAGAAAAGAGAGCATGAAGAAGGTCTTGCGCGACGTCAATCCGGCCCGCCGACCTATCGGGCATCGTTATTCGCCGACCCGTGGCTCCGCGCAGCCCCCGTTGCGCCCGAAAGCCATCGATTACCTGCGGCAAGCGCGTCGCCTTTTGGCAATTTGTAGCGGCCGGCGGATCGGTAGCACACTCGGCTTTGGGCGCTTTCGCAAGGAACTCGAACGACTATGAACCGTGCTTCGTCCACCCCGGCCGCGGCGCCGACCGCGGTTGACTTCGACAGCCGGGCGCGGCAATGGGACACCACCCAGGAATTCGTCGAGCGCGGGCGTAAGCTCGCCAAGGCCATTTGCGCGCGTGTTGCGCTCCGGACCAACATGCGCGCGCTCGATGTCGGTTGCGGGACCGGCCTGCTGAGTGTCCCGCTGGCGGGCGACTTGGGGCACATTACTTGCATCGACACCTCGCCCGGCATGCTCGAAGTGCTGCGCGAGAAAATCGCCGTCCAAGGTCTATCCAATTTGACGGCCGAATTTCATGACCTCACGACAAGCGACCTATCCGTCGGCGGCTTTGATCTGATCATGTCTTCGATGACTTTGCATCACATCAAAGACACCGGTGCCATATTGGCTACCTTTGCCGCGCATTTGCGAGCGGGCGGCTGGCTATGCCTAGCCGACCTCGACCAAGAAGACGGCTCGTTCCACGGGATCGATGTGGACGTTCACCATGGCTTCGAGCGGGAAGCATTGGCCAGGCTGGTGCACGACGCCGGATTCGAGCAGGTGCACTTTGACACCGTTTTTGTCATCCGCAAGGCCCAGGACGGGGGGCCGCGCGACTATCCCGTCTTTTTGCTCACCGCGCGCAAAGGTTGAGCGTCTCGCTTCGTTTTCTTGTCGCCGACCCGCGCGGTTCGAATACGTGGTGCGACTTTCGCTTTGCCGCTGCGCGGCGTGCGAAATGTCCATCGCGCGCACGGCAATTGCGTCGCAAAAAAGAGCCACGAACCGCCGCGACTGCCGTGTGCACCGTAGCGATGTGTGCGCGCCGCACAACACCCAAACCGAGGATCGCCATTTTGCGAGACAATTTCGGGCGAATTCGACGACAAAGCGAAACTTTGGCCTGGTTCCCAATCCACTGCAAAGACGGATGCGCGCCGATGCCGGCGCTTTGCGGCGCGGGCAACCAACAACACAAGAAGCGGATCGGCGCGTTGCCATGAGCGAGGAGGCGCTCGTTGCGATCGAGGTTGGCACGGGTTGTTCGAAGGACGCTTCCGGCATCGAGGCCGGCAGAAGCGCCGCCCGCGAGGCCGCATCCGCGATCCATCGCCACGCCATCTGCGTGACGCTGGTCTACGCCTCGGTCGCCCACGATCTGGTTTCGGTGCTGCAGGGTGTGCAAGAGGTTGTCGGGGAGACTCCCGTCCTTGGGGCCACGACGGCGGGGGAATTGATTGGCGGGTTTTGCCACCAAAGCGTCGTGGTCGTTGTTTTGGCCTCGCCTCACCTGCGAGTTGCCGCGGCGGTGGGACGCGACGTGAGCAAAAACTGGCAGGCCGCCTTTGACGAAGCGTTCTCCTCGTCCGGGCCTCGATCCATGGTCGACGAGTCGCCCGAACACACGCAAGAGCGCACGCGCCGCGGATCGCGACGATTTGCAATGCTCATCGCGCCGGGCAACACCCGCCAAACGGCGTCTTTCGCGTTTGAGGCCATGGAGACCTTCAAGACCCGCACCCTGGGACGGATACCGATCTTTGCGGGAGCGAGCGCGGACGACTGGCGCATGGAGAGCAACGCCGTACTGTTCGGAAGACAGGTGGTTGCCGACGGGTTATTGCTCGCGGTTTTTGAGACGGAACTGAGCTTTGGCATCGCATTGGGCCACGGGTTTCACGCAGCGGCCGAAACGCTCAAAGTAACGGCGGTAGAGGGCCGGGAAGTCCTTGCGCTGGACGGGCATCCTGCGGCCGAGCGGCTTGCGCAACGGCTGGGCGCGAACTTTGACGAACTCGCGGCCGTTCACCTTACTCTGACGACGGGCAAGACCCTTGGCACGTCCGACTCGATGGGCCAGTACTCGGTCAATGTCGCGACGTACTTTACGCCGCGCGGCGGCGTTCGCCTGACGCAGCCGGTGGCGGTGGGTGCGGAGCTTGCCGTAATGAAGCCGGTGGCCGGATCGATGCTTGCGGCCGGCGGCGAAGCGCTGCGCAAGGCGATGCTGCGTGCGGGAACCAACCGGCCGGCGGCCGTCCTTTGTCACTACTGTGCGCTGCGACCGCGCATCATGGGGGCGAAGGGCGCGCAGCGCGAGATCGCCGAAATGGTGCATCTTGCGGGCGGGGCACCACTGGTCGGGTTTTGCAGTTTCGGCGAGGGCGGGCTTTCTGACGACGGTGTCAGTCGCCCGAACAACGGGGCGATCGCGGTGCTGGTGATCGGCAACGACCTTTCCGAGCCGGCCCGAGTGGCGCGCGACATCGAGCGGTTGCAAGTCCAGTCCGCCTCGCAAGAAGAACTGCGGCTTTGGGGCATGGCTCTGAAGCAAACCGAAGAAGCGTTCGTTGTTGGCGATAATCAATACCGAGTCACCTACGTCAATCCGGCTTTTAGCCGACTGTTTGGATATTCGCCCGAGGAGATTATCGGCAAGCCGATTCACATTCTCACGCCGGAGGACGAGACGGCGCTGGGCGCCGCCGAGCTCTCGCGGCGGATCTTGGCGGAACGGTCGTTTCACGGCGAAGTTCGTCGCCGCACGAAGGACGGTCGCGTAATACCGTGCTTGCTCAATGTGGCTCTGTTGGTCGATGAGGCCAATAAGGGGTACGGCTGGGTGGGGGCTTTCACGGACATCACCGCGCGCAAGGCGGCGGAGACCCGATTGCGCGAAAGTGAGGCGCGCTTTCGCGAGACTTTTGACAATGCCCCGATCGGCATGGTGATCGCTCCGGTCGATAGCCGTTGCGTGCTCGCGGCAAACCGGACGTTTTGCGAGTTTCTCGGGTATTCGATCGAGGAACTCCGAACCCTTTCCTTGCAGGACCTTTCGCATCCGGAGGACCTGCAACTGTCGCTGGACGGACTGCGCGACCTGGCTCAGGGAGAGTCCGGGTCCTATGTCGTGGAGAAGCGCTACCGCAGAAAAGATGGCCGCTACGTGTGGGGACAGGCGACCGCCACCGTTGTGCACGGGGACGATGCGGCGCCGCGGTATCTGATCGTCCAGATCGAAGACATCGAAAAGCGCAAGGCGGCCGACGAAGCGCTGCGCGAGGCCAAAGAACGACTGGCGATGGCGCTCGAGGCGTCCGAATTGTCGATCTGGGACTACAACATTGCCACGGGGACGGTCGCGCTGGACGAACACTGGGCGACGATGATGGGATTGGCGCCCGGCGGGACCATCACAACGGCTGCGGAGCTTACCCGCATCACCCACCCCGACGACGTGGATCGGGCGATGCGGGCGGCCGTGGCCGCCTTCAAGGGGACCGCATCAGCGTATGTCCAGGAGTCGCGATTGCGTAGCGCGGCGGGCTCTTGGAAATGGATTCGTTGCAGCGGCAAGGTTGTGCAGCGAGATGCCAGCGGCCGGGCCATTCGAGCCATCGGAACCAATCTCGACATCACCGCACGCAAGGCGGCGGAAGAGCGGATTCGTGAGATGGCCTTTATCGACCTGCTGACCGGATTGCCCAACCGCGCCTTATTCCTCGATCGACTGCAGCAGGCCATTTCTGCGGCCCAGCGCGAATCCCGTACCGTGGCCGTGATGTACGTCGATCTGGATCGCTTTAAGGAAATAAACGACACCCAAGGCCACGACGTGGGCGACCGAGTCCTACGCGAAGTGGCAAAGCGTTTTTCGAGCGTCATGCGAGCGAGCGACACGTTGGCGCGCCTGGGCGGCGACGAGTTCGGCATTGTCGCGTCCAACGTCGATCACGTCGAAGCCTCACTCATCGCCAAGCGGGTCGGCGCCTGCCTGGATCAAAAAATCACGGTGGATCTTGAGTCGTTTGCCGTTGGTGTTAGTGTGGGCATCGCCTTTTATCCCGAGGACGGCGCCACGCCGGATCTTTTGCTGCGCAACGCCGATATTGCGATGTACCGGGCCAAGATCTCGCGCCAGGGCCTGGCGGTGTACAACGATGCGATGAGCGCCGGGCTTGCCGAACGCCTCGCCTTGGCAAGGGACCTGCAGGAAGCGCTTGCGGGGCCGCAGGGTCAACTGTCGCTGCACTATCAACCGCAGGTCGAACTGCGGAGCGGCGCCTTAACCGGAGCCGAGGCCCTGCTGCGCTGGCGGCACCCCCAATTGGGTCCCGTCGCCACGGACGTCTTTCTGTCCTTGGCCGAGGAAAGGGGGTTGATGACGGAGATCGGCAAGTGGGTGCTGGCGCAAGCCTGCCACCAGATGGCCGAGTGGCGCGATGCCGGGCTGGTTTTCCCCGGACGGCTTGCCATAAATATTTCCGCCCAGGAGCTCGAGGACGGGGAGTTTTTCGGCCGATTACTCGAGCACGTCCACCGATTCGGCCTGCCTCCGGAACAGCTCGAATTCGAGTTGACGGAAAGTGGCGTCATGCGAAATGTCGATCGGGCGGTGGAGCTGCTGGGCCAGTTGAACCGAATCGGTTTTTCGCTCGCCGTTGACGATTTCGGTACGGGCTATTCCTCGCTGGCCTATCTGAAGCGCTTGCCGGTGGGGAAACTGAAGATCGACCGTACTTTCGTTCGCGATATGGCCGAAGACACCAACGACCATGCCATTGCCGCCACGATCGTAGCGATGGGTCGCACGTTGGGACTGTTAACCGTTGCCGAGGGGGTCGAAACGAGAACGCAGGCCGACGCCTTGCTGGCGCTTGGCTGCGACCAGGCTCAGGGGTATTTGTTCGGCCGTCCGGAGCCGCCGGACGTTTTCGCCGCAGCGTGGCTGGGCCCAAATCCGCAGAACGTGACGGCGTCCTACAACGAGTCCTCCGCCCCCGTAAAAAGCTAAATCGCCTGCCGATCCCGAAACGGTTTGATCCGCCGCCGCGCGAGAACGCGGGGAGCCGTAGCGCATCGGACCACTTCGAATTCGCCGAACTCGCAGGTACCGCAAGAATTTTGTGCGCCGGAAAAATCGTGACCCGGACCGTTGATGGTTTTTGCGCAGCTCCCCTGTCGGCCAGTTCTCGCGATACCTTTGGGCTCAATAGACGAACTTACGAGGCCGCATCGCGCCAGCGCCCCGGTGTCGTGCCGGTGACGCGCTTGAAGGCCCGAATGAATGCCGCTTCCGATTCGTATCCCACGCTGGAGGCGATACTCGGGACGGATTCGTGTCCCAGGCGCAGACGCTCGGCGGCCAGTTGGATTCGCCAACTGGCCAGATACTCGATGGGCGGGCGTCCGAGCAAGGCCTTGAACCGCTCCGAAAGCACGGTTCGCGAAGATCCGATGCGACTGGCAAGTTGATCGATCGTCCAATGCTGCTCGGGATCGCCATGGAGCAGTTGCAGTGCGCGACTGACCACCGGATCGTTCAAACCGGCAAACCAACCTCTTGAACCCGCCGGCAGGCGAGCAACGTGACGCCGAAGCAGTTCGACAAACAAAAGCTCCATGAGGCGGCCGAGTACCGCCTGTGTGCCGGGCGCCGCGGCCTCAACGAGGGTCACGATCTCGCGCACCGTTGAAGCGATCAACGCGCCGACCGTGTCTTCCGCCGTGTGTTCGACCAGCAGGGGAGGAAGAGTGCGGAACACCGGAAAAAAGAGAAATTCCGTTGATTGGACAAACCCGCAGACCATCCGTACCTCCTCGCCGCCGCCTCCGTAGTTCACGGTCCAGACGCCCTCGATGGGGCCCGCCTGCACGATTTCGCTCGCGTCGGCAATTCGATCGGGTTTGCCGCTCCAGAATTTGTATTGGTCCGGAAACGGGTGGAAGATCAAGTCGCCGCTCGATACGCTGCGACGCTCTCCCGCCGATTCGAACTCGCATTGGCCGGAGACAATCAGGTGAAGAATGCTGACATGCCGCAACCGCGCCATCGGTGTGCGCTGGGCATAGGCCTTGGGATCGGTCACGCCGAACGGCGTGGTAAAGCGGGCATTGAGATAGACCGCACCGGTCAGGCGAACGGTCTTGAGCATCTCGGACAAGAGGTCGGCACCGGTCGGCGATCGCCGATCCGGCGTTTCGGCAAATGAAAGCGGCGTTGTGGTCATTGCTTCCTCCGTACGAACGCGGCAGATTGCGATCTGCAAAGTGCGCGCTCCGTAGACGGCTGTTCTTGCCTGTACACCAGCGGATCGCGTCCCTCGTGAACGGAAATTCGGCGAAGGCCGACCCACAGGAGGCTATCATGCATAAGCCCATTCAACCGCACAACGAGCGACCCGCCGCAGTTTGGAGTTCCGGCGGACTTGCCTACGACGAGATCAGCCGGCAGATCGCCAGCGCCCTCGATCACTGCGTCCGTCGGCTCGATCCCAGGCCCGGCGAACGGGTCTTAGATCTTGCCACGGGCACCGGGTGGACGTCGCGGTTGCTTGCCGCACGTGGTGCCCAGGTCATTGGGGTGGATATCGCGGCCGACCTCATCGATGCGGCAAAGACGATTGGCCAGTCCAGCGGGCTGGCAATCGACTACGAAGTCGGAGACGCGGAAGCATTGCGTTTCCCCGACGCCAGTTTCGACGCGGTCGTCTCGACCTTCGGCGTAATGTTCGCCACCCGTCCGGAAGCCGCCGCCAACGAGATTGCCCGAGTCTGCCGCAAGGGCGGGCGACTTGCGATCACCACCTGGCGACCGGATAGCAATGTCTTTGAGATGTTCAAGATACTGCGCACATACATGCCGCCACCGCCCACGCCGGCTCCCCCTTCACCGTTTGCCTGGGGAAACCACGACCGCATCCGGGAATTGTTCGACGCAAATTTCCGTCTCGGATTCGAGGACGGTGTCACGATGTACTACGAGGTGAACGGAGAAGCGGCGTGGCACAAATTCGTGACCGGGTACGGTCCGACCCGCTCGCTTGCTGAGGGACTCGATGTTCGTCGTCGGGACGATCTTCAGCGAGATTTCGTGGCCTTTCACGATCGCTTCGCCTCGCCGCTGGGCATCAGCGTGCCCCGCCAGTATCTCCTGGCCGTTGGAACGCGCCGGTGAGGCAATGGCCGGTTTCCCCATCGTGGTGGTCGGCGCCGGATCGGCGGGGTGCGTTCTTGCGGCCCGCCTTGCCCAGCGCGGGGCATCCGTCCTTTTGTTAGAGGCGGGGCCCGACTATCTGTCGAAACGGGATTTGCCCGCCGATATTGCCGACGCCCGAATACCGACGGTCTCGCACGATTGGGGTTACCGCAGCGTACCGGGCCGCGTTGGGCGCGAGCTGCCTTTGCCTCGCGGGCGTCTGGTCGGCGGATGCTCGGCGACCAATGCCTGCTTTGCGCTGCGCGGCTCGCCGGCGGACTACGACCGCTGGGCCGCGTTGGGCAACGAGGGCTGGTCGTTCCAGCAATGCCTTCCCTATTTCTGCGCGTCGGAAGCCGATGCCGATTTTGGCTCGGACACTTGGCACGGCGCGGCCGGCCCCTTGCCCATCCGTCGGTATGGCCCGGGCGAGCGCAACGCGTTTCAGGAAGCGCTTCTTTCGGCCGCAACCGCGCAACACCCCTATGTTGCGGACCACAACGCCCCCGGTGCCGTTGGGGTGGGGCCTGTGCCTGTCAACGCCGTCAGCGGACTTCGCGTGAGCACCGCGCTTGCCTATCTGTCGTTGGTGCGCGGACGGCCGAATTTTCAAATCCGGTCCGATGCACTGGTTGACCGCATCGTGGTTCGGTCCGGGCGCGCGATCGGTGTACGACTTGCGGCCAGCGGCGAGACGATTGAAGCGGACCTGATTGTGCTGGCCGCGGGCTCCTACGCAAGTCCCGCTCTTTTGCTGCGATCGGGAATCGGGCCGGCGACCGAGCTTGCCGCGCTGGGACTGCGGTGCGAGGTCGATTTGCCCGGTGTGGGCAAGAACCTTGCGGATCATCCTTGGGTCCCGAGTCCCTTGGTGGTGAGTATTGCTCCGGGAGGACCGGGTTTTCAGGCCGTTGTGACGTGGCACAGCACTGGCACCGATCCGTCCTGCGCCCCCGATTTGCAAATCTTCGCGCAAGGGCCGTTGAACAACGACGGGCGCGCACTCGCGTCTTTGTGTGCGGCGGTGCTCAAACCACGATCGCGCGGGTGCGTGGTTCTTCGCTCGCTTGACCCAGCGGCACCACCCGTCATCGACCTGGGTTTGTTAACCGATGACGAGGATCTGCGCCGAATCTGCGAGGCGGTTCGGCACGCTCGTCGTCTGCTTTCGGCTTCGCAATTTCGGGCAATCGCCGAGCAAGACGATGCGTCCAACGATCGTCAGAAGGACGATGAGGTGGTGTCCTACGTCCTGGCAAACGTCCGCACGTATCATCACCCCACTGGGACTTGCGCGATGGGGCCCGACCCGACGCACGCCGTCGTCGATTCGACAGGCCACGTGCACGGAATGGAGCAATTGGTCGTTGCGGACGCATCGGTCATGCCCGAAATTCCTTCGGCAAACATCAACTTGGCAACCGTAATGATCGCCGAGCGGATCGCGGCCACCTTGGCGCTCTAGCGCAAGGTCGCGATTGCCCGCAAATTTCGAAAAGGGCAAAGTCATCAAACCGGCTCCTTTGACCCACGGAGGCACCCGATGGCAATCAAACTCTATTCCTGGCCGCACAGCTCCGGTACGCGAGTTTCCTGGGCGCTCGAAGAACTGGGGCTTTCCTACGAGTACATCCACCTGGACGGCAAGAAGCTCGAACACCGCACGTCGCAATATCTTTCGGTCAATCCCCAGGGCAAAGTGCCGGGACTTGTCGACGGCGATCTCACGTTTTTCGAGTCGGGCGCGATGCTGCTCTATCTTGGCGAGCAGTATGGCGTCGAGCGCAAACTGTGGCCGGCCGAGGGCGGTCAGGCCCGCGCCGATGCGATTTGCTGGACGGTGTGGGCGATGGCCGACCTGGGCAACTATATGATGCAGTACGCGTACCACGGCCTGGACTCACCGGTCTCGTATAAGGCCGAGGATCGGAGCAAGGTGTGCGCTGAGTACAACCGCTCGCAATTTGTTCGCGGGCTCGATTCGCTGCAGACAAGACTCCAGGGGCGCGAATTCCTGCTGGACACCTTCTCGCTCGTCGACATCCCGGCCGCAAGCTGGCTTCAGGTGGGCGCCGGGTTTGGTATCGAGCTTGACAGCCACCCGCGCGTGGCCGATTGGCTCAAGCGGTGTAGCGAGCGCGCGGCCTGCCGGCGGGCGCAGTAGGAAAAAAATCCGATCCCGCTCACGGCCGGGTCCGCGCTTTGATTTCGGCTTTCACCGTCCTTGATAGACTGAACGGTTTTCCGGCGTCGGAGGCTTTGGATGATTGGCTACGTTCTGGTGGGAACCAACAATATTGAACGTGCGGCAGCGTTCTACGACAAGTTGCTGGGCGAACTCGGGGCAAATCGTACGTGGGAATCCGAGCGGGGAATCACGTGGGGTCTTTCCGAAGACCTGCCGAGCTTCGGCGTCATCAAACCCTACGACGGCAACGCTGCAACGGTGGGCAACGGTGTCATGGTCGCGTTGGCGGCCAGTTCGCGGGGCCAGGTTGATCGTATCTACCGCAAAGCGATCGAACTTGGCGGCAAAGACGAGGGTCCCGCGGGACCGCGCGGGGATGGGGCCTACTATGCGGGCTACTTCCGAGACTTGGACGGCAACAAGTTGAGCGTCTACTTTGAGAAATAAACAGGCCAGCACGCGGCGTCCGCTGGCCAGACCCTCTTTTGTGTTTGGGCCGAGCCTTTCCGCATCACCCTGAAAAGACCTTCGGTTCGAAAGTTGGAGCGATTTCGCGAACCGCGATCGGTGCGCTCCCGAAATCGTTGCCATGGCCCAAGATTGCAAGCCGGCGGCGAGTTGCAACTTCCTTGCGAACGCGCAATTTGTAAGTTTGGTCTGGCGATGACGTGAACAACCGGCGGGCTAGTCGTTGGCGTCCGTACGGCGTCTCTCGTAGTCCTTCGCCATCGCTTGCTGTTGTGCCGGCGGCACCGAGTCGTAGTGCGACAACTCGATCGAGTAGCTGCCGGAGCCTTGGGTCATCGCGTTCAGGCGCCCCGCGTAGTCCTCGAGCGCGGCGAGCGGAACCGTGCCGCGCAGGCGTGTCGCTCCATCGCCCAGTTCGTCGCTGCCGTAGACGTGGCCGCGGCGTGACGACAGGTCGCCCGCGACGTCGCCAATTTGCTTGTGGGCGCACACGACTTCGATCCGGACAATGGGCTCGAGTAATACCGGTTGGGCTCTCGCGAGCGCGTCAAGGAATGCCTTGCGCCCGGCGGCGACGAACGCGACCTCCTTCGAATCGACCGGATGGTGCTTGCCGTCGTAGGCGACGACCCGCAGATCCTGCATCGGGAAGCCGGCCAGGTAGCCCGTGGTAAGCACTTCCCGAATGCCCTTTTCCACGGCCGGGATGAACTGGTTCGGAATGACTCCGCCCTTGATCTGGTCGACGAATTCAAAGCCCGCACCGCGCTCCAGCGGCTCAATGCGCAGATATACCTCGCCGAACTGACCGGCGCCACCGGTTTGCTTCTTGTGTCGCGCGTGTCCCAGGGCCTGCGCGGTGATCGTTTCGCGATACGGCACGCGCGGGGGCCGCGTCGTGAACTCGAGCTTGAACTGCGACGTCATTCGTTCGAGCACCGATCGCAAGTGCAGTTCCGACAGTCCCCGGACGACGGTTTCGTTTTGGGCCGCATCGTGATCGACGACGAGTGTGGGATCTTCCGAAGCCATCTTCGCCAGGACGTCGGACATGCGCCCCTCGTCGCCGCGACGCTTCGGCGTCAATGCCAACCCAAACATCGGCTCGGGAAACGCGAGCGGCCGCATCCGGACGAAATCCTCGTCGTGCGAATCGTGCAGCACGCAGTCAAAGACAATGTCGTCAATCTTGGCCACGGCGCCGATGTCGCCCGGCACGAGAGCCTTTACCTCGACCGCGTCCTTGCCCTGAAGCGCCAGCAGGTGCCCGACCTTGAACGATTTTTTCGCGTCGCCGATGTAGAGCAGCGAATTGGGTGTGATCGTCCCCTGGTGGACGCGGAAAACTCCGATCCGTCCGACATAGGGATCGTTGACGACC
>DASPTP010000013.1:0-8803 GCA_035623355.1 Burkholderiaceae bacterium | reverse complement strand
CAAGAGCTCCGAGATGTGCTCGGCATGAGCGCGGACATCGACATCCAAGCTGAGAATTCCGCGCATCTCGGTTTCTGGGTCGATGCGGCGAGCCAAAATACCGTAATCGAAATGATTGACAAGGACGCGCAAGCTTGCCCCTACGCTTTTATCCCCGGGCTTATATCCGAGCCGAAGCGTCGCCGAACCGCCTGGCACATTGACGACCACGGGGCCGATGACTACGTGGCCATTTTCGGATTTCGCCTCGAGTTGACCGCTGCCCAGCATGTCCCTTCCGGAAATGACGTGGTCCACGCGCACGGTCAGATACGCGTTCTGCCGTCGAAGTGCTTCGGGGCTCAAAATCTGCTGCACTCGATCGCCCTCATGGGCGGCTTCTAGCCTCATATCTTCGAGGGATTCGTGCTTGCCGCGGGCATCGGGCCCGGGAGCCTCCGGCGACCAGTCACCGAATCGGAAATCGTCGAGCTGGATCGTCGGTGCTTCCAGGGCAACGTCGATGCGCGGTGGAACCACCGTCGTGTCGATCTTGCCATGGCCCGTGAGCTGGCTGGTACCCACCTGCAACAGCAATGACAGCAATTCATAGCCGCCGTGGGATATGCGGAACTTTCCCGAAGCCGACCACGGACCCCACGGGGGCAACGAGACATGCGCCAGCGTATTAAGGGCGTCCAGACGGCTACCTTGCATGTGTAGCGCAAACCCAACCTCCTTCTCCGAAAAGGGGCGTTCGACGTCACCCGACAACGTCATGGAAGCGTCAGCTGCGCGCGCGTCAAACTCAAAGGGAATCGGCAAGGCCGGATTGAGCAGGTCGGCAGCCTTGGCAGTTTGAATGTCGATGGAGACGGGAACTTTGTTGACCGATCCGCGCAGGTCAAGGCGCACGGCGGCTCCCGCGGACGATTTTAGATTGCCGTCGTCGAGTGCGACACGCATCTTCCCGCCGGTATTGGCATCTTGCAAAGTGAAATGACCGCCCTGAAAGGTGAGCTGCAGATCCGATTGCGCCAGCAGTTGGCCCAAGCGGCTTGAGTGCAAATCCAGTTGCAGGCGTACGTGATCGACGCCCGCATCGACGTTGCGGGCAATGCCAACCTTGTTCAGTAGGCTGCCGATGTCCAACCCGTCGGCCGATAGCCACAGGGCAGTGTGTGGCTGTTGCGTTCGCAGGTCCAGGAGGATTGCGCCACTAAAATCAACGTCTGCCACATTCGCCGCAAATGGTGAAACGCTCATCATGCCGTCGCGTATGTGGCCGTCGAATCGCAGATCGCGCACCGTAAGCGGTGAAGCGGTGGTGATGCGCTTGATGCGCACGGCGATGTCGGCCTCGGCCAGGCTGATACCCTGGGGCAATATGGGAATGTCGATCATGTTGGCGGCTGTTGGTGTTGCCGATTGCGTTTTCGCACTTTTTTCCGGCAGCAGCGTTGCGAGCTCTTCGACGTCGACAAGATCGCCCGCCAATTGTATTTTCAGCGGTGCCTTGTTCTTTTCATCCAAAGTACCCGACACATCCGCAGATAGGAGGCTGTGGCCCAATTGCAGGGCGAAATCGGCCAGTTGCCAGCCGTGGCTATCGGTGTGGAAATTGCCGTGCAGACTGATGGGCGCATCCGCTCCGGGTTTGAGTCCGAGCCAGCCTGCGATCTCGCTGGAATGGGGCGCCGTGAGGCGAAAGGCGATTTCCGATCCTGAATCTTGCCCAGGTGGCTGCAAAACGGCTTGCATCTGCGCTTTGGCACTTCCGGCCAGCAATTCAAAATCAATCGGGGCCTGCGCTTCCTGCATTAAGTCGCTCAATGAGGCGCCGTGCAAGCTTGCCCGGAAGCTTGTGTCAAGTAGCGAGCCATGCGCCTCACCTTGTAACGTCTTCCCGGCCGGAAGAACCAGGCGCAGATTGTCCAGAGAAAAATGCACCGGGCGTCCACCCGCTCGGTTGCCGTAGGTCATGTTGCCGTGCTCCACATTTAGCCGTACCGATAGGCTTTGCACCAGCTCTGATCCACGGTCCCCCCGGGCGGCAATGTGCAAATCGAAACGGCCCAAAGTCCCTTCGATATCGGGAATCCTGACCAGCAACGCCGCCAGATTTCCTAGACTGGAATCATGCGTCCCGAGCGAAAGTTCGAAGCGAGCCGGCGTAACGCTTGCGTCGGCGCTGGCGCTGCCGGACAAGGCCACGTCGGCCACGGTGGCTTGCAACGGCATCGTAAGGCGACCGCGCTCGAGCTTCACATGCAACATCGCCTCATGCACCGAACCGGGGAGGCTTAGCCATTGCCCGACATGCAGGGTCAGATCGGCATCCGCACGATTCAGGTCACCCAGGCTAAAGGTCGCGTTGGCGACTTCTCTATAAAACTCGGCAAGGCTTTGCGGCGCCTTTTCTTTCGTGACCGACTCGCGCGTCCAAAACGGCCGCAAATCCACCACCGGCAACGTGAGGTTGCCCTGCACTCGGGGTCGCTCGCCGCTGTAGTCGAAATTGACGGACCCGGCGAGCGTAGTCTTGCCCACAAGGCCACTCAAATCATCCAGCGCGATGTTGCCCGGGGAATACTTCACAATGCCCGAGATGCGGGTTTCGCCGACCGCAGGCAGCTTGATCTGGAGCAGGTGTTCGAATTCGCGCAGGTTTTCAGTGCTGAGAACAAAGCGGATGGATCCGGTGCCGTCAGAGACTGTGCCGTTGAGCAACAGGCGCGAATTCATAAAGCCGAGCGTCAAATCGATCGGCCATGGCTTATCAAAGCGCGCCAGGTCCGCGAGGTTGCCGCCAGTAAATTCCAGTTTATAGGGATAGGTCTTTTCGATCGTGCCGTGCAGTGTCAACGTAAGCGGTTGCCCAGCTGGAAATTGTGCAATGAGCGATTGCAGTTCAAAAAAATGACTTTGCCCATCGGTTCCGATGAATTCCACCTCTAGTTCTTCCAGGGACACGCCCTCAATCTCGAGGCGCCTAAGCAGATCCGCTATGGGGCGTTTTGCAGCGTGTTCCGTGGCCGGCGCCCGCGCCGCTTGCTGTTGGCGAGCGGGCGGATTGAATGTCCAGTTGTTGCCGCCGTTTGTATTCTCTTGTAAGCGCAAGTGCAGATTGCTGCCAGATAGTTTTTCAATTTGTAGGCGCGCGCGCAACAACGGCCAAAGGTCCAGCGCCAGCCGTGCCTCACCTAGACTGGCAAATTCACCGCCCGAAAAGCCCGGCGCATTTGCAACATGCAACCCGCGAACGACCAGATTTGGACGGGCGGATACCTCGATTTGCACTGGGCCATCGAGGTGCACCTCGCGTCCGAGACGTTGCGTGAGCACAGCCGCGGCTTTGGCACGCAGCCCGGAAGCATCGATAGAAACCCCAACCAATGCGACGTACAGAACGCCTGCAAGCAGCGTGACGGCCGATACCACGGCCAGGCGCAGCGCAAGATCGAAGCGAAAGAACTCAAGGATGTTAGGCATCGTGGCAATCGTGTTCGCCTATCTTTTTTCGAGGCGCCCTGTGCCGAGCTGCAAACATGAGCTGCTGCCGATTGCTCGGTCGGATCATTCCCAGGACGCGCCTCGGTCGGGTTGGTGGAATGTTGATCTTGCTGTCGGAACGCAGATTTAACTGGTTCCAATGTTCGACCCTAGCACCGGCAAAAATTTAAGAGACCTGCGGTGCGCCGTGCAATGAGTTAGTGCTAAGCGCCGTTGCCTTGAGATCCGCGACATTTTCCGCTTTTTAACCAATAGGTTACAAGAACTCTTCGGGCAAAAAGTTGTCTTGCGGAAATTGGTAGGTGGCCGCTCCGCACCGTCGCGGAGCGGACGCAAGCGTAAGCACCTCTGGCTCGAGGGAAGCGTGCACGATTCGCTCGCGTCCCGCCCAGACAAATCAACAGGAACAGTAGGCAACTCTTCGAATGACGTCGATGCGATACCGGCCTTCGCGTCTTTCGTCGTCGCTCCCCGGCTCCCGTTCCCAGAACGCGCACCCGATCCGCGGCGTCCCGACCACCTGCCGCCCACGCTTGCGCTCGCACAGTTGTTGCTCCGCGTAGAAGATGCCATGAAAAGTGCGCACAAGTGCAGCCGCCGCGCGCCCGCGCGCCGAGAGCCGATCTTTGTGGGCTGAAGTACGCGAGGTGATCCACGCCCGAACGCCACAGCGCTGGCCGACGGGCGGGTTGATGTAGGGCAGCCCGACGAGTTCGATCAGATGAATCTTAGCCACCAAGAGACAACCTTCGCGACCGATCCTCTCCCGTCTGGGCGCATGTAGGCGTAAACCGGCGCAGTTCGGCGCGGCGCCGCGCCTTCGCAATGCGAAGGTCGGCAGTTCGATCCTCCTCGTCTGCCCCAAATCACCCGCGGCCCGAAGGGGCGCTGATCGGCGTCAAACGAAGCGGCGAACTGCGCTGGTTCTTCAAATAATTCGGCATGACCGCGAATCTTGCGGTTGGACCGACGTCCTTCACGCACGGTTGTGAAAACAAACCTTCCTTTGTTCGCGTCGCTTCCGTCGGACGGGAATTTGGCGCTTGGCTTGCGCCCGGGTCACAGCGAATCTTTTCCCTCGGATTCCTTTCCCGCATTAGGGCGCAAGCGCCAGGCGTTCCATCGCCAACTCGGCCCTCAGGCTGTCGGTATCGCGGCCGATTGAGGCCACCGCGAGCAGGCGTCCTTGGCGCTTGTAGCGCACCAGACCATCGCGCGCCTCGAGGTCGCCTTCGATTTGCAGCTCGTCCCAACCCTCGGCATGACCGACATAGTTGATCGCAACGTCGTAGTGCTGACTCCAAAAGAAAGGCACAGCGTCGAACTTCTCACGCTGCCCGAGCATGTTGCGCGCCGCGGTTTGACCCTGGCGCTGGGCAACCACCCAATGCTCGATGCGGATCGGCTCGCCGCTGAAGAAATCGGGCCAGCGCGCTATATCGCCTGCCGCGTAAACCCCGGGCGCACTCGTCTGCAAATAGGAATCGACGAGCACCCCCCGATCCACCTTTAATCCGGCAGACTCGGCAAGATCCGTGCGCGGACGCACGCCCACCCCCAGGACAACCAAATCCGCCCCCAGCGTTTCCCCGCCCGTGAGGCTGACTCGGTCCCCGTCGATCGCTTTGACGGTCTGCTGCAAATGGAACCGCACGCCGTGCTGCTCATGAAGCCGACGCACGAAATCCCCAATCTGTGCACCCAGAATGCGCTCCAAGGGTCGCGCTTCGGGCGCGACCACGTCGACCTCGATCGCACGAGCGC
Source organism: Burkholderiaceae bacterium (assembly GCA_035623355.1). Taxonomy (GTDB): domain Bacteria; phylum Pseudomonadota; class Gammaproteobacteria; order Burkholderiales; family Burkholderiaceae_F; genus GJ-E10. The sequence continues at coordinate 3,547 of DASPTP010000013.1, read as the reverse complement.
GCAACGAGGCGGCGACCTCCAGACCGATGAAGCTCGAACCGATGACGAGCGCGCGTTTTGCGACGGCCGCTCGAGCAATGATGGTCCGACAATCGCCGAGGGATCGAAGCGTGAGTACTTGCGCGAAATGCGAACCCGGAAACGAAATTCGGTTGGGTTCGGCTCCCGTTGCGAGCAAAAGCCGGTCAAAAGCAAGAGTACCTCCGCCGGCGATGGTGACCGTACGAGCATTTACATCGATTCGGAGAGCCTTGGCACCGGTGCGCAAATCGATTTGACGGGCGGAATAAAAGTCCGCGGACGCCAAAGGCAGCCAATCCTCCGGCGCACTTCCCGCTAGGTAGTCCTTTGACAGATTGGGTCGGTCCACGGGTGGCGACGCCTCGTCGCTCAACATCACGACGCTCCCCCCAAATCCTTCTCGACGCAGCATCTCGGCCGCCGCAAACCCGGCTGCGCCGCCGCCAATAATTACCACCCGTTCCGGCGGGGGCCCACCAATCTGGCGGCCGACGCGGGCAGGCGCGAGGGACGGGATGCGCGTACGCACAAATACCCGATCTTCGATCCTTTCGACCCGCCAACAATCCAGGGGACTGACCGCCGGAGCGTGCAGCGCTTCGCCGGTGCGCAGACTAAAGCACGCGTGGTGCCACGGACAACGTACCGTTTCTCCCGCAACGATGCCATCAGCAAGCGGTGCGTGGTAATGCGTACATAAGGCGCCGACCGCAAAGAACTCGTCGCCACGTCGCGCAAGCAGGACCGCATCTTCGCCCACATGGCCGGCTAGCATCTGCCCGTCGCTCAACTCGGTCGTGCGTAGACCAAGCGTCAGGTCGGGTCCGGTTATGCTGGGCGGCTCGGATGACAACGCTCGCTCCCGTTCGGATGCAGTCAAGGTGCGGGTCGATTCATTCTGCGCTGACGATCGGCCCGCAAACACGCGTCGGGGGCGCGGCATTGGCGCCGGGACCACCTCCCTTCGGCATCGTCTCCAACATCCACCGCGAGCGACCGAAGGCTATGCGCACAAGCGCCGCCCCCGCGACCGCCGCCGTCGTCCGTTTCCCAATGCCCGCGTCGATGCGCAAGCGTTGCCCGCGCATCGACCCAAGACAGACCTACGTCGATCCGGGCCCGGGGCGCTCGTACGTCTACGCAAGCGGGGACGGACGGCAGGACCGCTGCGAACCCGCCCGAGCGATTCGACGCGCCTCGAATCTGGCTCCCCTGCAGGCCGGCCTACGCGGCGAGTCCGTTAAAGCCAACGGCCGGCGCCAAAGCGCTGCGTCGGTTCCCAGCGAACCCTCGGGATAGGGGTCGGAGACAGGGTTTGAATGGGCGCGCAGAAAAAATCGACAAAGGCTTGCCTGACCTCCCAAAGGGATGGGAGGGATCCCACTGGCGGAGCGGGGAAGACCTAGAATGAGGTCACGGCGCAAAGGCACAAATTCTCGAGCCACGAGAGGTTTGCGGGTGGGGCGCCGCGGCGGCCTGCCAGAGCGAGACGGGCCGTCGCGCGGGCAGGTTCGCACGAATTCCTTGGGTGCGCATTTCAAGTAGCCGACAAATTTACGCGGTTTTGCCTTGTTTTTCGCGTCGGCGGCGTATGCTTGCTTAAATAAGACCAAATTTCAGTGGAAGGGGAGGGTGCACCATGGCTGGGAACTTTGCGCTTCGCAAGGGTACAGATCGTGATAAATAAGCGGAGCGTTCGATCCCTGTTTGTAATGACGGTGGGCGCTGTCGTTGTTGTCGTCTTCTTCACTTGGTTCTTTGGCAGCATCTTTTCTCTGTTCCTGGCTGTCTTGCTCGGGCTTATAGGCATCAAGGGTCCCGACGTCGAGGCACTGCAGTACGTTGGATACGCGGTTGTCGGCGGTGTTGCAACCTGGGCCTATCTCAAGACGCTGGGAAAGTGGTGGAGCGAGTTGCCGGAGGACGCGGTCGGCAAAGTCTTCGTCGGGAAAGCTAAGTCGCAAAATGCCGTCGACCTGGGCGAGACGACGAACGTTCAAAAACTCGCCTCGGCCGTTGCGAACGCCAATGCCAGTGCCGAGAGGCAGAACAACGATGGCGTTCTTGTGGCTCTTGCCGCCGAGACGAAATTCGGAGCGGCACAGTCGAGCGAAATTGTCTTTCATTGCCCCAATTGCGGAAGAGAAAGCCGAGTGCAACGCTCGCAGTCGGTTTCCTGTCCCTAGGGCGACTCACGTAGACAGCCACCGCCAAGAAGTCTTTGCCGGCTCATAGCGTGCGCGCGGTGCGCGCGTCGGTTTTGGTTTTGGATACCATGGTTCCATCGCGCGGAGCGTGTCGTCGTATCGAGACGCGTGTTGTTGCCGAGCGCGCGATCAACGACGAATGGGGGTGCCGGCAAACGGATCTGGGCGCTGTGTCAACAGCGAAAGGTCCCCGTCATGCGCCGCGAGAGGGGGAGCTTTCTTAGGCGGCATCGTGCGGTCCACGCGGGCCGCTTATTTGGGTCCCGCGGCAGGGAACAGAGAGTCGTTTTTGGCGATCTCCTTGCGTTAGGCCAAGGGCAAACGTCTTACCGGTTGCACCCGCTGGCGGCGATACACTATGTTTCTTTCAAGAAACGGCGGCAAAGAGCGTCGCGCGGGTTTTTTTGGACGGAACCGCGTTGATGTGGTTGCGCATGCGGACGTTGCCGTTCCACGTTGAACCAAACGGAGATCATCATGGCGTTTATGCAAACGAGCGCACAGACTGCGGCCAAGGCCGAGGCCCTTGCGAAAGATTTCAAGAACGTCGTATCCGATGCCGAGGAACTGTTGCAGGCACTGGGAAATGACGGCGATGCCAAGGTCAAGGCGATGAAGAGCCGGATGCAGGCGTCGCTCAAGCAGGCGCACGAGCGCCTGGGAGAGCTGCAAACAAGCATCGTCGACGGCGCAAAGGCGGCAGCCAACGCAACGGACGAATACGTCCACCAAAATCCTTGGCAGGCGGTCGGGATCAGCGCCGTGGTCGGTGCACTGGTGGGTTACCTCATCGGCCGTCGCTAGAGTCCGATCGATGTCGCGCGACGCAAGCGGCCTCGTGGGCCATGCCCGTGGGTTTGCCGCGAGCGGCGTGCGCGCCGTGCGCACGCGCCTGGAGCTTCTGAGCATCGAGATCCAGGAGGAAAAGGCGCGTATCGTCCGCGATCTCGTGATCGCGATTGCAGGGCTGTGCCTGCTTTTGTGCGGAATTTTTGCTGCGATTGCTTGGATTGTCGTTTCCACTCCCGTCGAGCAGCGCATGATCGTGCTCGGTTTTGTCACGTTCGTGTTTTTGCTTGCGGGAGGCGGCGTGCTGCTGTGGCTGTATTACACCAGCGTGCGGCGCACGCCGCTGTTCGATGCGACGGTCGAGGTCCTCAAGCGCGACGAGCAGGCGCTCAACGAGATGGCACCGTGAGCGAATTGAAACTGCTCGCGCAGCGTCGTGCACTGGTCGTGCTCTCCGCGGACTTGCAGCGCGCGGCGATGAAGGCGCGCCTTAACTATGTTCAGGAAAACCCGACGTCGGCAATATTGAC
>DASPTP010000012.1:0-3126 GCA_035623355.1 Burkholderiaceae bacterium | reverse complement strand
ACGCGGACGACCTCCGCAAATTCCGCAAAGTCAAACGCCGCTTCGTTGCTAAACGGATCGCGAACAAAGCGCGTCAAGTTAATCGAGCCCAGACAGCAGCAGCCATAGGGTGGCAACGGCTGTTCGCCGCAATTGTGCACGTACAGGCCGTTGGCATCGAATGCGTGTACCTCCTCGACGTTGACATCGAAAACCGGTTCCGAGCCCGCGTCGACAACGCAATCGACCGTCGCCCAAAACCGCTCCCCATCGACGTATCGACGGCAAGCGGCAAGCGATTGGGCGAGGCGGCCGCTTTTCTCGACATCGCGAAAACCGATCACATCGGCAAAACGCACGACGTTGTCTCTGGCAATGACCAGAGCCTGCCTCGCAACGCGAGCGTTCGAAAGAGGGTTGGCGCCTGCGCCGTTCGGATCTGCGCACGTCGTTGCGATGATTCCCAGGCGAGCCAGCATGCGTTGCACGCATTCGAGCGTTTCCGGATCGCCGCAGGTTAAGCGCACAGCCAGCCCGTTTTGCCAATCGCCGTGCAGCGAGCCCTGCGCGTCGAAAAGTCCGCGCAAAAAGCCCCGATAAAACGATGCGGAGGCCATCTCGATCGGCTTGCCCGGGCGTTTGTTTCCGGGCTCCAGGCCGAACGATTCGGCTAGCTGCCGCAACGCCGCGGACTTCCAGCGCCATTGCGAGGGCGCGCCGCCCGAATGCCAGCCGCGGGAGTCCGGGCCATGGCGCAGCGTTCGCGCCGCTTCGTCCACGGCGTCCATTAGGGCGCGTGCCCCGAGCGATGTGACGGGCACGCCGTTGGCAACCGCGGCTGCCGGCGAGTCGACCGACAACACCGCCAAATCCTGCGCGAGCGCTTCGCCGGCAACCAAAAAGCCCACCAGGTAGCCCTCGGATTCGTTGCCACGCCCAGACCATCCCGACAACGCTCGATGGTTGTGCAGTACCACGCGGTCGCCACAGGACAACTGGCCGGCCGCCACCCAATCGGTTTGGGCCGGCGCGCCGGCGGCGCTCCGGACCACACGAACACGGTGATCGGCCGTTAAGCGCAAGCGGAAACCTTCGCGTGTGCGCAATTGCACCAGGCGCTTGTGTCCGGTAGCAAAAAATCCCGGCTCCCCCGTCCGGTAGGCAACGCCGTCGGCGACCGTCGCGTGCAACCGGCCCACCAGGTCGCCCACCTGGCGGGGTCCTTCGGTGGTCATCACCCACGTATCGGCTGGCACGCAGGGATTGGTCGCCGTGATGGTTTCGCAATACGACAGATTGTTGTCTTCGTTGATGCGATCGAGAAAGACGACACCCGGCTCGGCATGGTCGTAGGTGGAATGCATAATCTGGTCGAACAGATCGCGGGCGCGCGCTTTCCGATAGACCCAGCTGCCGTCGGGTCGCTGCGATGCGCCTTCCCGATCGTGCGGCTCGGCGTTGTGCCACAGGTCGATCGTGCCGTCCGATTCGACGGCGCGCATGAAAGCGTTGGTGACCGCCACCGACATGTTGAAGTTGGACAGGGAACCGTCGCGCTTGGCGTGAATGAATTCCTCGATGTCGGGGTGATCGCAGCGCAGCATCCCCATTTGCGCTCCCCGGCGCGCCCCGGCCGACTCCAGGGTTTCGCAACTCTTGTCAAACACGCGCATGTACGACAGTGGACCGCTCGCGCGCGAATGCGTGCCCTGCACAAGCGCTCCCCGCGGACGGATGTTGGAAAAGTCGTAGCCGACCCCGCCGCCACGACGCATCGTTTCGGCCGCTTGATTGAGTGCGACATAGATCGACGGCAGTCCGTCCTTGGTCCCGCTGATCGCATCGCCGACGGGCTGCACAAAGCAATTGATCAGCGTTGCGGAAATTTCCGTGCCTACGGCCGAATTCACGCGGCCGCCGGGGATGAATCCGGAAACCATCGCTTCGTAAAAGCGGCGTTCCCATTCCGCGCGCAGTCCCGGGACCTCTACCTCCGCCAGACCGCGTGCGACTCGACGGCGCACGTCGTCGGCGGTCATCTCGTTTCCCTTGGCGTACTTTTCCTGCAGCACGTCAAGGGAGATCGGCTGATCATCCAGCAGTACGTGGGCTTGCTCGAGCTTCATGCGTTATCCCCTGTCCAAGGATCGCCATTATGAACGGCTCGGGGCGGTCGATGTCCATATGCGCTGGCGCAGGTATTAAAAATTTTCTCCATTACCGCAACATCATGCGCTTGATCGTCCCGGAACCAAACGCGCTAAATACGCGATATGTTGTGGTCCGAACCCGAGCGCGATCTAGAGCTGGTGGTTAAAAAAATTTTTGCGCCGATGACAAGTAACCGGCAAAAGACCCTTGACAGCGCTTTTATAATTAATTAATCACGCTAGGCGGCAGCGCTCATGTCGCGCGGCGCGTCGCGCATCGAGTCCTGGGACACTTGCCCCAGTCGCCGCATTGGCGTGGCACATCACGGGGCACCATGAATCTGCAACAGTTCCGATATCTGCGCGAAGCCGTACGCCAGAAACTCAATCTGACCACTGCGGCGCGCACGCTACACACCTCACAGCCCGGAGTCTCAAAGGCGATCATCGAACTGGAACAGGAGCTTGGCGTCTCCATCTTTGCGCGGCACGGCAAACGTATTCTGGGGTTGACTCCTCCGGGGCAGCAGGTGCTCGACGCGGCCGAGCGCATCATGACCGAGGTCGACAACCTCAAGAAGTTGGCGCGTGACTATGCTGGCAGTCCCGAGGGTACGTTGCGGTTGGCCACCACCCACACGCAGGCTCGATATGTTTTGCCCCCCGTGGTCCAGCGCTTTGCGAGTAAATTTCCGGACGTGCGCCTGAAGCTTCTGCAAGGCAATCCGCCACAGATCGCCGCGATGGTGGTGTCCGGTCAGGCGGATGTGGGCATGGCCACAGAAACGCTTGCGGACGCCCCGGGGCTTGTGTCCATACCGGTCTACCAATGGGAGCACGTCGCGGTGGTCCCCGCGGGTCACCCGCTGGCGCGCTTGGCCGCCCATCCGGAGCGTCTCACGCTCAAGGAGCTGGGCCAGTATCCGATCGTCACCTACGAGGTGCACTTTTCCGGGCGCAGTCGCATCGACGACGCCTTTGCGCAGGCGGAGATCGA
>DASPTP010000011.1:0-23472 GCA_035623355.1 Burkholderiaceae bacterium | reverse complement strand
CGCCGCACTTTCTCCAAAAACCAATGCTCGTCTTCATCCCTTCCTCCCTGGTCGATGCAATTGCCTTCGGTGTCCGTTCCGCCTACATCCATCAATTCCAGCGTACTCCGGGCCGTGCTTTCCTTACCCTCGCCATGTCCGCGGACTTTGCTTCCCGATCGACTCCGCTCGTTTCCTCCCGGTTTGGCTGCAAACCCTCGCGCCAAAATACGGCAGCGCAACGCGTCGACGAAGACTGGGTACGAGGGCCGACGAAATTGCAGCCTCCGGAAATCTTCCGCTACTGCAATGCGAGGCGATTACCTCCCTGCCAAAGGAATTTTCAGCTCGAAGAGCACCCTGTTCGCGCTTGGACCGGACGGCAAATGCTGGGGTCGGGAAATTGCGCCGATTACGACGCGGGCGCCCACTTTGGCGCCAACGCGGACAGAACGTCGCAACCGAAGCCTGGCTTAGCGGCCAAGGCCAAGGTATCCGGGCGGGAGGCTATTGAGTACGGGTGCGGTTCGCGTCACAAACCCTTTGATGACAAAGAGGAACACGGGCGCCTCGAAAACAGGGCGCCGCCGGCGTCGCAAGCCAGTGCGCGCAAATGCAAAAGAGCGAGCGCATGGAGCCGCTGCCTCAGCGGGTTCGCTCGAGCTCCTTGCGCCCGGTCGTCTTCTGGCTTTGGTCAAACGCGCGAATTTCTTCGATCCGCCCGGCAGCAGGGCCCCGGTCGATGCGCTCGAGCTCGAACGAAAGACGGCGCTGCCGCGAAAGGATGGGCATCCGAAGCATGAAATCGAGCGTCTGGCGCGCGAGTATCCGATCTTCCGGATCCTCGGAAACCGATAGGGCGCTCGCCACCCCGCGCCAGGCGGAAAGCACATAGTCTTGGCTGGCGGTGGCGCGTTCGCTGAGGAGGATGCCCGTGCCCTGGCCGGGCACCGCCTGCGCAATCTGCGCGCGCGGTCTCACATGCCCTTGCGCCTCGCCTCGAACGTGACGGCGGGTTGCGTTGGCGGCCACGCCACGCTCCGCGAGGCGATCGGCAAACTCCTGTCGCCAGCACGCAAGATCCGCCCGGCTCGGATGCAACCGGTTACCGTCCAAGCCCTGTTTTCTTACGATCAGGTGCACGTGGGGGCGCTTGGAGCGAGGATCGCTGTGGGGCTCGTGCAAGACCATCGCGAACTTGTGATGCGCAAGCGCGCTTTGCGCAAAATCGCGTGCCGCGCAAAAAACCACCTGCGCATCGACGTCGTGCGGCATCGAGAGCATGACGTGCAAAGCTTCCCGCCGGTGCGAACGAGAGGCAATCGCGCTGCCCGCAAAACGCCACTCCTGGACGAGATCTCCGAGCGCCGCGCGGCCCACGATCTTGTCGCCTCGCTCGTCTTCGAGTTCAAGCCGGCCGCCCCGGCTGATATACGACATGTGCGCCCGGATCGGCGCCATGCCGCGGCCCCCTCCGGTTACCTTGACCATGACCTCCGGTGCATGGCAAAAAAGTGCCCGAAGCCGGCGGCGGACCTCACCACCCGACAGCGGCCGCGTACGACTGTCGTGTCGCTCGTGCGCGGCCTGCACGGCACTGCGCAGGGATTGGCAAAAGAGTCGCTCGCCCCAAAAACCGAGCGCCCCGTCCACGGCGCGCCGTTTCATTTTTCGTGATCACAGGGATGCCGCCCGACGGCATTTGGCGTTGCCTCGCCGTGGAGGCTCGGCGTCTTGGCGTGCGCCCTGCGGTGCGCGATTTTCTGCGCAGTGCCACGGTAAGCGCTTGCGCGATACCTCGTTGCTTCGACGTGCGCAAGCACGGTGCCCGCGCGGGCCAAATGCGCCGTGAGCTGCTTGGTGGCATCCTGAAGCTGGCGCACATCGACCCAACGATCTTGCGCGGAGCATGCCTCGAGACCGCGCGCGATCGTCTGCAAATTGCGACCCAGCCAGGCGAGTTGATAGTTCGATTGAACCAGCGACGCAATTGCGTCCTTGCCCGCGATGCCCGTGCGACCCGCATCGACCGCCAGCAGCAAGGCGGCGACGTAGCGCGAGACGGATACTCCCGCGCCCGAGGCCTGACGTTGCAACTGCTGGCGTTCGGCAAGACTTAACCGTAAGACGGTCCGCGAAAAGGCGGTCCGTTGCAACGATAGGGCGGCTGCCGAGGCTATCGCGTTTGGCCCGGTTGCGACCGGCGCGGGGCGCTGGACGGCCTTGGCCGCGAGCTTGCCGACCAATGGCCGCGTGCAATCCTGCCGTTCGAAATCAAGAAGTCCTCGGGACATATCGCTTCGGGTAGTGCGTCCGGACGGCAAACGGTGCCACGATCCGACAGGCCCCGCCTATCCTCTGGTCACGCGGATCCAGACGCCGTTTTTCTTCCCGCGTCCGGGCTTGCTCCGGAAGGCGGCGGGCGCGCTTTCCCTCCCCCTTGACGGCCCGCGATCGCGGCGCAACTCCATGCCTGCAGAGCCCCACTGCGCCGCAGGCGCACAAATTGCTTTCCGGTATAAGCAAATGAGTGCGCACTATTGGCAATGCGTCCGGCTCGCCCCCTATGATCCCGCTCAAACGCGGCAACATCGGGAGCTTTCATGTTCGACCCAACCAGTACGGCGCTCGACGAATCCGCCTGGGATGCGTTGGATCTTGCCTCTTCGCCGGGAGTGGTGACGCCCGATCGTGCCTGGGCGCTGGTCAAGCTGGGAAAGGCCGTACTCGTCGACGTTCGCACGGCCGAGGAGCGCAAGTTCATCGGTTTTGTGCCAAAGAGCATTCACGTTGCCTGGGCCACGGGCATGGACATGGTGCTCAACCCCAACTTTGCTCGCGACCTGGAAGAGAAGGTCAAAAAGACCGAGCTCGTGCTGCTGCTGTGCCGCAGCGGCAAGCGTTCGGCATTTGCGGCCCAGGAGGCCGCCAAAGCGGGGTTTACGAAGGTCTTTAACGTGCTTGAGGGGTTTGAGGGCGATCTGGACGAAGATTCGCACCGCGGCTCGTTCGAAGGCTGGCGTTTTCGTGGTCTGCCCTGGGTGCAGGAATAGCTCGCGGCACCGGCCTGCGCTGCGCGAATCTTCTCGCACCGGCTTATAAACCGGCGCACTTCCTATATCGCCAACGATTATTTGCGGGGCCGGAAAGGGCCCCGTATCTTTGACGCAGCCCAAGAAAACACACCGGGAGCTCGTGCCGTGATTCCCCAGACAAGCACTAGCGCGAAACCCTTCGTCCGCGTTGCGCCAACCGGTTTTGACGAGGACGGATTTCTTTGCGAAAGCGCCTGCTGGACGCGGAGCCTGGCTGAGGATCTGGCACGCGAAGCCGGCATCGAGGAGCTCACTGCCAAGCACTGGGAAGTGATCGAGTACGTGCGCGAGCGCTATTTTTCGATCGGTGCCCTGCCCGTCATGCGTCTTGTATGCCGGGCCGCAGGCCTGGATCCGAAAAATGCGCACAGGCTGTTTCCCAGCTGCAAGAGCTTGTGGCGCATCGCCGGTTTGCCCAACCCCGGCGAAGAGGCCAAGGCCTACATGAACTGACCGGGCGCAACCGCGCCCGGCTCGAGTGTTCCTTCGCGTGCCGCGCGCACGCGACTTGGCGCCTTAGCGGTGAGCGCTCCAGACAAACTTCGGAAACCGCTCGAAGACCCGATGCAGTAAAGCCGTGATCTCGCCCAGCAGGCTTCGATAGCGCTCGGCGAGGCTCGCGGTAAGCGTCAGCGCAACGTCGTCGCAGATCGACACAAAGCGAGCTTGCAGGGTCGCGACGCATTTGGCGGTCGTATCCGGCGAACCGACGAGGTTGGCTTCGCGTCGCACCTGAAAGAGGCACTCGTCGTACAGCGGTTGCAACTGTTCCGGAACGCTTCGGATCAACTGTTTGACGGCAAGCGCGTTGGGCACGAGCAGCTCCGCAACGATTCCGTCGTACTGCGTAAGCACGCTCTCGGCCAAAGCGAACATCGCGTTACAGCAAAGGTGAACGACTTCCTGCTCGGCGCCGCCCGCCCCGGGACCGGCGCTCGCTGCAAGCTTGCTCTTTAAGGCGGCGATGTCGACCGACAGAGAATCGATGAGCCTTCCCCGTTGGGTGTGAATTCTCGCTTCGGCAAACGCCCGCAAGTGACCCATGTCCCAGAAAAACGAGGCCGAACCCATCTTCCAGAGAAGGGCCGATAGCAGCAGACAGGGGGCCGCCATCGCCGCGTGGCTCGCAATCGAAAAAGCGGAAAAACCCTGGTGCGGGTCCGCTCCCATGGCGTTGCTGACGATGACATGCAACACGAGGCCAGCCAATGTGCCCGCGAGCACGCCGGCCGCGCCGAGAAAGGCGGAAAGAAACGGACGATCCGGCAATAGGGCGCAGGCCCCAAGGCCCGCGAGGACGAAAATCCAGCCCTGCATGGCAGTGTTTTCCGGGGCCGAAAAAGCCTCGGCCCAAGGACTAAATCCAACCAGCAGAAAAATTGCGGCAAAGCCACCGAGCAAAGGCGCAAGTCCGCGGAGCGTCTGCCGGCGGGCCCGGAGCAACTCTTTTTTCAGCGCCGCGTTCAGTCCGAGAGAAATGACATCGTGCAAAAGCTCCACACGACCGGCTATGGGCACTCGACTGTCGGTCTTTACCTCCTCGCGCAAGCCGCGGCGCTTGACCAACTCCGCAAAGCGCGCCACCTCCTGGGGCAGCATGACGGGATTGGCGAGGAGTTCCTCATGGCATTCGTAGCACAGCACACCGGTCTGTCCTTCATGTTTCCAGGGACAGAACGGGAAAATGCCTTCGATCAGACCGCCGTGGCGGTTTTTCGTGCGACCGAAGAAGCGCTCGGCCACGTAATAGTGCTTAAAGGCATGGCTGCGTCCGGCAATACTTGCCTGCGCATAAGTACTTGCGACGCGGTGGACCGGACATCCACAGATTGCGCATTGCTCTGCCATGGCGCTTTTTCCTAGCCCTCGCGCCGGTCCTCTCATCACCGGTGCGAATCGGCTGGTTTTCTACCCCCGTTGATTCCCAGCGTATCACTCTGATATTGGCCCTGACCAGAGTTTTCGTGCCGCGCCAACAACGAACGCTCCTTATCGATCAACGTACTGATATTCCGAAGTTTTTCTGCTCTTTCGGGGTCCGTTTCCACATTTCGCAGCACCGATGAAAGCGCGGCTTTGCCCGATGAACGGAGCTCGAGACCCACCCGCGTTGCGGTCCGCGCAACAGCGTCGCAGCAAGCATCTGTTTTCGTTGACAACAGGTGCGGCCGACCTCGGAAAATTCCCCTTTTCCCCGTCTTATCCCAAGAGGCGGCTTGCGGCAAAACCCGGTAGGCGGGGATCGCGGGCAGTCGCCGTCCGCCGGGCAACTGCCCGGCCGAAGGGATCTTCCCGGGAATCGCTAAGGGGTAAGGGGGCCGCGCCGGAGTACAGCACGCCCACGCGGCAAGCCTAGGTTGCGGTTCGCTCGGCCAACCTTCTTTCGAGCGCCGCCATGCCCGCCGGAAGGTCCGGCCGAAGGCCGCTCGCCTCCAGGCTCAGGCCGAAGGCGTGCAAGGTGCGAAACAAGTTGTGCTCCCGGCACTGCTCCCCCATCTGGCCGATGCGCAGGATATTCAGGCCAAAGGAGCCGGAGATTTCGACCCGATGCACTTTCGACATATGGGATCGGATCCGATCGGGCGAGACATGCTCCGGAATACAAATGCCAACGACCGAGTTCAGGCGCCAGGCCTTGGGGATGAGCAAGGACAGGCCAAGCGCCTCGATGCCCTCCTGCAAGGCCTCGGAGCAGCTGCGGTGCCGGCGAAAGCGTCGAAACAGTGTCTCGTCGCAGACCAGTCGCAAGGCCTCGTGCAACGCCAGAATTCCCGACACGGGAGCCGTGTAGTGGTAGGAGTTTTGGTTCCAGAACTTGTCGGCCAGCTTGGCATCCAGGCACCAGTGCGGCAGAACGTCCCGGCGCTGCTCGATTGCCGACCAGGCATCCTCCGAAAAAGCAAGCAGTGACACTCCCGGTATGGACGAGAGGCCCTTTTGGCCGCCGGTAATGACGGCATCGATGTGCCACTCGTCCATTTTCAGCGGCATGGTGCTAAGCGTGCACACCGCATCGACGACGACCAAGCACCCGCGGGACTTGGCCAATTTGGCGATGGCCTGAAGTTCCACGTTGCAAACGGTGTTGGAGGTCTCCCCCTGGACGATCGTAAGAACGTCGAACCTCGATGCGCGCAGATGCTTTTCGATGAGCGCCGGGTCGGCACTCTGGTTTTCGGGGACCTCGAGTACCTCGACCTGACCGCCGACGCGTCGAGCCATCTCGCCCATGCGTTCGCTAAAGTAGCCGTTGCAGACGCAAAGCACCTTTGTGCCGGGCGCAACCAGATTGGTGATGGCCATCTCCATCGCCGCCGAGCCGGGGCCGGCAACTCCCAGGACGTGCGGCGACGCGCTCTGAAAGACGTACCGGCCCATTTCCTTGACTTGGGCGACCACCTTGCCCATGGTTTCGCCCAGATGGTTGATGACGATGGAGTTTGCGGTGGCGACCCGATACGGAATGGGCACCGGCCCGGCGCCCATCATCAGGAGCGGCTCTTCGGGCAGGATGCTCTCCAGGGGCGTGGTGTGGGGCGGAGGAAATTTTGTCAAGGCGTAACTCAAATCCCGGGGCGTACGGCAACCTGCACTTCGACCACGCCGATCCGCGGGTCAGGCAAAGCGTCCCGCAACGCTATTCGGCAGGACCACTGGAGCGCTCGGGTCGGCAAGTGTAGAGCACGGCGATCCTTCGCCCCCGACCCGCGACGCCGGTTGTTTTGCAAAGCAGAAGCCATCTGAGTCGGCCGCGCCGGGTCGAATCGTCCCACACACGGGCGCTTGCGATCTTACCAACGCGAAAGGCCAAAGGAAGGGGCCGGGCGGCAACGCCAAAACCCCGGAAAAGCGACCTTGCGCACCGACGGACATGTCCTTGCCGACGGCGTCCAGGAAGATCCTATTACGACTGGCCGGCCATTCTACTGGCGTACCTGGTAGGGAACGTAGAAGGTCAAGGGGCGAAAGCCGTTTGCGACCACGTCGATTTGGTCGCCGGCGGCAAACGTCCAGCCTTGCTCCTTGCCGATGACTTGCGTGCCGCTGGGCGCGACGTCGACGTTCCAGGTGCTGTGCTTATCCGTTTGACTTCTGCGCACCGTGACCGCAAGGACCAATTCCTTTTCGCCGAAGTTGTGCAGGCGCGCGACGATTGCGTTGCCCGTCATCGCCTTTCGGACCCAGACGCGCACGGGCAGATCCGGCTGGGCGAGTTGGCGCTCGCGGGCGTCGGCCTGGGCAAGGAGCGCACGCTCCTGCGCGCTGGCCTGCTGCGTGAGTTTGCGTTCCCTCGCGTCGGCCTGCGCAATCAGGGCCCGCTGCTGCGCACTGGCCTGCTGCTCGAATTCCCGCTCCTGCTCGTCGGCGTGCCGTGCGATCTCGCGCTGCTGCTCCTCGAGTTCGCGAATTCGGTCGTTTTTGGCGTTGACTCGTAGTTCGTCGGCCTGCGTGACTGCGGCGATTTTCTCGTCGTACTGGACGTAGGCCGCGAGGTACCCGGCACCTGCGCCCGCCGCAAACAGGGCCGTGGCCAGGATCCCGAGCGTCCAGCGCCCGCCGTCGCTTTTTCCGAGCGAGCGAGTTGGCACGCCGGCGCGCGCAGGCGCGCTGCCGGTGCTTTGGTTTGTCGTCGAAGCTAGGGCGCTCGAGGGCATGCGCAGCTCCCCAAGGAAATCTTGCTTGAGGACGACACCCTAACCGGCCAACGCAAAAGGGCGTTTTGCGAAATGCGACGAAAATCGGGGCAAATTGCACCGATTTGTGTGCGCGCCTTGGCCAAGCCACAGGCAATTGCGCGGCCAGCGAACTTCGCTTTGCGCCCACAAGCCCGACTGGAGTCGCGGCGGTCGACCCGGGGTTCAACGCCATTGCGAGCCAGCGCTAGTTCGCTTGCAGTATCCTCCGGTGTTTCGTCGCCTGCACAAATCCCGTTGGACGGTTTCTGGTTGTAGCGCGCGAGAACCGCACCGGCCTGGAGACCCGCCATGATCGTCGTTTGCCTGGACCTAGAGGGTGTGCTTGCGCCCGAGATGTGGGTCGAGTTCGCCACGCATGTGGGCATCGAGGAGCTCAAGCTCACGACTCGCGACGAACCGGACTACGACAAGTTAATGCGCCACCGGTTGCGGATTTTGGAGCGCAACGGGATGCGTTTGTCCGACATTCAGGCGGTCGTCGACACACTGGGCCCTTTGCCGGGCGCGCGCGATTTTCTCGATGCTCTGCGCACCCGCTACCAAGCGGTGATTCTTTCCGACACCTACTACGAATTTGTCCTGCCGATCATGCGCCAGCTCGACTGGCCAACGCTGTTTTGCCACCATCTGGAGACCGACGCCTCAGGCCGGATCGTCGGCTATCGGCTGCGGATGAAGGATCAAAAGCGCGCGGCGGTCGCCGCCTTCCGCGACCTAAACTTCGGCACGATTGCCGTGGGCGACTCCTACAACGACACCGCGATGCTGCAGCAGGCGCACGCCGGGGTTTTCTTTCGCCCGCCCCCAAACGTGGTGGCGGAATTCCCCCAGTTTCGCGTGGCCTCGGACTACGCGGAACTGCGGGCGGCCATTGATGAGGCGGCCGTGCGGATCTGAACGGCCGGCATCCGCGCCGCGCGCCGCCGGCCGTGTTGTTCGGGCGGCGCGTGGCGCAAACGGATTATGATTAAGCCGCCCGCGCAGGATGCCCTGGATGCGAACAAACCCGGGCGCCGGGATCGCTCGTACGGACAATCCTTCCGCGGACGCGGGGGATTTGCTTGGCCGTGCGGAGGGCTTGCGCGCGAGCGGCCCTCACTTCTTCGATATGAAATAGATCGCTATGCCCAGAATGAGTAGGCCGATCGTCAATTCGACCATGGTGTCCTCCGAAATTCCTTGAGACGGTAGTGGAGAGCTGAGAGGGAGCAACGCCGTTGGATGCGCCCGACACCGCGAAAGCCGATGGGCACGACATCCCATTGATGCTTTCCAAGCTTCCCTTGTTCCAGGAGCTTTCCGCGGTCCAGCTGCGACGCCTGGCTTCGGGAACGCACGAAAAGCGCATCGTCAAGGGAGAGATGCTGTTTAAAAAAGGCGACGAGGCCACCGGTTTTTACGTCGTGCTGTACGGGCAGATCAAACTCGCTTTCCCCTCGGTGCAGGGCGCTGAAAAGGTCGTCGACATCATTGGTCCGAGGCAAAGCTTCGGCGAGGCCGTCATGTTCATGAACCGCCCGTTTCCGGTGTTTGCCCAAGCGCTGAGCGATACCCTGCTTTTGCACCTTTCCAAGGCGATTGTCTTTGACATGCTGCGGGACGACGTTACTTTTGCCCGCGCGATGCTGGCCGGTCTTTCGCTGAGGCTGCACACCCTGGTGCACGATGTCGAGTCCTATTCCTTGCGTTCGGGCACGCAGCGCGTCCTGGGCTACATCCTGCAGCACTGTCCGACGCGCAGCGACAACAACCAGGCGACGATCACGCTCGAAACCTCGAAGGTGATTTTGGCCTCCTTGCTGAACCTGACTCCGGAAACGCTCTCGCGCATCTTCACCGAACTCAGCCAAAGCGGCTTGCTTTCCATCAGCGGCCGAAACATCACGATTCGCGATCTGCAGCGCCTGCGCGAGCTGGACCTCTGAGGCGGCGATACCGGCGCACCGCGGTCACGAGGTTCCATTCAAGCCACGCGCATGACACGGCAAAGAAGACCCCAGCCGGCACCACCAGACGGGGAAACCACAAAGCGCCAAGGAGCAGTCCAAGAGCCAGAAGGTGCAACCAGCGTTGGCGATTCATGGCTGCGTCCGAAATCAATCGCAATGTGCCCGAGGGTTCCTTCGGAAGTCGGCCGGCGCGCTGCAACTGATACGAGCAAAGAAACGGCACGATTTTGTAGAGCATCCCGTTGATCACTGTAATAAAAACCCCCACGAGGAGCAGTACGCCAAGCAGCATCGGCAGCGCGGAATCTGCGCCTTCCGGCGTGAAGAGCAGCGCGGAGACCGTGCCGGCTGCCAAAAGACAGTACATCGCATTGCGAAAGAAGTGAAAGGTCGGATCGGTGCGCGCGCGGCGCCGGTGCTCCTGCAGCCACAGGGTGGTGGCCGCGAACGCGGTCGCCAGCAGCACGCCGACGCCCGCCGCGGCCGACCGCCAACCGGAACTTGCTGCCGATACGTCGACCATCGTAAGAGCGAGCAGTGACGCAAGCAATCCGGGCGTCATCACCCGACTTAACCACGAGGGGTAAAAGGGTGTGAGCTGAAGCATGGGTACGACGTACATCGATACGCCCACCAATAGGAGCAGCGCCCAGCCTCCCAGCCCCCAAAGAGCGTGAAGGTTCACGGTCTCAACAAACCGCAGCGTGAGCGAACCGCTCATGGTATGCACCAGCGCGACGCCCAAAGCGATGGTAACCACGAGGCTGGCGACCGCCGCACGCAAGGCGCGCGCCGTGGAACTCGTGGCGCTCGTGCGCAAAAGGCCGACACCTGCCGCCAGGGCAAAGGCCCCCGACCCGACCGCGAGCAGTGCCGCCGCAAGCCACAGCGCGTCCGAGCGGTCAAAAACGAACGATGCGCCGAGCAGTGCCGCGCCCGCCGAAATCGTCGGGTGCACCCATGCCGCCACAAAATGCGGCCGCCAGACGTTTCCGCCCGCCGCCACCGGAATGAATTGCAACAGCGCACCAAACATTGCCTGAAGCATGAATCCGGTGGTCAGCAGGTGCACCACCGCCACGGCGCCCGAGCTCCAACGAGAAAGCATGGCGTCGACTCCGAACCAAGCCAGCACTAGACCCGCGGCGACGCCAAATACCGGGGCGGTGAGCAAAAACCGAAGCGGCACCGCGAGCGCGGGCCCCTGCTCGAACGATGCCATCGCGCGCTTCGATCGGCAGCCGAATGCTACTTGCGGCGAATGCGGATCTCGTGCGTGCCGTCGACCGCGACGACCTCCGTCCACGAAAACCCAATCTTGCCGAGAATCTCGAACAGGGGAACCGGATGGCAGAACAATAAAAGCACGAGTTCCTCGCCGTGCGGCAATGCGTCCAGCGCCGCCAGGGTCCGCTCGAGAGGCTCGGGCGGCACCATATCGCGCCCGTCGATGAGGTGCGTCATGGCAACGCGAGAAGCTCCCCGAGGCGGTGAGCCAGCTCGTCGGAACGTTGCGCAAGCGAGCGAGCGCACATCGGATACAGGATGTTCTCCTCCTTCAGGTTGTGCTGCTGCATCAGGATGAGCAGCATCTCGGCCAGATCGGCGTAGCCGTCGCGCTGCTGTCGCGCAACACTCTGGGTCATCCGTTCCATGATCTCGCGCATCTGCGCATGCTCTGCGCGCATCACGCGCGTCGGACCATCGGTGTTCCCGGTGGCCGACTCGAAGGCGGGAAACAAAACCGATTCCTCGGCATCGAGGTGCGCATCCATGGCCCGGCAAAAACGCGCGTGCAGCTCTTGGGCGTCCGCCCAGTGCTGCGACAGCGCCGCGGTTTCGCATTGCCCAAAGAGCGCGTCACACGCCCTATGGTGCTCGCTCATCGTTTTCGCGATATCGGCCATCGTCCGCATCGGGCTCAACGCACAAGGCATTTTTGCCGGTCGCTCGCCACTTGTACTTGATTCGAATCAACGATTTGCGCGCACCGCACGAGCGTAGCGCGGCTGATCCTTCAGGGCTACGAAATCGGCTCCGTGATCAAAGCGCCAGGCCCAAGCCCCGTCCGCATGCTTGTCAAATGCCGTGGCAGTCCAGTATCCGATTTTGCTGTTTTGGGTGTTGGGAAAGAATTCCTCGGGAATCGTCGGGCCCGGATAGCGCACGCTCGCATCGACCAGCGAGCTTGCCTCGTTCGTCGTCGGCATGCGCCAGTCCGTATATCCGCACAGTTTCTCGGCGTTTACGGCCGCGACGAACGCCTCGGTATTGCAGGCGCTTGCCGTACAGGCGCCGCCTTCGCGCTTGCCCTCGTAACCCATGTTCGCTGTCTCGTCGGTGCTGTACCACGTGTAGGTATTCTCGCGCGCGTGCAACCCCGGGGCCGCCGTTTTGACCTCCCAGGTCAGACCCGTCTTTTCGTCGCGCACGCAGGCCCAGGGATGCTCGGCAAAGTTTGCGCCCTCGCCGAGCTCCTTGCCCGTTGCGTCGATGCGGGTTAAGTGAAACTCGTAATTTGGGATCGCCTTTTCGCAGGCAACCAGGCCCGGCAAACCCAGCGCGAGGGCCGCAAGGTATCGCAGCCAAAACGGCAGGAAAAGAGGCCTTGCGACAGCTGCCCTCGTCGCAAACAACACGGATCGGATGCATTTGTCCGCGGCATTTTTGCGGCCCCGCGCGAACTTACGCCGCCGCACGGCCGAATCCAACGGCTCTTGAGAAACTTGATTCATGTCATGGAAGCGGCAGGGGGTTGGTATCAGGATCGGCTCACGAGTTTGCTGTGGGAAACGGCCGATTTTGGGTTGGTCGGTAGACCGGCCGCGGTAAATACGCCATGCAAGTGCGGCCGATCCGATTTACGAGTTCAGGAGCCCAGGATGATGCTGCGCAAGGATGCACGACTGTCCGCCCCGCGCCTGCTTTTCGCAAGCGTGGCAACGGTTGCGGCACTGTATTTCGTATGGGGTCTGTACCGCGTACTAAGTTAGGCTGGCGCCCGCGCACAGCACAGTGCCCGTCGCAAAGCGCCAAACTCCGGACGAGCGTGCGGCGGACTCGTAACGCAGCGCGGTACGAAAGCTTCGCGCTGCGGCAGACGGCAAAACCCAAGCGTTGCCGGCGCGCCGTCTTTTGCGACCCGCTATGCGGCCAAACGCCCCGGGGCCGTGCGGTCCAGCGCCGGGTATCGGAACGGCGGACTTTCGTGGATCTCACAGCGCTCGACGATGCGACGGATCGGCCAGGGGCGATGATCGCCACGCTCGGCCTGTACCCGCGGCCGTTATTCCGTGTCCTCGATTCGCAGCAATTGCCGGCGCTTGGACGTTACCGCCAAGTCGCGAGAGCCTACCTCTGCGACAGTATCCAGGTGACCAGCGTCTTGATATCGGCCTCGGACACCTTGCCCTTGTTGGGTGGCATGGGAGTGGGTCCCCAGGCTCCCGATCCGCCATCGGCGACCTTCTTTTCCAGTTTCGCGACCGCGTCCGGATCGTCTTTGTATTTCTTTGCCACTTCCTTGTAAGAGGGGCCGACCAGCTTTTTGTCGACCGCATGGCAGTTCAGGCAGCCCGACTTCTTGGCCAGGGCAAGATAGTCGTCGGCCCTTGCCGCCGCGCTCGCCAGAAGGCAGCCGACGATCGCGATACCAAAAAGCATCCTCTTTTTCATTGGCTCTTTCCTCTCCGACAGACCCTGCGTTCGTTCCTGCCCGATCGCGCGGCAAGGTCGCAGCCGCGGCGGCAGGAGCAACTTCCAACGCAGGCCAATTTCAACGATGTACCTTCCCGACAGCAACAAGCAAATGCTACGAAAAACCGGCCACCGCAGAATTGACCTCAGATAAGATTTTTCACATCCTCTCCAATCCCCGTTGCCCGCCACCGATGGAAATTCTTTACTACACCCTGACGGCAATTGCGCTGTATTTCCTCTCGGACTGGTTGCTAGAGCGCATTGAAAACGCCTTGGGCCGCCGCTTGCAATATCGCAGTCTGGTCTTCTTTGGCATCATCCTGGCACTGGCCCTGCTCGTTTCGCGGCTCGTCGCGATGTTCCTCGACACGGGCCACTGACGGCTGCACGGCCACGCAGCCCCGCAGGCAACGCGCCAAAGCTTTGCGCCGACGCGGACGGTTCATGGCGTTTGCGTGCGTGCGGCGGTGACGGACTTGTCTTGCCTTGTGTCGATCCTCGCGCGCAACTGGGCCAGCGCGTCAAGCGCCCGATCCTCGTCCGGGGCCCCCGCCCAGCACAGTTCGACAAGATCCTGCGCAACCCGCTGACGCAGGTACGGTGCGCGACGCCGATCCAGGCGCTGCTCGATCCAGTGGATTCCAAGCCGGAAATGGCAGTCGCCCGCACGGCATCCGACGATCAACACGCCCTGGGCGCGCCCGTCGCGTAGGGCGTAGTCGACAAAGGCAGGCGGCAGCATGCCGATGCAGGGCAACGAGATCGCAGCCACCGCGCGACTTCGCAGGGCGGAGACATCCAGACCGTGGTCGCAGCCGTACACGATGAGCCGGCTGCTTCCGTGCAACGTGGCCAGCGCCCGGTCGGTCTCGGCGCGGACAACGGCCAGAGGCAAACCGGGCAGTTCCAGACCGCTGACCAGCGTTCCGCTACGAAAGGGCATCGAGAACGGACAGGATCCGACGCAAATGCCGCAACTTGCGCACAAATCCGCTTGCACCACGGGTTGCCATTCGTACGGGCGACCATCCTGGCGGGGGCGCATCCCGATGGCCGAGTACGGACAGTCGTCCGCGCACTGCGAGCAGCCGTTGCAGTTGTCCAAGTGCACTTCGATCGGCTGCTTCGGAGGGCGCCTCAGCATCCACGGCAATCCGAGGAAAAGTGCGGTAAGAAGAGCAAGCAAAAGCCACAGTACGGCGGGCGACGCGGCATAGAGCACCGCGTAGGGTGCGAGAAAAAACCAATCCGGATGGATTTGCCCCACGAAGCGCAAGTCGGCCGGTCCCTGGCTCAGCGCCGGACGCAGGATCGACAGCACAAGCAGCATCAGAACCGTGCCGATTGCCAGTTCTTTGGGAGGAAATGTCTCGGCAGTGTTGATTCGCTTGGTATGCAGCCACATGAACAAAAGCAGCAGCAACGGCAACGTCACGTGCGCAAACGAGAGCAACGTGAAAAACCGGTCGCTGACGTTGGCCTGCACCAGAAAATTGCGCTCAAGCGCCTCGCTGAAGATCGGCAGCCAACCGAGCCACTCCGTCGTGGCTACGGCGACGAACTGGCCCAGGCGGTCCCAAACCAGCCAATAGCCGTTGATACCGCAGGCATAGACAAACCCGATGAGCAATACGCCGCTGACCCAGGAGAACCAGCGAAAGTGCCGAAATCGTCCCGTCCCGAAATTTCGCGCGAGGTGCAAAAGCATCGCTAGAACCATGGCATCGGATGCGTAGCGGTGCACGCTGCGCATGATTCCCCCGGCGTACCACTGAATGTTCGTCAGGTTTTCTACGGACTGATATGCCTCGCGCACGCCGGTGCGATAGAACACGTACAGGTACGCGCCGCTTACCGCCACGACCCAGAACAGATAAAAGGTGATGGCACCCAGGTGGTACCAAGGGTTCACCGACTGACCGAACGGTGTGCTAAACGCGTCCTCCAGGCGCAACCAGAGGCGGCGCAGTTGATCGTACATGCCGTGGAGGCGCCGCGGGCGCGCTATCGAGCCCTCAGGCGCATGGCCCGGAACACGACCAGAAGAAACATCAAACCACCGACCACCGCGATGAGCCCTCCCAGGCCCATCAGACCCATGCCCGCGATCTGGGCAAATCCATGCAGGGCCTGGTCGGCGCCCGCAACTTTGCGTTGCACCCCGTAGCCGCCGGACCAGAGCAGGCCCAGGATGTGAAAAAATTGCCCCACGCCGTACACCGTAGGCTGCCAGCGTGCGAGTTTTGCGTCCGCGCGACCAAATCCGATCCGAGGAAGCAGCGCGTAGGCCGCACCCATGAAGGCCACGCTCACCGCGCCGCCGGTCGCATGGTAGTGCGCCGTGATAATGGTGTTGCTCTCCCGGATCAAGAAACTGATCCCGCCTCCAAAGGCGAACAACAACAGGGACCACAGCAGCGCCGTGAACTGGGGGCGTACTTGCGGATTCGGGCGAGCGCTGCGCCACAGGCCAATGGTCACGGCAAGCCCGAGCGGTAAAGCGGCAAAACCTCCCCCAACCCGCATCATCTTGGTGAAGGCCTCCATGTTGTCAAACGAGTGGGTCGGGTACGAGAGGTAGATCAGGGGCGTTGCCAGCACGGGAGCGACACCCAAGGCAAAAAACAGTGTCGTCACGCGCGCCGTCAGCGGCACGCGCGCCCCCACTTCGGTGGCCAGCCACAGCCACGCGACTAGCATCAAGGACGTGTAGGCAAACTGCATTACGTGCCCGCCGCCCCAAAAGAGGGACTCGCAGTAGGCCAGCCCGCGGACGAAAAACGGGATCGTCGCAAACGCCCAGCTGTAGGCAAGCAGCGCCATCGCGGTTGCGAAGGCCGCGGCATGCAGTCCGAATCGCGTCGCGCGGTCCTCGCACTCGGTCCTCGTCAGCAGCCCGGGTAGCGTCACCAAGCCGCGGAATGCGGCCATGCCGACGCCGAAACCAAAAAGCACCAAACCGGCAAGAAAGGCCCGATTCTGCAAAACTGGAATGTAGTTGTTCATCAACGGTCCGCCCGTTGCGATGAAGGGCGAGAGCACCAGCATCAGCGCGCCGGCGCCGGTAAAGGTGAGCGCCGCCCAGCCGAGCGTCAGCCATTGCGGGGGGGACGCGGCGCTCCAGAGCACCCCGGCGAAGGCAAAAAACCACACCAGCACCGACAAGTCCACGTGGACCACGAGTGCGCTGCGAAAAAAATCCACCGTGGGAAACAGGCTCGACACGTACGGAGTGCGCGCCAGGACGATCAGCAGCGCGAACAAACCGGCTCCCACCAACGCCGAGAAACTCACCCACATCCACCCGGCCGCCAGCCGCTGGCAGTCCGGATGCGCGGTGGGCAGCGCGAACTGCGCCCGGGTGGCGGCCGGTTCCACCGCGCCGGCTTCAAAAAAAGGAATTACTGCGCTCATGGTTCACCTCCGTGAAACACCCAGCCTCCGGCGCCAGGTGCGTCCGACTTGAAGTCGATGACCATGACCCGCCCGGGTTCGAGCATCACGGTCTCCTCGCGCACGAAGCCGAAGTTCCCCTGCTCCGTGTCCTTGAGCCGAAGTGCGAGTCGGTGCACTCCGGCGCGAACCGGCAAGCGCCGGTACACCGACGATGCGCCGTCGTGGGCGAGCCCCGAGGGCGGCAGAATCGCGCGGTACAGCGCCTGCCCGTCCATGTCCATTTCCACGACGACGTTGGAGCGCTCGCGCGGACAGTCCATCGGTATGCGCATGTTGCGCGGCAGTTTGGCCAACTCCTCGGCGCTGCGTTCGCGACACGGCTGTTTGCGCTGAGCCGCGTGGCTAAAGCTCAACTTGATCAGCGCGTAGTCCGCGGGAAGCTGCTGATAGGCCGGGGACGTGGAAAAGTATCCCAGCACGAGGGCAAAGAGCGCATAGGCGAGTCCCTGCCCCACATAGCGAAGCATCGGGTTCATGACATCGCGCCGGCGGGGCTCGCGCGCGCATCGCGCTGCGCCGCAAGCAAGAACGCATCCGAGATGCACATGCCTTCGGGCAAGCCCTGCGCCAAGAAGGCCGGCCGCGCCGCCTGCACCATCTGCATCGACCCGCAGGCGTAGACCCGATATCCGCTCAGATCGGGAAAATCGGCCAGCACGGCCTCGTGCACAAGACCCGTGCGGCCTTGCCATTGGTCTTGCGGCAGGGGCGCCGACAGCACCGGTACAAAAGTGAAGTTCGGGTGTTCGCGCTGCCATGCGAGCGCGAGCTCGGCCATATACAGGTCCGCGCGGACACGCACACCCCAGTACAGCAGCATGCGGCCGCGCCAAGCGATGTGAAACCGGTGTTCCAAGATGCTCTTGACGGGCGCAAAGCCGGTCGCTCCCGCAAGAAATATGGTCGGCACGTCCGGATCGTCGTCCTCCAGAAACGTACCCAAGGGACCTTCGATGCGAACTTCATCGCCTACCTGCATGTTCGCGAACACATGGGTCGTAAACCGCCCGCCTTCGATCCGGCGAATATGCAACTCGATGAACTCGTTGTCGTGCGGCGCATTGGCAAACGAAAAGCTTCGCCGCGCCCCGTCTTGCAGCAGTACGTCCAGATACTGGCCGGCAAAAAAATCCAGGGATTCGCCCGCCGGCCGCTCCAGGCTCAGCCGCATGACCTCGGGCGCCAGTTGCCGCATCGCGCGCACCCGGCAATTCAGGAGCCGGACCGGGACTCGCTTTTGCCGCTCGCTTTCGTAGTATTCGATCTCCAGGTCCGAAAGTGGCATGGCGCGGCAAAACAGCGCACGTCCCGCGTGGCGCTCTGCCATCGTCAACGCGTCGGGCTGGTAAATCCCGTAGTCCACCGTGCCCTGCAAGACGGTTCCCTTGCAGGCCCCGCAGGCGCCGTCGCGACACAAGTACGGCAGGCGAACGCCTTGGCGCAACCCGGCCTCCAGGATCGTCTCCCCCGGTTTGGCCGCAAATGCGTGCACGCTCGGTACGGTGGTGACGCGGAACCCCTCGACGCGCCGAGGCGACCGCGTAAGCACCGGCAGGAGGAAAAGGAGCACAAAAACCGCTCCGATCAGCGCCCAAAGGTGGCCGGGCGACCACGCGTAGATCAGCGGGTAGCTCGGCAGAAAGAACCAGTCCAAGTGCAAATCCGCGGGGACGGTTCCCAGGTCGGCGCGCCCCTGACTGACGGCGGGCTTGAACAAAGCGAGCCCAAGGAGCATCACGGACCAACCGATTGCCAGGGAACGAGACGGAAAGGTACGCGCGCCGCTGACCCGCTGGGTATGAACGACGACGAGCGCCAGCATGATGAGCGGAATGCCCAGATGCGCGAAGGACAGCAAGGAAAAAAAGCGGTCGTTTACGCTCTCCTGCACCAGAAAATTGCGTACCAGCGGGCTGCTAAAGATGGGAAACCAGTCGAGCCATTCGGTGCTCGCCACCGCGATGAACTGCGCCAAGCGGTCCCACACCAGCCAATAGCCGTTGATGCCCGAGATGTAGAGGAACAAAAGCGCGAAGATGCCCGTGATCCACGAAAAGGCACGAAATCCGCTCAGCCGGTTCATGGCGAAGTTTCTTGCCATGTGAATGAGCACCGTCAGCACCATCCCGTCCGATGCGTAGCGATGCAGGCTTCGCATGACGCCGCCCAGGTACCACTGAGCCTGAGTGATGGCCTCGACCGAATCAAACGCCTCCTTGACTCCCGTGCGGTAGAAGGCGTAGAGGTAAAACCCGCTGGCCAGAATGATGCAGAAAAGAAAGTAGGTGATGGCACCCAATTGGTAGAGCGGATTGGTTTCGGCGCCGAAAAGCCGGTTAAACAGCTTATCCAGACGCAGCAGTGCCTTTTGCGCCAGGGTTTGCACGGCGCGAATCACGGATTTCCCCTGCGAGCGGCGCCCGGGTGGCTGTCGGCGATGCGGGCGCCGGCACGCGAGCCTCTGCGCCGCATCGCACGGACTTTGTCCAAATTCGGCAAGGGATCCTCCCAGCGGGCGGCGCTGCCCGCGCGGGCGCGGCAGCATCCACGCCCGGTCGCGAACGTTGTGCGCTCCGGCTCAGGCCTCCCTGCTCGTAGGGCGCCACGCCCGACGCAGTTCGCGAACGATCCAGTAGCCGAAAGGCAGAATCATCGCCGCGCTGATCAGCATGCCGACAAAAAACGAATAGTCGGCTTGGTAGCGGCCGCTGCTCGGATCAAACCGCGTGCAAAAAAGGCGGATTCGCCGGCCGAGACCTTGCCAGAGCGGGTAGTGCGTTTGCGCGCCGGCAAGAAGCTGCTTGAGGGGTTCGCCCAGCGAGGGGAGCTCAAAATCGTCGCCGTACACCTGGCGGTAAACGCGTCCTTGCGCATCGACTACGGTGAGCTGGGAGATGTGGTCAAACCCCTCGGGCGATGGGCGATAGCTAAACCCCAGGGAGCGCGCCAAGCGGGCCGCGGTAGGCGCATCGGCGCTGGCAAACTCCCAGTTCGGAAGGTCCACGCCCTGGCGCTGGGCAAAGCGGCGCATGGCCTGCGGTGTGTCCGATTCCGTGTCAAATCCGACGGAAAGCACCGCGAAGCTTTCGGCGCCGAAGGCTTGCTGCAAGGTTTTCACCGCCACGCTTAATTTGCGCGTGGTCATGGGGCAGGTCTGCGCGCACTTGGTGAAGATCGGACTCACCAGCAGCGGTTTGCCCCCAAAACTCGAAACCCGAATCGCGCGGCCGTCGCGATCGCGCAGATCGTAATCTCCGACGAGGCCACCGACGGCCTGGGCGCTAAGCTGCAGTGCCGCCTTCTCGTCAAAGCTTGCGGTCGCCTCCGTCGGTTGCGCGCTCGCTACGACGTTGACCGACGCGATCGCTCCCAGAGTCAGGGCCAAGAAAGCCGCCCGACGCATCGCAGCCGCCTTACCAAAAAGCGTCGAGCATGGCCGCACTCAGGAGCAGGCTCAGTTGCAGCAAGGACGCGTGAAAGCACGCAAAGGCCGTAAGGCGGCTGGGGTGGCGCGCCAGCTTCACGCTCTTGGCCAGGAAAACCGCGCCGCCGGCCACCGCGCCGAGCAGGTACCACCACCCCATTCCGTACCACAGCGGAAGCAGCGACGTCGCAACCAGCACGATCGTGCTGGCGCAGATCACGCGCGCGGCCCGCGCATCTCCCACTACCACGGGGAGCATTGGGACACGCGCCGCGTCGTAGTCGTTTCGATGCGCGATCGCCAGGCTCCAGAAGTGGGGCGGCGTCCAGAGAAACAGCACCGTCGCCAGGATGAGCGCGCGCGGATCGGGGTCGGGCGAAACCGCGGCCGCTCCCGCCAGCACGGCAAAGCTGCCGGCAAGACCGCCGACGACGATGTTGAGCCAGGTGCGCCGCTTGAGCCACACCGTGTACACCACCGCGTAGACGAACGCCCCGAGGAACACATACAGCGCCGAGAGGAAATTCAGCGCCGCCGCCGCCGCGCAAACCGAGATCGCGAGCATCGCGACAATCACGCCCAGCCAGAACGGCCCGTGTTTGAGTTCGCCCGTTACGAAGGGACGGCGCCGCGTGCGTCGCATGCACGCATCGATGTCGCGCTCGACATATTGGTTGAACGCCCCCGCGCTCGCCGAGGAAACGAGAACCGCAAGTCCCAGCACCAAGATCTTCCAGGCCGGCAGGGCACCGGGCGTGACCGCCACCCCAGCCAATGCCGTGAAGCTGATCACAAAGCCGATGCGAAGCTTGAACAAATCGGCGAACTGCTTGATCGCGGCGGCCATTTTTTGTCCTCCTGCGAACCGTGCACGTGCCCCGGCCCGGGTTGGGCCGATGGACTGTCCGGGTCCCGACGCCGTAAGCGCGCGCTTCAAGTAAGAGTCCACAACGTAGCCAGGTACTTAAAGTTGATGAAGTAGTACAGAACCAGGGCGGCGAACAGAACCATCGCCAGCACGAAAGTGCCGGGCGCCTCAAAGCCGCCAAGGCCGATGCTCTTGTGTCCGCCCGCATCCGCATCCGCAACGCGCGGATACGGCTTGGCGTCCGCGGGGATCTTTTTGCCGACCAGCAACGAACCCACCACGATCAGGATGAACGCCACGCCCCCGACCACAGCGAGCAGGCCGCCGATTTCCGCAACCGCCATCATCAGATAAGCCAGTCCCGGAAACTCGTGACCCAGCGGCTGTCCGGCAAACGCGATGTCCCAGTGACGGCGGGGAACGCCGAGCGTGCCCGCACCCATGAGCGAAATGGCAAGGACCGCGGTACCGATCCCAAAGAGGTAGGGCTGCCACTTTGCCAGCCACGGCAGGATGACCTCGCGCTGAAA
This sequence comes from Burkholderiaceae bacterium, assembly GCA_035623355.1. Lineage (GTDB taxonomy): Bacteria > Pseudomonadota > Gammaproteobacteria > Burkholderiales > Burkholderiaceae_F > GJ-E10. Next base: position 1,775 of record DASPTP010000011.1, on the reverse strand, counting down.
GAGCACGGGGATGAGGTAATACGTCAGCGCCATGAAGGCCAGCGTCGTGCCTCCGACAACCGTGCCGTGGAAGTGACCCGGAACGTAAATCGTGTTGTGGATGATCATGTTGATCTGCTCCACGCTCATCACGACGCCGGTGATGCCGCCGACAAAACCGAAGATGAGGAGCGACAGGAACATTCCGGAGAACACCGGATTGCCCCAGGGCGCCTTGCGCAGCCACTCGAACCAACCCCGGTTCAGGCCATTGCGACGCTGCGCCACCTCGATCGACCCTGGGACCGTCAATCCGTGGATCAAGCTGGCGAGCACGGCCAGGTACATCATGTAGCTCGTGTTGAAGATCTTCCAGGTCGAGCTCAAACCCGGGTCGGCGAGCAGGTGGTGGGTCGATCCGAGCTGCAGAAACAGGATGTACAACAAAAAGGCCGTGCGGCTGACCTTCTCCGACATCGGTTTGGCGCCAAAGACGAGCGAGGCGATCAGATACCAGATGGAAATGTGCGCGACAACGTTGATCTGCTGCGAGGAGTGCCCCAAGGCCCACCAGATCACGCGGTACATCATCGGGTCGATGCTGTGGATCAGTCCCACCGACCAGAGGAAGGTCGGAATCAGGATGATGGCGCCGGAGGCAATCGTGAATATGGCGATGATCGCGGCGGTCAACGCACCGAAGACCACGAGCGGCAGGGATCCTTCGTAGGTCTTTTCCTCCTTGGCAACGACAAGGGTGCCCAGAAACACAAAGCACCCGATGAGGGCCCCGACCGCGAAGAGGATCAGGCCCAGGTAAAAATGCGGCGCCGCGTCCATAGGGGCATAGGAGGTCATCATGACGCTCGAGTCGCCTTGCAAAACGGCCGTTATGGTCATGAGGGCGCCGAAAACCATCAACACGAACTGGACCCACGCCCAGCCTGGAGTCGCAAGTCGAGAATTGAGCAGCGTCGAGCCGCAAAAGTACAGAACCGCCATCTCAAAGAAGATGACCCAGACGATGAGGGCGACGATGCCGTGGCCGGTAAGAGCCATGTAGAACCATTCGGGCGGCAGCAGATGCAGCGCGGGCCAGCGCGTCAGGCCCACGCCCATGCCGAATAGCCCGCCGATCAGCAAAAAGACAACGGCGGCGACGGCGTTGACTTTAATTAGTGTCGAGGCCTTCAGATCCATCCGCAAGCCGGACACTACATCGATGCGGAATGGGGACAATGCGGTCGTGGTCATGCCCTACTCCTTGACGTAGACTTTTCCGAGCATCGTGTGGTGGCCGATGCCGCAGTATTCGTTGCAGACGATGGTGAACGTTCCCGAGGAGTTCGGCGTCATGGTGACCACCTGCTCGTAGCCGGGGTAGGCCTGGAAATTGATGTTCAGGGGCTGCAGCGAAAAGCCGTGGTCCCAGTCAAGCGAGGAGATGTGCACGCGATAGCTCTTGCCCTTCTCGAGTTCGATCAAAGGACGCCACTGCCAGCGGCTTGCCGCAATGTAGACGTCGCTTCCGGCCGGCGGGTGCACGACGGGCAGGCTCGGGTCGTTGGCGTCCTGGCGCACGGTGTACTTGGCGGTGAAGGCCTCGACCTTGGCGGCGTACGCCTCCGGTGTCGTTTTGTAGGCCTCGTTGGCCATGTTCTGGTTGCCGATCCAGTGCCAGGCGATCATCCAGCTGAACATGAACAGGCACCACAAGAACGCGATCGTGATCCAGATCACTTCGGTGCGTTCGATCGGTTCCTTCCACCAGATCACTTTGGCGGGTGGCGAATACG
>DASPTP010000010.1:0-2062 GCA_035623355.1 Burkholderiaceae bacterium | reverse complement strand
GCTGGGCGCAGGGGTTGCGGTGGAAGAAAACGCCGTTGTCGGCGAACGGGCGCAAATCGGCGACCGAACTCGGATTGCGGCAGGCTGCTCGATCGGGGCGGGCGTAAAGATCGGCAGCGACTGCGAAATCTATCCCAAGGTAACCATCTATCCAGGCACGACCTTGGGTAACCGCGTGATCGTACACGCCGGAGCCGTGCTGGGCAGCGACGGCTTCGGCTACGTGCGCGACGGCAAGACCGGACACTACGAAAAATTCCCGCAGGTAGGGTGGCTGGTGATCGAAGATGACGTCGAAATCGGCGCCAATACGACCATCGATCGCGGCGCGCTCGATGAAACCCGCATCCGCCGTGGCGCCAAGCTCGACAATCTTGTGCACATCGGTCACAACTGCCAGATCGGGGAGGATGTCGTGATCGCGGCGCAGACGGGCCTTTCGGGAAGCATCGTGATTGAAAACGGAGTGGTGTTGGGCGGGCAGGTCGGGATCGGCGAGCATGCGCGCATTGGGGAAGGAGTCATGGTGGGCGGACAGGGCGGGATTCTGCCAAACAAAGTTCTGCGCGGCAAGGGTGTGGCCTTTTGGGGGACTCCGGCGCAACCGCTGCGCGAGTATTTGAAGCAGTTGGCAGCCCTCGCGCGGCTGGCCAAAAGGGACTGAATCGTGGCACTCCTCGTCATCGGTGGGCATTCGCGCAGCGTGGGAAAGACCAGCGTGGTGGCTGGTTTGATTTCGGCGTTGCCCGAATGCCAATGGACCGCGGTGAAGATCACGCAGTACGGTCACGGGATTTGCTCCGCCCAGGGTGAGCCGTGCGACTGCGCCACCGCCGATCACTCGTGGGCGATCTCCGAAGAACACGACCGCTCGGGCCAGTCGGACACATCGCGGTTTCTCGTGGCTGGAGCGGAGCGGGCGCTGTGGGTGCGCACTGAGCAAGGACGCCTTGCCGAGGCCATGCCTGCGTTGCGCGGGAAGTTGGCCGACGCGCGGAATGTCATCATCGAGTCGAACAGCGTGCTGAAGTTTCTGCGGCCGGATTTGTATCTCACCGTACTCGATCCGGCGACCGCCGATTTCAAGAATTCCGCGCGCGAATTTCTTGACCGCGCGAACGCCGTAATCATTCACCGGTCGACGGACGACACGGCTTGGGAATCTGTGTCACTGAAACCGGTGAAAGATCGGCCAGTCTTCCTCATCACGCCGCCGCGGTATGTCACGCCAGAAATCGCGGACTTTGTTCGCTCAAGCCTGCGGATTCCGGTGTGAGAACGATCTGGGTCGTACGTCGGACACATAGTGGTTGCGGCCTTGCGCTTTTGATGCGACCATCAGATCACATGATCTAGTTCGACGGTTGGAGGCGGCGGCATGAAATCCCGAATTGCGATGTGGGCGGGCGCGGGTTTCTCGGTTGCGGTTGGTTGGGCGCTGTACGCCTATGCAACGCATCCTCCGGCGCTGACGTCTGCTGATCCTATGTTGGCTCTTGCGGAAATCACTTGCCCGATCGCGTTTGCCAGCATGCACTTCCACTTCAGCGTTTCTTTGTATGCGTGTCTGATCACGAACGCTGCTACATACGGGCTGGTTGGCTTGGCCATTAAGAGCGTGCGACGCGGACTCAACCCGGCCCGATAGATCGAAACCAACCTGCGCAACGAACCGCTCCTGTTTTGCTGACCCATTTTGCTATCCTTGCCCGTGCGGCGAATTCACTCGAGCGCCTGGTTGCTGGTGCTGCTGTCGGCGGTCCTCCAGGTGCTCATTTTCCCTCTACCCGGACTGTCTGTGCTTTCCTGGCTGGCTCTGACGCCGCTGATCCTGGCTCTGCTGCGCACGCAGTCCACGGGCGAGCTTGAGGTCATCGATTCAATTCGGCTGGGTCCGGCCTCGCCCGGCCAGGCATTTGTGCTGGGTTACGTGTGCGGGATTCTGTGGTACGCGGGAACGTGCTACTGGATTTACGACACGATGCGCCAGTACGGCGGACTCAGCGCGATCTGGGCGATGGTGGCGCTGTTTCTCTTTTGTTGTTACCTCGGCTTGTATCAC
>DASPTP010000009.1:0-28415 GCA_035623355.1 Burkholderiaceae bacterium | reverse complement strand
GCGATATCGACAAGTATTTTGGGGAAGGAGACGCCCGCACGCACGCGCTCAAGGCGGTAAGTTTCGAGGCCCGCTTTGGTGAAATGCTGTATATCGTGGGACCCTCGGGTAGCGGCAAAACGACGCTCCTTAGCGTTATCTCGGGCATTTTGCGCCCGAACAACGGTTCGGTCACGGTGAAGGGTCGCGCGATCTGGGATATGTCGGCCGATGATTTGTGCGAATTTCGCCTGCAAACGATCGGCTTTGTTTTTCAGGACTACCACTTGTTTCCACGCTTAACGACCGTAGAGAACGTGGCCATTCCTTTGATTTTGCGCAAGCGTCCCTGGAACGAGGCGCTCGCCGAAGCGCATCGCTTCCTCAAAATCGTGGGCCTGGAGGATCGAGCGGATCTGCCCCCCGTCAAGCTCTCCGGCGGCGAGCAGCAACGCGTGGCCATCGCCCGTGCGGTCGTGAGCCAGCCCGACGTGATGATTTTCGATGAACCAACGGCATCGCTCGACGGGGAAACCGGTCGAACGATTGTGGATTTCGTGCGCCACGAAGTTTTAAACGACCAGCGCTGCATTGTGATCGTGACGCACGACGCGCGAATTTACGAGTATGCGCACCGGATATTGCGCATGGAAGACGGGAAACTGAAAGGCGTGCAAGATGGCAATTCGGTTATCGGGGACTAAGCTCATTTTCGTTCTGGCCGGGCTTGGTGTCGTGGGCGGTCTGGTAAGTGCGGTGATTTCGGCCCAGAAGCAGGCCCCGCAGCCGCCGGCCTTCGAACCGGCATCCAATCCGTATGCCGAGGGCATCTTCGCCAACGGCATTATCGAGAGCGATCAGCCGCACGGATCGAACGTCAATATCTACCCCGAGGTGAGCGGGATCGTCACGCAGGTCCTCGTGCATTCCGGTCAGTTGGTAAAGCGCGGAGACGCGCTTATGCAGATCGACGATCGCGTGCAGCGTGCCACGACCGAGCAGCTCGAGGCACAGGCGCAGGCCGCCAAGGCCATGCTCGAGGAGCTGCGGGCGCAGCCGCGACCCGAGAGCCTCCTCGTGAGCGAGGCGCAGCTCGCCGCCGCCGAGGCCAGCGCCAAGCTCGCGCGCGACACCTATGAGAAGCAGCAGCACGCCTATGATGCCGATCCGCACGCGGTCAGCCGCGACGCCCTCGACACGGCGCGCAATACCTGGCTCTTGGCGGAGGCCAACCGCGTAACGGCCCAGCGCAACCTCGAGCTCACCCGGGCCGGGGCGTGGATCTACGATATTCGCAATCAGGATGCCACGTACCAGTCCCTGGTCAAATCGGCGCTCTCGGCCCGAACGCTCCTGTCCAAGTACACTCTGCGCGCGCCGATCGACGGTACCGTACTAGCCATCAACGTCTACGATGGCAATTACGTCTCTCCGCAGGGCGCGTACAACACCTATACGCAGGCCAACACCGATCCGCCGATCGTCTTCGGCGCTTCCCCCAAGACGCTCAACGTGCGTTGCTATGTGGACGAAATCTTGATCCCACGCCTGGCGACGGCCAAGGACATCAAAGCACAGATGTTCGTGCGCGGCACCAAGGGCAGCGTACCCATCGATTTCGTTCGAATCGAACCCTACGTCACGCCAAAAATCTCTTTGTCCGACGAACGTCAGGAGCGCGTTGACCTGCGCGTGTTGCCCGTCATATTCCGCTTCAAGGTCAGCGAAGGCCAACCCGTGTACCCGGGCCAGCTGGTCGACGTCTACATTGGCAAATAGGCCGCGGCGATGCAAAACCCGTCCCAACTTGTCATGGCGCCTTGTCCCCCGCGGCGCGGCATGCGCTGGCCTGTGGCGCTCATTGCGGGCTGCGCCGTGCTTGCTGGCTGCGCCCTCGGGCCCGACTTTCATCGGCCCGAACCGCCCGCAGGCGATAGCGTGCTGGGCAAAGACCGTCCCGCCCCGGCCTCGCTGGAGGCCGACGGACGCGTACAGCACTTTGAAAAGCAGGCCGATTTGCCCGCAAAGTGGTGGGAGCGCTTTGAATCAAAGGGAGTCGATGAGCTGGTCGCGCAGGCTCTGGAGCGCAGCCCCACTCTGAAATCCGCGCAGGCCACCCTGCGCCAGAGCCAGAACAATTTGCGCGCCGGGTATGGCGTGTTCTTCCCGCAAATTGGCGCAAGCGCCCAGGCAACGCGCGAAGTCTCGGTTGTTACTCTTCCGCCGCCGTTGGGCCAGGGCGGACTCACGTCGGTTGGTCCCTACAACCTAGGAACGCTCGGCGCCAATGTAAGTTACGTGCCCGACCTGTTCGGTGGCCAGCGCCGCACCGTCGAGGCGCTCGGTGCCGTCGTCGACGAACAGCGCTACGCAATGCTGGCGACCTATCTGAGCCTCACGTCCAATGTCGTCAACACCGCAATCGCCCGCGCCGGCTACGAGGCCCAACGCGACGCAACCCGTGCCCTCATCCGCATGCTGGACGAGCAGATTCGGATCGCGCAAGTGCAGTACAACGCGGGCACCGCGACCTACGCCGCGGTCCTGGTTCTCAAAAGCCAGCAGGCCAGCGACGCGGCGGCCGTCGCCGCCCTCGAACAGCACGTCGATCAAACCAATGATCTGCTCGCCCAGCTTTGCGGGCAAACCCCGGCGCAGTTCGCGGCGCCGACCTTTACGCTCGATAGCATCGCGCTGCCGGCCGAACTGCCCGATTCCCTGCCCTCGACCCTTGCGCGCCATCGTCCCGACATTCTCGCGGCCGAAGCCTCGCTGCACCAGGCCAGCGCCCAGATCGGCATCGCCACGGCGGATTTATTTCCCACTCTCACGCTTAGCGGAACGGCAGGCTATGACCACTCAGTCCTGAAAGACCTCTTGCGCACCGGCACCAAATTCTGGTCGCTTCAGGCCGACCTGGCGGGCTCCCTCTTCAATGGCGGCAGTCAGTGGTTCACGCGCAAGGCCGCGATCGATGCCTACGATGCCTCCTTGGCCCAATACGAACAGACCGTCTTAACGGCCCTGGAACAAGTCGCCGACACGATGCGTGCGCTGGAACACGACGCGCAGGCGCTTCGTGCCCAAGTCGATGCGCTAAATGCCGCCTCCGAAAGTGAGAAGTTGACCCGCGCCAACTACGAGGCCGGGACGGCCGGCTATCTGGATCTTCTGGTTGCCGACGTGCAATACCAGCAGGCGCGTCTGGGCTATCTCGGGGCGGTTGCACAGCGCCTGCAAGATACCGTGGCGCTTTACGCGGCGCTCGGTGGCGGGTGGTGGCACGAAGACGCGCCAGTTGCCGCGGTCGCCCCAACGCATTGAATCAAACCGCCCTTACGCTCGCCGAGCAAATACGGCGTCGCCAACAAAGGGATTGCTACGCCGCTCCGCGCCAAATGTCGAAATCGGACCGTGGCCCGGCACAAACGTCACGTCATCGCCCAGGGGCCAGAGCTTGTTGCGGATGGAAGAGAGCAAATCCGCGTGATTGCCGCGCGGAAAATCCGTGCGACCGATGGACCCTGCGAAGAGTACGTCGCCCACGATGGCGATGCGATCAATCGCATGAAAAAACACGACGTGGCCGGGCGTATGCCCCGGACAATGGATGACCTCCAGGATTTGCGCGCCAAAACGTACGGTATCTCCGTCGTTTAACCATCGGTCCGGCGTAAAGGCCCGCGCGGGGGGAAATCCGAACTGCAGGGCCGCCTCGGGCAGACGTTCGATCCAAAATGCGTCGGCCTGCTGCGGGCCTTCGATCGGAATGCCCAGTTGCCGCGCAAGCTCCGGGGCGCCGGCGCAATGGTCGATGTGTCCGTGGGTGAGGAAAATTTTCTTGGCAGTAAGCGACTGGGCCTGAAGCTGCTCGAGGATCTGATCCAGGTCCCCACCAGGGTCGACGATTGCCGCCTCGCGGGTGCGCTCGCAGCCCAAAATCGAGCAGTTTTGGGCAAACATCGTGACAGGAAGGACCGAAATCTCCATTGCGACACTCTACACTGACAGCATCCGGTTTCCCGATTCTTTGACCCCGAGCCCCCTGCCCGTGCACCGCCTGGAGCCGCAAACGCTGGAGTTTGACCAAAGCGGTGCCCCGTACTCCCGACGTTATGCGGACGTGTACGCAAGCCGCGACGGTGCGCTGGGCCAGGCGCGTCACGTCTTTCTGGCGGGCAACAATCTTCCCGCACGCTGGGCCAAGCGGCTGCAATTCACCATCCTGGAGACGGGTTTTGGTCTGGGTACGAACTTTCTCGCCACTTGGCAGGCCTGGCGCGACGACCCGCAGCGCCCGCAACGGCTGCATTTTCTCTCCGTCGAGCGCCATCCGCTGCGTGCGCACGATCTGCAATCGGGTTTCTTGCTCCCGCGACAGCAGGATGATCCGGGTTGCTCCGAACCGCGCCATCGTATCGCACCGGGCGCACAGGACGCATCGCGGCAAGATCCGTTAGGCGATTTGCGCTCGCAACTTGCCGCACAATGGCCGTTGCTCACCGCGGGTCTGCATCGGCTGGAATTTGAAGAAGGACGCGTCCTGCTGACCTTGGCTTTGGGCGACGCCCTGGAGCTTGTGCCGCAGCTGCGTCCGGGCGTGGACGCGTTTTATCTCGACGGCTTTGCCCCGCGCCGCAATCCACGCATGTGGGATCCGAGGATTTTTTGGGCGCTTGCGCGTATGGCGCGTTCCGATGCGACGGTGGCAACGTATACCTGCGCGCGCTCGGTGCGTGAAGCGCTCGAAAAAAACGGCTTTGCCGTTTCGCGGCGGTCCGGTTTCGCGACAAAGCGCGAAATGCTCAGTGCGCGCTTTGCACCCCGCTGGAAGCTGCGTCGGCACAACCCGCCGCTGCCCTACGAGGGCCAGAGGCATGCCATTGTTGTCGGCGCAGGCCTTGCGGGTTGCTCGACGGCGTACGCATTACGAAAGCGCGGCTGGAGCGTGACATTATTGGAGCGCGCGGAGGAAGCGGCAAAGGAAGCGTCGGGGTTGCCCGTCGGTCTGCTGCGACCCGTGCTCAGCGCCGATGACAACCGGGCATCGCGTTTGATGCGGGCCGGATTTTTCTTTGGCTTGTCGCTGTTGCATCGCCTTGCACCGTCCGGGAATACCCGGGATGCGGAAGGACTCTGGCGCCAGTGCGGAGTGTTTGACCAGGCAAGCAGTGCGCAGGAGGCCCTCGCGACAAACGCTCAATTGCAGGAGCAGGCTTGGCCCGCGGAATTTGCCGTCTTTCGGGATGTCCAGCAGGCTGCCGCGCACCTGGGCCTCGTACCCCGCAATGGCGGAACGTGGTTTGCGCGCGGCGCGGTCGTTTCCGCGGCCCGCTGGTGTGGCGCCCTCCTGGACGCCCCGGGCCAAATGGATCCAGCTGCACCTTTGTTGCGAGGCTTCGGGTTCGAAGTGGCCAGCGTAACGCCGGCGGATGGCGGCTGGCGTGTGACGGAGACGCACGGTCGAAGCTACGAGGCACCCATCGTGGTGCTGGCCAACGCCATGGGCATGGCGAGACTGTGCCAAGGCCAGGAGTTGCCGATCCAGGAGCTGGCAGGCCGCATTACGCTGTTGGCGCCGTCCGCGCTGCGCGAACTGCGCGCTGGCGTCAGCGGCGACGGCTACCTGATCCCTCCGTTATTGGGCCGGGCCGCTGTAGGAGCAACTTACGAGTCGGTTCAAGCGCAGGCATCCGCGTTTTCTGGCACCCTGGTTGGAGAAGCGGCCGATTTGGCCGCGCTACCGGACGCGGCAAGCGTGCACGCGCACCGCGTCAATCTCGACCGCTTGCCGCAGCTTCTCGTCGACCCACCTCGGCTACAGGCCGACGGTGCCTTCTTTGCCCGTCGCTGCGTCTGCCAGGATCATCTGCCGTTGGCGGGCGCCCTGCCCGATACGTCGGCAATCGGCCGCGACCCCGATCGCTACTGCGGCGCGCACCTGCCGGATCTGCCGCGTCTATCCGGACTGTTCTGCCTCAGTGCACTGGGTTCACGGGGCTTGGCGCTTGCCCCGCTTCTTGGCGAGCACGTGGCCTCGCTTATAACGGGCGAGCCGCCGCCCATCGAAACCGCACTGTCGGCGGCCGTGGATCCCGCGCGTTTCTTGGTACGACGGTTGCGGGGGAAAACCGCCGCATCGGCCTAGCGCAGATCGATCTGCACCGGACATTATGACGGCGCTCGCCGAGGCCCATGCGGTAACATTCTCCCTAGTTGAACAAATTGCGCCAGGTCAATCGCACGTGAGCGGCTTGGGAGGCAAAAATTGGGCAAAGAATCCCTGACGGTCCGCGGTGCTTCCGTCGTACAGTCGATTTGGGACCTAAAGTCGATCGTCGCGGACTTGCGCACGTCGCGCGAGGTGACCCACAGCGTGCGGCACCTGGGGCGCGTGCGCGAATTGCCCTCGCGCGAGATCATCTCCGATGTCGTCGACCGTTTGCGCGCTGCGTTGTTTCCGACGCATTACGGTAGCTCCGACTTAAGTGACGAGAGTATCGACTTTTTTGTCGGCGACACGCTCAATCTCGCGCTAACGCTGCTGGCCGAACAGCTGCGGCGCGGGCTGTATTTCGACAGTCTGCCCACCCCGGGCAACGAAGCGGATCTGGCGCGCGTGGCGGCAGAAATGACACGCGACTTTGCCGCACAGCTTCCGGCGATCCGGGCCCTGTTGGTCGGCGACCTGCACGCGGCCTACCAGGGGGATCCGGCGGCCACGAGTCTGTCCCAAATTCTGTTGTGCTACCCCGGCATCACGGCCATCATCTTGTATCGGTTTGCGCACGCGCTGCATCAGCTTGGCGCGCGACTCATTGCGCGTCTCGTATCGGAAATTGCCCACACGCGCACGGGCATCGACATTCACCCGGCAGCCAAGATCGGTGCGAGTTTTTTTATCGATCACGGCACGGGGGTCGTGATCGGCGAGACATGCGTAATTGGGGATCGCGTGCGACTGTATCAGGCGGTGACGCTCGGCGCCAAGCGCTTTCCAGTAGACGGGGACGGCAAGCTGATCAAGGGCGTCCCCCGCCACCCGATCGTTGAGGATGATGTGGTCATTTATGCCGGCGCGACCATTCTGGGCCGAATCACCATCGGGCGCGGCTCGACGATCGGCGGCAACGTCTGGCTGACGCAAAGTGTGGGGCCGGGAAGCAATCTTTCGCAAGCGCAAATGCGATCGGAGTAAGAGCGTCGAGCCGCACAAACCACCGTTGGCTTGCCGCGTGCGTTGGCAACGACCCGGCACAGTCCGCACGATCACGCCGCTGTCCGTGAGAACCGATTGCGTAAGATCAACATGACCGCATCTCTTCTTGATGGTAAAGCGATCGCGCTGCAATTGCGGGCGCAGTATCGAGAGCAGGTCGCGGTGCTGGCGGCGCGCGGGCATCGCCCCGGATTGGCCGTGGTCCTGGTGGGAGAAAATCCCGCTTCGCAGGTTTACGTGCGAAACAAGGTCGCCGCGTGCGAAGACACGGGAATTTTCTCGCAGAACGTTGTCTTGCCGGCCGACGTACGACCGCAGGAAGTTATCGATCGCATCGAGGCTTTAAACCGCGACGCTCGGATCCATGGCATCCTGGTGCAGTTGCCGCTTCCGCCGACGCTCGACGAAGGCGAGGTGCTCGCCGCCGTCAGTGCACACAAAGATGTCGACGGGTTTCGCACGGAAAACGTCGGAGCCTTAGCGCTCGGAAGGCCCCGGTTTGTTCCGTGCACTCCCAAGGGAATCATGGTGCTCCTTGCGCAAGCACAAATCGATCCGCGCGGCCGCGACGCCGTCGTCGTTGGTCGCTCCAACATCGTCGGCCGGCCGACGGCACGACTGCTTCTCGCTGCGGATGCGACCGTGACGGTCTGTCATTCTCGAACACGCGATTTGGCCGCGCACACGCGACGAGCGGACATTCTGGTGGCAGCCATCGGCAAACCCATGATGATTACTGGCAATATGGTCAAGCCCGGGGCCGTGGTCATCGACGTCGGCATAAATCGCCGATCCGACGGTTCTCTTTGCGGCGACGTGGACTTTGCGTCCGTGCGCCCGGTTGCGTCCTGGATTACGCCCGTGCCCGGCGGCGTGGGGCCGATGACCATCGCGATGCTGCTCGCCAACACCATCGAGGCGGCGCAACAGGCTGCCAATCGCGAAGAGCGTTGCCTGGCCGACTAAGTCGATCGGTTTTCGGATTCGGGACCGCGATTTTTCGAATTCGCGAAGGTCGTAATTGCCGCCTCATCGGTCCTCGCGGACGCGAGGACGGGGTCGACAAATTCGGCTTCGCAACCGCGGTGCACTCCTATCCACCGTTTTCGTGGGTCCGACGAACGGGAGTGGGAAAAGTCCAGCTCGTCAATCTATCCTTAGGGATGGCTTTTGAAACGGAGACGAAAATGAAAGGTAGAGAATTCTGGCAATTCTTGGTGTTGCTTGCGCTCCTGGCAACTTTCTTCGGGTCCACAGGTGCGCAAGAGGTAAGGCCTATCGCGTTACCTGCTCCGGTTACGCAGGGCGGAAAACCCGTGATGGACGCGCTTGCTTTGCGCTCGACGAGCCGCTCCTTCGCTTCCGACGCACTGCCAATTCAGACCTTGTCGAATCTTCTTTGGGCAGCCGACGGAATCAATCGGCCCAAATCGGGTTTGCGAACCGCCCCTTCTGCCATGAATTGGCAAGAGATCGATATCTACGTTGTGATGGCAAACGGCACGTATGTGTACGAGGCGGCGAGCAACACGCTAAGACCCGTGGCAAGTGGGGACCTTCGCCCCCTCACCGGGCAACAAAGTTTCATCAAAGACGCTCCCGTTTCGTTGGTATACGTGGCCGATGCCGGTCGAATGAAAAAACTGCCGGAGGAGCCGGGACCCCGAAAGCAGGTCGTAGACTTAAAGCAAGTCATGACCTGGGCCGATGCGGCGAGTATCAGCGAAAATGTCTATCTGTTTGCGGCCTCCGAAGGCCTAGCGGCGGGGGTCCGGGCTTTGATCGATCGGCCCGCGCTGGCCAAGGCGCTACAGCTCACCGAAGACCAAACCATCACACTTGCGCAAAGCGTCGGGTTTCCGAAGAATTAATCGACGCTCCGGCCGACGTTGCCCAAGCAAAGCGTGCTTGCGAGCTTTGCTTTGCACACCGGCCACAGATACTCTAACTAACGCGATTCGAAGGCTTCCGTGGCCAGAGCGATTTCGCGCAAAAAGCACATGAGCCCACCGATGAGCGAGAGCATGGCGGTGACAAACAACAGCACGACCAAGCTCGAAGTATCGGCACCAAATTCGGCGCCCAAAAACAAGGTCGCGATCACTACGCAAACAAGCAACGCGCAGACCGTGCAAAGAATGATGGCCCGATGGATCCAGACCCGACGCCGGGCGAGCACCACAGACTCCTCGCTCCAGTGCGCCGGAATTCGCGGCCGTTCGTCGGAGACCGGCGTCTGGGCGTCGAGCAACGCCGCGCGCTGCGTCGTTAGGACGCGCAGGCGATCGACAATCCGCGAGAGCCGATTCGTCAGCACCCCAATGATCGCACCTACGCCGGTTAACAGGAACACGGGGGCAACGGCCTGCTGGATTACGTGGGCAACGACGTTGACTTCGGTTCCGGGTTGCACGATCGACCTGGCCTGTCGGTTGCGGAAGGTCAACGCTAGCACGCACGGTGCGGACAAAAAAGCCCCGTGCCGAGCATCCGGCGCGTTGCGACGGTCGATTGAGAGTTGCCGCCAATCGGTACGAGGGAGTCGTCGACTCCATATCGATCCGCATCGTCAATCGACGGCGCGGGGCAACGCGCGGTTGCCTATCATCAAAATTCTGCGGACGGTCGTGCGCCGTTACGCTTGACGTTCGCGAAAACCGGGGGCATTGACCGCCGTAGCCGTGGACCCTTGCGGATCGAGCAGCAAACTTGTGGCGGTGATGCGGATCCGGACCCGAAGGGGGTGTTTTTGCCCGAGCATGTGAAACACGGCCGGATCGTCAACCTCCACATCGCGATAGATATCGATGCGATGTTGCAGACCGGCGCGCGCAAGGGCTCGAGCCGACCGGGATACAAGCTCGCCCACGGTGATGTTGTCGGGAACCTTGGTCATGCGAGCTCCCTTGCCGCGCGCGTCATCCGTAACGCCGCCACGAGCCACTCAGCTATCGCTGCTCTCGATTGCAAGGCTAAGTTGCGACAGCCCCGCTCCTTCCAGGGGTTTGGGCATGAGCCGGGCGCGTTCGATGCGATCGAGGTACGCCGGGCTCACGTCACCGGTCACATATTCGCCGTCGAAGCAGGAGGCTTCGAAGGTGCGCAGCTCCGGGTTGCAGTCACGCACCGCCCGCTTCAGGTCGTCCAGCGCCTGGAAAACTAAGGCGTCGGCACCAATTGCGGTCTGGATCTCGTTTTCGCTGCGCGAACTGGCAATGAGTTCGGCGCGTGTCGGCATGTCGATTCCGTAGACGTTGGGAAAGCGCACGGGCGGCGCCGAAGAAGCAAAAGAGACCCGGGCTGCCCCCGCATCGCGAGCCATCTGCACAATCTCTTGACTGGTCGTTCCGCGCACGATCGAGTCGTCCACCAGCAAGACGCTCTTGCCCTTGAATTCCACGCCGATGGCGTTGAGCTTCTGGCGCACCGATTTGGTGCGCACCGCCTGACCGGGCATGATGAACGTGCGACCGATGTATCGGTTCTTGATGAAACCCTCGCGATAGTTCAGATTGAGCTTGTTGGCCAGCTGCATTGCGGCCGGCCGGCTCGAATCCGGAATCGGCATCACGACGTCAATCGCTCCCGAGCGCAGTTCCGTGGCCACGCGACGAGCCAAATATTCCCCCAGGCGAAGACGCGCCGCGTACACCGATACGCCGTCGAGCATCGAGTCGGGACGCGCCAGATAGACGTACTCGAACAGGCAGGGGTTTAAGGTGGGACGGTCCGCGCACTGGCTCTCGAAGAAACGACCTTCGTAGTCGATGAAAACCGCCTCCCCGGGCGCCACATCGCGCACGAGCCGAAATCCAAGCCCATCGAGCGCAACCGATTCGGATGCCACCATGTATTCGGTGCCCTGGTCGGTTTCGTTTACCCCGAAGGCCAACGGCCGAATGCCGTAGGGATCGCGAAACGCAAGCAGCCCGTAACCGGCAATCTGTGCCACCACCGCATAGGCACCCCGAACGCGCCGATGAACGGCTCCCACGGCGCGGAAAATGGTCGTGGGGTCCAGCGTCGTTGCGTCGCTGGCCACTTCCAGCTCGTGGGCGAGCACATTGAGCAGCACCTCCGAGTCGGAATTCGTATTGATGTGCCGCCGATCGCGGCGAAACATCTCTTCCTTCATGCGCTCGGTGTTCGTCAAATTGCCGTTGTGCACGAGGCTGATGCCAAAGGGCGCATTGACGTAAAACGGCTGGGCTTCCTCGGCGTCCGTCGCCGAACCCTGCGTGGGATAACGCACTTGGGCGATCCCCGAAACGCCCGGCAAAGAACGCATGTTGCGCGTGCGAAAGACGTCGCGCGCCAACCCCGGCCCCTTGTGCATGTAAAAGCGGTTGCCGTTGACCGTGCAGATGCCCGCCGCGTCCTGCCCCCGGTGCTGCAGCAGCAGCAGCGCGTCGTACAGGAGCTGATTTACGGGTGTGTTTGCGACCACGCCAACGATTCCGCACATGGACTCAACCCCCTGACAGCATCACCAGCGGAACCCGATGACTCGGTACGGTTCCGGCCATCCAATGCCAGACATGTTCCAAATACGGGCCGCTCGCCGAATTGCGCCACGCGCGAGCATCGGAAAAGCCCGCCTCGACCACCACCGCGGCAATCAGCAAGAGAACCAGCGCGCCGCGCGCGGCACCAAACACCGCGCCCAGTACGCGGTCGGCACCCGCGAGCTTCGATGCGACGATCGCCGATCGCAGCAGGCGCCCGATGAGCGCCGCGAAAACGACACCCAGCACCACGATTGCCCCCGCACCGACCGCGATCCGCACCACGGGCGGGGCGTCAAAGGGCAGCAACTCGCCCAGGGCCAAAGAGTAGCGAAACGCGAGCACCGCGATGATGACCCACGCAATGACCGAAACCAGTTCCCGGGTCAGACCGCGCCAGAAACCCCACCCAACGGAAAGCATCAGCAGCGCCGCGAAAATCCCATCGATCGCACCCAAGTGCATGCCTAGACTCTCGCCATAACCAAATCCGGCCCCGCTGCCGCGCGCGTTCTTCGCCACAAGGCCCCGCCCATCACGCACCTACGATATTGGAATTTACGCCCAAGGAGCGCAACCGCGCCCGCGACCGCTCGGCGTCCCCGCGCGAGGCGAACGGACCCAGTCGCACGCGAAATCGCACACCGTCACTGGTCTCGGCGCGCTCGATAAACGGCGCCAAACCCGATTGAACCAGTCGATGAACAAGCTCCTGCGCAGCATCCTCACTGGACATGGCGGCCGCCTGAACGAAGATCCGCCCCGAGGACGAGCCGTCCGATTTTTGTGCCGCGTGCTTGGCTTCGCTCTTGGCCGCCTCACCTGTCGGGCTCACACGTTTCTTGCCGGGAGAAGAAACCTCGGGGGACTTGCCCTTGGGCGAGCCATCGGCGGGCGGCGCTTCGCTGGCCGTATCGGCCGCCGATCCGGGCGCGGCGGGAACCACGGCCGCGTTTTGTTGCGCACCGGCGCCCTCCGGCGGCGGTGGAGGTATTCGCGGAACAAAGGGAGTTTTGTCGCTGGGCAGCTCGATCGGGATGTTCTCGGACACCGCATGGGGTGTTGAATCGAGCAACATCGGAACGAGCACGACGACCGCCAGCAGCAGGGCAAAGGCCCCGACCAGGCGCCGACGCGTGCGCACGCGCACCCGCGCCGCGGCGCCGGCCGCATCGACCTCCTCGGCCGCGCTTTCCAGTGCCCGTTCGGCACCCGCATCGGCCGGCTCGGACGCGCTTCGACGCGAACGTTTGCGCCCCCAGAACGCCAGTTTCATCGCGGCCTGCGCTCCAACCATCGCAATGCATCTGCGACGATGACGAATGAACCAAACACGACGATTCTATCATCCGAGGATGCTTGCGCCATCGCCTCGTCGAGCGCCGCGGCAACCGAGTCGTGGTGCGTGCGAGCAGATGCCGCGAGCTCAGCGAATCCGATCGCATCCAGCCGGTCAGCCGCCAGTCCCCGCTCACCCGCCGTCGGCACGAGGTGCCAGTGGTCCACCTGCTCGCATAGCGCCCGCACCACTGCGGCCACATCCTTGTCGCGCAACATCCCGAAGACGGCCCGCGTTGCGCCGCGCAGCCTTGCCACGGACTGATGCGCCTTGAGCGCCTGCGCAAAAGCGCGCGCGGCATGCGGGTTGTGCGCAACATCGAGCACGAGCACCGGGCGACCGGCAACGACCTGAAAGCGGCCGGGCAACTGCACGTTGACCAACCCGCGCCGAATTGCCTGCTGATCGACCGGCAGAACCGGCTCCAGCGCTTCGGCGGCGGCCAAGGCGCCCGCGGCATTGCGCAGCTGGTGCGCCCCGCGCAGCGCGGGCCACGGCAGGGCCATTCGGTCGGTCTTTCGCCCAAGATAATTCCACTGTCGGGACGACTGCGGATCCGGCGGGCTTTCGATCCGAAATTCGTGTCCGAACGCCCAAAGCTGCGCGCCGATTTGCCGCGCATACTCGATCAGAGACTGCGGGGGATCGGGGTCCACGCATATCGCAGGCCGAAGCGCGCGGAAAATGTGCGCCTTTTCCCGGCCGATGTCCTCGCGCGTCGGACCGAGCAGGTCGATGTGATCCAGATCCACGGTCGTCACGATCGAACAGTCCGCATCGACAATATTGACGGCGTCCAGGCGCCCGCCGAGTCCGACCTCCAAAATGACCGCGTCCAAGCGCTGTTGTGAAAACCACGTCAGGGTCGCGAGCGTCGTAAATTCAAAGTACGTGAGCGTGATCGACCCGCGAGCTCGCTCCACGTTCTCGAACTGGGCCATCAGTTCCGAATCGCTGGCCACTTCCCCGTTGACCCGGACGCGTTCGTTGAACCGCAAAAGGTGCGGCGAGCTGTAGCGACCGACTCGGTAGCCGGCCGCTCGGAAGATGGCTTCGAGCATGGCACAGGTGGAACCCTTGCCGTTGGTTCCCCCGACGACGATTTTCGTGGCGTCAAGCGCCGCATGCAGTCGCTGCGCCACCGCGCGCACCCGACCCAGACCCAGATCGACCGGACGAGGGTGCAGCCGCTCGATATACGTCAGCCACGCTTCCAGCGTGTCGGGAAATTCCACGGATTGGACGAACCAGCAAACCGCTGTGCGCGGACAGTCCCGGGGTAGAACGCTAGACGATCGCCTCGATCGGTTGGCGCGTCAACAGCGCCAGTAAGCGCGCAAGTTCATCGCGCATCTCGCGGCGATCGACGATCATGTCGACGGCGCCTTTTTGCAGGAGAAATTCCGACCGCTGAAACCCCTCCGGCAACTTTTCGCGCACCGTTTGCTCAATGACGCGCGGTCCGGCAAAGCCGACCAGTGCCTTGGGCTCGGCGATGACGACGTCGCCCATAAAGGCAAAGCTCGCCGAAACACCCCCCGTGGTCGGATGGCACAGTATCGAAACGAACGGCAAACCGAGCTGACCCAGCCGGGCGACCATCGCCGTCGTCTTGGCCATCTGCATCAGCGACAGCAGTCCCTCCTGCATCCGCGCGCCGCCCGTGGAGGTGATGCACACCATGGGGACTTTCTGCTCGATGGCCACCTGCGCACCGCGCACGAAGCGCTCGCCCACAACCGAGCCCATGGAGCCGGCCATAAACTCGAACTCGAAGGCCGCGACCACGACCGGAATGGCGCGAATCGATCCGGCATAAACGACCAGCGCATCGGTCTCCCCCGTCTCGCGTGCGGCTTCCTGCAGCCGGTCGGCGTACTTGCGGCTATCCTTAAATCGCAGGGTATCGACCGGCAAAACCTCCTGGCCAATCTCGTAGCGTCCCTCCGGATCGAGCAGTGCGTCCAGGCGCTCGCGGGTGCGAATGCGCATGTGATGGCTACATTTGGGGCAAACCTGCAAACTTCGCTCAAGCTCCGCGCTGTAGAGCACTGCCTCGCAGCCGGGACACTTGGTCCACACACCCTCGGGCACCGTCTTGCGAGCACCCCCGGGTTTGATGCGCGGCGGCAAGAGCTTTTCAATCCAACTCATACTGTTCCCCCGTAAACGCCTGCCCTGATTGGCTTCCGAACGGCCCCCGCCATCGGATCGAACTTAACAGGCGCTTTTGGCCGTCGCGGAGTCGACGGCCTGGCGCAAAGCGCCAACGAGCCTGCGCGCCGCCGCCAACGCCCCTTCGGCACCCGCCCCTTCGATTTCCTCGACCAGGCGACTGCCAATGACAACGGCGTCGGCAACCCGCGCCAGCGCGCGAGCGCCCGCTTCGTCTCGAATACCAAAGCCCACGGCGACCGGAAGTGTGCTTTGCGAGCGGATCGCGGGCAATCGCGCTGCCACGGCATGCACGTCCAGGTTGCCGGCCCCGGTGATGCCTTTGAGGCTCACATAATAAATAAAGCCGCGGGCGAAGCGCGCCACTTGTTTTATGCGCTCCTGCGTCGATGTCGGCGCGAGCAAAAAAATCGGATCGATCTGTGCCTGCTGCAACGCAGCCACGAATGCTTCGCATTCCTCGGGGGGATAGTCGACGACGATCACGCCATCGACGCCGGCCGACGCCGCCGCTGTCACAAAGGACTGTGTGCCCATGTGCTCGATCGGATTGGCGTATCCCATGAGCACGACCGGAGTCGATGTGTCCTGTCGACGAAATTGGCCAACCATCTGCAGGCAAGTACGCAAGCCGACTCCGTTGTGGATGGCCCGCTGTGCCGCGCGCTGTATGACCGGACCATCGGCCATGGGGTCGGAAAACGGTACCCCGAGTTCGATGACGTCGGCGCCGGCCTTTGCCAGCTCCAGCATCAGCGGGACGGTCAAGGCCGGCGTCGGATCGCCCGCGGCGATATAGACAACCAGCCCCGTGCGGCCGCTTGCGCGAAGCTGCGCAAAGCGCGCGCTGATGCGCGTCATGAGCCTGCCTTTGGCGCGCCGGCCGTTGTGACGCCTGCGGCGCTGTCCCGGCCGGGCCGCCCTGCGATCTGCATGCCGCTGGCATCGGCAACGATGTGCAGGTCCTTATCACCGCGCCCGCTCAGGTTGACGAGCAGCACCCGATCACTCGGCAGCTGCGGCGCAAGCGCGGTCGCGTACGCAAGCGCGTGACTGGATTCGAGCGCAGGAATAATGCCTTCGATACGACAGCAATCGTGAAACGCGCGAAGTGCCTGGGCGTCCGTGATGCCCACGTATTGGGCGCGTCCGCAGTCCTTGAGCCAGGCGTGTTCCGGACCCACGCCCGGGTAGTCCAGACCCGCGCTGATGCTATGCGTCTCCAGAATCTGGCCGTCGGCATCTTGCAGCAGATACGTGCGGTTGCCGTGCAGGACGCCCGGCGAACCACGCTCCAGGCTCGCCGCGTGCCGCCCCGTGTCCAGTCCGTCGCCAGCCGCTTCCACGCCAATGAGCCGTACGTCGGGTCGATCGATATAGTCATAAAAGATGCCCATCGCGTTGCTGCCGCCGCCCACACAGGCGATCACATAGTCGGGCTGGCGTCCGACCAGCTCGGGCATCTGCCATAGGCACTCCTTGCCCACGACAGAATTAAAGTCGCGCACCATCATCGGGTACGGATGCGGCCCGGCGACCGTGCCGATGATGTAAAACGTATCGTCCACGTTCGTCACCCAATCGCGCATGGCTTCGTTTAGCGCGTCCTTCAGGGTGCACGATCCGCTCTCGACCGGCCGCACTTCCGCTCCGAGCAGCCGCATGCGGTAGACGTTGGCGGCCTGCCGGCGAATGTCTTCCGAGCCCATGTAGACAACGCAGCTCATGCCGAAACGCGCTGCAACCGTCGCGGTGGCAACGCCATGTTGACCCGCGCCGGTCTCCGCGATGACGCGTTTTTTCCCCATCTTTCGGGCCAGCAGCGCCTGACCGACCGTGTTATTGATCTTGTGCGCGCCCGTATGGTTCAGATCTTCCCGCTTGAGGTAAATCTGGGCGCCGCCCAGCATTTGACTCCAGCGCTTGGCCGGATAGATCGGACTGGGGCGCCCAACGAAATGCTTCAGTTCGCGTTCGAATTCGGCGCGAAACTCGCCGTCTTCGCGGCTTGCCAGATACGCCTGACGCAATTGATCCAGCGCCTGAAAGAGCGTTTCGGCCACGAAGGTCCCACCGTAGGGGCCAAAGTGACCTCGAGCGTCGGGTAGATCGTAGGGGTTCATTGTGCTCCGCTTTGCGCATCCGCCCCGCGGACGGCCGCAAAAAAACTGCGCATCCGGGCGGCGCTCTTGATGCCTTCGGACTGCTCAACGCCGCTGCTGACATCCACCGCGTACGGCTGCACTACGCCGATGGCATCGGCAACGTTTTCGGCGTTCAGTCCGCCAGCCAGGATCAGCGGAAGCGCGCGCTGCGGGCGCGGCGGCAAGCGTTTCCAGTCAAACACCTGCCCCGTGCCGCCCGCCCCTGCCCGCGCGGCGTCCGCAAGCAAACCGACCGCGCTCGGAAATTTGTGTTCGAATTCTAGCAAATCGACGCCATCGCCCATGGCCACGGTGCGCACGTACGCACGCCCAAAGGAGCGGCAGTATGCGTGATCCTCGTGCCCGTGAAACTGCAACAACGCATTGGGCAAGACCGCGAGCGCGCGTCGCACGTCCGATGACGGCGCATCCACGAACAACAGCACCGGCGTGACAAACGACGCAACCGCACCGGCCAGCTGCGCAAGACGATCGACGTCGACGAAGCGCCGGCTTGCCGGGTAGCACACAAAACCCACCGCGTCGGCTCCCAGTTCGCACGCACAGCGAACGTCTTGCACGCGAGTAAGTCCGCAGATCTTGACGCGTGTGCGCTGCTGCATCTTCGTTACCACCTAGCGAAACAATACGCGATCCTCGGGTTTGGGTACCCCGCAGTTTGCATCGTACTCGATGCCCATGAGGTATAGACCCGCGGCCTCGATGGTCGAGGCCGCCTGGGTGCGATCGCGCGCCGCAAGCACCTTTGCAATCCACTCGGCGTCGTGGCGTCCGGTGCCCACCGCGACCAGCGCGCCCACCACGTTGCGCACCATGTGGTGCAAAAAGGCATTAGCCGACACACGCACACAAATCAGTTGGGCGTCGATCTGCTGAACGTCGCAGCGCACCAAGGTGCGAACGGCCGATGCCGATTGACACTGTGCGGAGCGAAACGAGCTAAAGTCGTGAGTGCCGAGCAATTGCGCCGCCGCCGACTGCATGGCGGGGACATTCAGTGCCCGGAAGACCCAGCCCGTGCGTCTTTCAAGTAACGGAGAGCGCACCGGATGGTTCCAGATCCAGTATTCGTAGTGGCGCGCGCGCGCGCTATAGCGCGCATGAAAATCGGCGTCCACGTACCGGGCCCAACGGACCGCGATTTGTGCCGGCAAGTAGCGGTTGACGCCTCGCACCCACGAGAATTCCTCGCGTTGGCACAAGGTATCGAAATGCGCGACCTGCCCGCAGGCGTGCACCCCCGCGTCGGTGCGCCCCGCGCAGATCGTGGCAATGGACTCCTCGGCGAAGGCCTCGAGCGCCCGCTCGAGCAGGTCCTGGACGGTGCGCCCGTGCGGCTGGGTCTGCCAGCCTTCCAATTGCGAACCGTCGTACTCCAGACCCAGTGCGATGCGCCGGCGCAGCACAGGTGCTGCTCTCCCCGCGGCTGGCGCACCGCCCCGTCAGGCTTCGACCAGCTTGATCAGCTCCACGGCCTGCTGACGCTGCTCGCGCGTGCCGTCCTTCATTACTTCCTCGAGCAGCTCGCGGGCACCGTCCTTGACACCCAGATCGATATAACCGCGCGCCAAATCGAGCTTGGTAGCCATTTGCGAGGCCATCGGGCTGCCCGCCTGTGTTTCGGTCCGCCGGCCCGTTATGGCTGCGTCCGCGCCCGTGAGATCGAAATCGATGAGCGGAACGGTCGCCTGGTCCGTGTTGGTCGTCAAACGTGGCACTTCCTCGTCGGACATGGCCCCGACGGCCCCAACGAGCGTCGGCCGCGAAAGAGCCTCTTCCAGCGATCCAATTGCCGGCGCGCCTTCGGGGCGCGTCGCTGGCGACGGCGGCACGTTTAAATCCAGGTTCGGAATCGGCACCGAGCCGGTAACCGTCGGCGGCGCCGGCCGCGGCACCGACACGGTGGGCGGGAACATCAAGTCAAGCGAAGGAATGGTCGGTGGCTCGACAGCACTGATCGGCGCCGATGCTTGGGCCGGAGTTTCCGCCTCTTTTTCTACCGGTAGCTCCGTTTGCGCGTCCAAATTGAGCTTGCTCGGGCCCAGATCGAAATCGAGCGCGCCAAAGTCGATGGACGAGGGGGCGGGCCCTGCCGCGCGGGCCACGGGCTGCGCCTCGGGCACGCTGATCGATGCCGTGGTGCGCGGCGGCTCCGGCGGCAGCTTGGGCTCAAAGCGATGGGACGTGGTACTTGGCCCACCGGTTAGCGGCGACTGCAGTCTGGAATCGACGGGTGTTGCCGTTTCAGGCGTCAGCGCAGTTTCGGGTCCGCCATGGGTATCGGCTCCGGCGACGCGCAATTTGGTCTGATCCCCGACCATGTGCGAGAGCGTGTCAAACTGCAGCGCGTCGCTGTTCGTTGCAATCGACGGAGTCTCGCCGGCTGGTGTCTTGCCTGCGCCAAGCGCCAAGTTCAGGTCGGTCGTCGGGCCCCGTGCGCCGGTGTCCGCGACCGTAGCGGCGCCGGCAAACATCGAATTGGTCGGATCCAGGGACTTGCCGAGCTTGGCGGCGCGCTCCCAATCCTCGCCTACGCCACCGGTGCGATCGTGCAATTCCTGAGCCACCGCATTAAACGAGGCCTTGTCGCCGCGCCGCGAATAGATTTCCAGCAGTTTGACCCGAACGGGGTGACGGTCCGGCTGCAGTCGCAACGCCTCTTTGAGTATGTCCTCGGCCTGCTCTTCGCGGCCGTAGGCGATGTAGACGTCCGCCTCGGCGACGGGATCGACCTCGTTGGAATCGAGTTGGGAGGCCGCCGGTATAAAGCTCGAGTTAAACGTACTGGTGGCGCCCGTGTCGACGCTTTGTCCACCGGCCGTGCCGAACAAGGAATTGGCGGCAAGGTCGCCCTCGCCCTTAAGCTGGTCGGTGCCGGCGGTTCGGCGACGCCGCATGACGTTTAGCCCAACGAGTGCGACGAGCAGCGCACCACCCGCGGAGCCCAGAGCCACGGGAGAAGTCAAGGAATCGACGAGCCCGCCGGCCGGAGGAGCCGCCGCCGGTGCGGGCGCCGCCTTGGGCGCCTCCTTCTTGGCGGTCTCCTGCTTTGCGGCCGCAAGCTTTGCCGCTTCGGCGGCTTGTTGCGCAGCCTCCGCTTTCGCCGCTTCCGCTTTCGCGGCTTCCGCTTTCGCCGCTTCGGCCTTCGCCGCTTCGGCCTTCGCCGCTTCGGCTTTGGCCGCCTCGGCTTTCGCGGCTTCCACCTTCGCCGCTTCGGCTTTGGCCGCCTCGGCCTTCGCCGCCTCGGCTTTGGCAGCTTCCGCCTTCAGGGCCTCGGCCTTTGCTGCCTCGGCCTTGGCCGCTTCGGCTTTGGCAGCTTCTGCCTTGGCAGCCGCGGCTTTTGCCGCCTCGGCCTGCTTTTGCGCCGTCGCTGCCGCAGCGGCCGCAAGCTCGTTGGCCTTCTTGATATCCGCATTCGCCTTGGCAAGCGCGGCCGCCCGATCCTGCTCTTCCTTGATCGCCCGCTGGCGCGCGATTTCCTCGTCCTTCTTCGCCGTCGCGGACTTGGCCGCAGGGGCCGCTTCCTCGCCCCCTGTTTCGGCCTTGGCGATCTTCAGCTGGTCGCCGGTTTTTGGCGGCGCGCCCTTTTCTTCCACTTTCGTGGTGACCTTGCCTTGCCCGGCAGCCAGGGGTTGCTGCTCTTGCACGGCCGGCGCCTCTTGCGCCAGTTGCGCCAGACGGCTGCGGTAGGCGGCAAAATCGGCACTTTGCGCCACCACTTCCCGATGGGCCTCCGCCTGGTCGATGCCAATGGCCGTGTCCGAACTCGGCACGTCTAATTCGCGTCCGGCCAGCAGACGGTTCATGTTCCCGCCAACAAAGGCCTTTGGATTGGCCTGAAGCAGGGCAACCAGCATCTGGTCAAGCGAAACACCGGGCGCCTTGTTTTCAATGGCAATTTTGCTCAGCGTGTCGCCGTATTTGACATGGTAATTACTCGGCGCCGGTGCCGGTGTGGGCGCCGGAGGGGCCATCGGCGTCTCGGCTGCCACGGGTGCGGGAGCCGACGCTGGCGGCGCGGGCGGCTGTGTCTCCATCGGCTGCGCGGGCGCTGCTTCCGCAACCGGTTGTGGGGCAGCCGGCGGTGCAGCCTCTTGTCCGGTCGGCTGCGCAACTTCTTGAGGAGCTGGAGCCGCCGCCTCCGTAGTGGCAACTGGCGCCGAGGGCGCTCCTGGGGCAGGCGCCATCGCCGCGGGTGCGGCCGGTGTTTCGGGCACAGGCGCGGCAGCCGCCGGGGGTGCGACTGGAGCAACTTCCGCGGCCGCCACGGGAGCAACGATTTCGGGCGCCTGCCGCAGGCCGGGCGGATCAAGCAAGACCGTGTACTCGCGCAACACCCGTCCGCTGGACCAGGTCAGCTCGAGCAGCAGATCAATGTACGGTTCGTTAATTGCCTGCGCCGAGGAGATGCGCACGACATAATTGCCGTCCGGGCGCGTTTGGAGATCAAAACGTAGCTGAGTGAGTGCCTGGTTGAACTCCAGGTTCGCCTGCTTGAAGGCCGCCGGCGATGCGAGTCGCACTTGCAACGAGGGGGCCTCTTCCTTTCCCACCGACGGAACCTCGACTTCAGCATTGAGCGGCTGTCCAAGGTCCGAGTGCACGCTCAGGCGGCCCAGCCCCGCTGCGTGCGCATGAGGAAGACAAAGAAGACTCGCCGCCAACAGCGCCATCACGCCGCTGAGCCAAGCGATCCGCCTTGTGCGAGTGCTTTGATCGATTATCAAACGACGCGATCGCTCCGCGTAGGCGAGCCGGTAGTTAAGTTCTTGCATGGTGGGCATCAATTTTCGTGGCGGCACGAGCGCCTCCCCGATCGAGGAAGTAACGTTTTTCGAAAATAACATCAGAGACTTACACACGCAAGTTTAGAAAGACGAGCAGGTGGTATTCTTAGTGAAATCCACCGCTTACATACCGCAAATTCGTCGCTTCAAGCGGTCAGTCGGGCTTATCCAGCAGTATTCGGAGCATGCGCCGCAACGGTTCGGCGGCTCCCCACAAAAGCTGATCCCCTACGGTGAACGCCGAGAGGTATTCGCTTCCCATGGCCAGCTTTCGAAGCCGACCGATGGGCACTTCGAGCGTCCCGCTGACTCGAGCCGGAGACAGTTCTTCGATACTCGGCTCTCGACGATTCGGTACGACTCGGACCCAACGGTTGGCCTCGGCCAACAGTTGCTCAATCTTCGGCAGCGGCAAGTCGTGCTTGAGCTTTATGGTCAGCGCCTGGCTATGGCAGCGCATCGCACCGATACGCACGCATATTCCCTCGACCACGATCGAACCGGCCTGTCCCATGGCCGGTCGGCCCAAAATCTTGTTGGCTTCTGCGCCGCCTTTCCATTCCTCGCGGCTGACGCCATTGCCCAAGTCTTTGTCGATCCAGGCAATCAGACTGCCCGCAAGGGCCGTGCCGAAGTGCTGCCGGGCGAAGCCTTCGCTACGCATCGTTGCGCTCACCAAGCGATCGATTTCCAGAATCTGCGACTGCGGATCGCCCAGCGGTCCGCGCACGGCTTCATGCAACTGCCCCATCTGGCTCAGAAGTTCGCGCATGTTCTGCGCCCCCGCACCCGAGGCCGCCTGATAGGTCATGGCGGTCACCCACTCGATTGCGTCGGCCTTCAAGAGCCCGTCGAGCGCCAGCATCATGAGGCTGACCGTACAGTTGCCGCCGATAAAGTCCCGCACCCCGCGTTTTATTCCCGCCCGAATTACCGGCAGGTTCACCGGGTCAAGGATAATAATGGCGTCCTCGCGCATGCGCAGCGCCGAGGCCGCGTCGATCCAATAGCCGCGCCAGCCGGCCGCTCGCAGCCGCGGATGAACCTCCAGGGTGTAATCGCCTCCCTGGCACGAGACTATCACGTCGCAGCGGCTCAGCGCATCGATGTCGGCAGCATCTTGCAGTCGTCCCTGGCCACCCGTCACCCGAGGCGCGGCCGCGCCGGCCTGCGAGCCACTGAAAAAAACGCTTTCAAAAAGCGAAAAATCGTCCTCGGCCAGCATGCGCTCGCGCAGCACCGAACCGACCATACCGCGCCAACCCACGAATCCGACTTTCATCATCGCTTGCCTGTTCGTTACCAGTCCGCGGCTATAGCTGCGTGACTACCGCGTCACCCATCGCCGCGGTGCCAATCGGCGTCTCGCCCGGCCGCACCAGATCGGCCGTGCGCAAGCCCGCCCGCAGCACCGCCTCCACGGCGTGCTCGATACGCTGCGCGAACGCCTCCTGGCGCAAGGAAAAGCGCAGCATCATTGCCGCCGACAGGATGGTTGCCAGCGGATTGGCCACGCCCTTGCCCGCGATGTCGGGCGCCGAGCCGTGGATGGGTTCGTACAGACCCTTGTGCCGCTCATCAAGAGAGGCCGAAGGCAACATTCCGATGGATCCGGTCGCGGCGGAAGCCTCGTCGGACAAAATGTCCCCAAACATGTTCCCCGTCACGATCACGTCAAATTGCCGGGGCGCCCGTACGAGTTGCATGGCCGCGTTGTCCACCAGCATGTGGCTCAGTGCCACGTCCGGGTATTCGCGCGCCACCTCGCTCACCACTTCGCGCCACAATTGCATTGTCTCCAGGACATTGGCCTTGTCGACCGAGCATACGCGCCGCGCGCGGCCGCGTGCCGACTGAAAGGCGACATGGGCAATGCGGCGGATCTCGCTTTCGCGGTAGCGCATCGTGTCAAAACCTTCCCGTTCGCCGGCTTCGGTCCTGCGAATGCCCCGCGGCTGACCGAAGTAAATGTCGCCCGTCAACTCGCGAATGATCAGAATGTCCAGACCCTCAACGACGGTGGGCTTGAGCGCGGATGCCTCGCCAAGGCCGGGAAAGATCCGGGCCGGACGCAGGTTCGCGAAAAGACCCAATTCCTTGCGCAAGCGCAACAGCCCCTGTTCCGGGCGCTGCGCCCGCGGCGCCGTGTCGTAACGCGGACCTCCCACGGCGCCAAACAATATGGCGTCGCTGGCCCGTGCCAGCGCCAGCGTCTGCGCCGGAAGCGGATCGCCGCATCGATCCACGGCCGCGCCGCCGACGTCCGCCATGGTGTATTCCAGGCGCAGCCCGTCTGGCTCCAGCGCCCGCAGCACTTTGAGCGCTTCGGCAACCACTTCCGGGCCAATTCCGTCTCCTGGCAAGACCGCGATGCGCATCCCGGCCCTCAATGGGACAGATTCCTGGCCAGCCAGGGAAAGCGACGCAGGCGCCGCATCTCGAATTCCCGAATTTCGTCGGCGTGCCGCAGTGTCAATCCAATGTCGTCCCAGCCGTTGAGCAGGCATTGCTTACGGAAGGCGTCGACTTCAAAGGCCAGCACCTGCCCATCGGGCGTGCGCACGCGTTGCTCGGCCAGGTCGATGACCAGTTCGTAGCCGGGCTGCGCCGCCACCGCCAGCAACAAGCGGTCCACCGCACCCTCGTCCAGAACAACGGGCAAAATGCCGTTTTGGAAGCAGTTGTTGTAAAAAATGTCCGCAAAGCTCGGAGCGATGATGGCGCGCAGGCCGTACTCGGCAATCGCCCACGGCGCGTGTTCGCGACTCGACCCGCATCCGAAGTTGCGCCGTGTCAGCAAGATCGACGCCCCACGATAGCGCGGCTGATTGAGCACAAAATCCGGATTGGGCCGACGCTGGCTCGGATCTTGGCCCGGTTCCCCGCGGTCGATGTAACGCCATTCGTCAAACAAATTGGCGCCAAAGCCGGTGCGCCGAATCGACTTGAGAAACTGCTTGGGGATGATCTGGTCGGTGTCGACATTGGGTCGATCCAAGGGAACGACCAATCCCCGATGGCGAGTAAATGCCTGCATGACGCGGTGCCCCCGATCTAGCTCAGCAACTCGCGCACGTCGGCGAAGCGGCCCGCGATCGCCGCCGCGGCCGCCATGACGGGACTGACCAGGTGGGTGCGTCCACCGGGGCCCTGCCGCCCTTCGAAATTCCGGTTGGACGTGGAGGCGCACCGCTCTCCCGGTCCCAGACGATCCTCGTTCATTCCCAGGCACATGGAACAGCCCGGCTGGCGCCATTCAAATCCGGCGGAAACGAAGACTCGATCGAGTCCCTCGGCCTGGGCCTGCGCCTTGACCGACCCGGAGCCGGGCACGACCATCGCCAGCTTCACGTTGCTGGCCACGCGCCGCCCTCGCACGATGCGGGCAGCGGCGCGCAGGTCCTCAATGCGCGAATTGGTGCAGGAGCCGATAAATACCTTGTCGACGGCAATTGCCTGAATCGGGGTGCCGGGCTGCAGTCCCATGT
The DNA here is from genome assembly GCA_035623355.1 of Burkholderiaceae bacterium. Taxonomy (GTDB): domain Bacteria; phylum Pseudomonadota; class Gammaproteobacteria; order Burkholderiales; family Burkholderiaceae_F; genus GJ-E10. The sequence goes on along the minus strand of DASPTP010000009.1, from coordinate 2,758 downwards.
ACTGCAGGGCCCGCTCGATTGCCTGCCGGCGCACCGGGTCGGCCTCCGACTGCGGGTCGGGAATCGCTCCGCTGATGGGTGCGACCATCTCCGGTGAGGTGCCCCAGCTCACCTGAGGCTCCAGGAGACGGGCGTCGATGTCCACGACCCGGTCGTAGTGCGCGCCGGCGTCGCTATGCAGGGTTTTCCAGTGCTCCAGCGCCAGCTCCCAATCGGATCCCCCGGGCGCCAGGGGGCGGCCACGGACATAGTCGAGCGTCTTCTCGTCGACGCCGACCAGGCCCGCGCGTGCGCCGGCTTCGATCGCCATATTGCACAAGGTCATCCGCGCCTCGATCGAGGCGGCGGAAATCGTGGGGCCGAGAAATTCCATCGTATAGCCCGTGCCGCCCGCCGTGCCGATGCGCCCGATCAGTGCGAGCGCGACGTCCTTGGTACTAAGGCCCGGGCCGAGCGCGCCTTGAATCCGAACCATCATGTTTTTGGACTTGCGAGTCAGCAAAGTCTGCGTGGCAAGGACGTGCTCGACTTCGGACGTGCCGATGCCGAAGGCCAGTGCCCCCAGGGCACCGTGGGTGCTCGTATGCGAGTCGCCACAGACGAGCGTCATGCCGGGCAAGGTCGCGCCTTGCTCGGGGCCGACAACGTGCACGATGCCTTGCCGCGCGTCCAGAAAGGGAAAATACGCCCCCGCCCCGAAGGCGCGGATGTTGCTGTCCAGCGCGTTAATTTGCGCGCGCGACGTCGAATCCGCAACGCCATCCAGACCGCGCTCCCAGCCGCGCGTGGGCGTGTTATGGTCGGCGGTTGCGACAATCGAACTCGCGCGCCAGGGTTTGCGTCCTGCCGCGCGCAGACCCTCAAAGGCCTGCGGGCTGGTCACCTCGTGCACGAGGTGTCGGTCGACATACAGAAGCGTCGTACCGTCGGGCTCAACGCGAACCACGTGCTCGTCCCACAGCTTGTCGTACAGCGTGCGTGGAACAGCCATCAGCGACCAACCCCAGCCCAAACCGTCAAGTCGGCCATTATGCCATGCGTTTTTTGCTTCGACCGTGCCGCTTACGGCGCACGCGCCGGGATCGCGGCAACATCCAGATGCACGTCGGCGTTTTGCGCCCGGTGCAGCAGCGCATGATCCATGAGAACCAAAGCGAGCATGGCCTCCGCAATCGGCGTGGCACGAATTCCGACGCATGGGTCGTGGCGCCCTTCGGTCACCACCCTCACGGGCTGCAAGCTGCGATTGATCGAGCGACGCGGCAGGCGGATGCTCGAGGTTGGTTTCAGAGCGATGGATACCTCGATGTCCTGCCCGCTGGAAATGCCCCCGAGCGTGCCGCCCGCATGGTTGGAAAGAAACCCTTCGGGTGTCATTTCGTCGCTGTGTTCGGATCCGCGCTGCACGACCACCCCAAAGCCGCTTCCGATTTCGACCCCTTTGACCGCATTGATGCCCATCATTGCCCCGGCGATATCGGCATCGAGCTTTGCCGCAAGCGGCGCACCCAGGCCGGCCGGCACCGAATGGGCACATACCCGCACCCGTGCGCCGCAAGAATCTCCGGCACGGCGCAGCTCATCCATGTACTGCTCCAGGCGCGCAACCACACTTTTGTTTGGAGCAAAGAAGACGTTGCGTCCCACTTCCTCCCAATCCTCAAAGGGGACTTCGATCTCGCCGAGCTGCTGCAGATGCCCGCGGATCGTCGTGCCATACGCCAGCCGCAGCCATTTGCGCGCAACCGCCCCGGCGGCAACCATCGGTGCGGTCAGTCGTGCGGAGGATCGACCGCCGCCCCGCGGGTCACGCAGGCCGAACTTGCGCCAATAGGTGTAGTCCGCGTGCCCCGGGCGAAAGGTATCGATCAGGTCTTCGTAATCCCGGCTGCGCTGATCTTCGTTGCGAATCAGCAAGGCAATCGGCGTTCCCGTCGTGCGCCCTTCGTATACCCCCGAGAGGATCTGCACCAAATCGGGTTCGCGCCGCTGTGTCACGTGGCGCGACGTGCCCGGCTTGCGCCGGTCCAGATCGGGCTGAATGTCCGCCTCGGAAAGCTCCATTCCCGGCGGACAGCCGTCGATGACGCATCCGATCGCCGGGCCGTGTGACTCGCCGAAATTCACGACGCTGAACAAACGACCGAAAATCGAGCTCGTCATCTGTCGCCCCAAGCAGTGGCCCTCGCGTTGGTCTGCGCCGCTTGCGCAAGCGTGGGCTTGGCCCGCATTTTACCGGGGGCGGCCCCGCCGAGCACCGGCGGCGCGTCTGTCGCTAGCGCTGCGGGCCGCGCAACTCCGCGACAACCTGCTGCAAACGCTCGGGGCTCGCCTCATGCGCCGGAATCGCCTCGCCGATTTGCACGTCGATGCGCGGGAACAATCCCCGCCGCAACCGCCGGTGCAGCGTGGGCTCGCGCGCCCGGCTAAACAGCGAACCCCACAAGCCGCGCAGCGCGATCGGAACGACGTGCACGGCATCGCGGTCCAGGATTCGGCGCACGCCGGGTCGAAACCGGGCCAGTTCGCCGTCGCGGGTGATCGCCCCTTCGGGAAAAATGCAAACCAGACCCCCGTCGCGCAGTTCCTCGGAGACGCGGGCAAAGGCCTGTTCCATCAGCACCGGATCGTCACGCGCCGAGGCGATCGGAATGGCCTTGACGTGCCGAAACAGCCAGGAGAGCAGCGGCATTTGAAAGATCGATCGATCCATTACAAATCGGATCGGCCGCGGGCTCACGGCCGACAGGACGATGGC
>DASPTP010000008.1:0-31134 GCA_035623355.1 Burkholderiaceae bacterium | reverse complement strand
ATTGGCAGCAGTCAGTTCGACTTGGCGAGCCTGATCGAAGACGAGGCCATATTGCATTTGCCGATCTCCCCCCGGCACGAGACCTGCGTTGCGGCGGGCACGTCGGCGGTAACGCGGGCCGAGCCGGATCGGCCCCACCCTTTTGCTTCGCTCGTTGCATTGCGGGAGCGTCTGCGCTCGTCCCGTCCGTCACCGCGGCGTATGCCGCCGCCCGCAAGCGCAGGTACAAAGCGGCCGGCGGGTTCGCGCAAACCGCGCCGTCCACGGCATTGAGGGGCAAGCGGGCCAACTGCGGGGAGGCCGCGACTTTCGCGGCGCAAGAGCATCGTTTAAAATGTTTTGATTTGGCCACAAACTGGGAACCGTAACATGGCAGTGCAACAGAACAAGAAGTCGGCCTCCAAGCGCAACATGCACCGAGCGCACGACTTTCTCACCAATCCGCCGCTGGCGGTCGAGCCGGCTACCGGCGAAATCGTGCGTCGACATCATGTCAGCCCAACTGGCTTTTATCGCGGCAAGAAGGTTGTCGCGACCAAGTCTGACGAATAGCCATCAACGCGCAGCGCCGTACACGCCGGCCAACATCCCCGCTCTTTCGCGGGTGGACCATGGGAAACCCGGCGAAATGAAGTCGGCAGAGCGATTCGCATCGATGGCGGCGACCCAATGACGGTCCGCATCGCGATCGATTGCATGGGGGGCGACCACGGGCTTGCGGTGACGGTTCCCGCCGCGCTGACGTTTGCCCAGCGGCAACCCGGAGCTGACCTGCTGCTGGTCGGTCGCTCGGCACAGATCGACAAAGAATTGCATCGGCGCGCCGACTATGCGGCGCTTCGCGAGCGGGTGCGCGTCGTCCAAGCCGACGAAGTGGTGGAAATGTCCGACTCGCTGGCTACCGCGCTGCGGTCAAAAAAAAATTCGTCGATGCGCGTTGCCCTCGAATGCGTCCGGGACGGGCTCGCCGACGTCGTGGTCAGTGCCGGCAATACGGGTGCGCTGATGGCCATTGCGCGCTACGTACTCAAGACGCAGGACGGAATCGATCGGCCGGCAATTGCCCACGCGCTACCCAACCAAAAAGGCGGGCTGACGACCTGGCTGGACCTGGGCGCCAACGTGGACTGCGAGGCCGAACATCTTCTGCAGTTTGCAATACTCGGCTGCGCCTACGCGGAATCCTTGCAGGGGACGGACCGTCCGAGCGTGGGCTTGCTCAATGTGGGCGAAGAAGTGATCAAAGGCAATGAAGTGGTTAAGCGCGCCGGGGAACTGCTGCGCGCAAGCGGTCTGAATTTTTTTGGCAACGTGGAGGGCGATGACATCTTCCGTGGCACCGTCGACGTGATCGTCTGCGACGGTTTTGTCGGAAATGTTGCTCTGAAAACCTCCGAGGGGCTGGCGCAGATGCTTGCGGGGTTTATTCGTGAGGAGTTTACCCGTAGCTGGGCGACCAAGCTCATTGCCGTTTTAGCTCTACCCGTGTTGAACCGATTGAGCAGGCGCGTGGACCATCGTCGTTACAACGGTGCGGCTTTGCTGGGCCTGCGCGGGGTGGTTATCAAGAGTCATGGGTCTTCCGACGCGTACGCGTTTGAGTGTGCAATTGGGCGTGGTTTTGAGGCGAGCAGCCACCACTTGATCGAGCGTACCGCGCAAGCGATGGCCCCGCTTTTGGCCCGCCTGCCAACGCCCAGCGATGCGGCCCTGACGGTGAGCGTTGCGCGTGGCTGAAAATCGCAGCACGGCGGCGCCCTTTGCGCGGATTTCGGGCACCGGCTCGGCGTTGCCGGGCCGACCCGTGTCCAATGCCGAACTCGTTCGCGAGTTGGCCGCGCGCAACGTCGATACCTCGGACGAGTGGATTGTCACGCGCACCGGAATCCGCCAGCGATATCTGGCCGCGGAGGGCACTGGCACCGCGGAATTGGCCGAGCGTGCGGCGCGTGCGGCGCTGAATGCGGCCGGTGCGGCGTCCGAATCTGTGGATCTTCTGATCGTCGCCACCTCGACACCGGACCAGGTTTTCCCGAGTACGGCATGTTCCGTGCAGTCGCACCTAGGAGCCCGAGGCGCGGCGGCCTTTGACATTCAAGCGGCTTGCAGTGGCTTCGTGTACGCGATGTCGCTGGCCGATGCGCTCATCCGGTCCGGATCGCATCGGCGCGCGCTGGTGATCGGCGCGGAAGTGTATTCGCGCATTTTGGACTGGAACGATCGAACGACCTGCGTCCTGTTCGGCGATGGCGCCGGCGCCGTCGTGTTAGAGGCCAGTGCCTCACCCGGAATTCTCGCCTCGCGGATGCACGCGGACGGCGCGCGCGGATCCATCCTGAAGGTCGCCGGCCGCTTTAACCAGGGCGCGGCAGTTGGGGATCCGTACGTGCGCATGGACGGCAAGGCGGTGTTCAAGATGGCCGTCGATGTACTCGAATCGTCGGCCCGGGAGGTGATGATGCTTGCGGACGTGAGCCCCGAAAAGATCGACTGGCTCATACCGCACCAGGCCAACGTCCGCATTTTGTCGGCCAGCGCCAAGCGCTTGGGTTTGCCGCCGGAGCGCGTTGTGGTGACCGTGGATCAGCACGGCAACACGTCGGCTGCATCGGTTCCGTTGGCCCTGGACGTGGCGCGAGCCGACGGCCGGGTTCGCCCGGGACAACTGGTGCTGTTGCAAGGGGTGGGCGGTGGTTTTACTTGGGGATCGGTCCTGCTGCGTATGTAGGTACGGATTGTGTCTGTTCGACAACCGATCGGCCGCACGTTTCGAGTCGATTGATCCAAGGCGGTGGTCATGATGCTGGCGTTTGTTTTTCCCGGGCAGGGTTCCCAGTCGGTCGGCATGCTTGGGTCGTTTGTGCAAGAGGCGGCGGTCCAGGACGTTTTGCGCCGCGCTTCGGCGGCTCTGGGACAGGACGTTGGTCGATTGATCGCCGAAGGTCCGGCCGAAGAGTTGGACCTAACCGTCAACACGCAGCCTTGTATGTTGACTGCGTCTGTGGCGATGTTTCGGGCCTGGCGCGCGGCGGGCGGACGCAGCCCCCAGCTTCTTGCGGGCCATAGCCTGGGTGAATACGCGGCGCTGGTGGCCGCCGATGCCCTGACCCTGGAGTCGGCCGTGCCGCTGGTTCGCTTTCGCGCGCAGGTGATGCAGGAGGCCGTGCCGGTTGGCCTGAGCGGAATGGCGGCGATTTTGGGGCTGGATGACGATGCGGTGCGCACCGCCTGCGCGAAGGCGGCGTCCGAGACCCCGGGTGCGGTCGTCGAGGCGGTCAATTTCAACGCGCCGGCTCAGGTGGTGATCGCTGGGCACACGGCCGCTCTTGCCCGTGCCTGCGAGATCGCCCGCGAACTTGGCGCAAAGCGCGCTTTGCCGCTGCCGGTGTCCGTGGCGTTTCACTCTTCGCTGCTCGAACCCGCGCGCGTGCGGCTGCGCGAGCGGCTGTCGCGTACCGAGCTTCGACCGCCCGCGGTGCCGGTGTTAAATAACATCGATGTGACGATCGAGTCGGAGCCGGATCGGATCCGCGACGCCCTCGCACGGCAGGTAGCCGGCCCCGTTCGTTGGACCGGGATCGTTCGGGGTCTCGCGGAGCGGGGAGTGACCCATATCGTCGAGTGCGGTCCGGGAAAAGTGTTGACCGGTCTGAATAAGCGCATCGCGCCCGCGGTCACGAGCATCTCGATCTGCGATCGGCCAAGCCTGCTGGAGGCCTTGTCGAAAATCGGAGGCACGTCGTGAACGAAACCCGCGTGTTTGCAGCCGATGCGCTGCGTGGGGAAGTGGCACTAGTAACCGGCGCCTCGCGGGGCATCGGCCGGGCCCTTCTGGAGAGCTTGGCACAAGCCGGCGCGACGGTGGTCGGCACGGCGACGAGCGAAGCCGGCGCGCAGGCGATCTCGCTGCGTCTGCAGGAGTTGGGCGCGTCCGGCTGCGGACTTGTGCTTAACGTGCGGGATCGGGCCGGATGCGACGCTCTGGTCGATCAGGTCACGTCGCGCTTTGGCAAGCTCTCGGTCCTCGTAAATAACGCGGGAATCACCGCCGACATGTTGGCGCTGCGCATGCGCGACGAAGATTGGGACGCGGTTCTGGATACCAACCTGAGCGCCGCATTTCGATTGGCGCGCGCGTGCATGCGCGGCATGATGAAGGCCAAGTGGGGCCGGGTGATCAACATCTCGTCGGTCGTCGGTTCCAGCGGAAACGCGGGGCAGGCAAATTACGCCGCGGCCAAAGCCGGTCTGGAGGGGATGACTCGGGCGCTGGCGCGAGAACTGGGCAGTCGCCACATCACCGTCAATTGCGTTGCGCCGGGATTCATCGATACGGATATGACTCGCGCCTTAAGTCCGCAGCTGCAACAGGCGTTGCTGGGACAAATTCCGCTCGGTCGCCTTGGGCAGGCCACGGAGGTGGCCGCCGCGGTGCTGTTTCTTGCCTCCGCGGCGGGGGCGTACATTACGGGGACAACGCTGCACGTCAACGGCGGAATGTACATGGGCTGAACTGCCGTTGCCGGTGGTGCTCTGTTAGAATCGCGCGCTATTTTCACCGCTGAGCCAGGTCGTTCGCCCGCTTGGCGCTGGGGTTGTACCGCGGTTGCCAAGTGCCCAATGCAACCGTCCAAAGGAGGAGAAGGTATGGATAGCGTAGAACAACGGGTAAAAAAAATCGTTGCCGAGCAACTCGGGGTCAATGAGGCCGATATCAAGAACGAATCGGCCTTTGTCGATGACCTCGGCGCCGACTCGCTCGACACCGTGGAGCTCGTCATGGCGCTTGAAGACGAATTTGAATGCGAGATTCCGGACGAAGAGGCGGAGAAGATTCGTACAGTACAGCAGGCGATTGACTACGTCGGCGCGCACCTGAAAAAGGCCTGAGTCGCGCGGGCCGGCAACTTTGCGCGGCGCATGCCGCAGGCCAAAGCAGTCGGGACGGACGGGATTTCCAGATGAGCGCGCGGCGACGGGTCGTAGTTACGGGCCTGGGAGTGGTGTCCCCGGTGGGCAACGATGTTGCGGCGGCCTGGGAGAACATCCTTGCGGGACGATCGGGCGTCACGCGAATCAGCCGATTCGACCCCGAGGGCTATCGTTCCCAGATCGCGGGCGAGGTCCGCGATTTCAAAATCACGGACTACGTGCCCGCCAAAGAAGTGCGGCGCATGGATGCGTTCATACACTATGGCGTGGCCGCTTCCGCGCAGGCGATCCGGGATTGCGGTATTAAGGTGACGGACGCCAATCGCCATCGAATTGGCTGTATGGTCGGATCCGGAATCGGCGGTCTGCCGATGATCGAAGACAACCACAATGAGGTCGTAACTCGCGGCCCCCGGCGCATTTCCCCGTTCCTGATCCCCGGTGCGATCATCAACATGATCGCCGGCAACGTTTCGATCATGTTTGGACTGCAGGGGCCGAATTTCGCAATTGTTTCGGCATGTACGACCGGGCTGCATTCCCTCGGCATTGCCGCCCGGTTGATCGAGCACGACGACGCGGACATCATGATCGCCGGCGGCGCCGAGGGTTCCGTTTGCTCCCTGGGCGTGGGGGGATTTGCGGCCATGCAAGCACTGTCGGTGCGCAACGACAACCCGGCCGCGGCCAGCCGCCCCTTTGACAAGGACCGCGATGGGTTTGTCCTGGGCGAAGGCGCGGGCGTCGTCGTTCTGGAGGAGATGTCGCACGCGCGGGCGCGGGGGGCTCGGATCTACTGCGAATTGGTCGGGTTTGGCATGACGGCCGATGCGTATCACATGACAGCTCCCGACGTCGAAGGACCGCGCCGCTGCATGGTGGCCGCGTTGCGCAGCGCGCAAATCAATGCCGACCAGGTACAGTATTTGAACGCACACGGGACTTCGACCCCGTTGGGCGACGCCAACGAAACCAATGCCATCAAGCTTGCGTTAGGCGGGGCGGCCCGCTCGCTGGTAGTCAATTCGACCAAGTCGATGACGGGCCACTTGCTCGGTGGGGCGGGTGGAGTCGAGTCGGTCTTCACCGTGCTGGCCGTTCATCACCAGGTTTCGCCGCCTACCATCAACCTGGATACCCCCGATCCGGAGTGCGACCTGGACTATTGCGCCAATACCGCGCGGTCGATGCGAATCGACTACGCAATGAAAAATTCCTTTGGCTTCGGGGGCACCAACGGGACGCTTGTTTTCAAGCGTGTCTGATCGGCTTGTCGCCTCGGTTCGGCCGGCGACGTCGCGGACAAACCGGGGCAATTTCACAGCGTCGCACTCGGTTCGGGCGGAGTGCAGACCGTGGCCGCAGGGGTTAGGGCCGTTCGGGCAATGCGTTGCGCTTGTATGCTTGGGCATCGGCGCAGGCGGCGTTCGGTTTTTCTAGTGCGTTCTTGGCGTGACGATCGGCCCGGTTGCCGGGTGCGCGCAATGTCGTGCCGGGCCCGCGCGGTACGATTTGCCAGTTCCGTCGGCGGAGTACCCGGCCGGATGAACTGCTCGTGATGCGTTGCGCCCAAGCGTGTTCTCGCCGGGACCGTGCGCGCCAGGTCGAAAAGCGCCTCGGGGGCTTTGTCGCCGGCGGGGGGCTCGGCGCGCGGCCATGGCGTCAAAATCGCGAGGTTTTTGCCACGTTGTTTTTTTCTCGAACCTCAGAACTTATCCAACAAGTGACTGTCACAATGGCGGAACACGTGAGGTCTCCGGCCCCGGACGGGCGTCAATGAGCGAGCGCGATGCCGACTTGCAGTTGGTGCGTCGCGTTCAGCACGGCGACAAACGTGCCTTTGAAATGCTGGTTGCCAAGTACCAGCGCAGAATTTCTCGGCTGTTGTCACGCATGATTCGGGATCCGGCAGATATTGAGGACGTTGCCCAGGAAGCCTTCATTAAGGCGTACCGGGCTCTGCCGAACTTCCGCGGAGAAAGCGCGTTTTATACCTGGTTGTACCGGATCGCGATCAATACGGCGAAGAACCACTTTGCCGCCCAGGCCCGGCGGGCCCCGACCGTGGCGGCCGGCGATGTCGAGGACCAAGAAATTGGCGAAGAGTCCCTGCGCCTGAGCGACAGCGCGACGCCCGATTCGCTGTACCAGTCCAAACAGGTCGGCTTGGCGGTAAATCGGGCGATCGAACAACTACCCGAAGATCTGCGCACGGCGATCGTCTTGCGCGAGCTTGAGGGCTTGAGCTACGACGAGATCGCGGCGGCAATGAACTGCCCGGTTGGTACCGTGCGCTCGCGAATCTTTCGCGCTCGTGAAGCGATCGCACAGGAATTGCGGCCTTTACTTGGGACTCGTGAGGATGAGCGCTGGTAGGACCGGAATAATGCCGATGCACGCTTGTCAGGGAGCACGCACATGAAAGCCGACCCGAAGTCGGAGAGCTCATCGATGGCCGCCGAGGACGCGCAAAGCCAGGCCGAGCGCCTTTCGGCGTGGCTGGACGGAGAACTTGACGAGGCCGCGGCCGGACCGCTGGTGCGACAACTGCTCAGCACGGAGCCCTTGCAGCGCAAGTATCGATCGTGGTGCTTAGTTGGCGATGCGCTGCGATCGCAGGAGGTGGCTGCCAAGCATTCGCCCGAACTGTGCGGGCACATTTATCGGGCGCTGCAGGACGAGCCCGCATTGCTGGCGCCGCGAGCTCTGGGTCCGCGCGTGCGATATCAGTTGGCCAGCGGTGTGGCGGTGGCGGCGGCAATGGTGGTGCTCGTGGTGGTGGCCGTGCCGCTGTTGCGCAGCACCGGTGCTCCGGCGGGCTTGGTTGCGGAGAAAGCCGCGGTTCCAACGGCGGTGCGCAGCGAACTCGCAACGCGCGAGGCCGGCAGCCTCGGTGCGGTGGCCGCGGAGGAAACGCCAACCGAGCGCATTCCGCGTCTGGATCCGTATTTGCAAGCGCATCGCGATTTTACGGCCGAGGGCGTCATGCCGGCGGCGGCAATTTATCTGCGCTCCGGTAGCGAAAGCGACCGGTGATCCGGCGGCGACATTGGAGTGAGGATCGCATGCGGCGAGCGGGCTTGAGCGTGTGCGCTCCCGGCTGGCCGGGTGTTGCGGTATTGCTGATTTTGGTTTTGCCCGTCATGGCGCGCGCGGGAGACGCCACCCCGACGCAGGAGGCGCGCAGCGATGCCAGTTGGCTGCAGGCGATTCAAACGGCGGCGCGGCATCAAAGTTTTTCGGGCACGATCGTGTATCAGCGCGACGATCAAGTGCACGCTTCCCGCATCGTGCAGTATTACGACGGAGTCCAATCGCACGAACGGGTGGTGACGCTCGATGGCCAGCCGCGCGAATTTATCCGCAATGGCGAGGAGGTGCAGTGTCTGTACCCACGTCTGCGCCGGGTTGTCATTGAACGGGGTGGGGTGCGGGCGTTTCCGGCGTTTGCCGAACCGCTGCCGGCCGATGTGTTGACGCACTACGCGCTGCGCCGGGGAGGCATGGAGCGCGTTGCCGGTAGCATGTGCGAGGTCGTAGAGCTAGTGCCCCGTGACAAGCTGCGGTACGGTTATCGGCTGTGGGTCGAACCCAATAGCGGGCTGTTGTTTAAGGCGCAAACACTCAACGAGCGCGGCGCCGTGCTCGAGCAGGTCGCTTTCACGGACGTGCGCGTCGGCGAGCCGGTGGATCCGGCCTCGCTCAAACCATCTTGGTCGACCGCCGGCTGGACCATTGATCGGCCGCAATCCAAGGCCACGGAACTGCGCCAGGAGGGCTGGAGCGTGACGGCGCCAAGCGGGTTTCACCGTTTCGCGGAGGTGAGCCGCCGTCTCGCGGGGGAAGGCGAGGCGGCGCCGCGAGTTGCCTTGCAGGTGGTTTTTTCCGATGGGCTGGCGTCGGTTTCCGTCTTCATTGAGCCGGGTGTGCCAATGATGAGCGAGCCGGAAGAGACGCAGCGTCGCGGCCCGGTGACCGCGTTGTCCCGGCAAGTGGGAAACGCCCGCGTTACCGTGGTAGGAGAAGTGCCGCCCGCAACCGCCCAATCGATCGCCGAGTCCGTCGTGCAGTCCTTGCCGCCGCGCTGAGCGATTGCCAGGCGTCCCCCCTTTTTTCTTTTTTCGAACGAAGACAAAACACTATGAAATTGACCTTTCCGCAAGTGCTGATGGTTGCCTTTCTGGCGGCATCAGTACAGATAACGAGCGCGCAGCCGGCGACGATGCCGGATTTTGCCGATCTGGTGGAACGCACCGCGCCGGCCGTGGTGAACATTCGCACCGCGGCACGCGTGAGCATGACCGCACCGGGGCAGCAGCCGCAGATTCCGGAACTCGACGAGAACGATCCCTTCTACGAATTTTTTCATCGGTTTTTCCCGCAACCCGGACCCGGCCAGCGGCCCGGTCCCATGCCCAAGTCCCCGCACGGCGAGCAGGAAATTCCGCGTGGTGTGGGATCGGGATTTCTGATTTCGTCGGACGGTTACTTGCTTACCAACCACCATGTGGTGGAGGGGGCCGATGAAATCACCGTCACTCTTCCGGATAAGCGCGAGTTCAAGGGCAAACTCATTGGTTCGGATCCGCGCACGGACGTGGCGCTGGTGAAAATCGAGGGTGGGACGGATCTGCCGACGCTAAAAATCGGCGATCCGGCCAAGTTGCGTGTCGGCGAATGGGTGATCGCGATCGGGTCGCCGTTTAACCTGCAAAATACGGTCACCGCGGGCATTGTGAGTGCAAAGAGCCGTGAAACCGGAGAACTGCTGCCGTTCATCCAGACTGACGCGGCCGTGAATCCGGGAAATTCGGGAGGACCGCTGATCAACATCCGGGGCGAAGTCGTCGGAATCAACTCCCAGATCTTCACGACTTCCGGAGCCTACGCCGGCATTTCTTTTGCGATCCCGATCGACGAAGCGCAGAAGATCGCGAAGATTTTGCGCGCCCAGGGCAAGGTGGTGCGCGGCAAAATCGGCGTGCTGATTGGTGAGGTGAGCCGCGAAGTTGCCGAGGCCATCGGTTTACCGAAGGCTGCCGGCGCGGCCGTCTCCAGCGTCGAGAACGACGGGCCGGCCGAGAAAGCGGGAGTTCAGCCCGGCGATGTCATCATCAAATACGACGGCAAGCCGGTGGAAAGTTCTGCCGATCTGCGCCGCATGGTGGCAAGCACGACACCGGGAACGAAGGTCACGACGACCGTTTGGCGAGACGGCGCGCCGCGCGACCTCCTGCTGACGGTCGGCGAGATGCCGCAGGAGCCGGCGCGCCCGGGTATGCGCGGCTCGGCGCCGGGCAAGGCTCCGGAGAGCCATCCGGACGTCCTCGGTCTGGTGGTTTCGGACGTGACGGCCGCGCAACTTAAGGAACTGCATATTGAGGTGGGCGCCGTACAAGTGGATAGTGCCGACGGTCCGGCTGCGGCCGCGGGCCTTCGACCCGGGGATCTGATCGTTAGCGTGAATGCGAGCCACGTAAAAAATGTCAAACAATTCAATGAGTTACTTAAGGGAATCGACTTGAAAAAACCCATCGCCTTACTCGTTCGGCGGGGGGATCAATCGCAGCGCGTGATCGTGCACGTGGGCGATAACTAGGGAGCGGCGGGCGGCGACGGGAGGTAGAATTCTTTTTTTCGCATGCCCAAGCATAGGGGGTGAGCCCGCGGCTTCGCCCCCTTTGTCTTGCGCAACGGAAAGATCTGGCGGCGCGCGGCGCGCTCGTGGCTCAGGCTGGCGCCTGTCCGGTCACCCAATATGCTCCAAATCCGCAACTTTTCCATCATCGCCCATATCGATCACGGCAAATCCACTCTGGCCGACCGACTGATCCAGCGCTGCGGAGGGTTGACCGAGCGCGAGATCCGCGAACAGGTTCTCGACTCCATGGATCTGGAGCGAGAGCGCGGCATCACGATCAAAGCGCAGACGGCGGCGCTGAACTACCTGGCGCGCGACGGCAGGAACTACAACCTGAACCTCATCGATACGCCAGGTCACGTGGACTTTTCTTATGAGGTCAGTCGTTCGTTGTCGGCCTGTGAGGGCGCGCTGCTGGTAGTGGACGCCTCGCAGGGCGTCGAAGCACAAACCGTGGCCAACTGCTATACGGCCATCGAGCTGGGCGTCGAGGTCATTCCGGTGCTCAACAAGATGGACCTGCCTCAGGCCAACCCGGAGCAGGCAAAGGCAGAGATCGAGGACGTAATCGGAATCGATGCGCACGATGCGATCCTTTGCAGTGCCAAAAGCGGCCTGGGGGTCGACGAAATCCTTGAGCGGATCATCGAGCGAGTGCCACCGCCCCGCGGCGATTTGGATGCGCCGCTGCAAGCGCTCGTAATCGACTCGTGGTTTGATAACTACGTAGGCGTGGTCATGCTGGTGCGGGTCGTCAATGGCGTATTGCGGCCCAAGGACAAGGTGCTGATGATGGCAACCGGCGCCGTGCACCTATGCGAACAGCTCGGCGTGTTTACGCCCAAGTCCGAGGCGCGTGCACAGTTGGCCGCCGGCGAGGTTGGCTTTGTGGTCGCGGGGATCAAGGAGTTGCGCGACGCACGCGTTGGCGACACGCTCACATCGTTACCTCGCTCGGCCGATAGGCCACTGGCCGGATTTAAGGAAATCAAACCCCAGGTCTTTGCCGGCCTGTTTCCGGTGGAGGCCAATCAGTACGAGGCATTGCGCGAGGCGTTAACAAAACTGCAGCTCAATGACTCGGCGCTGCAGTTTGAGCCCGAGGTCTCGCAGGCGCTGGGCTTTGGGTTTCGCTGCGGATTTCTCGGGCTGCTGCACATGGACATCGTGCAGGAGCGCCTTGAGCGCGAATATGGCATGGACCTCATCACGACGGCGCCGTCGGTGGTCTACGAGGTTTTGCTGCGCGACGGCAAGGTCGTGCGTGTGGAAAATCCCTCCAAAATGCCCGATCCGGCGAAGATCGAGGAAATCCGCGAGCCGATCGTGCGGGTGACAGTCTTCGTGCCGCAGGAATATGTGGGCGGCGTCATCACGCTGTGCACCGGAAAGCGCGGCGTACAAGTGAATATGTCCTACCACGGCCGTCAGGTGCATCTGGTCTACGAACTGCCTCTTGCGGAAATCGTCCTGGACTTTTTTGATCGCCTGAAATCGATTTCTCGCGGATATGCCTCCATGGACTACGAATTTCGCGAGTACCGCGCGGCCGACGTCGTGAAGGTTGACATGCTCATTAACGGTGAGCGCGTCGATGCCCTGTCGGTCATCGTCCATCGTGCCAACTCCGCGCATCGGGGTCGCGAGCTTGCCGCCAAGATGCGCGAGCTCATCCCTCGACAGATGTTCGATGTTGCCATCCAAGCGGCGATTGGAGCCAACATCATCGCCCGGGAAAACGTCAAGGCGCTGCGCAAGAACGTGCTGGCCAAGTGCTACGGCGGAGACATAACGCGCAAGCGCAAGTTATTGGAAAAGCAAAAAGCCGGCAAAAAACGGATGAAACAGGTCGGGAGCGTCGAAATACCGCAGGAGGCCTTCCTGGCAATCTTGCAGGTGGAGAGCAAATGAGCGCGTTGACTGCCGTCGTCCTGGGGGCTTTGGGTGCCTATGTGCTGGCGATGATCGCCGGGCTGGTGCCGACCGACTTTGCGATGTTTTTGTTCCTTAGCACCATCGTCAGTGGTGCGTATTTTGCCGCCGAGTTTGCGGTCTTTGCGCCGCGTCGGCGCGCGGCCGCCGCCCGCGAACTCGCCGATTTCGATCGACGCAATCAGCCGGCAAGCGAGGTCGACACGCAAGGCGTTGCCAAGGAGCGGCACGCGCTCGAGGAGCGATTGTCCGCCCGACCGTGGTGGTTGGAATACACCGCGGGCTTTTTCCCCGTAATCGTGCTGGTGTTTTTGCTGCGATCGTTTCTGTACGAGCCGTTTCGCATTCCGTCCGGCTCCATGATTCCGACCCTGCAGATCGGCGATCTGATTCTCGTGAACAAATTCGAATACGGGATTCGACTGCCGATCGTCAATCGCACGATCATCGACGTCGGGCACCCCAAACGCGGCGATGTCATCGTTTTTCGATATCCCCATGACCCCACGCAGGACTACATCAAGCGGGTCGTTGGTCTGCCGGGGGACCGAATCGAATACCACAATCATGAACTGCGGATCAACGGTGTTGCCGTTGGGCTTGCGCCCGTGGATCGCTATTACGATCCCGGACGAATGCAGACGTACGAGCAACTCATCGAAAAAATCGATTCAATAGAGCACCGGGTCATTTTTGCCGACGGAAATGGCGTCCAAGTGCGTGGTGCATTGCAGCATACAAATCCCGAAGCTTGCGTCTACAGTGATGGAGGCGTCGTTTGCAAGGTACCCCGGGGAAGCTATTTCGTCATGGGCGACAATCGCGATAACAGCGAGGACAGCCGGTTCTGGGGCTTCGTGCCGGATCGCAACATCGTCGGGCACGCTTTTTTCATTTGGATGAATTTCGGCAATGTCGGACGAATCGGTAGCTTCAAATAACGCGGCGGCACGCTCACCCGGCCGCATCGAACTTTTGTCGTGCGCGGGGCGCCAGCGCGGCTTGAGTTTGGTGAGCCTGATCTTCGTTGGCGTGATCGTCATCATTTTGTTGACCATTGGCATGAAGGTCGTGCCCGCGCTGGCCGAGTATTTGGCCATCGAGCGCGCGGTGCAGAAGGTCGCAAGCGAAGGCCAGACGGTCCGCGACATACGCAACGCCTTCGACAAGTACGCAACGATCGATGACATCAAGTCGATCTCAGGCAAGGACTTGGACATTACGAAGGACTCCGAGCACATCGTCGTTTCGTATTCGTACTCGTACTCCGTGCCCGTGCTCGACAACGTGCGCATCGTGATCGACTTTTCCGGATCCAATCGAGATCATCCGGCCCGGACCGGGCAGCCGTGAGGGAAGATCGAGCGCCAAATCATGGACTTGTCCACGCTTGAAGAGCGCCTGCAATACAAGTTTGCGAGCAGCGAGCTGCTGCAGCAGGCGGTTACGCATCGCTCGCACGGCGTGGTGCACAACGAGCGGCTGGAATTTCTTGGCGATTCGGTGCTCAACTGCGTGATCGCACAGTTGCTGTTTTCCAAGTACGGCCGGCTAGATGAAGGCGACCTTTCCCGCATCCGGGCGAATTTGGTCAAGCAGCAGTCGCTGTCGGAGATTGCCGAGCGACTGGGTCTGAGCGATTTTTTGCGCTTGGGCGAAGGGGAAATGAAAAGCGGCGGATTTCGCCGTCCCTCCATTCTCGCGGACACCATGGAAGCGGTGTTCGGCGCGGTCTTTGTCGACGGCGGATTTGACGGAGCGCACGAAGTCATCGGGCGATTGTTCGAGCCCGTGCTCAAGCAGGTCGATCCCAAGACCCTCGGCAAGGATGCCAAGACGCTGTTGCAAGAATATCTGCAGGCCAAACGTCTGCCACTTCCCGTTTACAAGGTGGTCGAGACCCGCGGAGCGGCACACAACCAGGAATTCGAGGTCGAGTGTGCGATTCCAAAGCTTGACGTCGGTGTTCGCGGGAACGGACGCAGCCGGCGGGGTGCCGAGCAATCGGCCGCCAAGCACGCGCTGGAGGCAGCGCAGGCGGCCGCTCAGGCGCTGCGGCGCGCCAAGCGCAAAGGCGCTGCCAGTAGCGCTCCGGAGGCCGGGGCCGGCGAAGCAGGGGCGCCGCCCGAGCCGGCGCCGGCTGTGAAGGCGCAAGCAGCCGAGGTGGGGGCGGCGGCCGAGCCGGCTCCGCCCGGCTGATCGGGCGATGCCGTCGGAGCCGGAAGTTCCCGCCTTTCGTGCGGGAATGATCGCCATTGTGGGTCGCCCCAATGTCGGAAAATCGACCTTGCTCAATGCGTTGGTCGGATCGCACATTTCCATCACATCGAGCAAACCGCAGACCACGCGCATGCGTGTGCTGGCGGTCGCCACGCGGCCCGACGCCCAGTTTGTGTTTGTCGACACCCCGGGTCTGCAGCATCGCCACACGAACCTCCTGTCCCGGCGGATGAATGCCGGAGTTGGCGCGGCGATCCAGGGCGTCGATGCGATCGTCATGGTTGCCGATGCGCGCGGCTGGTGTGACGAGGACGAAGCGGTGCTGCGGCTGTTGCCGCGGCCTCGCGCGCAAGGCCCGCTCGGCGCCTCGCAAACGTCGAGCGCGCTGGGCGATGCGCCCGCGAGTCACGTCGTCCTGGCTTTGAACAAGACCGACATCCTGCGTGAGAAATCCGCCTTGCTGCCCCTGATGGCAAGCGCCAGTCAGCGCTATCCCTTTGCTGCCATCGTGCCGGTTAGCGCCGCTCGCCTCTGGCAGCTCGATGATCTGCTCGACGCGCTGCGCTCCTTGCTCCCCCCGGGCCTGGCACTTTTTGACGAGGACCAGGTGACGGATCGCAGCGTGCGGTTTTTGGCGGCCGAACTGCTGCGCGAACAGGCCTTTCGCTTGCTGGGCGATGAGCTGCCCTACGGATTGGCGGTGGCGATCGATGCCTGGGAGGAATCGCGAGCGCGTGCGGTGGTCTCGGCGCGGATCCTCGTCGAGCGCGAGTCCCAGCGTGCCATCGTGATCGGTGCGCGTGGCGCGAAACTGCGGCAGATCGGACAAAAGGCGCGGCGGGCGATGGAGCGGCTGTTGGGTAAGCCGGTTTATTTGCAGACCCAAGTGCGGGTTTCTCCCGGTTGGAGCAACGATGCCCGTTCGCTGGATCGGTTGGGGGTGGAGGCACCCCTGCGCTCATGAAACCCGACGAGACGGTTTTGCCGGCGGCGCGCCGTATGCGGCGTTTTTCCGACTCGCGGGTGGACCAGCAGCCGGCGTTTGTGCTCCATTCCTATCCCTGGCGCGAGACAAGTCTGATCGTCGATGCGCTCACGCGCGATCACGGCCGCGTTGCGCTGGTCGCGCGCGGGGCCAAACGTCCGACATCGCAGTTTCGCGGTTTGTTGGCGCCCTTTTCCCCAATCGCGGTGTCGTGGAGCGGGCGCGCGGAGATCAAGTCCCTGGTGCGGGCCGAGTGGGTGGGCGGACTGGCACCCCTGCGCGGCGACGAACTGCTCAGCGCTTTTTACCTCAATGAGCTGCTGGTGCGGTTAATTGCCCGGGGAGATCCGCACGAAGCCTTGTTTTTTTCCTACGCGCGCACGTTGCGAGACCTTTCCTTCGACGCGGCCCAGCGCGAGCAGTCGCTGCGCGGCTTCGAGCTGGATTTGCTGCGCGAAATCGGCGTGGCACCGTCCTTTGAGACGTCGGGCGATGGTTCTGCCGTCGATCCGGACGCCTGGTATCGGGTCGATCCCGAGCACGGGGTGCGATGCGTGGCCGAGCAGGTCGCATGGGGTGCGGAGTACTGCGTGCGCGGCCAAACCATGCAGGCTCTGGCGCGACGCGACCTGGCCACGGTGGCGCAAGCCGACGACGCGCGCGCCTTGCTGCGTCAGCTGATCGGGTACCATTTGCGCGGCCGACCGCTCAATACGCACCGCATCTTGTCGGACTTGCGCAAGTTGTAGAACTCACCCGATGACCGCGCTTAGTGTCAACCTCAATCGCGTGGCGCTGCTGCGCAACTCGCGACCACTGCAGATCCCCAGCGTCACGCACGCCGCCACGCTCGTACTGGAGGCGGGGGCCGACGGCATTACCTTGCACCCCCGTCCGGACGAGCGTCATGTGCGCCCGACCGATGTTCGCGAGGTTGCCCAGCTGCTGCGGCGATGGCCGAACGTGGAATACAACTTGGAAGGCAATCCGCTGCACCAGCTGATGGAGCATGTTCGTGCGGTGCGGCCGAATCAATGCACGTTTGTGCCGGACGCGGCCGATGCCACAACCTCCGACCACGGTTGGGATCTGGCGCGCGACGGCGAGCGCCTGCGCCCGCTCATCGCGCAGGCACACGAGTGCGGTGCGCGCGTGAGTCTTTTTATGGATGCCGAGCCCGAGCAAATGGCACTGGCGCACTCGGTCGGCGCCGATCGCGTGGAGCTGTACACCGAGCCCTATGCACGCGTCCACGGCACCGCCGATCAGGCGGCGAGCCTGCAGCGCTACCGGCTCGCGGCGCAGGCGGCATTGCGCGTCGGGTTGGAAGTGAACGCGGGGCACGACCTGAACTTGCACAACCTAGCGGATTTTCTGAGCGTCGTACCCGGCGTGCGCGAGGTGTCGATCGGGCACGCTCTGATCTGCGACGCCCTGGAATTTGGCCTGGTGCAGACCGTGCGGCGGTACAAAGCCGAGATCCGCCGAGCCGAAGTTGCGTGGCGTCGCTTGGCAGGCGAGCCGCTGGGATGATCCTGGGCATTGGCACCGACGCTGTCGAGGTGGCGCGGATCGAGGCCGCGGTGGCGCGCCATGGCATCCGCTTTGCGCAGCGCATACTCGGACCTCGCGAGCTGCTCGTGCATTCGGCGCGGGCCGCGCGCTCGCCGCTGCGAGGAACGCTGTTTTTGGCGACGCGCTTTGCCGCCAAAGAGGCCATCTCCAAGGCGCTGGGTCTGGGCATGCACGAACCGATGTATTGGCGGTCGGCACAAATCGTCAATGCCGCATCCGGAAGACCGGAGGTCGTCACGAGCGGGGCGCTCGCCGAGTACTTGCGCGAGCGGCGAATTCGTTTGCACGTATCGATCTCGGACCTAAACAGCCTCGCGCTGGCCTACGCCATTGCCGAGACCGTGACCGAAGCCGAGGCGAGCTGATGCGCGGGCCACTCGTCGTGGATATTGCGGGCCCGCGGCTTGATCCAGCCGAGCGCGAGCGTCTTGCACACCCGCTGGTGGGCATGGTGATCTTGTTTTCGCGTAATTTTGAGTCCACCGGGCAACTGCGGCAGTTGTGCGGACAGATCCACGCGTTGCGCGACCCAGCACCGCTGATCGGCGTCGATCACGAGGGCGGTCGGGTGCAACGCTTTCGCGAGGGTTTTACGCACATCCCCCCCATGGCCGCATTGGGACGACTGTGGGAGCGGGACGTGCTGGGAGCATGCCGCGCTGCCGTGGCGGCGGGCTTTGTTTTGGGCGCCGAATTGCGCGCATGCGACGTGGACATCACGTTTGCGCCTGTGCTCGACCTGAACTGGGGAAGGAGTTCGGTGATCGGCGACCGGGCTCTGCACGCCGATCCGCGCGTAGTCACCGTGCTGGCCCATGCGCTCGGCTACGGCCTGGCGTTGGCCGGAATGAGCAATTGTGGCAAGCATTTTCCCGGCCATGGATGGGCGCAGGCCGATTCCCATCACGAATTGCCTGCCGACGAACGCACGCTCGAAGAAATTCTGCGGGCGGACGCCGCACCCTATGGCTGGCTCGGCGTAGGGCTGGATGCGGTCATGCTCGCGCATGTCGTCTATCCCTCCGTGGATCGCAAGCCGGCCGGCTTTTCGAAACATTGGATCGGGGAAATTTTGCGCAAACGTCTCGGATTTACCGGGGCGGTCTTCAGCGACGATCTGTCGATGCAGGGCGCGCGCGCGGCTGGTGACGTCGTTCAGGCGACAAATGTCGCGCTGGCCGCGGGCTGCGATTTTGCGATGATTTGCAACGATGCGGTCGCCGTCGACCGGGTCTTGGGCAAGCTGCAATGGACAGCACCGCCGCACTTTGCCGAGCGCGCGGCGCGGCTGGTTCCGCGCAGCGGCGGACTGTTACCGGCTTCGGTACTGCGGTCCGAGCGCTACTTTGGCGCCCTGCGGGATCTGCAGCCCGTCTCCGAATTGGCTGCGGAGCTAGCCGCGAGCCAGCGCGCCCAACCGTCTCGTTCCTGATCGCTCGCTCGCGCAATCTCGGCGCGGCCCCAAGGCGCGAACCATGGCCAAAGCCCTGCTCACGGCGTTGCATCCCAAGGCCATTTTGCAGCGATTGCCGCACCGCCCGGGCGTTTACCGCATGATCGATGCGACGGGCAATGTCCTGTACGTCGGCAAGGCAGTGGATCTGCGCAAACGCGTCGGGTCGTATTTCGGGCGCACCTTGGCGCCGCGCACCGCGCTGATGGTTGCCAAGATTGCCTCGATCGAAACGACTGTGACCGATTCGGAAGCCGACGCGCTGCTGCTCGAGAACAACCTCATCAAATCGCTGGCGCCGCGTTACAACATACTTTTTCGCGACGACAAGTCCTACCCGTATCTGAAATTCAGCGATCACGAGTACCCGCGCATGGCGTTTTTCCGGGGCACGCCGGAGCGGCGGGCCCGCTATTTCGGTCCTTTCCCGAGCGCTTGGGCGGTGCGCGACAGCATGCAAGTCCTGCAAAAGGTCTTTCAGCTGCGCACGTGCGAAGACAGCGTCTTTCGACACCGCTCGCGGCCGTGCTTGCTTCACCAAATCCGGCTGTGTAGCGCGCCTTGCGTCGGGCTGATCGACGCGGCGGCCTACGGACGCAGTGTCGACGGGGCGTTACGCTTTTTGCGTGGCGGGGCCAGTGAAATTACCCGCGAAATCGAGTCGCGCATGCTGGCCGCATCGGCCGCCCTGGACTTCGAACAGGCTGCGATGCTGCGAGATCAACTCACTTCCCTCACGCGCGTACTGCACCAGCAGTCGGTCGAACTTGCGGATTCGAGCGCCGACGTGGACATCGTTGTCGCAGCCACCGACCAGGGACAGGCCTGCGTGAATCTGGCTATGGTCCGCGGCGGGCGCCATCTGGGCGACAAGGCGTACTTTCCTACCCAAACGGCGGCGGCGGGCGAGCTGGAAGGAGAGCTTCCGAATATCGTCGCGGCATTTCTCTCGCAGCATTATTACGAGCACCTTTGCCCCCCGGTCCTTTTGCTCAATGTCGACCTTGAGCCGGACGAACTGCGCGCGTGCCTCACGGGCAAAAATAGCAACATCCGCGTGCTCGCCCCGGGCCGTGCGCCCTTGAAGCTTCAGCAGCGGCGCTGGCTGGAAATGGCGCTTGTCAACGCACGGATCGCCCTCAGTCGCCATCACGCGGAGCAGGGCTCACAGCAGGCCCGCACCCGGGCGCTGATCGATGCACTCGGTCTGGACGTCGATGACCCAGGTTCCCTGCGCATTGAATGTTTTGATGTCAGTCATACCTCGGGGGAAGCCACGCAAGCGGCGTGCGTCGTTTACGTCGACCACGCGATGCAAAGCTCGCAATACCGGCGCTTTAACATCGAAGGGCCGGTCGGGGGCGACGACTACGGTGCCATGCGGCAGGCGCTGACGCGGCGCTACGGGCCGGTTGCGCGCGGCGAGGCGCCGGTGCCGGGGTTGGTTCTGATCGACGGCGGCGCCGGTCAGGTGGAAGTGGCGCGACGAGTCTTTGTCGAGCTCGGACTCGACCCGAGCTTGCTCGTCGGCGTGGCTAAGGGAGAGGCGCGCAAGGTTGGCTTGGAGGAACTGGTTTTTGCCGACGGTCGCCCCTCTTTGCGCCTGGGTCCCGAATCTTTGGCTCTTATGTTAATTGCGCAGATTCGCGACGAGGCACACCGATTTGCCATCACGGGAATGCGCGCGCGCCGCGCCCGCACCCGCAACGCCTCTCAGCTCGACGAAATGGAGTCGATTGGTCCGAAGCGCCGACAGCGCCTGCTCACGCGCTTTGGCGGAATGCGCGGCTTGCTGGGAGCGTCCGTCGAGGACATCGCGCAGGTGCAGGGCATCTCGCATCGCCTCGCGCAGCAGATCCACGCACGACTTCACGGCACGGACGTAACGGACGGCGAGCCGGCCGCTTTGGGCAAGGCACCACGCGGATAAAGCACCTTTGCGCTGCTGAGCGACACGATGCCATCGCCCATACCTTTTGCAACGATCGAGGAGCTCGCGGACTACGAGGCCCTGATCGATGTGCGCTCGCCGGCCGAATTTTCCGTGGACCACATACCGGGCGCGGCGAATTTTCCGGTGCTCAGTAACGAGGAGCGTGCACGAGTGGGCGCGGTGTACCTAAATGACTCGCCCTTTGCCGCGCGCAGGATCGGAGCGGCATTGGTTGCCCGCAATATCGCGCAACATTTGGAACACGGATTTGGGAGTCGGGGCAAGAACTGGAAGCCCCTGGTCTATTGTTGGCGCGGCGGGCAACGCAGTGCGGCGATGGTCCTTGTCCTAAAACAGGTGGGATGGGCCGCACGTCAGCTGCGCGGCGGATACAAGAGTTTCCGCAAGAAAGTGATCGCGGATCTTGCGCAACTGCCGACGCGCTATCGATTCGTGGTGCTGCACGGACCCACGGGCAGCGGAAAAACGGCCTTGCTCGAAGCGCTGCAGGCAAGTGGCGGGCAGGTACTGGATTTGGAACAGTTTGCGCGCCATAAGGGCTCGGTACTGGGCGCGCGGCCGACCCCGAGCGAGGCGATCGATTCGCAGCCCAGCCAGAAAAAATTTGAGACGCAAATCTGGCAGGCGCTGCGCGGATTTGATCCGCGGCAACCGGTCTATGTCGAGTCGGAGAGTCGGCGAATCGGCAGACTTACGATTCCCACGACATTGTTTGAAACATTGACCGCGTCCGCGTGCGTGCGTCTCGTTGCTCCTTTGGAGGCGCGCGTGGCGCATCTTTTGGAGCGCTACGAGGAACTTTACCACCAACCCGATTGGCTGCGCCGGCGTCTGGAGTTTTTCGTCCCGCTGCATGGACGAAAGCGCGTCGAACGGTGGCAGCAGCTTCTCGATTCCGGGCAATGGGGGGAGCTTGCTCGGCAGATCGTCTGCACCCACTATGATCCGGCCTATCGGCGCGGTGGAGACGGCCTGTACCGGCAGGCACGCACCGCGCAGGTGCTGGAGTTTGCTTTGCTAAGTCAAGATGCGATGATCCGGGCGGCGCAGGGGCTTTTGGGTTCTTCTGGGAAGCGGCATGCCGAGTAATTTTTTTAGTCTTCCGATGCTGCTGACTTGGGCGCGAATCGTGATGATTCCGTTTCTCGTGGCTGTTTTTTATTTTCCCGATGGGTGGATCGCACCAAGCGCAAAGAACCTCCTGGCGTGCGTGATTTTCACGCTAGCGGCGGTGACCGATGCGTTTGACGGCTATTTCGCCCGCAAATACGGATTGACGAGTCGGCTCGGGGCGTTCCTGGACCCGGTCGCCGACAAGCTAATGGTGTGTGCCGCGCTGATCGTGCTGCTTGAGCTCGGTCGGGTCAACGCCTTGGTTGCGCTAGTGATCATCGGGCGTGAGATCGCGATTTCGGCTCTGCGCGAGTGGATGGCGCAGATTGGTGCCTCGGAAAATGTCGCGGTGAATTCTCTTGGCAAGATCAAAACCATAGCTCAAATGGTGGCGATTCCGGTTTTGCTCTATCACGACCCACTTTTCGGGACTTTCGAAGTGCGTCCGATCGGAACGGTGCTCATTTATCTTGCGGCGTTTCTCACGATCTACTCGATGGTGCTTTATTTGCGCTTGGCGTGGCCGCATCTTGCGCTCGCGCGCAACGGCGCCGAGGGAGATCCGCCGAAGGATCGACTTTGACACTCTTTCCTGCGTGGCTATAATAAAAAATTCCTCCGCGGGAATAGCTCAGTTGGTAGAGCGCAACCTTGCCAAGGTTGAGGTCGCGAGTTCGAGACTCGTTTCCCGCTCCAGATTTTCCTTCTCGAAGCTGATCGATCCGGCTTCATTGGATTTTGCGGTGCCTTGGTGCAAACCGGGCGCGGCGCCGCATCCGTGCCTTGCACGGCGGGGTGGCAGAGTGGTCATGCAGCGGACTGCAAATCCGTGTACGCCGGTTCGATTCCGACCCCCGCCTCCAAAAATTCAACGGCCTGCGACGCGCGGTTGACCTGGATTGTGCGCTTCTGTGGCCGGCGACAATTATCCTGACCGGTCGTATTGCCTCGCAGGAGGATGTTACCCGCTTGCCTCACCCCAATTGTTGCCGGGCACCTTGCGTAGCCATCGTGTCGCGGTGCGTTCCAAAGACGAGTTTGCGCGCCATCTGGCTGCGCCATTCCTTGAGCCGACGCTGTAGGGTTCGCAATTGACAGTCTGGGTAGACGCCAGGATATTCAAGCTGTAGGCGTTCGAGAAGCTCTTTGCCAGTTAGATCCGGATCGAGCTCTAACCATTCTTGGATGACCTGCCACACTGTTTCAAATGGGTCCTCCCTCGTCCGCCAATGCCGAGGTGGCTTCGGCAATTTGCAATGAGTGGCGCGTACCTCTCCTTGGCGCCATGCCGTGGCGAGACTGTTCAAAGGATTGGCAGGATCGGCAAAAGCGCTCGCATCGGCATCACCCGCGATGCAGATCGGCTGTTGCGTTTCTACGAACCCGGTACACGTGAGCGGCGCCAAGAAACTGCGTCAATAGCCGTGGCCGTGAACGGGACAGATTGAAAAATGGCTCGACTGTTATCCGTGAATGTCGGTCTTCCGCGCGATGTTTCGTGGCAGGGCGAGAAAGTGTTTACGAGCGTGTGGAAGGAACCAGTGCAAGGCAGTCGCAAGGTGCGCCGGCCGTGGCTGCCCCGGCACCCACGCACGGCTCCACTACTGCACCGTGCGCCACGACCTAAAGAGCCGGAGCCATCGCTTGGCGACGGGAAGCCGATCGTACCCCAGCCGCTGCTGTGCGATCGCTGTCGGCGATCACGTCGGTTCCAGCACCTCCGCGGTCCACGCGACCTCAAAAGTGGCATTGGCCTCGCGTTGCACACTGCGCACGCTCTCCGCATCCGCGGCGTCGTATTCGCACAGCATGCGGCGACGGTCGCCTGAAAGAAAGCTTCGACGCCAAGTCACCCCGTAGACTTCCAAACACGGGGTCATTCGCTCGACGACGGCCTGGAGCTCGGCTTCGCTGATTGGCGGCTCGAAGCGCCGCTCGACTATGACACACACCATGTCAGCCTCCTGAATTTGCGATACCGCACTTTGCCGGCTATGCCGTGGTAATCGGCGTTGGAATCCGGTCTAGAAGTGGCGCGACGCGTGCGATCGCCGCGCGCGCACGTACGTCAAGTTGCGAACACGCACCATCACCAAGTTCGGCAATGAGCGTTCGCAGGCGCACATGCCCCGGGCCCTGGCGGCCGACGTCCGCTTCAGCCTGGACGCAATTGCAGGCCGCTATCGCCTCTTCGCAGCGACGATGCACAGCACGCGCCGCTAGAATGGCCTCGTTCGCAATCGCCAACGCCTCCTCGGAGTGTCCACGCCTTAGATCGAAGTCCGCCAACCGATTGAGCAGGAACGCCAGGTGCGCCTTGTCATCGACCTCGCGCAGCCGCTCCAGGGCGGTAGCCAGCTTGACTTCGGCATCGTGAGCCGCGTCGGTGTCAGGTGGCGCACTCAGAAGCCTTGCCGCAGCTTCGAGTCCGCTCGCAAACGGTGCCGTACTCTCCCCCATCCGGCGCGCGACATCGGTAAGCTCTATCGCGGTTGCCTCGGCCTGCGCGGTGCCACCGGATTCCAGCTCGATGACGCCGCGACAGGCTAGGCATTGATACTCGCGCCAGTGCTCTTCGTGTCTGCGGGCGTGTTCCAATGCACGCGTGACCGACGCAAGCGCATCGTTCCAGCGGCCCTCCCAGCGATGCAGCAGGGCCAGGGCCCAATGCAGCTCGGTAAAAGACCTTTGTAGCTCGACCGCGATAGCCTGCGCTTCGGCGAGTAGGTTCTCAGCACGGGTGCGGTCAGACTCGACTTCCAGCAAGCAACGCGCGGTGTTGGCAAGTTGGCTGCACCGTGTGAATGCGTCGCCGGCGCGACTTGCCTGCGCTGCATCCAGCGTGGCAGCGCGCGTACCCGCCGTGTCGCCCGCCATCTGGTGCAGCCAGGACAGCATGTAGAGACCATCGACCGCCGCAGTATGCAATCCGGCAGAGCGCGCTTCGTCGATCGCGTCGCGCAACCGCTCCGCGAGTCTCGACGCGATTGCCTGGCCGGGTTGCATCGTGGCCATCGCCAACGATCGCAGCAGGGCGATGCACAAACCGATTCGCTCGTCGCTGGCCGGAAGCCGCTCCACGGCATCCAGACCGCACCTCGCGAGGGCGGCGGCATCGGCATTGGCGAAGAGGCGCAGACATCGATCGGCGGCGCGCATGCCAGCGCGCGCCGCGGTCAGTAGATCGCCGCCGGCCAGTGCATGATGGGCGAGGTCTCCCTGCAGGGATCCGTCGATGCGCACCAATCTTTCGAGCGCGCGCGCAATCCGCCGGTGCAACAAGCGGCGGCGGGCCTGCGACTGCAGGCGGTAAGCGGCGCTGCGCACCAGATCATGGCCGAAATCGTACTGTCCACGGGCGGTGACACATAGCACGCCGCGCCGCTCCAGTGCCTCGAGCGTGTGCGAAAACCGCGGCTGCGGCTCGCCGCTGGCAACCTCAAGCAGTTCCGAAGGCACGTCACGGCCGAATGCCGCCGCAACCTCGACCACGTCCCGCATCGGCTCAGCGAGCCGCACCAACTCGCCGGCAATAAGCGCCTCGAGACTTGCCTCCGGTGCCGTGTCGCCAGACAACCTGGAACGTGCAAGTTCCAGCGCGAACAGCGGATTGCCCTTGCTAATCTTGAACACCGCTTGCACATCGATACCGTTGCCCACGGCGGCGAGCAGTGCGACCGTCTGCGGCAAATCTAGCCGCTCGAGCAACAGCTCTCGAAGATGGCCCTCGCGGGCCAACGAGCCGTGTACGACACTCATTGTTCGATTCTCGTCCAGTTCGCCGCTGCGCGCTGCAAGGACAAGCCAGAGTCGGCCGCAGTTCGCAGTCGCCCGGACCACATGATGAAGAAGGCTTGCCGACGCCTCGTCCAACCACTGCACGTCATCGAGGAGCAGCACCGTGGGCCTTTCCACCGTCGATTCCAGGAGCCAGCGACTTGTGTTCTCGAACAACCGGCTCCTTGCACCGGCGTCCGGCGTGTCGATGTCGGGCTGCGGGCCAAGCAGTGCGTCGGTTGCTTGGGCGATCTCCGCTGGAGTGTCAGGCGGTGCCGAACGCAGCGCGTCAATCCAAGGGCCATAGGGTCGCGCCCTTTCGGCCTCGAATGCGCGCCCGGATAGGACGCGGCAACCCGACACCAGCGCGTGCGTTCCGAGGTCCTGAAGAAGTCGGGTCTTGCCGATTCCCGGTTCGCCAAGGACAAGAAGTGGCGGCTGCGGGCGGTCGCCGAGCAGGGAATCCAACGCCATGGAGATGGTCTGTCGCGCGGCCGGACGTTCCACGAGGACGGGCACACGCGCAGGCTCGGGCTCTGTCGACAGCTGACTCTTAGGCGCGCGAACCGGCTCGACCACTTGCATCGCGCTGCGGCGCAATGCCAACAACGCCGAGTCGATCTGTCCCGCCAGCGGAGCACAGAACTCCTTGAGTAGCATTTCCCGCGAGCGCGCCGCATACTCCTGCGCTTCGCGCCAACGCCCCAGCACGCCCAATATGCTGACCACGGCCGCGTGGCCCGACTCGTTCAAGGGGTCGACTGCAGCGAGCTGGCGCGCGTGGATTAGGCTCTGCTCGGGTTGGGAACGCAGCCGCTCGATCAGCGCGCTTAGCACCGCGACGCGCGTCACGCCAAGGCGCTCGCGTTCGGCCATGCACCAATGATGGAAGCGAGGGCATGCCGGCAGGTCGAGGCCGTCTAGAAATTCCTGTTCCAGCAACTCGCGGGCGCGCTCAAGCGCGTCCCTATTGGCAGCGCCCACACCGGGCTCTAGATGCCGCTGAATCTCGGACAGATCGATGATCGCGCCCAACGGGTGAAATCCCACCCGGTCGCGCTCCGCAACGAGCCGCGGTCCGTCGCCATCATCGACAAGAGGCCGCAGCTTGGCGAGGCTCCATCGCAGTGCACCCCGAGGATCGTCCGGACCGTCCCACAGCAGATCGCACAGCCGCTCGCGCGAATGTGGGACACCGGTCGCGATCAGGTAGCCGAGCAGCGCCCTTGCACGCTTGGATCGCGGCAGATCCACCTCGCAGCCACAACGCACAAGCCGCAGCCCGCCGAGCAGGCGTATTTCCAGTTCAGGCCTTGGCGCGCGGTGCCGCATCGGATTACCACGCCCTGTAAAACGCCGATGACCACGCGGACGAGAGAGGCTTCACGGCGGGGATCGGCGATCGTGCCGGTTCCGTACTGCAAGGAGCCGATCATGGCAAACAAGCAAATGAAAGACAAGGTCGATGCGCTTTTTGGCGAGGCTACGCGCCGAGGTGATATCCCCGGCGTCGCAGCCCTGGTGACCGATCGGCAACAGAACCTGTACGCCGGCGCCTTCGGCGAGCGCGTACTTGGTTCCGGCAAGGCGATGGCGCTCGATACGGTCTGCTGGATCGCGTCGATGACCAAGCCCTTGACCACGGTCGCTGTACTGCAACTGGTCGAACGAGGCGTAATCGATCTCGACGTCCCGGCCATTCGCTGGCTACCGCAACTGGCCGAGGCGCAAGTACTGGAAGGCTTCCGTGCCGACGGTCAACCGAGAACGCGGGCGCCGAAGCGCGCCATCTCGCTGCGACAGCTGCTGACGCACACGTCGGGGTTCGGTTATGAGTTCTGGAGTGCCGACACTCAGCGCTTTCAGGCTGCACGCAAGCTCCCCAGCATCACGACCTGCGCCAACGATGCGCTGATGGCGCCGCTGTTGTTCGACCCCGGAACGCGTTGGGAATACGGCACCGGGGTCGATTGGGCGGGCAAGGCCGTGGAGGCGGCGAGCGGGCAGCGCCTTGGTACCTACCTGCGCGAGCACGTGCTCGCGCCATTGGGGATGAACGACACGTCCTTCAAAATCGGTCCCCAAGCCCGCCTTCGCTTGGCCAGGCTGCACCAGCGGGCGGAGGACGGAAGTCTGGCCCCGATTGACCTCGAGATGCCACAGGACCCGCAATTCGAAATGGGCGGGGGCGGCTTGTACGGTTCTGCGGAGGACTATGCGATATTTGTCCGAATGATCCTGAACCGCGGCCGGCACGGCGAGCACCAAATCTTAAAGCCCGAATGTGTGGACCTCATGGGCAGCAATCAGATTGGGGACCTACGCGTAACCGCGCTGCGCACCGCAATGCCTTCGTTGACCAACGATGCCGAGTTCTTCCCTGGTACACGCAAGACCTGGGGTCTGGGCTTTCAAATCAACATGGAACCCGCTTTCACCGGGCAGCCGGCGGGATCGATGATGTGGGCTGGTCTTGCCAATACGTATTTCTGGATAGATCCGGCCAACGGGATCGGCGGTGTGTATCTAACGCAGATCTTTCCGTTTGCCGACAGTAAATCGCTACCACTGTTCTATGAATTCGAAAAGCAGGTCTATGACGCCTCGACGTAGTCAAGGATGCCGCTGAGTTCGCCGCGAACGCCTCCGCCAATGACGTCGAGGCGTTCGTGAGCACGTTCGTCGCGGCTGGCGCTAGAGCGCCCTAGGACAGGTACTCAGAACGCCATCGCAGCCGACGCAGTCTTGGTGATAACGCTACGCATTGCTCGGACCAGCTACAGCGTCGCCCAGGAAAAAGACGGCTTCGACGCCACTCGATGCGAGGTGGGCCAGTGCTAACTCGAGCCGCTTGTCCTCCGCGTGTACGTCGCTAATCAGACCGATCCACATCCGTCCGATGTGTGCGTGTGGCATCGCTGGGGATCCGCCGGATCGATGGACACCACCCGCTGATTTCGCCCGCGACAACCGTCTGCAGACGTCTGCTTCTAGGGGGGTCGGTTGTCAAGTCCCTTGTGATGGTTGAGTCGGTCATATGACTAGTACTGTCATGCACAGTCCTATACAGGGTGGAACCGCGGACGGATGAATCGGTAGTAAGGTTAATAAAATCAATACGTTGGGCGAGACGACTTGGCCACGAAAAAAGACGTCGAAAATTTTATCGCGCCGATTTTTTAACAGCGCTTCTCAGAGATTCCGTTTTACGAAATATTTGTTACTGAATCGGCGCCACCACCCAAAAAAAGGGTGGCAAATTCGCCAAGGCATTGATTTTCTTGTCGTGTCAGCGGACTGCAAATCCGTGTACGCCCGTTCGATTCCGACCCCCGCCTCCAAAAATTCAATGCAATGCGACGCACGGTTGACGTGGATTGTGCGCTTTTGCCACCCCTAACCACATACTGCCACCCAGATCGTTTCTGAAGCTCGACTCTTCTCCGAGGTGGGATCAGCGGACTTTCGATCAGCTTACGCGAGTTGATCACGGGCGAGCAGAAAGCTTCGACGATCGAATGGGGCTCGCCGCGCAGTGCTAAGGCAAAGGCGCGAAGCAGGGAGACAGAAATCGAAGTCTGCAACCGCATGCATAGCCGACATTGAGTGACCGTGCCGATAGCGGTGGTGTTTTTGCAAAATCGACCCCAAGCCGACCTGCCAGATGGACCGCTTCGGGGCAGTCGAATCGGCGTGACCCTCGGACGCAGCTTGGGAAGCCTCGACTCTGCCGCCCGCCATCGCCGACGGCGATTGCGATAGTAAGAAACAGCCTCAACGTTTCCAAGCCATCCCCACCGATCCCAAATCGGGATCTTCGGCCGCTGCCGAATCTGCCCAGTCGAATGTGGATTCGGCAGTCGCCGCCAACCTTCCGCGGGATCGTCCGGATTCCACTGATCCACGCGGGATGAGTCTCCGAAACGTTGTTTGCCAACACAAGGAATTCGCGGCCGTTCGGAGTTGTCGCTTCAGCCGGGCTCTTCGACCACCGGCAGCGCCTTGCCGTCCGTGATCCTGATTTCGAGGGCCAGCGGATCGAAGCCTTCGACACACCCGAGATTAAGGCGGTACCCGCCCGCTGCCTCCTCGCCGTCTGCGGTGTACGTGAAGATTCCGCAGGTCCTGCAAGAATAGTTGCGTAAGACCTTCTCGTTCCAGAGGTACACGTGCAGATCGGTCATATCGTGGGGCGGCGTGAAGTCGGCAGCCGGAATGTAAATCCACGACAGCACCGCGCCCCTGCGAATGCAGAGGGAGCAATTACAGAGTTTGCCGGTTTTGATCTCGGGGCCACGGAACGAAAAGCGGAACCGTCCACAAATAGCAGGCGCTGCAATATTTTCCCCAAGCCGAAAACCGCCTTGAGCGTAGCGCCTGGCGGCTTTCGGTACAGCCGGAATCACGAAAGAAGGTTACGACATAAACGCTATTCCGAGAGCCCCTTCCTATTGGCAAACGGCTCGCGCGAACGGGTCTACATCAATAGCAGGAGCCGGTCGCCGGATCCTCAACTCCAATGATATTACCGCCTTGCATGTAATACACCGCGCCACTCGGCCCATGCACTATCATCAGACCTCCGTGCACGGCGGCCATCTTGTTGCAATCCAGCTCTTCGCTGTCGGGCAGATCTTTGATTGTCAGAGTCGATTCCATGGTAGATCTCCTAAGTCGTTGGTTGGGATAGTGAGCAAGTTGTCGTGCTCAAACCGGATAACGCATAAGCTGTGCCAGGCAAAGATTTGTGCGCAGGAATTATTGTATGTGTATGAAAATATGAAGAATCACTCCGGTGGCGACAATCGATGCGAATGTTCTCCCTGGCTGACAGAGACAGCGTGTTTGGCTTTGACCACCATATCTCCGGGCTGAATGTTCGCTAAAGACAAACACACGAAGCAAACCCGACTTCCGAAAGTCGCCGCGGTTCTTTCCAGGGCGACTGCGGACTGCGCGATCTGCGCTCGATACCGGTCACGTTCTTTCAAGCCCGACTCGCAGCCGCCATAGGCTTCCCCGCATAGAGTCACTGAGCGCAAAAAAACTTGCGCACTGGCGGGGGCCATGCGCCGTGAAGGCCCGCGGTTCGGTAAATTGGAAGAGCTATTTGTGGTTAATCGTGACGGAGATTTGCGCTCCGGCTCCCTTCGCCCGCTCCAGAGCTCCGTGCGCGTTGCCGTACAGCAATGGAAACGGTACCGGCGACGGTTAAGGCGATCAGCCCCATCGTCGGAACCGTCCCGGAGACCGTGGCAGAATTCTCGGAACGGCGGGCGGCAGAGCCGAAGCTTCCCGAACTGCGTCCGAGGGTCGACGAGACTCGCGCGAAAAGTAAGTAAGGTCGCCGACACAACCACGGAGAAAGTCGGCTTTGGAACATCGAATTCGAAGCCGTGTAAGTCGGCTCATGGCCGACTGCGTTGCTTCGCCAGCGTCAGCTTAAGCCAAGGCCGCGCGTCCGGTCTAGGTCAGCAAGCCGCAATCCGGAAGCGCAAAGCCCGCAGTACCTCTGATTGCGGTCGCACACGACCCCTCTTAGATAGCGGCCA
>DASPTP010000007.1:0-58282 GCA_035623355.1 Burkholderiaceae bacterium | reverse complement strand
TGGCGCTGGCCGCAGTGGGAGGTATTGCGGTCGGCCGCTGGTCGATGTCTACTTAGAAATGCGGAGCAGTCCGCCATCGGATTGCGAAGCCGACGCCGCCTTACGGCCGGGGTCGGCCAACAGCAGAAATTCGCAGTGTTGCCGCAAAGCGATCATCCAGCCGCTAGACCGACCTGCTCGGTGTGAAAACACGGCTCGCGAACAGACGAACAATGACGCAGGTGCACCTATAAGCACCCACGTCATCGTCGAACTCGTCTGCTGTTGAAGGAAAAGACGTTCAGGAATCGCGGCTGTTTCAGGGCTGCAACTGGTATTCGACCAGTTCGCAATTCCGGTCCGGCTCCCAATGGCGCGACAACTCGGATTTAACGAGGTACCGCGCCGCTGGGGCATACCAATACGTATAGTCCGTTGTCCCCGAATTATGTTGATCATTCGCCCATTGGCTTGTCCACTTGAGTTTGAACGCATCAAATTCACCTGCTCGTACGTGCACCTTCTCGTAGCCAACGACAGAAACGTCTAGTTTTTCAGAGCCTTTGGCATTCGGCTCATGCCATACATACGTTTGCTTGACGCTCCAATGCTTGCCCACCTCAAGCGGGAAGCTCAGCCTTCTTGGGTCTGAGCTCGTCTGTTCTGGCGATTCGAGGACATTCAGTTCCGGCGTCATCACTACCGGTTCGCCGTTCGTCGTGGCCTTGATGCCTGCTTGATCGACGGAGGTAACCACCGTGACAGCATCGCCCTTCATGAACCCATATGTGCAAGCAAACACCCATTTGTCACCAACCTTGATGTCGGGCCTTTCAGCCCCCGCCGTGGCTGCCGCACCTGTTGCCGCCGGGGTGACTTCCTGCGGGCCGCTCGCGCAAGCTGCAAGCGCAATCGGCAGAACGAACGTGAGCAATTTGCGGATCATGATCTCCTCCTTTCTTAACGGTGGCGCGGGTTCGAATCCGAATCGCGCCACTTCCACTCGTGACCCTGGTCACTGCAGACAGCTTTGTCTTACTTAGAACAGTCTAAGCGGCACCAATATAGTTACATTGCGCGGGATCAACGAAGGCGCCGAGCCAGTCAGGCGTTAACTTCGAGTCAGGACCAGCAATGATTCTTGAGTGTCGGCTTGTGAAGATCGCGGCTGACTGGTATGGGTCGTTTTTGTCGGATTAGGTCCGGTTCCGACACCGGGAAAGCAAAGGGCGCTGTGCGACGCATTCCGGTCGTCGAGGAACCATGGGAATTGAAACCAATCTGACGACGTCCGTCAGCTCGAATCTCGGCTATCACAACGCAGCGCGCTAGGGCCTCAGCCGACAGCGTTCGTAAGGTCGAATACTCTCTTGGACACTTTGGTGCCGCGCGAGCCGCTACGGGTTGCATCCTACAAGTCAGGTCCCAGCCTATCGAACCCATCGCGCACATGTCTCAAAAAGTTGCCGCCTGCCGGCGGGGACCGCTCCCGACCCTGGAGTCGACGTCGCCCCGTCCAAAAGCGGCCCTCAGCGCGGCCTCCAGCGTCATCGCAAAAAGGAATCACCGCGCGGCCTGTAGAACCGCCGCCATTCGTTGATGAATCAGGTTGATCGCTTTCAACGGCCGAAGCATCACCTTGAACTCAACGATACGTCCCGACTCATTCCACCGGATGATGTCCACTCCGTTCACAAGGATGCCGTCGAGCTCGGTCTCGAACTCGAGCATGGCATCCCTATCACCGATAATCTCGCGCACGTAGCGAAAGGTCGGATTGAACAACACCTGGAACGCGGCGACAAGATACAGGGCTGTGACTTTCTTTCCGCGCTGTGGCGCGTGCACAATCGGCGAAAAGAACACCGCGTCCTGGTCCAGCAGCGCCTCTAGAGCATGGAAATTTCGGCTCTCGACCACCTGATGCCAGGCAACGACCGG
Source organism: Burkholderiaceae bacterium (assembly GCA_035623355.1). GTDB lineage: Bacteria > Pseudomonadota > Gammaproteobacteria > Burkholderiales > Burkholderiaceae_F > GJ-E10. Next base: position 56,362 of record DASPTP010000007.1, on the reverse strand, counting down.
ATGTATAGACACGCGAGTCTCCCTTGCCGCAGTGTGATGCGCCGCGTCCCAACTGCGACTGATTCGCAAATCCCTTTCGGGCCGTCCGGCGCCGGAGCGTATGAGCATTGAAGAAATTTTGCAATCGGACGCACCGCGGCGATCGTCTCTCGCCGCCGGCTGGGTCAGGCGGCGACCGTCATCGGAGCGTCGCGGGCGATGTCTACTGCGTGATATTGCGACTTTGAGCGCGGAGCATCGATGAGATTTCACGCGATAAAGCCCGCCGGAACAACCGTCGTTTTCGACAGTTTTTATTGCTGCGCGATTCTTTGCTGGACCCCCAGGATTGCGAAGGCGTGGCATGACGCTAACTTTGCACCCGTCATTGTCTCGTCTCCTCCGGCGGTTTTGACCGCCCCACCCAACAAAATCGCGCCCGCAAAGGGATTTCTCCCGGCCCAAACCCCACTACTCGTCCGCCCCTGCGCGTCACTCCCACTCGATTGTCGCCGGCGGCTTGCTTGAAATATCGTATACGACGCGATTGATGCCGCGCACCTCGTTGATGATCCGGTTGGATATCCGCGCGAGCAACTCGTGGGGCAGCGGAGCCCATTGGGCGGTCATGAAATCCTGCGTCTGCACGGCACGCAGCGCTACGACCCAGTCATAGGTGCGTCCGTCGCCCATGACACCGACGCTGCGTACGGGCAAAAACACCGCGAACGCCTGGCTCGTGCGCTCGTACCAGCCACTGGCGCGCAGCTCCTCGATGAAGATCGCGTCGGCTCGGCGCAGCAAATCCGCGTATTCGCGTTTGACTTCGCCCAAAATCCGTACCGCCAGACCGGGTCCCGGAAACGGGTGCCGATGTACGAGATCGGCAGGCAGCCCCAAAGCCAGACCCAGTGTCCGTACCTCGTCTTTAAATAGCTCACGCAGCGGCTCGAGCAGACGCAAATGCAGCGACTCCGGAAGACCCCCGACGTTGTGGTGCGACTTGATCGTAACGGCCTTCTTGGACTTCGCGCCCGCCGACTCGATTACATCCGGGTAAATCGTCCCTTGCGCGAGCCATCTTGCCTTGGAGCACTTCGCCGCTTCTTGCTGGAACACCTCGATAAACTCGCGGCCAATGATCTTGCGTTTGGCTTCCGGTTCCGCTACGCCGGCCAACTTGCCGAGAAAACGCTCCGATGCGTCAACATGGATCAAGTGCAGACCAAGGTGCTGCTCAAAGGTCTCCACGACCTGCCGCGCCTCTCCCAGCCGCAACAGTCCGTTGTCGACGAAAACACATGTGAGCTGCCGGCCGATCGCGCGATGGATTAGGGCCGCCGCAACCGAGGAGTCAACGCCCCCGGACAGACCCAAAATCACCTCGTCCGCACCCACCTGCTTGCGGATGTGCGCCACGGCCTCATTGACGTAGTCGGGCATGTTCCAATCGCCGCGACACCCGCAGATCTGGCGCACAAAGCGCGTAAGAATCGCCTGACCTTGGCGGGTGTGGGTCACCTCGGGATGAAATTGCAGGCCATAGAAATGGCGCATTTCATCGGCCATTGCTGCGATCGGGCAGCTGTCCGTGGAGGCCATCACGCTAAAGCCCGGCGGCAGTTGCTCGACCTTGTCGCCGTGGCTCATCCACACTTCGAGCAGATTCTCGCCGTGCGCCCCGGTTGCGTCCCGCAAGCCTTCCAGGAGCTTGGTGTGCCCGCCAGTGCGCACCTGCGCGTATCCGAACTCGCGGCGCGCCCCCAAGTGAACGCGTCCCCCGAGCTGTTGCGCCATGGTTTGCATGCCGTAGCAAATGCCCAGCACCGGAACGCCGAGCTCAAAGACCACGGCCGGCGCTTGGTCGGTGCCGTGTTCGTAGGCCGACTGGTAACTGCCCGACAAGATGATGCCGCGTGGCGCGAAAGCACGAATGGCGTCGGGGCCGATATCGCAGGGATGGATTTCGCAATAGACGGCCGCTTCGCGTACGCGCCGCGCGATCAGCTGCGTGAGCTGCGAACCGAAGTCGAGAATTAAGATCCGATCGTGCTGCATGAAATTGCGCGAACGAGGCGCCCCGACGCAAGCCAAGGGGACGCCAGCCGGCTATTCGATCCGATAGTTGGGCGCTTCCTTGGTGATGCGCACGTCGTGGACGTGCGACTCGCGCATGCCGGCATTCGTGATCTCGACAAATTCCGCACGTCGGCGCATCTCGTCGATTGTTCGGCAGCCGCAATAGCCCATGCTCGAGCGAACGCCACCGGCAAGCTGAAAGACGATCGCAACGACGCTCCCCTTAAAGGGCACCATGCCCTCAATGCCCTCCGGAACGAGCTTATCGACGTTGGCCTCGTTGTCTTGGAAGTAGCGCTCCGCGGCCCCCCGTTTCATCGCGCCCAGACTACCCATGCCTCGATACGTTTTATACGAGCGGCCCTCATACAAGACCAATTCCCCGGGCGCTTCCTCGGTCCCCGCAAAGATGCTGCCCATCATCACGGTCCAGGCGCCCGCCGCCAAGGCCTTCGCAATATCGCCGGAATAACGCACCCCGCCATCGGCGATGATGGGAACCCCCGAGCCTTCAAGCGCGCGCGCAACCGCGTCGATTGCGCTGATCTGGGGCACGCCGACGCCGGCAACGATGCGCGTTGTGCAAATGGATCCCGGCCCTATGCCCACTTTTACGGCGTCGGCTCCGTGCTCGACGAGCGCCAGGGCGGCCGCCCCGGTCGCAATGTTGCCGCCGATCACGTCAACGCTCGAAAAGTTCTTCTTAATCCAGCGCACTCGGTCCAAGACGCCCTTGGTATGCCCGTGCGCCGTGTCCACCACGATGGCGTCGACGCCGGCCTGCACCAGCGCGGCAACGCGTTCCTGATCCGCATCGCCCGTGCCCACAGCCGCACCGACGCGCAGCTTGCCAAGTTCGTCCTTGGCGGCAAGCGGGTGTTCGGTCGTACGCGTGATGTCCTTGACGGTTACCAGTCCCCGCAGCAGGTAGCTCTCGTCGATCACCACGACCCGCTCTAGACGATGGCGATGCATGAGGGCTTTGGCCTCGTCCAGGGTCGCGCCTTCGGTCACCGTGACCAGGCGCTCGCGCGGCGTCATGATCTCGCGTACGGGAATGTCGAGGCGGGTTTCAAACCGCAGGTCACGGTTGGTCACGATCCCGACCACGTGTCCCGTCGCATCGATCACCGGCAGCCCAGAGATCTTGTGGGCACGCGTCAATTCCATCACCTCCCCCACGCGCATGTCGGGGGGAATCGTGATCGGGTCGCGCAGTACGCCGGCTTCGTGGCGCTTGACTTTCGCCACCTCGGCCGCTTGCTGACCCGGCGAGCAGTTCTTGTGGACGATCCCGATTCCGCCCTCCTGCGCCAGGGCGATCGCCAGGCGGGCGTCGGTGACCGTGTCCATCGCCGCAGACACCAGGGGCACCTTCAGCGGAATGCGACGCGTTAAACGCGTGCTAAGGTCAGTTTCCCGCGGAAGGACGGCCGAATAGGCCGGTACCAATAGCACGTCATCAAAAGTCAGTGCCTTTTCTTGGAAACGCATGCCCATCCTCTTGACGCAAAAGCGGATTATAGACGCTGGCATTAAGCTCGCTGAGCACCCCAATTCGTCCGTTTTTCCGGTTTTACGGCTACACAAAGCTCCCTAAAATCATAGGCGTACGAGTTTTTGCGGGCGATGGGTCAAAATCGCGCGCGCTTATGCGTTGCCCGTGAAAATCCGACCGCTTGATGGTCCTGCGTTTCGAAGCTACGGAGCGTCCATGAGAACTTTGGCTTACCCGCTTACCCGCGGCAACTTCCGGTTCGCGTTGGTGCTTGCGCTGTTTTTGGCCGCAGGCGCCGCGCACGCGCAGTGGGTTTGGCGCGATGCCAACGGCGAAGTCACGTATTCCGATTCCCCGCCCCCGCCGAATGTTTCTCGATCGGAAATATTGCGCCAGCCCACGGGCGCAAGTTCGAGCGCAGCGGACGAAACGCCATCGGCTCCGCCTGCACCGACCACAAACGGCGGCGTCGTGCCGGCAAACGCGCGGGTTGTAGCGCCCGCCGCGCCCGTGCCACAGCCTCCGCAAGCCAGCCGGCCCGGCAACGCACCAAAAACCCTAGCCGAGCAGGACGCGGATTTTCGCAAGCGCCAGGCGGACCAGCAGAAAGCCGAAGAAAAGCAAGCGCAGGACGAGGCCCAGGATGCGCAGCGCACGGAGGCCTGCAACCAGGCGAGAAATTACCTGAACACGCTTCAGTCCGGCGCTCGGCTGATGCGGCCCGATGCCAACGGCGAGCGAAATTTCCTCGACGATGAGCAGCGTTCGGCCGAAATTCAAAAAACGCAAGAGAACATCGAAAAGAACTGCTAGCCCAAGGCGCGGCTCGAGACCACCTCGCGCCCCGGCGCCAAGCGGCGAACGCTATGCGCCGACGATGTCGCCGGCCTCATCGCGCAGATGAGTTGTCTCGGCAACCCGCGTGGCGACCAAAACAAACACCGTAGCGGCCGCCGCCATAATCCCGGCGAAAAACAGGAAATACGCTGGACCCACGAGTCGGTAGGTCGAGACGGTCGCATGGGCGGCATCCAAAGAGCCGCGCGTTGCCAGTGGCTCTCGGCTTACCGCATCCAGGAGCAAGACGCGCCCGGAGTCTGCCTGGACTGTTCCAACGAGATACGTGCCTTGCAAAGCCGATACCCTTCCGTCGGGGCCCAGCACCTCAACTCCGCTTTGGCCGGAAAAATCGATCTTCTGGCCGATCACTAGAGTCTCGTACCGCGCAACGCGCAACCAAGTCGGACGACCCGCTTCGAGCGAAAGGACCGGCAACGGTCGAATCATGTAGTGGTTCACGGCCGCCGTGAACAGATTGCCCACGCTGACCGAGAGCAAAAACAGGGCCATGATGAAGCTCTTCATCGCAAGCGGCGCCTGCCGATAGGAGTATTCCAGTCCCGTGATGGAGACGAGCACCTCCCCTGCGGTGAGAATGACGTAGGCAAGGATCTGCCACCAGACGCTCACCACAACTCCGGCCTGGATGCGCGCCTCGATCCAGGCAATCACGAGGAAGGAGCCGGCCGTAATGAAAAGGCCGGCCCCGATTTTTCGCAGGGGCGTGACTTTGACAAGGCGCCCGATGAGCGGATAGAGGAGATAACTAAACAGCGGTACGAAAAGCAAAATCAGCACGGCATTGACGGCCTGAATCTGCGCGGCAAGCAAGGTGATGCCAAAGCCAAGGCGCTTGTCCATTAAATTGGAACGCGCCTGCAACGACCAGGTGGCGCCATTGCTCTGATCCCACAGCGCCCAGAAAAACGCAATAAAAAGGTAAACGACCAGCAGGCGCAAAATGGTGAACATGCCGCTGCCCGAGAGAACATCGTGCAGCCAGGCGCGACCCGCGGGCGCCACCACCGCAAATCGTGTCCTGCCCGTCCAAAAGACGGCGAGCGCCAGGCACATCATCGCCGCGGGCAGACCAAAGCCGGCCGCCGGTCCGTACCTCGCTAGCAGCACGGGGCAAAGCAGAATGGAAATCGTGGAGCCGGCATTGATTGCGAGATAAAACCAGCTAAAGGCTCGTTCGATGAGCTGGTGATTGGCGCTAGTGAACTGATCGCCGACGTTGGTGGCAACACAAGGCTTGATGCCGCCCGTCCCGAGGGCGATCAGCGACAGACCGATGCCGATGGCCAGCGAATCGCGTGCCAGCGCGAGCGCGGCGCAGCCGGCGCAGTAGGCAAGCGAAAACACGATTACGGTGCGGAATTTGCCCCAATACACGTCGGCGACCACCGCACCGAGCAACGGAAACAGATACGCGCCCGATTTAAACAAAGACACCCAGGTCGTCGCCTGAGCCTCCCCGAAATGCATCGACTGCACCAGATACAGGGCCAGCACGGAGTTGATTCCGTAGAAACAAAAGCGCTCGGCAAATTCGTTGGCGACAATAAACGGGATGCCGGCCGGCATCTGCGCGGCGCGCGAGCCGTTCACGTTCCGTTTCCCGAGTCGTCGCTTGCCGGTCGAGCCTTTTTTGCCGCACGCAGGCGCCGCGCCTGCATCGGATCGATTTGCAGCGGCCGGTAGATCTCGACCCGGTCGCCGTCTCGCAGCCGCGTGCCCAGATTGCAGCGCCGGTAATAGATTCCCACCGCAAGATCCCGCGAGCGCAGTTCCGGGTTTGCTTCGATCAGGCCCGAGCGTTCGATTGCCTCTTGCACGCTGGCACCGGGGGCAAGCTCAACGGCAACCACCGACTGACGGTCCGCGTGCGCGTAAACGACCGTGACGTGCATGGACTTAATCACCGACCGATCCGTACAGATCCTGCGCGCGAGCTGCGAAGGCATCCACCAAGGAATTGGCAACCCGTTCAAAGACGGGCGCAATCGCGCGGCCCAGCAGTCCCGCGGCAAAACGATAGTGCAACTCCAGACTTACCTTACAGGCGTCCTCACCCAAAGCGTGAAAAATCCACTCTCCCCGCAATTCGCGAAAGGGTCCGTCGATCAGGGTCAGGGTAATCGATTCGGGAAAGCGATGCGCATTACTCGTCGTGAACTGGCTGCGTACGCCCATATACGCAATTTCCACGCGCGCCTGCACGACATCGTCGGTCTGCGGCCGAACGTGGCTTGCCGGGCACCACGGCAAGAACTTCGGATATTGGGCAACGTCCTGCACCAGGGCGAACATCTGTGCCCGGCTGTAGGGAACGATGACGGAGCGGTGGACGCGGTGCATTTCGATCGGTTGTTACACTCGATTTTATCGGGCCAAGCGCGCGCCAAGAACATGTCGATCACCGAAAATCGCAAGGCACTGCACGACTACCACATCGAGGAGCGCTTCGAGGCGGGCCTGGTTCTGGAAGGCTGGGAAGTCAAGAGCATCCGTGCCGGCCGCGCCCAGATCAACGAGGCCTACGTCATCGTACGGAACGGCGAGCTTTTTTTGCTCAACGCGCACATCGGCACCCTTCCGACCACCTCCACCCACGTGAACGCCCAGCCTACCCGCACACGCAAACTGCTGCTGCGGTCCGAGGAAATCCGCAAGCTCATCGGCAAGGTGGAACGGTCGGGCTACACGCTGGTGCCCTTGGACCTGCACTTCTCGAGCGGGCGGATCAAGTTGTCCTTAGGCCTGGCCAAGGGAAAACGCCAGTTCGAGAAACGCGCGGCCGAGCAGGAGCGAGACTGGAAGCGTCAACAAAGCCGCCTTTTGAAGCAACGCTCCAAGTAACGCGCAAGGTGTGTTACTTGGCAGCGGCGAGCCGGCGCCAGGTCTCGATCACGGAGTCGGGATTGAGCGAAATCGACTCGATCCCCTGTTGCATGAGCCAAAGGGCAAAATCCAGGTGATCGGACGGTCCCTGGCCGCAGATCCCGACATACTTGCCCTTGCTGCGGCAGGCCGAAATGGCGCGCGCGATGAGCGCCTTGACCGCCGGATCCCGTTCGTCGAATTCGTTGGCCACCAGCCCCGAGTCCCGATCCAGGCCGAGCGTTAGCTGCGTCAGATCGTTCGAACCGATCGAAAAACCGTCGAAGTACTCGAGGAACTCCTCCGCCAGCAAGGCGTTGGAGGGAACTTCGCACATCATGATGACCCGCAAGCCGTTCTCGCCACGCCGCAAATCGTTCGCCGCCAGCAGTTCCGTAACGTGCCGGGCTTCCTCGATCGTGCGCACAAAGGGCACCATCAGTTCGACATTGGTATACCCCATGGTGTTGCGCACCCGGTAAAAGGCCGCGCATTCGAGCTCAAAACATCCGGCAAAGCTCGGTGCGATGAAACGCGAGGCGCCGCGAAAACCCAGCATCGGATTTTCCTCGTCCGGTTCGTAGCGAGATCCGCCGATGAGCTTCTTGTATTCGTTGCTCTTGAAATCCGACAGGCGCACGATGACCGGCTTGGGCCAAAAGGCGCTTGCGATCATCGCCACGCCTTCGGTCAGCCGGCCCAAGAAAAACTCGCGCGGACTCGAGTAGCCGTGGGCCAGCGTCTCGACGGCACGTTTGAGCGGCTCGTCCAGATTCGGATACTCGAGAATGGCCTTGGGGTGCACGCCGATGTGGTTGTTGATGATGAATTCCAGGCGTGCCAGACCCACCCCCGCGTTGGGAAGCGACTGAAAATCAAATGCGAGCTGCGGATTGCCGACGTTGAGCATGATCTTCACGTCCAGCGCCGGTAACGAACCGCGGCGCACCGTCTCCGTCTCGACCTCGATGCGGCCGGCGTAGATCACCCCGGTATCGCCCTCCGCGCAGCTGACCGTGACTTCGGCGCCGTCGGCCAGGCGCACCGTGGCGTCGGTGCAGCCGACCACGGCGGGAATCCCCAGTTCGCGCGCGATAATCGCGGCGTGACAGGTGCGTCCGCCGCGATCGGTGACGATGGCGGCGGCGCGCTTCATGACCGGCTCCCAATTCGGATCGGTCATTTCCGTCACCAAGATGTCTCCCGGTTCGACCAATGCCATTTTCGAGGCGTCGCGAACCACACGCACTCTGCCTACGCCGATTTTCTGTCCGATCGCCCGACCGGACGTCAAAACGGGAGGTGGCCGATCCTTTGGCAATTTCAGGCGGTAACGCAGCTGCGTTTCCTCCGCTAGGCGCGATTTGACCGTCTCGGGCCGCGCCTGAAGGATGTACAGCCGACCGTCGACGCCGTCCTTGCCCCATTCGATGTCCATCGGGCGGCCGTAGTGCTTTTCGATGGCCACCGCGTAGCGCGCCAGCTCCAGCACCTCCGCGTCCTCGAGCGAAAAGCGGTGCCGCTGGGCGTCTTCGACCTGGACTGTTTTCACGTGCCGGCCCTCGCCGCCGCCGGCCGGGTCATAGATCATTTTGACCAGCTTCGATCCCAGGCTGCGTCGCACGATGGGAAACTTGCCCGCGGCCAACATGGGCTTGTGGACATAAAACTCGTCGGGGTTTACCGCCCCCTGAACGACAGTCTCGCCCAGACCGTAGTTGGACGTGATAAAGACAACGTCCTGGAAGCCGGACTCGGTGTCGAGCGTGAACATGACCCCGGAGGAGCCCAAGTCGCTGCGCACCATGCGCTGAATGCCCGCGGACAGAGCCACCTCATCGTGGGCAAAGCCATGATGAGCGCGATAGGAAATCGCGCGATCGTTATACAGCGAGGCGAAAACCTCGCGCAGCCGGGCGAGTACCGCTTCTACGCCGACCACATTGAGAAACGTTTCTTGCTGACCGGCAAAGGAGGCCTCGGGCAAGTCTTCGGCCGTTGCGCTGGAGCGCACCGCCACGGCGATCGACTCTTCGCCTGCCGACAACGCGCGGTAGTGGGAGCGCACGGCCGTCTCCAGAGGTGCGGGTATGGTCGCGGAGCTAACCCATTTGCGAATTTCGCGACCCGCGTCGGACAGCGCCCGAACATCGTTGACATTGACGCCCTCCAGGCGTGCCGCAATGCGCTCGCGCAGCCCATTGGCGCGCAGAAATTCCCGAAACGCATGGGCCGTCGTGGCAAATCCGTCGGGCACGCGGATCCCATGGGAAGCCAACTGACTGAGCATCTCGCCCAGAGAGGCGTTTTTCCCGCCAACCCGCTCGACGTCGGACATACGCAGGGCGCGCAAAGGGACGACCAATTCTTCGCTATCCATGAACCCCTCCCACAATTCCCCGCGCCGGCTCCTCGCCGACGAGCTGCCCCGCTGTGCCAAAATCCGGGGCATTCTACTCGGTCGGAGGAGTCTTCTACATGACTTCGCAGCCGCAAGGGTCCCAGTTCCGGGACGTCTTTTATGTCTCCGATGGCACGGGGATCACCGCCGAGACGCTCGGGCACAGCGTGCTGGCCCAGTTTGACTCGTTGCGGGTGCATGCGCACCGCATGTCGTTTGTCGACACCGCCGCGAAGGCAGTCGACGCCGTCGAACGCATCAACGATTCGTTTCGACGGCACAGCCGGCGTCCCATTGTCTTTTCAACGCTCGTAGACCCGTCGATCAACGCCATCTTGCACAGCGCCAACGCGTTCATTTTGGATCCCTTCGAGACTTTTGTCGTGCCGCTGGAGCAGGAACTGGGTTGCAAATCCACGCACACCATTGGGCGCTTTCACAATATCGCCGACTCCCATACCTACAAAAATCGCATCGAAGCCATCAGTTATGCGCTCGCGCACGACGACGGACAGTCTGCCGCCGAGTTGCAGCGAGCCGAAGTGATCCTGATCGGTGTCTCGCGCAGTGGCAAAACGCCAACGAGCCTGTATCTGGCAATGCAATACGGCGTCAAATCCGCCAACTACCCCTTGATTCCGGAAGATTTTGAGCGCGGGACGCTTCCGAGCGCGCTGACGCATCACCGGCACAAACTGTTCGGACTGTCGATTGCACCAGAGCGGCTCGCGGAAGTGCGCTACGAACGCCGGCCCAACAGCCGCTACGCATCGTTGGAGAACTGCTGTTACGAGGTCGCCGAGGCCGAGCGGCTCATGCGCGTTTCGGGCGTGCGCTGGCTGTCGACGACGACAAAGTCGATCGAGGAGATCGCGGCAACCGTTCTGCAGGATTTTCTCGTGGAGCGGCCCGCCGAGTGATTCGGCCGAGCGGCAGGGCAGCGCGCCGGTTGGCGCGGAGCCTCCACGCGATAAGGCCCCCCGGCACTCGTGGGCAACCCCCGCGGGCGGCCTTTGCCTCCGAGGCCTACCGGCGGCGCCGGCGCTCAAAAAGGCACACCGCGGCGGCGGCGGCGACGTTGAGCGACTCCACGCGGGCGCTCGTTGGAATGCAAACCCGCCGATCGCTCACCGCGAGCGCTTGCGGCGACGGTCCGGCGCCTTCGGCTCCAAAAATCCAGCCCACGGCCCCGTCCGAAAAGTCCTGTTGCCACAGCGAAGGGGCATCGTGGGCCACCGCGGCGATCCAAATACCGTCCAGCGCATCGGCGAGCTGCGCGGGCGCCACTCGCTCGTGTAGACCAATACGAAAGTGCGCCCCCATGCCCGCTCGCAGAACCTTGGGCGACCAGAGCGACGCCGTGCCGGCACCCGCCAAGACGTGCCCCACGCCGGCCGCGGCCGCGGTACGGATCAGCGCGCCGACGTTTCCGGGGTCTTGCACTGCGTCGAGGAACACGGCGTCGCTGTTTGCGCGCATTGGTAACGACGGCTCTGGAACTGGGACAACGAGCAGCAAACCCACGCCGTTTTCGACCGGCGCAATGCGATCGTACAAAGCGGCGTGCAGCTCGTAGTGCGGCACCGTCTGCGGAAATTGCCCGAGTAGCGCCTCGACCTGCGGATGCCGAGCGCCGCGTCGCAATACGACCGCATCGATTGGTGCGCGGCACGCCAGCACCGACTGCGCCAAGTGAATTCCCTCGGCCAGCGTCTGCGCGAACTGCCGGGCCGCGCGCGGCGCACTTGCGATGCGCAGCCAGCGGCGAAATGCGGGGTTCGCCTCCGAGGCAATGGCCTTCACGGCAACCGCAAGCCACAGCGCAACATCGCTTCGCGCACCGGAGCGAAGGAGCGCCGATGTGCTGGGCAGGGACCCAGCGCAAACAGCCGTTGGCGATGCACGGCCGTTGGATAGCCAAAGTGCTCACCGAATCCGTAACCGGGATACTGCCGGTCAATCTCGCGCATCAGTGCGTCTCGGTGTGTTTTGGCGAGGATCGACGCGCACGAAATCGCGGGTTCGGAGTTATCCCCGCCGACAACTGCCCGGGCACCGATTCCAAGCGCCGGCAGCTGGTCGCCATCGATTAGCGCAAATTCGGCCGCCGGCTTCAAAGCCTCGATCGCCCGACGCATTGCAAGCAGACTTGCCTGGAGAATGTTCAGACAATCGATCTCTTCGACGCTGGCGTCGGCGATGGCCCAGGCCAGGGCCCGCGCCCGGATCTGCTGAGCCATCCGCTCCCGCTGCCCTGGCGAAAGACGTTTGGAATCGCGGACTCCGTCAATGCGGCACCTCGGATCGAGGATTACGGCCGCGGCAACGACGGGCCCGGCGAGCGGCCCCCGCCCCGCTTCGTCGACGCCCGCCACCCGCCTTGGGCCAGGCGCAGCCGGATCGGCCTGTTGGCCAAGGGACTCCTTCATGGCCGGCGCGCCCGAACCTGCGCAATCGTATGCAAAATCGCCTCGCACGCAAGCGACGGGGTATCGCGTCGAAGCGCTTCGTGCATTGCGCAAAAACGTTCCTCCAACAGACGCTGCCGTGCCTCGTCGCCGAGCACGGAGAGCATTTGGTCGGCGATGGCCCGCGCGGTTGCCTGCTCCTGCAGCAATTCCGGAACCAGTGCTTCCCGGGCCAGAATATTGGGCAGGCCGACCCAGGGCAAGTAGCCGCCAATGCGACGCATGATCCAGGCCGAAAGCGCTGGCACCCGGTAGGCAATCACCATCGGGCGCTTATACAGTGCCGCCTCCAGGGTCGCCGTGCCACTGGCGACGAGAACCCCATCGCAAGCCTCGAGGCAATCGTGCGCGCGGCCATCCACGAGATTCATGCGCCCGGCCGTCGCCTTGCGGGTCTGCCGCTCGATCTGCTCCAAAAGCGGTCGCAAAACCGGATCGGCCACGGGGACGATGAAGTGTGCCTCCGGCATCGCACTGGCAAGCGTTTCGGCGGCAGCAAAAAACATCGGGGCGATGTACTGAATCTCCGCGCGTCGGCTGCCCGGCATCAAGCAGATCAGTGGCTTTTGGTCGGCAACGCCAAGTCGGCGTCGCGCCGCGGCCCGATCTGGGCGCATGGGAATGGCGCTGGCCAGCGGATGCCCCACATAGGTTGCGGCGATGCCTGCGCGATCGTAAATCGCCTGTTCAAACGGAAAGACCAGCAAGATCCGGTCCGCCGCCTGGCGAATGCGCTCGATGCGCCAGCCCCGCCACGCCCAGATCGAGGGGCTAACAAAGTGGATGGTCGGCAGGCCGCCGCGGCGCACGCGGGTCTCCAGCGCCAGATTAAAGTCGGGAGCGTCTACGCCCACGAGCGCGCAACAACCCCCTGCACTCAAGCGGCGAGCTAGTTCGCGACGCAACCCAAGCAGCCGCGGCAGCTCGCGCAGCACTTCTACGTAACCGCGCACCGACAATTCGCGCACGTGATGCCAGGCATTGCAGCCAGCGGCGATCATGCGGTCGCCGGCGACGCCGGCGGCACCAAAGGGCGGCACGTGACTGTGCAGCGCGGCGATTACCGGCGCGGCGAGCAGGTCTCCAGAGGCCTCTCCGGCCACAAAGGCGATGCAGTCCCCATCGTGCGTCAACGAATGATGCCCCGGCCCGGGACGGCAAGAAACTCGGCAAAACGACACACCGGGCCCGCGGCCGCCTCGGGCAGCTCCTGGATCAGCGCTTCGAGCGCAACCAGCGCCTCGGCAAGCGGCCGATTTTCCCGGTACACGATGCGATAGGCGCGACGCAGGGCGGCAATTTCCTCGGCAGGAAAATTTCGTCGCTTCAGGCCTTCCATGTGAATTCCGTGCGGCCGCGCCGGGTAGCCGCTACACACCATGAACGGCGGCAGGTCCTGCACCAAAACCGAAGCGCCACCGCACATGCTGTGCGCGCCCAAGCGCACAAACTGATGCACGACGGCCGTGCCGCCGATCACGGTCCAATCGTCCACGTGCACGTGTCCCGCAAGCTGCACCCCATTGGCAATAATCGTATTGCTGCCGATTAGGCAATCGTGGGCGAAGTGCACGTAACCCATGATCCAGTTATCCGAGCCAACGCGGGTTATGCCGCCACCCTGAAGCGTTCCGGCGTTGATCAGACAGTATTCCCGAATCGTGTTGCCGTCACCGATGACGAGTTGGGTGTCTTCGCCCGCGTATTTTTTGTCCTGCGGGATGGTGCCGATGGAGCAAAAAGGGAAAATGCGGTTGTTGCGACCGATCGTCGTGTTTCCGTCGAGCACGACATGCGAGCCAATTTCGGTACCCTCGCCCAGGCGAACCCTCGGGCCCACGATGCTAAAGGGCCCGACACGCACGTCCTGGCCAAGCTGCGCCTTCGAATCGATGATGGCGCTGGGATGCAACCGGGCCATCAAGTAGCTCCCAGAGGCTTGTGTTTTGCCCCCTCGTCGACGGAGCGGTAGGCGCACATCAGTTCGGCCTCACAGACCAGTTGCCCCTCGACCGACGCTTGCGCCGTGAACCGGACCACACCGCGCAGTTCCCGCTCAAGCACGATTTCCAGCCGCATCTGATCGCCCGGGATCACCGGCCGCTTAAAGCGCGCCTTGTCGATTCCGGCAAAGTAGTAAAGCCGGTCGGCCTGGGCTTGGTGCCCGGCGCTGACGAAGGACAAAATCGCGGCCGCCTGCGCCATCGACTCGAGAATCAGCACTCCGGGCATGACGGGGTAATGCGGAAAATGTCCCGTGAAGACCGGCTCGTTGGCCGAAACGTTTTTGATTGCGACGATGCGTTTTCCCGATTCGAATTCGACCACCCGGTCAACCAGGATGATCGGGAACCGGTGCGGCAGCAGGGAAAGAATCTTGCGGATGTCCATCATGGGGTCGGTTCCGTGTTGTTTTCGTCATCGGACGACGGATTGGTGCCTGCGGCCAGGCCGCCCGCGGGCCCCGCCCTTGGGTTTTCCAGGCGCCGGATGCGATCGCGAAGTTTCGGAAGGTTGCGCAGCAGCGCGGCGTTGCGCTCCCAGTCGCGGTTGCGCATCAAAGGAAAAAACGAGCTGTAGAAATCGGGCTGGTTCAGACTGCGCGATACCACGGTCCCGCCACCGATGATCGTGCCATCGGCGATCGTGATGTGCCCGTTGAGCATGGCGGCGCCTCCGATCTGGCAACTGCGACCGACGATTGTGCTGCCGGCAATTCCGACACAGCCCGCGATGGCGGTGTACGCGCCGATGCGGCAGTTGTGGCCAATCTGCACCTGGTTGTCGATCTTGACACCCTCGCCGATGACGGTATCGCCCGCCGAGCCTCGATCGATGGTGGTGTTGGCGCCGATTTCCACGTCATCGCCGATCTGCACGGTTCCCGTCTGCGGGATCTTGACCCAGCGTCCGCGGAAAGCCGCAAAACCGAAACCGTCAGCTCCAATCACCGCGCCCGAATGCACAATGCAGCGCTGCCCTATGCGGCAGCCGTGGTAGACACGCACACCGGCACAAAGGCGCGAGTCCTTGCCAATCTGCACCCCTGGGCCCAGTACACAGCCGGGCCCGACCCAGGCGCCGGCCTCGACCACGACCCCCTCCTCGATTACGGCAAGTTCGTCCACCCGCGCCTGCGCGTGCACGTGCGCACCCCGATCGATGATCGCGCTGGCAGCTCGCGCGGCCACAACCGTCGGGGAACCGGCAAGCACTTGCGCAGCAAATGCGTACCAGGCATATGGGGCCTCGCACACGATCAGCGCCCCGTGCGCACGCCCCTGGGGAAAAAGTTCGCGGCTTGCCGCTTCGTTAAGCACCAACGCACCGGCCGCGGTCAGCGCCGCCTGGTGCCGGTAGTGGGGATTGGCCAGAAACGCCAGATCGGCGCCCTTTGCCGTTTCGAGGGGGGCGACCCCCGCGATGGGCAGGGAGGCATCGCCCCGGATCTGCGCAGCCAGGTGTCCTTCGGTCAGGCCCGCAACCGCGTCGTAGAGCTCGGATAGGGTGCGAGCCGAGGCCATCGACTCACTTGGCGCTGTCGAGCGTCTTTAATACCTTATCCGTTACGTCCGCACGCGGTCCGGCGTACACCGCATCTTGCACTATCAGATCGTACTTTTCTTGCTCCGCAATCTGGCGCACGATGCGCTGCGCGCGCTCGAGCAGGGACTGCAACTCCTCGTTCTTGCGCTGATTCAAGTCTTCCTGAAACTCGCGCCGGCGACGCTGGAAGTCGCGATCCATCTCCTGCAGATCGCGCTGCTGGCGCGCCCGATCGGCCTCGGTCAGCACGGGGCCGTCCTTATCGAGCTTGTCGGCTGCCGCCTTGAGCTTGGCTCCGAGCTCCTGCAGCTCCTTGTCGCGCTTGGCAAATTCCTGGGTCAGCCGCGCCTCTGCGGCCTTGGCCGCGGCCGACTCCCGCATGATGCGCTCCGTGCTCACAAAACCGATCTTGAGCTCGTCTGCGCGTGCATACGGAGCAAGCGCCACCAGCAAGCCGGCAAAAAGGCTCGGCGCGAGCCATACGGTACGTCTCATCGATGACCCTCAGACCACGGTAGGGGCGATTTTGCCATACCCGCGGGGGACCGTGGCATTCGGCGTTAAAAGCCGGTCCCGATCTGGAACTGGAAGCGCTGCAGGACGTTGCCCGGCTGGCGATGGAAGGGGAAAGCCAGGCTGAGCTTGAGCGGTCCAACCGGAGAAACCCAGGCAACGCCGAAGCCCGTCGAATACGCGAGCTCGGAGAGCGAAATCGTCTGGTCGTAGGCCCAAACTTCACCTCCGTCGACGAAAACGAGGGCACGCAAGGAGCGGTCGGCGCCGGGCAATGGCGCCAAGGCCTCCACCGATCCGTTCATCTCCTTGGTGCCACCGAGCGGATTGCCGTTGGTGTCTCGGGGACCCAGTGTCCCGGCCTGATAGCCTCGCACGCTGCCAATACCGCCCGCATAAAAGTTCTTGAAGATCGGGTACTCCTTGCTGGTGTACGTGCCGCCATAGCCCAGCTGGCCGTTAAACGCCAGCGTAATGCGCTCGGGAAGCGGCAAAAACTGTTGGTACTGATAGGTGGCCTTGTAGTACTGCAAGTCCATCAGCGGTGTTCCCACCTCCAAAAAGGCGCGCTGGTATCGGCCGCGCGTTGGCGCGATGACATTGTCCCGATTGTCGCGAGCCCAACCCGCCGTGGCAATCAAACCGGCGGCGTTATCGCCGTACTGGTTGACGTAATCGATGTATCTCGATGGGCTGTACTGGCTCAGCGTGATGTCGTTTTCTTCGATGCCAATACCGAGGAACACCGTGTCGAACTCGGTGAACGGCACCCCGAATCGCTCCGACAGTCCCTTGGTTCCGATGTCAACGGTGGCCAGGCTCAGACGCGAGAGGTTGGAATGTCGCTCATAGAGCTCGTCGGTGCGACTGATACCGTCCTGCGTGACGTAGGGATCGACGTGCGAGATGGCAAAGGTGCGCGTCGCGTAGCTCGTGTTCACTTGAAAGCCGATGGCGTGCCCCGTACCGAATACGTTTTGCTGGGTGTAGGAGCCGCTCAATACCAGGTGCTCCGTACTGCTGTAGCCGGCTCCGGCCTGGATCGTGCCGTTGGGCTTTTCCTTGACGGAGTAGTTGACGTCGATCTGGTCCTGGGTCGCCGGCACAGCGGGTGTCTCGACTTCGACTTTTTCGAAGAAACCCAAGCGGTCGATGCGATCACGCGACAGGCGCACTTTGTCGGAGTCGTACCATGCCGACTCGAACTGGCGGATTTCGCGGCGGATGACCTCGTCGCGCGTATGCGTGTTGCCCGAGATGTTCACATGGCGCACGTAGGCGCGACGGCCCGGATCGATCAAGAAGGTAAAGGCGACTTCCCGCTTTTCCTTGTTGGCCTCGGGCACCGGGTTGGCGGTGGCAAAGGCGTATCCGAGGACACTGAGCCGATCGGTCATGCGCTTGGCGATCGCGGTCATGCGCTCGCCGTTGTAAATGTCCCCGGGCTTTACGTCGATCATCTGCTTGAACTCTTCGTCCAAGCCGAGCGTTTCGCCGGCGACTTTCACGCTCGAGATCTTGTAGCGCTCGCCTTCGACGATGTTGATCGTAATGAAAATGTCCTTCTTGTCCTCGCTGATCGCAACCTGGGTCGATTCGATGCTGAAGTCCAGGTAGCCCCGCGCCAGGTAGTACGAGCGCAGCGTCTCTTCGTCGGCCTGCAGTTTTTGACGCGCGTACTTGTCGTGGTTCGTGTACCAGGTGAACCAGCCCGGCGTCGACAGTTCCATCTGTTCGCGCAGCGTCTTATCCGAGAACACCTTGTTGCCTGTGAACTGGATCGCCCGGATCTTGGCCATCTCGCCTTCGTCGATGGCGATCGAGACGTTGACGCGGTTGCGCTCCACCGGCGTTACCGTCGTGGTGACCTTTACGCCGTACATGCCGCGGCTCAAATACTGGCGCTTGAGCTCCTGCTCGGCGCGCTCAAGCAGCGAGCGGTCGTACACCCGCGCCTCTGTCAGACCCACTTCCTTGAGCGACTTTTTGACGGCGTCTTTGTCAAACTCCTTCATTCCGGTCAGCTCGATCGCGGCAATCGCCGGACGCTCTTCGACAAACACGACGAGCACGTCGCCTTCGGCCTCGATGCGCACGTCTTTGAACAGTCCCGTCTGGTACAGGGCGCGAACCGCGGCGATGCCCTTGGACGGATCGTAACGATCGCCAACGTGCACCGGCAGATAGCTAAAGACCGTACCGGTTTCGGTGCGCTGCACCCCTTCAACCCGAATGTCGCGAATCACGAATTCCTGGGCAAGGGCGGAGCCCACGCCGCCGACAAGAGCCGCCAGAATTGCGGCACGCAAACGCTGCGCACCGCCGAACTTTCGGAAAGAACGGCGCATCAAACAAGGATCCGTCGCGATTCTTTTTCGTTTCGACCGACGACCCGGCAATCGGGTTCAGGACAGCAGGCGCGTCAGATCGTTGTACAGGGCAAGAGCGGTCAGGAGGATCAACATGCCGACCCCGATGCGCTGCGCCACCTCCACCGTGCGCACCGACGGCGGGCTGCCCTTTGCAATCTCGACCGCATAGTACAGCAAGTGTCCGCCATCGAGCACCGGGATTGGCAGCAAATTCAGAACACCCAGGCTGATGGATACCAAAGCAAGGAAGCTCAGATAGGCGACCAAGCCGATGCGAGCCGTCTGTCCGGCCACATCGGCGATGCTCACCGGGCCCGACAGATTGCGCCACGAGGCCCGCCCCTCGATCATGCGCCAGACCATGCGCAGGGAAAACACGCTCGTATCCCAGGTGCGAACCGCCGCGCGCTCCAGCGCCTCGACGGGCCCGTAGCGAATGGACTGGAGTTGCAAAAAGTCGACGCCCACGCGCCCGATGATCTGCCCATCGGGAAGAGGAAACGAAGCGGGCGTGAGCGTGCGCCGCTGCAAGACACCGTCTCGCTCCAATTCCCAGACTTGCTCGCGTCCGGCGCTCGCGCGAACGCGCTTGGTGACATCGGTTGCCGTGCGCACAGCAGCCCCGTCAATTGCGACGATGCGGTCACCGACCGCCACGCCAGCCCGGGCGGCAACCTCACCCGCGACCAGACCGCGCACGATCGCCGCACCGGCTCCGCGCACAACCCCGATGCGCTCAAACCAAGTGTCGTCCACATCCTCCGTGCGACCCGAAGACAGGTCTAGCGTCAGGGTTCGCTCAACGCCCGACACATCGCGCACCGTGACGGAGGCGGCCTTGCCGGCCACCCCCGCGCGCAACAGGGCCCAGCGCAGATCGCCCCACGAGCGCAACGGCTGATCGTCAAAATCGAGCACGAGGTCGCCGTCCTGCAGACCCGCTTCGGCCGCGGGTGTGTCCTGCGGTGCGGGCCCGAGCACCGGCGGCGACTCGAGCGTCCCCATAACATTGACCAGCCAATAGAGCAAAACGGCAAACAGCAAGTTGGCGGCCGGACCGGCCACCACGATCGCTGCGCGTTTGCCGACAGACTGCCGGTTGAAGGCGCGCGGCAACTCATCGGGCGCGATCGGAAGACAGTCCGGGTCGTTCTCGTCGAGCATCTTCACGTACCCGCCGTAGGGAATCGCGGAGACGACCCACTCCGTGCGATCCGGACCTCGAACACTCCGAAACAGCGGCCGCCCGAACCCAACCGAAAAGCGCAAAACCTTAACGCCGCACCGGCGCGCGACCCAAAAATGCCCCAGCTCGTGCACCACAATCAAAACGCCCAGCGCCAGGAGAAAGGCAAAAACCGTCGTTATCAGTTCCATGGTTCGATTCGAGCTTCGCTGCCTTGCCGCACACCTATTGCACGCTATGAATCCGGATGAAAACCCGCTCGCGCACGACGCACGATGACGCCGCGAGCGTGGACCCGGGCCAGCTCATCGATGGCCAACACTTCGTCGACCGACTGCGGAGCACCGCAGGTGACCGCCTCGAGCGATTCCGAGATGACCGGCGCGATCGCCATAAAGGCCAGGCGTCGCGCCAAAAATGCTTCGACCGCCAATTCGTTGGAGGCGTTCAACACGATACTCGCGACGGGGCCGGATTCGAGCGCGCGGTAGGCCAGCGCCAGACAGGGAAATCGGCCCAGATCCGGCGCCTCGAAGGTCAGTGCGGACAGGCGCAAGAAATCGAGGCGCTCCGAGCCGCTTTCGATGCGCTCCGGAAAGCCCAGCGCATAGGCGATGGGCGTGCGCATATCGGGCGTTCCCATTTGCGCCAGCACCGAGCCATCGCCAAACTCAACCATCGAGTGGACCACGCTTTGCGGATGAACGACCACGTCGATCTGGTTGCGGGCAAATCCAAACAGGCAGCTGGCCTCGATGACTTCCAGGCCCTTGTTCATCAAGGTCGCCGAATCCACCGAAATCTTTCGCCCCATTTGCCAGTTGGGGTGCGCGCAGGCCTGCTCGGGCGTTACCTGCGAAAGATCCTGCCGGACACGAAAGGGGCCGCCGGAGGCCGTTAAAATCAGCCGGCGCACGCCGGCGTGCGAGCGGGCTCCCGCCAGGCACTGGTGAATCGCGTTGTGCTCGCTATCGAGCGGCAAAAGCGTCGCGCCTCCCGCGCGCACCGCCTCCAGCAGTAAGGCTCCCGCGCAGACAATCGCCTCCTTGTTGGCCAGCAACAGGCGCTTTCCCGCCCGCGCGGCAGCAATGGTGGGCGGCAGCCCGGCGGCGCCAACAATTGCCGCCACAACGACGGGCGCGTTCTCGCACTGCGCTGCCTCCAGCAGGCCCGGTACACCACTGCCGACCCGCGTACGCAGGTCGGCACGCTGCAACTCCGTGCGCAACTGTCCCTCCAAGGCCGCATCGCCTATGACGGCGAGCTCTGGCCGGTGTTGCACGCACAAAGCGACGAGCCCGGCGACGTTGCGATGCGCAGTAAGTGCCGCGACGCGAAACTGTCCCGGGTGCCGCGCGATCACATCGAGCGTGCTGGCGCCGATGGACCCCGTAGCGCCCAGAATCGAGACGCCCCGGGGAACGGTTTGGTCGGCCTCGTGCCGCGCGGCCTCACCCATGGTGCCAGCCATTGACGAGCGTCCATTGGCTCAGGACCGCGAAAGGCAGGGTGGGCAAGGTCGCGTCGATTCGATCCCAGACTCCCCCATGGCCCGGCAGAACCTTGCCGCTGTCCTTGGCGCCGGCCTGTCGCTTGACCAGGCTTTCAAACAGGTCCCCGACCACGCTGAAGAACACAAATGCCGCGAGAATCCCGACCCCGAACACCGGAGCGGCCAAAAGAATCTGGGTCGACCACAAGGGCGTGCTTGGCCAAAACCAGCGCACGGCCTCGGCAGACAGTACTACCGCGATCACGGCGCCCCACACACCGGCCCAGGTCTTGCCGGGGCTGATGCGCGAGGCCAATTTGCGCACGCCAAAGGCCCGGCCGCAGAAGTACGCGGCGATGTCCGCCACCCAGACCAGCGCCAACACGGAGAGCGTCCACACGATCCCTCGATGCAACAGGTCGACCAGTGCCAACCACGCCACTCCTCCGAGCAGCAGGGCGCCGGCAATCAGCCACGCGCGCGGAATCGCAATGGTGCGTCGTTGCGCGCGGACCAGCAATAGACCGACCCCAACCCACAGCAGGCACGAAAGCGCGCACGAAGCGGCCACCGTGCCGGGGGAAGGACCTGCACCAAGGACTTCGAGCCCAAAGCCTCCAACGGCGGCCACCGCCGCCGCGGGCAGTGCAACGGCCGCGGGTACGCCGCTTAACCGAAACCATTCGGACAAGGCGACCCCGACGAACAGCGCACACAACCCGATCAGCGCTTGCAGGGAGATCGCCGCCGCACCCGCCAGCGCGAGCAGCAGCACCAGCGCCGTAAGGACGCGTGTTTTCAGCATGGGCGTGGCCTCTACCCGGTCCGCACGAGCTGCTCGCTCGTGCGGCCGAAGCGACGCTCGCGTTGCGCATACCACGCCAGTGCGTCGGCAAACGCCTCTTCCTGAAAGTCGGGCCAGAGCACGTCCGTGAAGAACAGTTCCGCGTACGCGAGCTGCCAGATGAGAAAATTGCTGATGCGCCGCTCTCCTCCCGTGCGAATGAGAAGGTCCGGGTCCGGCGCAAAGGCCATCGACAGCTCCCGCGCGAACTGTTCTTCGCCGGGCAGCGGGGCGCCCGGCTGATGCGCGGCGACCAGACGCTGGGCCGCTTGCACGATGTCCCAGCGTCCGCCATAGCTGGCGCAGATCGTAAGATGCAGTCGCGTGTTGTGTGCGCTTTGCTCCTGCGCCTTAGCAATTTGCTCGCGCAGGCGCGCTTCGAAGGCATCAATCTGTCCGACCACGCGCAGGCGCACCCCGTTTCGCACCAAAGCGTCGATTTCCCGCTGCAGCGAACTGACGAAAAGTCGCATCAGTACCGAGACCTCGTCGGCGGGGCGCTGCCAGTTCTCCGAACTGAAGGCAAACAAGCTCAGGTACTCCACCCCCGCGGAAATGCTGGCCTCGATGACGGTGCGCACCCTCTCCACGCCGCGCGAGTGCCCGGCCACGCGCGGCAGATGCCGCGCCTTGGCCCAACGGCCGTTGCCGTCCATGATGATGGCAACGTGCCGGGGCACACCGGGCTTTCGTTGCGAGGCGGCGGGCGCTCCTGCGGGCATTGGTGCGACGGGGAAGACAGACGGCGGCCGACGGGCCAGTGGGGCAGCGCGGATCGGCCTCAGACCGTCATGATCTCCTTTTCCTTTTCGGCGACCATGCGGTCGATGTCGGCAACAAACTTGTCGGTCAACTTCTGGATCTCCTCCTGCGCGCGGCGCTCGTCGTCTTCGGAGATCTCCTTTTTCTTCAGCAGCTCCTTGAGCTGCTGATTGGCGTCTCGCCGAAGGTTGCGCACGGCCACCCGAGCGTTTTCCCCTTCGTGTTTGACCACCTTGGTGAGTTCGCGGCGACGCTCCTCGGTCAGGGCCGGCATCGGCACTCGCAAGATCTCGCCTTGCGAGGACGGATTCAAACCCAGGTCGGACTCGCGGATCGCTTTTTCGATGATGCTCAAAAATTTCTTCTCCCAAGGCTGCACCGTGATCGTGCGGGCATCGGCCAGACCCACATTGGCCACCTGCGAGATCGGAACCATGGACCCGTAGTACTCCACCTGCACGTGGTCGAGCAATCCGGTGTGCGCGCGGCCGGTGCGAACCTTCGCAAGGTCACCCTTTAGCGCGTCGATCGACTTGAGCATTTTTTGCTCCGTCGCTTTGCGAACATCGGTCACAGCCATATTCCGATCTCCCCGTTCTTTGCCTACGCGTGTACGAGCGTGCCTTCGTCCTCACCGCTGACCGCGCGCTTGAGCGCGGCCGGCCGCGATATGCTAAAGACGCGAATCGGCAATCCTTGGTCCCGGCACAGAGCAAAGGCCGTAGCGTCCATGATTTGCAGATTGCGTGCCAGCGCTTCGTCAAATCGAATGCTCGGATAGCGCACGGCTTTCGGATCCTTTTTCGGATCGGCCGAATACACACCATCGACTTTCGTGGCCTTGAGCACCACCTCGGCGCCGACCTCCGAACCTCGCAACGCGGCCGCGGTATCGGTCGTGAAAAACGGGTTGCCCGTGCCGGCGGCAAAGATCACGATTTTGCCTTCGTCCAAATAGCGCATGGCCTTGGGCCGAATGTAGGGCTCGACGACCTGCTCAACGTGCAGTGCGGACTGCACACGCGCCTCGATGCCAGCGTTGCGCATCGCGTCTTGCAGTGCCATGGCGTTCATGATCGTCGCCATCATGCCCATGTAGTCGGCCGTCGCCCGATCCATCCCGCTGGCCCCCAGCGCCACTCCCCGGAATATGTTGCCCCCGCCGATGACGATGGCCAGCTGAACACCCATCTGCTGAACCTCGCCAATGTCCCGGACCAGGCGTTCGATCGTGGCGCGATTGATGCCGTAGGCATCCTCGCCCATCAGCGCCTCACCGGAGAGCTTCAGCAGGACACGCTGATAGATTGCCATCGAGCCCGCTCCTTCCTGGGGATGTTGATCGAGACGTCAGCCGCGGGCCGCGGCCGCCTGGGCCGCGACTTCGGCCGCAAAATCCGTTTGCTTTTTCTCAATACCTTCGCCGACGACATAAAGGCAAAAGCCGTTGACGACGACCCCGCGCTGCTTGAGCAGCTGCTCAACCACGACCTTCTCGTCCTTCACAAAAGGCTGACCGAGCAAGGTGACTTCCTTGAGAAACTTCTGCACGGCTCCGTCGACCATCTTGGCCTGGATCTGCGCCGGCTTGCCCGACTCGGCCGCTTTTTGCTGGGCGATGGAGCGCTCGCGCGCCACTTCTTCGGCAGCCACCTGCCCGCCGTGCAGTGCCTTGGGCCGGCAGGCCGCGATGTGCATCGCCAGATCCTTGCCCAGCGCCTCGTCGCCCCCGCTGTAATCGAGCAACACGCCGATGCGCGAGCCCCCGTGAATATACTGTGCGATGCGTCCCTGGGCGCGCACCCGCACGAAACGTCGGATCGCCAGGTTCTCGCCGATTTTCCCCACGAGCGCGGCGCGCCGCACCTCCACCGTCGCACCCTCCAGTGGCAGCGCCAGAGCGGCCGCGACGTCGGACGGATCGCGCTCCAATACGAGCTGGGAGACCTTGCGTGCGAAGGCGAGGAATTCTTCGTTCTTGGCGACAAAGTCGGTTTCGCAATTGACCTCCACAAGCGCCGCGGTCTTGCCGGCCGCATCGACGCTGATGGCCACAACTCCTTCGGCGGTAATCCGTGCGGCCGCTTTGCTTGCCTTGCTCCCCAACCGGACCCGCAGGATTTCTTCCGCTTTGACCAGATCGCCGCCGGCCTCCGTTAGGGCCTTTTTGCACTCCATCATGGGCGCGTCGGTCTTTTCGCGTAATTCTTTGACCATACTTGCGCTCACTTCCACCATAACGGCCGCCTCCCCGGATGTTTGTGCCACAAAAAGGGGGCGTTGCGCCCCCAACAGTCACGCCGGCGCGCCGCACCGCAATGCCGCGACGCGCGCCACCGCACCCCGCTGGCGCTAGGCGTCCTGCGAGGTCTCTTCGTCGACTTCGACGAACTCGTCACCGACGTCTCCGCCGACGATGCTTTGCAGCCCCGCCGCCTTGCCCTCCAAAATGGCATCGGCAATCGCACGCGCATACAAGCGTACCGCCCGGCTCGAATCGTCGTTGCCCGGAATGACGTACCTGATGCCAACCGGCGAATGGTTCGTGTCGACCACTCCGACCACCGGGATGCCGAGTTTTTCGGCCTCCGCCACGGCGATCTTGTGGTAGCCAACATCGACGACGAAGAGCGCTTCGGGCAGCCCGGTCATATCCTTTATGCCACCGATCGATTTGTTGAGCTTATCGACCTCGCGCTGGAAGTTCAGCGCCTCCTTCTTGGGCATGCGCTCCAGGCCGCCCTCTTCGACGACCTGCTCCATCTCCTTTAGGCGCTTGATCGAGGTCTTGATGGTTTTGAAATTCGTCAGAAATCCCCCGAGCCACCGCTGGTCGACGTACGGCATTCCGGCGCGGCGCGCCTCTTCGACCATGATTTCGCGCGCCTGACGCTTGGTGCCAACAAACAGGATCGTGCCGCGATTGGCCGCAACCTGGCGAACGAACTTCATCGCGCCATTGAATTGCTCCAATGTGCGTTCCAGGTTGATGATATGAATCCGATTTCGATGGCCGAAGATGTACGGGGCCATCTTAGGGTTCCAGAATCGCGTCTGGTGGCCGAAGTGCACTCCGGCTTCCAGCATCTGGCGCATAGTGACGGACATTTTCGATCTCCAAGGTTGGTTCTTGCGCAACCGCCGAGTCCCAGGACCCTCGTTGGCAGGCCGTCCGGCGCGCATCACGCGCAGGCAAACCCGAAACGCTTGGACCTCGGCACCTTGGCTGCGGTGCGCGCGATTTGCCGCGCGTTTTGCGGGCGCAATTCCCGCAAGAAACTCAGGGGAACCACCACGGGCGGTCCCTACGCACGGTTAAGCCTTGTATTATAACGTCGTTGGCGCGACGTCGCTCATGTCCGCCCGACCGCCGCGGAACCGCACGGTTCCAACCCACGCCCGATTGTCCATGCCAGCCGCCATCAAGACCCCGGACGAAATCGATGGCATGCGCATTGCCGGAAGGCTTGCCGGAGAGGTTCTCGATTTCATAGCTCCCTACGTCACCCCCGGTGTGACCACGGGCGAGCTCGATCGCCTCTGCCACGAATACATGGTCGACGTACAAGGATGCATCCCCGCTCCGCTGCACTACGCCCCGCCGGGCTACAAGCCCTTTCCTAAGTCGATCTGCACCTCGGTCAACCACCAGGTCTGCCACGGCATTCCGGGTCCGCGGGTGCTCAAAGGCGGCGATATCGTCAACCTGGATATCACCGTCATCAAAAATGGCTGGCACGGCGACACCAGTCGGATGTTCTTGGTCGGGGAGCCGTCCGTCGCGGCAAAGCGCTTGTGTGACGTGACGTACGAATGCATGTGGCATGGCATCGTGACGGTGCGTCCGGGTGGATTTCTCGGCGACATTGGCGCGGCCATTCAGGCGCACGCCGAGCGCAACGGATACAGCGTGGTGCGCGAATTTTGCGGCCACGGAATCGGCCGGCGCTTTCACGAGGAACCCCAGGTACTGCACTATGGGAAAAGCGGAACGCTCGAACCGCTGGTTCCGGGAATGACCTTTACCATCGAGCCCATGATCAATGCCGGGCGCCGGGAGATTCGCGAAATGGCGGACGGCTGGACCATCGTCACGAAGGACCACAGCCTTTCGGCGCAATGGGAGCACACGATTTTGGTCACACCAACCGGATTCGAAGTGCTGACCCTGTCCGCAAAGGCGCCGCCACCGCCAGCCTTTGCCATGCAGTCCGCGAGCTTCGCCACGCTAACACCGCACAGCGTTGCGGTCGCTGGATGACCCTAGCCACGGCGGCTGCCGAGGCGTCAGCCACACCGAGCGCGGTTTTCGCCCGCGACCTGCGCGAGTCGCTGTCGGCCGAGCGCGATGCCCTGATCGCCGTCTTCGAGCAAGGTGCGCCGGTACGCCGTTTGCTCTTCGGTCTGTCGAACTTGACGGACCGCTACGTGCGTCGCGTTGCGGAGCACACGGAGGTGGCGCGCTTTGCCACGCTGGTTGCCGTCGGCGGCTACGGGCGAGGCGAATTGTTTCCCTACTCGGACGTCGATCTGCTGATTGTCCCCGGCTCCGCACCCGACGCGGATCAGCAGGGACAAATCGCGAACCTTATCCAGCTGCTGTGGGACCTGGGGCTTGCCGTCGGTCACGCAGTGCGCACGGCGCCCGAATGCGGACAGTTGGCAAGCCAAGATCCCACCGTGATGACGTCGCTGCTCGAATCGCGGCGCGTCTGCGGCCCACGCAGCGGCTTTGAGGCGTTTCGCAGGAGCTTGCGGGAAGTGTTGGACGCACAGGCCTTCCTGCGGGCCAAGCTGCTCGAGCAGCAGCAGCGCCATACCAAATACGAAGACACCCCCTATTCCCTGGAGCCAAACTGCAAGGAAAGTCCCGGCGGCCTGCGCGATCTTCAGATCCTGCTTTGGGTTTCTCGGGCAGCGGGCCTGGGAGACACGTGGGACGAGATGACGCGCAACGGTCTGTTGACGGCGGCCGAATGCCAGCAAATCAAGCAGACCGAGCGGCACTTAAAGCAAATCCGGGCGCGTTTGCACATCGTGGCGCGGCGTCGGGAGGACCGCCTCGTCTTTGATCTGCAACACGCCTTGGCCAGCGCCTTTGGCATCGCCGGCACGCCAAGTCGCCGTGCCAGCGAGGTGCTGATGCAGACCTACTATCACGCGGCCAAGATGGTCGTGCAGCTCAACACGCTCGTGTTGCTGAACATTGAGCAGCACCTGTACCCGGATGCCGCCAGCGAGGCGTTGCCGATCGATTCCTCGTTCTGCGCCCGTGCCGAGCGACTCGATATCACGCAAGACGCGGTGATCGACCGCGACCCCAACGAGATTTTGCGCGCCTTTTTAACGCTGGAGCGCCATCCGGAACTCAAGGGAATGACGCCGCGACTTTTGCGCGCGATCTGGAACGCGCGCAACCGAATGAATGCGGCGTTTCGCCGTGCCCCCCAGAATCGAGCCACCTTTCTGGCCATTTTGCAGCAAAGCCGCGGCGTTCTTCACACGCTGCGCCTGATGAACCAGTGGTCCGTCCTGGGCGGATACCTACCGGTGTTTCGCCGTATCGTCGGTCAGATGCAGCACGATCTGTTTCACGTCTACACCGTCGACCAGCACATCCTCATGGTGGTGCGCAACCTGCGCCGCTTTAGTGCCAGTGAATACGCACACGAATACCCATTGTGCAGTCAGCTGATCGCCGACTTCGAGCGGCCCTGGCTCCTGGTGCTGGCGGCACTGTTTCACGATATTGCCAAGGGGCGTGGCGCCGACCACAGTCGCGTGGGCGCCGCCGAGGCACGTCGCTTTTGCCGCGCGCACCAACTTGCCCGCGACGACACGGACCTGGTCGCCTTCCTGGTCGAGCATCACCTCACGATGTCGCACGTGGCCCAAAAGGAGGATGTGGCCGACCCCACGGTGATCGAGCGGTTTGGCAAACTGGTCCGTTCCGACCGGCGTCTCGTGGCTCTGTACCTGCTGACAGTTGCCGACATTCGCGGCACCAGTCCCCGGGTGTGGAACGCATGGAAGGCACGATTGCTGGAGGATCTGTTTCGCCGGACGCGCCGCAGTCTGGGTGGCCAGTCACTGGGCGCCGACGCCGAACTCGAAGGCCGCCGGCGCGAGTCACTGCGCATCTTGCAACTGTACGGACTGTCGCCCACGGCGCACCAGCCGCTGTGGCGCGAACTGGATGTGGTCTATTTTCTGCGCCATTCGGCTTCCGACATTGCTTGGCACGCTCGTTGCCTGCTCGTGCACGTGCGCACGGACCGGCCTGTCGTTCGTACGCGCCTGGCCCCCGCCGGCGAGGGACTCGAAGTGCTGGTCTACGTGCGCGACCAAAAGGACCTGTTCATGCGCGTCTGCGGATATTTCGAAAGCCGGCGCCTGAGCGTACTCGATGCCAAGATCCACACCACGCGCCATGGCTACGCGCTCGATACATTTGTCATCAGCGACAACGGGCGTGGTGGCCATTTCCGATCGATGCTCGATAGCGTCGAAACCGAACTTACCGCCTGGATCTCCAGCCAAGGCGAACTTCCGATTCCGGCCAAAGGGCGGCTGTCGCGTCATTCGCGCCACTTTCCGGTTGCGCCGGCCGTGCACCTGCAACCCGACGAAACGGGCCAGCGATTCATGCTGTCGCTGGTGGCGACCGATCGCGTCGGCTTGCTCTATTCCGTGGCACGGGTGCTGGCGCGTCACGGAGTTAACGTGCTGACCGCGAAGATTCTGACCTTGGGAGAACGCGTGGAAGACGTCTTTTTGATCGACGGACAGGCGTTGGCCAACGCGCGCGAGCAGCTTCAACTCGAAACCGAACTGCTACAGGCCCTGGCGCCGGCCTAGCGGTGCACTGCCTTCGAGTCGACGCGCCGCTTGTCGCGCTGTAGCGGGTTTCCCCCAACCGGATGTCGCCGGGCGCAGTTCCGAGCCCGCCCATTGTCAAAACTTAAGCGATCGAAAGGCCGTGGATGCGAACGGTAATCGGACCTTCGGTGCTGGCGGACATCGATAAATATACGGTTGCGCGCCGCGGCGGCAGGGCTATCGGCACGGATGCCGCACTCCCTTTCGTGTTTGGGCGCGCCACTGGGCAACTGCCAAGTCATCGTTTCTCACAGCCCAAGGAGAAAATTCGTCGTGATGCTGTCGCTTCGCAACCGGGTCCGTGATTTCATGCGCACGCAAAAGCCGCGCTCCCTGGCACGGCGCAGCGCCAAACCGGCGATCGGTGCGCATATCGTATTGGGCGATGTTCGCATGACGACGCAGGCGGGCATGAGCGACGATCTGTGGCGCTGGCTGCTTGAGCAGGGATGGCGCGAACCGGGCTACCGTCCGGACCGGCGCCGTTATCGCGAAGTGCCCTCCACCTGGGTTACGCGGCTTATCGACGCGCCACCGGAAGCGCGCGCGCGAGTGCTGCAGGGCGCCATCGAAAACGCCGCCCGTCGAGCGGGGTTGCGCGGCGCAGCTCCCAGCTTGGCCAAGCGCGGCTGACTCGCCGGCTCGGCCCGCGTGCGCCCCTTGAGCTGCCCCTAGCGCGGCCGGTCTTGGTCCACGCGAATCAGATCGAAGGCCTTCTCCGCAATCATGATCGTCGGCGCATTGGTATGGCCGCTCACCAGGTGCGGCATGATCGACGCGTCGACGACTCGCAGCGCCTCGATGCCGTGCACCCGCAGATCGGGACCGACGACGGACATCGGATCGGCCGATGGCCCCATGCGACAGGTACCGACGGGGTGATACTCGGTGTCGGAGGAGCGACGAATCGCCTGCTCAAGAGCCTGCGCATCGTTCGCATCAAACGGATAGAGCATCTTTCCGCGCACCGAATCCAGTGACGCGGCGTTCATGATCTGCAACGCGCGGCGCACGCCCGCCATCATCGTCGCCATGTCGTCGGGATGACTGAAATAGCGCGGGTCGATGCGCAGCGGTGCACTCGGATCCGTGCTGGCCAGTCGTACTTCGCCGCGGCTTTTTGGCTGCATGGGCATCACGTGCAAGGAAAAACCGTGTCCCAGATGCGTTTTGCGCGTGTGGTCATCGACAATGCCAACGACAAACAACGCTTCGATGTCCGGAGCGGTCAAGTCGGGCCGCGTGCGGAAGAAGGCGCCGGACTCGGCAACGTTGGTGGTAATCACGCCCGTGCGCTGGCGGCGCCACTCGAATATGCCCCGCACGATGCGCGAGATTCCGCGCAGTGACAGACCCAAGGTGGCATCCGTGCGATGCGAACGCCAGATGAGCGTAGCGTTGATGTGGTCCTGCAGATGTTGGCCAACACCCGCCAACTCGTGCACAACGGTTATCCCCAGCGCCTGCAGGTCGGCACCCCGCCCAACACCCGAAAGCATCAGCAGTTGGGGCGAGCCGTACGCGCCCGCGCTGAGGATCAGCTCGCGACGGGCACGCAAAAGCCGCTTTTGACCACCGTGACGGACGTGCACCCCCATGGCCCGTCGGCCGGAAAATTCGATCTTTGTCGCCAGGGCGCGGGTAAGAATGGTCAAGTTCGGACGGCCCCGGTTCGGCGCGAGGTACGCTCTGGCCGCGCTACAGCGCTCGCCGCCGACTTGCGTCACTTGCGCGGGCCAGCAGCCTTCTTGCTGTGCGCCGTTGTAATCGGCCGTGCGCGCAATGCCCACACTCTCACACGCCCGCAAAAATAACTCGCTGAGCGCACTGGGGCTGCGCAAAAAGGCCACGTTGAGCGGGCCGCCCACCCCGCGGTACTCGTTCGCGCCCATGCATTCGCTGTGTTCCGCCCGCTTAAAAAGCGGCAAAACGCTGTCGTAGTCCCAGCCCGGGTTGCCTAGCGCCGCCCACCGGTCGTAGTCACTGCGATGGCCCCGGCAGTAAATCATGGCGTTGATCGAACTGCTGCCGCCAAGCGTGCGCCCCCGCGGCTGAAAACCACGCCGACCATTCAGCCCCGGCTGCGGTTCGGTGTCGTAGAGCCAGGCATTCAATCCCAGGGGGGCGGCCAATGCAAAACCAAGCGGAGCGCGGATGAACACGCTGTCGTCGGGGCCGCCGCACTCGAGCAGGCAGACCTGTGCGTCCGGGTCCTGCGATAAGCGAGCCGCAAGCACACAGCCAGCCGAACCGCCACCCACAATGACGTAGTCAAACTCCGTTGCGTTGTTCATGGTTGAAGGTATCGGGCACCTCTCCGAGGAAAAGCGGCCCAACGGATCGTTTCGATTTAGTCGTCCTCAACCTTTTGATCGGGAAACAGCACGTCGGTATACCCGAAGCGCCGAAAGTCCCGCATGCGCATGGGGTACAAAATCCCGTCGAGGTGGTCGCACTCGTGCTGTACGACCCGTGCGTGAAAACCCTCGGCTTCGCGCGAAAAGCCTCTGCCCTGGGCGTCAAATCCGCTATAGCGCAGACGCACGATGCGCGGCACGATGCCGCGCAGACCCGGCACCGAAAGGCAGCCTTCCCAGCCGTCTTCGACCACTTCCGTCAACGGCTCGATCGTCGGGTTGATCAGCACCGTCGGCGGGATCGGTGGAGCATCGGGGTACCGGTCGGTATGCGCAAAGCCGAAAATTACGACGCGGATGCGCTCGCCGATCTGGGGCGCGGCCAGTCCCGCTCCCTCGGCCGCATGCATCGTCTCAAACATATCGGAAATAAGCGCATGCAAAGCCGGCGTGTCGAATTCGGTGACGGGTTCGCTCACGAGCAGCAGCCGCGGATCCCCCATGCGCAAGATCGGGCGAATCATGCCGAACCCTGAACGGCCGCTTCCAGCACGCGCACGGCGCGCACCACGGTTTGCTGAAGGATTTTATCGAGCTGAGAGAGTTCGACCCGCGACCTGCTGTCCCCGCGCCCGGCCGCGTGATTGACAACCATACTGAGCGAAGCGTAGTCCAGCCCGGCCTCGCGTGCCAGAGTCGCTTCCGGCATCCCGGTCATCCCGATGATATCGGCGCCGTCACCTTCCAGGCGGTTGACCTCGGCAGCGGTTTCCAGGCGCGGGCCCTGCGTGCAGGCATACACCGCCCCATCGACAACCGTCTCGCCCGCACGGGCCGCGGCCGCCAGCAGCCGCTGGCGCAATCGCTCCGCGTAGGGTTGCGTAAAGTCGATATGGGTGACGACGGCGTTCACGCCACTTTCAAAGAAGGTCGACGCTCGGCTGTGGGTGTAATCGAGCACCTGATGCGGAACCACGAGGGATCCGGGCGCCAGGTCGGCCCGGATGCCCCCAACGGTGGCCAGGGCAAAGATACCTTCCACGCTCAATTGCTGGAGCGCCCAGATATTGGCCCGATAGTTGATCTCGTGCGGAGCGATGGTGTGGCCGTAGCCATGACGGGCGACAAATACGATGTCCCGTCCCGCAAGACGGCCAAAGGTAAGCGCCCCGGAAGGCTCACCGTACGGCGTTCGCATCACCTGTCGTCGCGGTGTATCGAGCGCCGCAAGTTTTACCAGTCCGCTGCCTCCAATGATGCCAAACATCAGTGCGCTCCTTCTTCGCCGAGCATCGCAAGCAGGCCGCCTTCGTCGATCACTTTTACGCCCAGCTCCCGTGCCTTGTCCAGCTTGCTGCCCGGATCGGATCCCGCGACAACATACTGGGTCTTGCGGGACACCGCCGAGCTCACATGTCCTCCGGCCGCTTCGATTCGCGCGGTTGCCTGCTCGCGCGTTAGCGTGGGCAGCGTACCCGTCAGGACGAATGTTGTGCCCGTCAGTGTCTGTGGACGCTGCGCACTAGCCGAGGGTGCAATACGAATCTTGCGCAGCAGGGCCGCGATTTCCGTGCGGTTGCGCGGCTCCTCGAGGAACTGGCGGATGGAGTGCGCGACCACGGGACCGATGTCGGGGACCTGCAGCAGTTGCGCTTCATCGGCCGCGGCAAACGCCTCGAAGCGACCAAAATGTCGGGCAAGGTCGCGGGCCGTCGTTTCGCCCACGTGACGGATGCCCAGCGCAAAGATGAATCGCTCCAGGCTCGTCGAGCGTGCCCGCTCCAGCGCGCCGAGCAAATTGGCCGCCGACTTTTCTCCCATGCGATCCAGGTCGGCAAGCACCGGCAATTCGAGCCCGAACAGGCCTGCCGGATGCGTAACAAGGCCCGTGTCGACGAGTTGGTCAACGATTTTGTCGCCTAGACCATCAATATCCAGCGCCCGGCGGCTGGCAAAGTGCAGCAGCGCCTGCTTGCGCTGGGCCGGACACACGAGCCCGCCACTGCAGCGTGCCACGGCCTCGTCGGCCGCGCGTACGACGGCCGAGCCGCAAACCGGGCACCGCACCGGGAAGACAAACTGGCGCGCATGGCGCGGTCGGTGCTCCGGCAGTACAGCGACCACCTCGGGGATTACGTCGCCGGCGCGCCGCACCACCACGGTGTCGCCGATCCGGATGTCTTTGCGGCGGATTTCGTCTTCGTTGTGCAGTGTCGCGCTGCTCACCACGACGCCGCCGACTTCCACCGGCGTCAAGCGCGCCACGGGGGTCAGTGCCCCGGTGCGCCCGACCTGCACGTCGATGTCCAAGAGGGTGGTGAGCGCTTCTCTGGGCGGAAATTTGCGCGCCACCGCCCAGCGCGGCGCACGCGCGAGCGACCCGATACGTTGCTGCTGGCCAAAATCGTCGACTTTGAATACGACGCCATCGATTTCGTAGGGAAGCGCGTCGCGTCGCTGGGCCATGCGCTCGTAAAAATCGCGCAGCCCTCCCATACCCTTCACCAGTCCACGGTGCTCGCACACGGGCAAGCCGAGCCCCTGCAGCCAGTCGAGCAAACCCGATTGGGTTACCGGCAGATGCGCCGCCTTTGCGCCGCTCGCCGGCGGCGCAAGCGCGGCCACACCGTAGGCAAAAAAGCGCAATCGCCGTTGGGCGGTGATTTTCGAATCCAACTGGCGCAGACTGCCGGCCGCGGCATTGCGCGGGTTGGCAAACTCCTTGCCCCCGACCGTTCGCTGCGTCGCATTTAACCGCTCGAAATCCCGGCGAAACATCAGCACCTCGCCGCGAATCTCCAACTGCGCCGGAACGGAGCCATGCAGGTGCAGCGGAACGCTGCGAATGGTACGCACGTTGTCCGTTACATCCTCCCCGACAAAGCCGTCGCCACGTGTTGCGGCCCGTTCAAAGGCGCCCCCGCGATAGCTCAGGCTAACGGCCAACCCATCGAATTTGAGCTCGCAGCAGTAGGTCGCCTCCTTGATCCCGAGCGCCGCACAGACTCGAGCGTCGAAGCTCTCCGCCTC
The DNA here is from genome assembly GCA_035623355.1 of Burkholderiaceae bacterium. Taxonomy (GTDB): domain Bacteria; phylum Pseudomonadota; class Gammaproteobacteria; order Burkholderiales; family Burkholderiaceae_F; genus GJ-E10. Next base: position 21,233 of record DASPTP010000007.1, on the reverse strand, counting down.
TTCGTCGTTTAGGGCATTGGCGAGCGACAGCATCGGCACTTCGTGGGCAGCCGGTTGCAAGTCCGGACGCACGGCGCCGGCCACGCGCTGGGTCGGCGAATCGGTCGCGCGCAACTCCGGATGGCGTTCCTCAAGCTGCTGCAGTTCGCGCAGCAATCGGTCGTATTCGGCGTCCGGGACTTCGGGGGTGTCGAGCACGTAATAGGCGTAATCGAGCCGTTCGATCTGCGCCCGCAGTTCGGCGATGCGCTCGCGCAGGCCGCGCGCGGCCTCCGGGGAGCGCTCCACGGGGTCCGTCCGCCCGCGGTCGTCGGCCGCCCCCCGCCTCATGGTTGGTTGCTCCGCAACGATCGGAAGGTGTGCAAGGTGCCCCGCCGCACCCGTTAGAGATAAAGGCGGCGCGCCCGGACGCTACCCGGTTCAATGCCCGCCGCCGTCATTTCCTCATACAGGTGCGCCAACTGGGCCTGGACCGTGCCCAGCGAGTTGGCCGCGATGGGATTGCCGTTGTCATCGACGACGCGCGCCCCGAGAATCGCCGCCAGCGCCGTTGCACCCTCGACCATGGCGTCAAAGCCGTGCGCCGCAACCGGAGCCACGGCGATATCAAATTCGAGCGTCAGGCGCTTCATCGATACCGGATCGACCTCTAAGGTAAAAAGAAGGTCGCCCTGCGGGTCACAGCGAACCCAGCGGTGTGCATTGGTGGCCACGAAATGGGCTTGTTGCGCCGCGCTGCGCACCTGCGGGCCGGTCCACGCGGTGCCGGTGGATTCGACCGTCAGCCCGATCTTTATGTCGAATCGAGCGCACAGGCTATCGAGCTCCTGGGCCTGCTGCAGCAGTCGTTGGATGTCGGGCGCGTCGACGTCGGCATCCAGGGCGCTTGCCACCTGCTGGACGACCTGAACGAAGCGAATGACCTCCGCTTCCTCTATGCGCGCTCGCCGGTTGGCAAGCTGTATGGACGCCAGAGCATCGCTGTAATAGCCAAACCGGTCGGGCAGCACCCATTGTTGGTGACGTCCATCCCAAACGACAAAGTGCACCGGCAGTTGCCATTCGGTGTGCGCCAGAACCGCCGCCGCGTCGATCACGCTGACTCCATCGACGGCCCGCGCGCAGCGAATCTCGAGCGAGCAGTCCAACAAGGGGTCTTCCACCCAGTCCGGTCGCAACAAAGCCGAGGGCGTGCGCAAGACCTCGGAGGAGACCGCGGCCTCGCCATTGACAGGCGGCGCCGCCGACTGCAGCGCTTGCGCGGGTTCCTCTGCCGAGGAAGACGGCATCGCGGCCGAAGCGACGGCTTGTTCCGCGGGTAGGCCCAAGCTGGGCTCCACCCGACCCGCGCGCGGGCGCTGGGACGCGCTGCCTTCCTCGCCCAAAGGGGCCGGATCGCGCGACAGCGTCGGGCCGGCCCGCAACAAAGCGTCGGCCACACCGCCATGCAGTCGATCGCGCAAACGACGCAGCAAGCGCCGCTCCTTCCACTTTTCGCTCAGGTACAGCGCCAATAACAAGAGCACCGCAACCGCGAACAGGGCCACATGCAGATCGCTCACGAGGAGACCACCAAAGAAGAAGGGAACTTACGCCGCCTCGGCGGTCAGTTGCACCGCGCTGTCGATGTCGACTGCTACGATACGCGATACCCCTTGTTCCTGCATTGTCACGCCGACGAGTTGCTCGGCCATCTCCATCGCCAGCTTGTTGTGCGTGATGAACAAGAACTGCGTCGCCTCCGTCATCGAACGCACGAGTTGGCAAAACCGCTCGGTGTTGGCCTCATCCAACGGCGCGTCCACCTCGTCGAGCAGGCAAAAAGGCGCCGGATTGAGTTTAAAAAGTGCAAACACCAAGGCCGTCGCCGCAAGGGCCTTTTCACCGCCGGAGAGCAAATGAATCGAGCTGTTGCGCTTGCCCGGAGGTTGCGCGGTGACCAGCACCCCAGCGTCGAGAATCTCCTCGCCCGTCATCGACAAGCGGGCCTCGCCCCCGCCAAATAAGCGGGGAAACAACTCCCCAAAGTGTCGGTTGACCTCGTCAAAGGTCCGCTGCAGCTGCTCGCGTGTCTCCCGATCAATCTTACGGATGGCATCTTCCAAGGTCGACACGGCCGATTGCAAGTCCGCGGACTGCGAGTGCAGAAAACCCTGGCGCTCACTGGCGGTTTCCAACTCCTGTAATGCCGCAAGGTTTACCGCGCCCAGATCGGCTATTGCCTGCGCCAGCCGGGCGATTTCACTTTCCTGCTCGCCCACGGCGGGAGCGCCGGACATCTGCGCTCGCAACGATTCGACGTCTGCGCCCGCCTCGGTCAGCTGGCGGTCGAATTGTTCCACCGCCAGGCGAGCCGCCTGCTCCTTTAACTTAAGCTCTGTGATGCGGTCGCGACGCGGTTGCAGACCGCGCTCGATTTTCTGCCGCTGCTCCTCGCTAACGCGTGATTTTTGCATCCATTCGTCGACCAGCGCTCGTGCACCAGCCGCGGACTGCTCCGCCGCGACGCGCTGCTCGAGCCAGCGTTCCAAGCCACCCCGTGCCGCGCTGTCGTCGAGCTTGGCCACTTCCAGCTGCGATTGCTCGATCTCGGCCCCGAGCCGCTCGGCGTCGCCACCCGCAACGGCAATGGCGTGCTCCACGTCGCCGATGCGCTCCAAGGTTGCCGCGCGCTCGAATTCCAGTCGCTGGCGCTCGGCCTCCCGTTGGCGCAACCGCTCGCGCTGCTCGCGCAAAGCCTCGCTGGAGCGCTCCTCCTCCAGCCGCGCGGCCTCGACCTCTTCCTGCATTTTTCCCAAGGTCTGGTCGAGTTCGGCAAAGCGTCGTTCGGCCGCTTCGCGCTGCGCACCGAGCTCTTGTTCTTCGCTCGCGAGTTCTTCGAGTTCGGTCTCAATCTGCCCGCCGCGGTGGCGAATTCTTTCGATCAACTCGCCCAGCCGCACGGCTTGGAGCTCAAGTTCATGCGCCTGGGCGCGCTGGCGTCCCGCGCTTTCCCTCGCGCTTTGCGCTTCTTCCTGCGCCTGGCGCACCTGCGCATCAAATCGCGTCAGATCCTCGGCCGCTTGCTCGTCGATCAGGCGCTGCGCTTTGATTTGCCGCTCCAGGTTCTCACTTTCGCGTTTGCGCGCAAGCAAACCCGCTTTCCGGTCGTCCGCCGCAAAAAAGCGCACGGCGTGCCGCGATACCAGGTGCCCCGCGGCCACGACAAACTGCTCGCCGGGCGCCAAGCGCGAGCGCGCGGCCAACGCACTTTGCAGATCGGGTTGAACGTAGGTACCGGCCAGCCAGTCTTCCAATACCGCTCGGATTGCCTGCGCATCGGCTCCGTTGCGCACGCCCACGAGCTCGGCCAGACGTCGCCACTCGCCGGACGGCTGCTGCGGGTTGGCCGTCGCCGCACGGTTGTCGTGCGTGCAAAAGAAGCTGACCCGAGCCGGGGGAGCCAGCTGCCCAAAGGCCGCCATCGGTTCGAGCCGTCCCACCTCAATGGCATCCACGCGCTCGCGCAGCACGGCCTCCATTGCGGTTTCCCAACCCGACTCCACATCCAGGTGTTTGAACAGGCGTGGCAGCGAGTCGAGCCCCTGCTGCTGTAACCAGGGGTCGAGTCGCTCATCGGCCTCGATGTTGGCCAGGGTTTCCTGAACCGCGTGCAGCCTTGCTTCGAGCTTGTGCAAGTCCGCGGAGGCCTGGGTGCGATGCTGGATTTGCGCTTGTCGCTGGGATTGAAGTTCCTGCTCGTGCGCCTCGGCCCGGACGCCGCGCTGCTGGGCCAGCTCGTACTGCGCCTGCGCGGAAGCGGCCTCGGCCTGCAAGCGGCGCAGACGGTCGGCGTCGGGATGTCCCAGTTGACGTTGCTCGTCGGTCAAGCGCTCGCGCCGCAGCAGCAGATTGCCAGCCTGACGCTCAAAGGTCTGAAGCTGCTGGCTCGCGCTGGCGATCTCCTGCGCCGAGGAAGCCGCTAGCGCGCGGGCCGCGCTCAGGGCCTCCCGCGCTGCCTCGTTAGCGGACTCAAATACTGGCAAACCACTTTCGACCAGGTGGCAAGCTTCGCGTGCGTCCTCCAGGCGCGCAAGAGCCGACCGCGCGGACTCTTGCAGTTCGCTCGCCCGCTGGCGCAGCTGTACCTGCTCCTCCAGGCGCTGCGTATGCGACTGTGTAAGACTTTCGATGCGCGCCGCCAAGCGGGCGCGGGCTTCCAAGGTTGCGCGGATTTCGGCTTCCAGCCGCCCAATCTCGACGTTGATCCGACCCAGTTCAGCGTGCGCGGTGCTGGCCGCCTCGTTGGCACGATACTGCGCGTCGCGTTCCTGTTCCACGCGCAGCTCCACGCTGCGAAGTTCGGCCAGCTGCGCCTCGATCTGCGACTCGGCCTGTTCGATGTCCCGCGCATAACGGCTGCGCTCGGCTAAGCTTTGCTGCTGACGGGTGAGCCACAGCAGGCCCTGCGCCATTGCGTGACGAGCGGTCAACTCGCGATATTCACGGGCGACTTCGGCCTGTCGACGCAGGTGGTCGATTTGCCCTTCGAGCTCCCGGAGCACATCGCCCACGCGCAGCAGGTTCTCGCGCGTATCCGCAAGCCGCGTTTCGGTCTCGCGGCGCCGCTCCTTGTATTTCGTTACGCCCGCCGCTTCTTCGAGGAAAACCCGCAATTCTTCCGGCCGCGCCTCCACGATGCGCGAGATCATCCCCTGCCCGATGATGGCGTACGCGCGCGGCCCAAGGCCCGTGCCCAGAAACAGATCGTGCACATCGCGCCGCCGCACCTGCTGGTTGTTGATCACGTACGCCGAGGAGTTGTCGCGCGTAAGGATGCGTTTGACCGACAGCTCGCTAAAGCGACCCCATTCGCCCCCGATGCGCCCGTCGCTGTTGTCAAAGACCAGCTCAACGCTCGCCCGGCCCGCGGGTTTGCGGTCGGCAGCGCCATTGAAGATCACGTCCTGCATCGATTCGCCGCGCAACTCCGCGGCTTTGCTCTCGCCCAGCACCCAGCGCACGGCGTCGATGACGTTGGACTTCCCGCAACCGTTGGGGCCGACAACCCCCACCAATCGGCCGGGCACATCGATCTGGGTTGGATCGACAAAGGATTTAAAGCCGGCCAGCTTGATCTGCCGCAATCGCACGTTGTTTGTCCCGCTGCCTGTCCTTTGGCCTTCGCGCCGCCGCACCGCCCGTCGATGCGCGCCTTGCACCTCGCGCCCGCGCCGTTCGAGCGGCGCGCAGCCAGGCGAAACTATAATGATAGCGAAACGGTGGATCGGCCGTCCGACCGCTCGCGCGTTGCGGGTTGGCAGGCGCCGATCGCGGCCGGCGCCTGCCATGAAAAATCGCGTCTCCAACCTCCTGAAATCCTTTCCCAACCCGAGCCCGGAGCGCGACTATCTGGTTCGCATTCAGATCCCGGAATTTACTTGCCTGTGCCCGATCACCGGACAGCCCGACTTTGCCCGTTTTGAACTCGAGTTCGTTCCGGATCGTCGCAACGTGGAACTCAAGAGCCTGAAGCTCTATGTCGTGGGCTATCGCAACCAGGGCGCATTTCACGAAGCGGTCACCAATCGTGTGCTCGACGATCTGGTTGCCATCATGGCGCCGCGGTTCCTACGGGTCACGGCGCGCTGGAACGTACGCGGCGGAATCTACACGACCGTGGTCGCGGAGCACCGCAAGCGTGGCTGGAAACCCCCGCCGGCCGTGGACCTGGGCGAGCACGCCCACGGCGCGAACCGAATCGAGGCGTCTCGATCTTGACGCCGCGGATGAATCCCGCGCTGGAGTTGCTGCGGCCCTACCCGTTTGAGCGTCTGCGCGCGCTGCTTGGGCCGCTCACTCCGGTGTCGGATCGGCCCGCGATCAACCTTTCCATCGGCGAACCGCGGCACCCGACCCCCCGCGTCTTGCTCGACGCGCTCGCCCGCGCGCTGCCGACGCTCTCCAACTACCCCGCGACGAGGGGCGCAGACGCTTTGCGGGAAGCCGTCGCGGGCTGGCTGATGCGCCGCTATGGCCTGCGAAACGTCAATCCGCACAGCCAGGTACTCCCGATTAACGGCTCACGGGAAGCCCTGTTTGCCATTGCCCAGGCGACGATCGACGCACGCGGACACGACCTTGTCCTGGTTCCGAACCCGGCGTATCAGATCTACGAGGGGGCCGCCTTGCTGGCCGGCGCGCAGCTTCGCCACCTGCCCACGACGCACTCCAACGGCTGGCGCATGCCCTTTGAGCGCGTTAGCCCGCAAGAGTGGGAACGCGTCCGGTTGGTCTATGCCTGTTCACCGGGCAATCCCACGGGTCACGTGATGTCGCTCGCGGAGTGGCAGGAGCTCTTTGAGCTGGCCGATCGCCACAATTTCGTGGTGGCGGCCGACGAGTGCTACTCGGAAATCTATTTCGACGAAGACCGGCCCCCGCTGGGTGCGCTGCAGGCCGCACAGCACCTGGGACGCACCGGGTTTGAGCGCTTGGTGTGCTTTAGCAGCCTTTCCAAGCGTTCCAACGCGCCGGGCCTGCGTTCGGGCTTTGTCGCCGGAGATGCGCGGGTTTTGGAGCGTTTTCTCGCCTATCGCACGTACCACGGATGCGCTATGAGTCCTGCCATACAGGCAGCGAGCGTGGCGGCCTGGAACGATGAAACTCACGTTATCGACAACCGCCGACGGTACGAGCGTAAATTTGAGCAGGCCCAACCCCAGATCAACCGAGTGCTCCCGGCCCCCATGCCACAGGGAGCGTTTTACCTTTGGGCGCAAACTCCGGGCGACGACGCGCTCTATGCGAGTAGTCTTTACAGGGAGCAAAACGTCCTGGTATTGCCGGGCAGCTTTCTTGCGCGAACGGCCGATGGCGCGAATCCCGGGGCGGGCTATGTTCGCATTGCCTTGGTCGCCGAGGAGGCCGAGGTCCTCACCGCCACCGAGCGCATTCTTGCCCATGCGCAGGAGGCAGGGGCAAGGGGTTGAACCGAAACTTCGCGGAGTTGGTATGACGCACCAAAACACGATCGAACAGGCCTGGGAAGAGCGCTCGCGACTGACCGCGGAGTCCGCATCTGCGCCACTGCGCGAAGCAATCGACCAGACGCTGGAGCAGCTTGATTCGGGACGCTTGCGCGTGGCCGAAAAGCGCGATGGCGGCTGGATCGTGCATCAATGGATCAAAAAAGCGGTCCTGCTCTCCTTTCGGCTGCAAAGCAATCGAGTCCTGGGCAACGAAGCCGATACAGCTTTGCGCTTTTACGACAAGGTCGATACGAAATTTTCGCGCTACGACGAAGCGCGGTTTCGTTCCAGTGGCATCCGGGTCGTTCCCCCCGCGGTAGCGCGCCGAGGCGCGTACATTGCGCGCAATGTCGTCCTGATGCCCTCGTTCGTGAATATTGGTGCCTACGTGGATGAAGGCACGATGGTGGACACCTGGGCCACCGTCGGCTCCTGCGCGCAGATCGGCCGCAATGTCCACCTCTCCGGAGGCGTCGGCATTGGCGGCGTACTGGAGCCGGTTCAGGCGGCTCCGACGATCATCGAGGACAATTGCTTTATCGGGGCGCGCTCCGAGGTGGTCGAGGGCGTCATCGTCGAGCAAGATGCGGTCCTGTCCATGGGGGTGTATATCGGGGCCAGCACGCGCATCTACGACCGCGAAACCGGGCAGGTTCTGTTCGGCCGAGTGCCTCGCGGCGCGGTCGTCGTTCCCGGATCGATGCCGGCAAAAGACGGAACGCACAGCCTGTACTGCGCAGTCATCGTCAAACGAGTCGACGCGCAAACGCGCGCCAAAACCGCGATCAACGACCTGCTGCGCGAGGCAGGGGCCTAAGGGCGGGCGGGACGGGCGGGGCATAGGATCGAGCAAAGAGAGGACCATCTCATGTTGACGCTGGAGCGACTGTTTGTACTGATGGCCGAGAAAAAGGCCTCCGACCTGTTTTTGGCGGTGGGTTCCCCGATCACTGTCAAGATCAACGGCGTGTGCGTGCCAATCAATCAGGACCGCCTGCTGCCGCAAAACGTCGTCGAGTTGCTCACCGAGCGACTCAGCGATGCCCAGTTTCGCGAGCTCGAAGAAACCAACGAGCTGAACATCGGCCTGCCGGTGCAGGGGCTGGGAAGCTTTCGCTTGAGCGCGTTTCGTCAGCGCGGCACCATTTCCGCCGTGCTGCGCTACATACCCAGCGAAATTCCGCGCTTGGACGAGCTCCGCCTGCCGCCGGTGTTCAAGGACCTGGCGCTATCGCGCCGGGGTCTGGTCCTGGTGGTTGGTGCGGCCGGCTCCGGCAAGTCGACCTCGATTGCCTCGATGATCGACTACCGCAACGAGCTGCAAACCGGCCACATCCTGACGTTTGAAGATCCGATTGAATACCTGTTCCAGAATAAAAAAGCGATCATCAACCAGCGCGAGATCGGCACCGACGCGCATTCGCTGCAAACCGCGATGCGCAGCGCCATGCGTCAAGCTCCCGACGTCATGTTCATCGGCGAGATCCGCGACCGCGAGACGATGGCCGCAGCCCTCGCCTACGCGATGTCCGGACACTTTCTCATCGCCACGATGCACGCCACCAACAGCGCCAATGCGCTCAACCGGATCATCAACTTTTATACGCCCGAGACGCGCGCTGCGCTGTTCGAGGATATCGCCACCTCGCTTCGCGCGGTCGTTTGCCAGCGCCTCGTGCGCTCGCGCCGCGGCGGGCGCGTTCCCACCGTGGAAGTCCTGATGAATTCCGGCCATACACGCGACCTTATCGTTCGGGGAGATGTCTCCGGGATCAAGGAAGCGCTGGCGCAAAGCCTGGTGCCGGAAAATCAGTCCTTCGAGCAGAGCCTCTACAACCTGCTCAAGGCCGAGGAAATCACGCGCGACGATGCGCTGGCATCGGCCGACTCTCAGAACAACCTGCTTTGGTTCATCAATAACGCGGGCAAGTCTCGGGGCCCGAGCCCATCGAGCGCGCCGCAGCGCGAAGGCGGTTCCTCGTCGTTCACCGAAATTACCTTGAACATTTAATGCGCGCTACCACGCCAGCCTGCGCGGAACAGCCGACTACCTCGTCACCAACCGTGACTTTGGTCAAAGCGCTGATCGCGCGCAACTCGGTCACGCCCAACGACGCCGGATGCCAGGACCTGCTGGCCGAGCACCTGCTGGCAAGCGGATTTGTCGCCGAACGATTTGACCGAAACGGCGTCTCCAACCTGTGGCTGCGGCGCGGCACGAAGCGACCGACGTTCGTCTTTGCCGGGCACACCGACGTCGTGCCGCCCGGCCCGGTGCAACGCTGGCGCTCCGATCCGTTTTTGCCCGTCGAGCACGACGGCTGCTTGTACGGGCGCGGCGCGGCCGACATGAAGACTTCGATTGCAGCATTTGCGGTCGCGGCGCAAGAGTTCGTCGCGCAGTGCCCGCAGCACGCCGGCTCCATTGCTCTGCTGCTCACCTCGGACGAAGAAGGCCCCGCCGTTGATGGAACCGCTGTGGTCATCGAGGCGCTGGCCGCCCGTTCGGAAGCCATCGATTATTGCCTTGTTGGCGAACCGACCTGCGTGCAGCGGCTCGGGGACACCATAAAGAACGGTCGCCGCGGTTCGCTCTCCGGGCATCTGGTCGTGCGCGGCACCCAAGGGCACGTGGCGTACCCGCACCTTGCACGCAACCCCATTCACGATATCGCTCCTGCGCTGGCCGAACTGGCAACCACCCGCTGGGATTCGGGCGATGCGGATTTTCCCCCAACGAGTTACCAGGTTTCGAACATTCACGCGGGCACGGGCGCAGGCAACGTGATTCCCGGACAGTGCGAAGTCGATTTCAACTTGCGGTTTGCGCCGGTGTCCAGCCCCGAATCGCTGCGCGCGAAAGTCGAGGCGATCTTGCGCGCGCACCGGGTCGATTACGACCTGCAGTGGACCTTGGGCGCGCAACCGTACCAGTGCGCCGCCGGAACCTTGCTGGAGGTGTTGAGCGCGGCGATCCGCAGTACCGTCGGTGCCCAACCGCAGCGCTCGACAACGGGCGGAACCTCCGACGGGCGGTTTGTGGCAGCGATTTGCCCCCAGGTTGTGGAATTTGGTCCGACCAACGCCACCGTTCACATGGTCGACGAGCGGGTAGCGCTGGCCGATATCGATGCCCTCAAGGAGGTCTACCGCCGCACCCTTGCCGGCATTTTGCTTCAGGAAACGACTCCTAGCCCCGGAAAAACTCAGCGATGACTATCGATGCGAAGGCCAACCTGCGGACGGTGCGCGACACGCTGCGTTTTGCCGTCACCCGTTTTAACGAAGCCGGTCTGTCGTTCGGGCATGGCCAGGTCGACGCGTTCGACGAGGCTTCGTTCCTCGTGTTGCGCGCGCTCTCGCTACCTCTCGAGCGCCTGGATGTTTTCCTCGATGCGTTTTTGACGATGGGCGAAATCAACGCCCTGCTGCAGCTGATCGAGCGGCGAATCAAGTCGCGCATCCCGGTGGCCTATCTGCTCAACGAGTGCTGGCTGCAGGGCTACCGCTTTTACATCGACAACCGTTGCATCATTCCGCGGTCTTTCATCGCCGAACTTCTCAAAGACGAGTTGCAGCCTTGGGTTAGCGACCCCAGCGCGGTGCATCGCGTGCTCGATCTTTGCACCGGCTCAGGTTGCCTTGCCATCATGGCCGCAAACGTATTTCCAGACGCCGAAATCGATGCCATCGACATGTCGCTTGAGGCCCTAGCGGTGGCAACGCGCAACGTCGAAGACTACGGCCTGCGGACGCGCGTGCGTCTTTTGTCTTCCAACCTCTTTGAGGCCGTCGACGGGCGGCGCTATGACGTCATCTTGTGCAATCCGCCGTACGTGACGGACGAGGCGATGGAACAGCTGCCGCCCGAATACCAGCACGAGCCGCGCCTGGCGTTAGCCGGTGGAGCCGACGGGATGGAAGTGGTGCGCAAGATCGTTCGGCAGGCCAGCGCACAGCTCGAACCGGGCGGGTTGCTGTTTCTCGAGATCGGCGATGGCCGCGGCGCCTTGGAACGCAGTTTCCCGGACCTGCGCCTGACCTGGCTGACGACCAGCGGAGGCGACGACATGGTGTGCCTTGCGCATCGCGAGGATCTGCCGACCTCCTAGTTTCGCGCTTTCTCCCGAACATTTGTCCCCATTGAATTTGGGACCGGCATCCGGCGCATCGATCGCCCCGGCCCGGTAAAGCCATCGTGCTGCGGCTTACCAACTTGACCTTGGCGCGTGGCGCCCGAGTCCTGTACCGGGACGTGGCCCTTGTGGCGGCGCCCGGGGAACGCGTTGGCCTGATTGGAGCAAACGGCAGCGGTAAATCGAGCTTGCTTGCGGCCATTTTGGGCGATATGCCGCTGGAGGCCGGGCGCATCGAAGCGCCGCCGCCCGAGCGCATTGCGCATGTGGCCCAGGAGATCGAATCGGATGCAACGAGCGCCCTGGAGTACGTCCTGCAGGGCCACGCACCGCTGCGCCTTGCACGAGCCGCCGTGCGCCGTGCCGAAGCCGGGCACGACGACTTGCAAATTGCGCACGCGCATGCGCAGCTTGCCGAGGTCGATCCGGGCGCCGTCGCGGCGCAGGCGCTGCGCCTGTTGCGCGGGCTGGGCTTTGGCCTGGACGCCGGCCAATGCAAGATGGGCGAATTTTCGGGCGGCTGGCGCAATCGTTTGGCGCTTGCCCGTGCGCTGCTGCGCCCGGCCGACCTGATGCTGCTCGATGAGCCGACGAACCATCTGGATTTGGACTCGATCGTCTGGCTCGAGGCGTGGCTGCGCCGGCAGCCGGCGAGCGTACTGGTGATCTCGCACGATCGAGAGTTTTTGGATCGGTGCGTCAACACCATTTGGCACATCGACGGCGAGACGATTCGGCGCTACGCGGGCAACTACTCGGATTTTGAATTCGCGCGCATCGAACGCGACCGGCAGCAGGACGCGCAAGCGCGCAGCTACCAGCGCACCGCGGCGCATCTGCAGCGCTTTGTCGAGCGCTTTCGCGCCAAAGCCACCAAGGCGCGGCAGGCGCAAAGCCGGGTCAAGATGCTCGAGCGTTTGGTCAGGGTCGAACCATCGCGCGCCTTGCACGAGTGGCGCTTTGCCTTTCTGGAGCCGCGCAAACTCCCCCAGCGACTCGTGGAAGGCGAAAGCCTTGCGCTCGGCTACGACCAGACCATCGTTTTGCGCAACGTTCGCTTTTCCGTTGCCGCCGGCGACCGCATTGGAGTCCTCGGCGTCAACGGGGCGGGCAAATCCACTTTGGTCAAGGCCATCGCGGGGCACGGCACGCCGATACACGGCGAGCTGCGTCGCTCCCCGGGAGCGGCCATCGGCTATTTCGCCCAGCATCAGCTTGACCAGCTCGATGCGAACGAGAGTGCATTGGACCAGCTGCGTCGCCTCGCGCCCCAATCCCGCGAGCAGGAACTGCGGGATTTTTTGGGGAGCTACCGGTTTTCCGGGGAGCTCGCCTGCGCGCCCGTTGGCCAGCTCTCTGGCGGAGAGCGTGCCCGCTGCGCCCTGGCGCTTCTGGCCTGGCAACGGCCCAATTTGCTGGTCCTCGATGAGCCCACCAACCACCTCGACATGGAAACGCGCGAGGCGCTGACGGTGGCGCTTTCTTCTTTCGAGGGGGCCTTGCTCCTCGTTTCGCATGACCGGCACCTGCTGCGCGCCACGACCGACGCGCTCTGGCTCGTCCACGAGGGGACGCTCACGCCCTATGACGGGGATCTGGACGAATACGCGGCACTGGTACTCGCGGACCGCCGCGAACGCAGCGGACCGCAGACCGCCCCGGCGGAAGACGGCCCTGCGCGGCGTCGCGACGAGCGTCGCCTCCAAGCCCAGGAGCGCGAGCGCCTGGCACAGCTGCGCCGCCCGCTGCAGCTGCGGCTGCAAAACATCGAGCTCGAGCTCGCCCAAAGCTCCGCCCGGTTGCACGCGATCGACCGGCGCCTCGCGGACCCGGCGTTTTACCAAATGGGCAACAGCGGGGACGTGGCCAACTTGCTTCGCCAGCGCGCCGAGCTGGGTGACAAAGTCCAGCGTCTTGAGGCGCAGTGGCTGCAGACCCAAGAGGATTTTGATAGCGCGAGCTAGGCCCGATCGGTTACGATCAGCGGCCGCACACGTTGGAGAAGCCCAACATGTCAATCGATCTGTATTCGTGGCCAACGCCCAACGGCCATAAGATCCACATCATGCTTGAGGAGTGCGAGCTACCGTACCGCGTGCACCCGGTGGACATTGGTGCGGGCCAGCAGTTCACGCCCGAGTTCCTGGCGATCAGCCCCAACAACAAGATTCCGGCAATGGTGGACCCCGACGGGCCGGACGCACGCCCCATTTCCTTGTTCGAATCCGGTGCGATCCTGATTTATCTTGCCGGCAAAACGGGGCGGTTTTTGCCCACCAGCGATCGCGGAAAGTTTGTTGCCCTGCAGTGGCTCATGTTTCAGATGGCCCACGTCGGTCCCCTGCTCGGCCAGGCTCATCATTTTCGTCGCTACGCGCCGCAACAAATCGAGTACGCGATCAATCGGTATACCAACGAAGCACGGCGGCTCTATGGAGTCATGGACCGCCGGCTGGGGCAGACGCGCTTTTTCGCGGGGGAGATGTACACGATCGCAGACATCGCCATTTTCCCCTGGACGCGTTCGCACGCCGCCCAAGGGGTGGAACTTCCGACATTTCCGAACGTGCAGCGCTGGTCGGAGGAGATTTCCGCGCGTCCCGCGGTGCAGCGCGGCCTCAAGGTGCTCGAGGCGCATCGCCGCGCGCTGATTGACGAGAAGGCGCGCGAAATCCTGTTCGGGGCCACGCAATACCAGCGCCGATGAGCGAAGTTGGCGCATTCCGGCGAGGCACGGGAGCCGTCCGTGCGGTCGATCACCCGCTCGGCAACGGGCCGCCGCTACTCCTTGGGGCTCACTTGCCGGCCAAATTATGCAAAGATGCTGGCTTTTTTGTCGCACCGGCTTTCCGGACGCTTGTTGCCGACGTGCTTTAAGCTCCGTGCGACATTGGTAGCGAGGCACCCGTGGCGAAATTGGTAGACGCAAGGGACTTATGAAAATTGAGCACCCGAGCACGAAAGTCTCGGCGTGAATCCCGTCAAATTCAGCGAACCCCCTGCATACGCGAGGCAACGCTGAGCGAAACCCTCGGCTGAGGGAACGTGCAGAGACTTTACGGCGGGGGCCCTCCGGCGATGTGCTCGGGCCAAGACAAAGTCCAGACCACGAACAACGAAGAGGTTGGCGGCGAAAGCCGAAGTGGCACGAAAATCCCTCGACGAAAGTCGTACCGGTTCGACTCCGGTCGGGTGCACCACCAAACGTGGAAGGCAACAAGGACCAACCAACGGTTGTCTTCCGCTGTCCGCCGAATGCACGCGAGAATAACAATCGTTGGGTCGTTTCGCATCCGGAGGCACGACGCTTGTCGTGACGCGACCTCGTTGCCTGACCGTCGGGATCGAAAATAAATGGCCGGGCAAATACCGCTGCGCAACGCCTCGCATGGATTGCCGCGGGCGTAGGTCTGCCGGATCGCTCCTCCGAAACCGTTGCCGCGAGCGCCTCTCGCATCCCTGCGGCGCCGCTTCACCGTCCTAGGGTAGCGTTCCATGGCTCAGTTTGCCGACACGTCATCCATCCTTTCGAAGGCTCCAGCGAGCAAGGTGCAATCTTGACACCATGTGTGCGCTTTTTCCTGCGCGGGAAGGATACCGCTGGCTTGGGGTTGTGCGTAACGGCGCTTCGATCCGCAATCGCAGTTGCACACGTCTCGCCGCCGTCAAAGCGTCTCTTTGGTCGCGTTTCCTGCCGTGCGCGCGAAACGCCAAAGTCCGTACACCTCGCCGCACTTGGAAGGAACCCGAGCATTGACGCGTAGACTGTGCGCGCGAATCGGCGCACCGAGGCGCAGCGGCCGCACCGCGGGGGACAACCGTCGGACGGGAAGTGCCCTCAAGAAATCAGACCCACCCGCCAGGCAAGCGATGCAAAAACGGAGAAGCAAGTTCCAAGCCAAAAATTGACTCTCCGCGAATTGACCCGGGTCACGCGAGTCGAGGCGATAATTTTTCTGTCGAAAAATTTCCGATTACCTCTGTGAATACCGACGGACCGTTTGATATACCTACTCAATCGTCCACTTCGCGCGGCTGGGTGGCGCTAGCATTTGCTGCGTATTTGTGTGGTTTATTTTCCGGACTCGTCGCGGCCCTTTTTCGCCTCGCGCTCGGTCGAGTCGATACTTTGCGCGGTGCGTTGGTGACATGGGCACAGGCTTTTGGGCTACCCGGTTGCTTGCTCATGATGGCGCTGGTGGCCGTCATGGCCGCCATGGCGGCCTGGCTGGTGCAGCGCTTTGCGCCCAGCGCCAGCGGCAGCGGGATTCCGCATGTCGAGGCGGTCGTCTGCGGAGAACTTCCGCCTGCGCCGTTTCGACTCTTGCCCGTGAAATTTCTCGGCGGCCTTCTGGCGATCGGCAGTGGGCTGGCATTGGGACGCGAGGGCCCCAGCGTACAAATGGGCGCCAGTGTGGGCGGTCTACTCAGTCGAAGGTTTCGCTTCAGCGACGAGCAAACCCGCGCTCTGTTGGCCGCCGGCGCAGGCGCCGGCCTCGCCACGGCATTTAACGCGCCGCTGGCGGGCGCCGTCTTTGTCCTGGAGGAACTGGTGCGGCGGTTTGACGTGCGCATTGCGGTCGCCGCGCTGTCCGCATCGGCCGGCGCTATCTTCGTAGCACGAGTCTTTTACGGTTCCGCGCCGGATTTTGCCGTGCCAGCGATCGCCTTTTTACCGCTGGGCGTGGGATGGATTTTTTTTGGTCTCGGTCTGTTGGCCGGTGTTGCGGGTGCCGCCTATACGCGCGCAATTCTCATGGCGCTGCGCTTTGCCGACCGCCTGCGCGCGCGTACGCCCTTGGTGCCCGCCGCAATCGTTGGCGCGGCCGTGGGCGCCTTGGCGTGGTGGTCGCCCAGCTGGGTCGGTGGCGGTGATCCACTCACCCAAGCGGCACTGTCGGGTGAAGTGGTGCTGGCGCTCTTGCCGTGGGTATTTTTCTTGCGTTTTTTTCTTGGAGCGGCCTGCTATGCCGCGGGTACTCCCGGCGGGATCTTTGCACCCATGCTTGTCCTGGGCGCGCAGTTGGGTCTGCTCTTTTCGATGTTGCTGCCGGGCACGATCCTGTCGGACAGCCCGGCGCAGGCCTTCGCCGTTGTCGGAATGGCAGCGTTTTTTATTGCCGTCGTGCGTTCGCCGCTAACAGGCATCGTCCTCGTGACGGAACTGACCGGCAGCTTTCCTCTCCTGCTTCCCATGCTGGCCGCCGGTACGGCGGCGATGATCGTTGCCCCAATGCTGGGCGCCGCTCCAATTTATGATGCGCTCAAGGAACGGACTTTGGCTTCGGCGCGCCGTTCGGATTCCAGCAAACCGATCGTGGTGGGCGACATCGCGCAAAGGAAGTGAACGCCAAAAGTCAGCGCAAAAAGACTGCCGCAATTCAAATCCACGACTCTGGGTTGAACAAGCGGGTCCGCAGTTCGCTCTGCCCGCCATCGGCGCGACCAAAACGGTCTAGCTTCTTCTAACGCACGGAGCGCCCGCCACCGCCACCACCAGAGCGGGCCGCCGACCGAACCGTCGGCGCAACCGGTCGCCCGCTTCCGTTTGGCCAGCTCCATCCCCATCCCCGGCCGCGGTATCCGTATCCATATCCGTTTCGATATCCGTAACCCGGCCACCACCCGCCGGTATACAGATACACGCCACTGCAGTCGCTGTCGTTGGGACCGCAACCGGAATTTGGCGGTGCTTCCATCGGAGCAAAGGGCATCGCCGGGTAGTCCACTGCCGTGCGCTGCGCACGCGACATCTCCAATTCAAGCAAGCGAATGCGGTCGTTAAGAGCGGCAACTTGGGCCTGCCGAGCCGTCTCTTCGGCCACTTTGGGCGGAACCGGCTCCTCGTGAATGACTTGCGTGACGTCCACCCCCTTGGGCGGCGGCAAATTGCTATAGGTCACGACGCCGGAGCCGTCGATCCAACCGTAGATCTCGGCCCAACAAATTGCCGGCATCAGCAGCACCGCAACCACTGCCAAGGCCGCGGGAATTTTCCGACCTTGCGTTTTCATCATCTGCGCCTTCGGTCAAGAAGCAAGCCAGCCACAAATCGATTGCGCACCAAAAACATCATACGCCGCGCATCCGGCGAAAGTCGTGTCACCTTGTAACGGCCGCGGGCGTCATGCGCCGGCGCACATCGAGCGCGAGCATCCCACTTGTCGTTGAATTTTCAGGAAAAATCTTCTCCCGCCAAAAAAACCAAATCGGGCGTGGACAATGCCCCGCGACTTGGGCCGGGTCCGCCTGCGCAAACGCATTTCGATCCGATACGCCGCGCCGCGCCGCAAAGGTTGATCGGCGGTTTTTGTTTGGTGCCCGCGATCCGTCAGCCACGTCATCCCGATGCGGACGATGTCTACGTATTGCGGCCGCCCCCGAATCGATCCGGCGGGCCCTGTAACGGCCCAGCGCGCCGAAACTTCCTCCGTCGTTAGCTCACTCGTTGCGTTCGGGTGCCCGATAGCCGTGGCGGCGCACCAGTGCATCGCGTTCCGCACTCTTGAGGTCCTCGCGGACCATTTCCGCAACCAATTCGCGAAAGCCGATCTTGGGCGACCAACCCAGCTGTCTGTGGGCCTTGCTCGCATCGCCCAGCAGGGTTTGCACTTCGGTCGGACGGAAATAACGCGAATCGACCGCTACAACGCGACGGCCTTGTTCATCGAGTGCTCGCTCTTCCAATCCGGTGCCGTGCCAGCGCAATTGCATTCCCAGCTCGCGTGCGGCCGCATCGACAAAATCGCGCACGCTGTACTGCACCCCCGTCGCGATCACATAATCCTCCGGTACCGGTTGCTGCAGCATCAGCCATTGCATCTCGACGTAATCGCGCGCATGCCCCCAGTCGCGTAGCGCCGACAAGTTGCCCAGATACAAGCAATCCTGCAGGCCCAGCTTGATCCGTGCCAGTGCGCGCGTGATCTTGCGCGTAACAAAGGTCTCCCCCCGCACGGGAGACTCGTGGTTAAACAAGATGCCGTTGCAGGCGTACAGCCCATAGGCTTCGCGATAGTTCACCGTGATCCAGTACGCATACAGCTTTGCCACCCCGTACGGTGAGCGCGGATAAAAAGGTGTCGTTTCCCGCTGCGGCATTTCTTGCACGAGCCCGTAGAGCTCGGAGGTTGAAGCCTGATAAAAGCGGGTTTTCTCCTTCAGATTCAAAATGCGTATCGCCTCGAGCACGCGCAGCGCGCCGAGCCCGTCGGCATTGGCCGTATATTCGGGCTCCTCGAAAGAAACCTGCACATGGCTTTGCGCCGCGAGGTTATAGATCTCGTCTGGCTGCACCTTTTGGATTACGTGAAGAAGCGACAACGAATCGGTCATGTCGCCATAGTGCAGAATAAAGCGTCGTTCCCCGACGTGAGGGTCTTCGTACAGGTGGTCGATGCGATCCGTGTTTATGAGCGAAGTGCGACGCTTTATTCCGTGCACTTCGTAACCCTTCTCCAGCAGCAGTTCCGCGAGGTAGGCCCCGTCTTGACCGGTGATGCCCGTAATCAACGCCCGTTTCATCATCGCCTTTGCCTGCCTGGATTTGCGTCCAATCCTTCGGGCCGAGGCCTTTGGGCAACGGACCCATGGGTAAAAAAATTCTCACTGCTCGCAAGCGCGCCTTGCCACGGCCGCGAGACGGAGCGTGCTCGTCTGTGCAAGCGGCAGCCCGCCGCCAACCGTCCGCCGAGCGCACGAGAGTAGCAGAATCGAGAAGCGCATCCCGGTGAGCCTCTCCCGTCTCCCGCACTGCCCGATCTACGGGCGCTCGAAGTTGACGGTTACGGCGATTTTTCCCATTCGCGGGCAAAGCGGCCGTTTACCAAGGCAAGCGGAAAAGTGCCGTTTTGGGATGCGCAAAAAAGCGGCAATCGCCGTTTGCGCATAGACGGGATTCCACCTCGTGTTCGCGGTCAAGCCTGCTTGGGAAGGCGTAGCATCCGAGCCTCGCGGTCCGTGCCACGCCAAAGGGATTCGTCGGTGGTGCACCCGGTTTGGAAAGAACTTCACAAGGAGAAAAAGATGCGATTCGATTGTGTACGCTGGGGGCGAAGGGTGGCGCCGCACGTGGTACCTTTTCTCGTGCTAACTGCGTTTGCCGGCGTTTCGCAGGCAGACCAAGATGTTCAGTCCAGCGACGGTCAATGGAAGGTGCACGCAAAGGTCGCCGACCCGCTTGCCGTCAAGAAGTCCAGTGAGGCGATGATCGACATCACCTCCGCTGGGATGGCAAAGGGCTGCCCGACGGTTTCGAGCGTGGCTTTTGAGATGCCCGCTCATGGCCACGGCGGGGACGTCGACCCGAAGGTCATGTCGACCGGCGCCTGCAGCTGGCACGTAACGGACCTGAATCCGTCCATGAGCGGAGCCTGGCGCTTGCGGCTGGTGCTCAAGGAGGGAGACAAGACGAGCAACGCCGATATTCCCATTTCCGCCAAATAAGGTCGCACCGGAAAGCGGCCGCTAGGGCCGCTGCGCCGCAAGCTTTCAGTGCGGCGCCTCCGCCGATCCGAGCAGCACCGCTGCCGCCACGACCGCAAGCCCCAGCGCGGTCTCGGCAGCGATGCTGCGCCGCAACTCCTTGCGTCCTTGTGCCTGAACGACCAGATCCGGGCGCTCGAGCTTGGGGGTCAGGCGATTTCGATTGTTCAGGGCCGCAACTCCCATGAGCGCGACCAAGCCCACCTTGCTCAAGAGAATGCGTCCGTAGTCGCTGCTGATCAAGGGATCGAGTCCGCCCAAACGGAACCATGCGCTAAGTACGCCCGTCGCTACGACGATCGACACGAGGGCCATGCCGTAGGGTGAGAAACGACGCAATATCGATGCCAGATCGGCGCTTGGCATTCGACCCGCAAGCGCCCACAGGTCGGGCAGCGCTCCGAGCCATGCACCAGCGGCCAACAGGTGCAGCGCCAGGGCCAGGCGTTGGACCGTCCCAAAGGTGCCGGGCGCGCCCGCTGCATGTCCCAGCAGCGCGATGCTTGCTACGGCCGCCGCGACGAGAAAGTATGCGCCCCTGCCCGTGGCCAGGAGGGGAACGAGCGTGGCCAGCAGCGCAAGCAGCACGAAGACCTGGCGCACCAGCCACGTGCGCCCAAACGTCGTTTGCGTCAAGAGTTGCCAGACCGCCTGCGGATCGAGTGCGGAACGCGCGTCGGCTGTGACGACTCCGGTCTGCAGCCAAGGCCAGAGCAGACCGCTGGCCAGGGCAACGACCGCGGCAATCCACAACGTGCGCGGCTCGACGCCCTGGCGGGCAACGCCCAGTATTCGGTGCAGCGAGAGGGAGCCAAACCAAATCATCAGCGCCCCGGCATGCAATGCCGCGCACACCTCCAGCGGCAGCGTCAGACTCATGCCGCCCGGCGCGTCGCTCAATGCGATGCCAAAAACGAATACGTGCCGCTCATCCGGTGTCCGTCGGCCGCCACAACGGCCCAGCGAACTTTGTAGACGCCCGGTGGAAGCTTCTCAAAAAGATGGAGCACCAATACCTTGGGGTCGCCCGGATCGGCCTGCGCCGCCGGCTCGTCGATCACGCGGTCTTCGCGACTTTCAAGCTTGATGCTCGAGAATCTGGGTTCGATCGGCTCACTGAACACCAAGCGGATTTCCCGGACCTCGGCCATCTTGCTGTCGGCAGCCGGCTGGGCCGTCTCCAGGTGTGCGTGCGCCCAGGCGCCGCTAGCAAACAAGGCAAGCAAAACGACTGCGATCCGCATGCTCATCACACCTCCCCGGCGGGCGCCCCGCCCGTCCGCTTGCACCCGATAGAAAGTGTAATACTTGCGTTTTGCTTTCTCACTTTGACGCACAAAGGGCGGCGCTTGGGTCGCGATCTGCAATGAACACCATCCCTCTCACACCGATTGCCGCGCCGGCGCTCCGCCGCACGGCGGCGAATTCGATCACCCGCACCTGGGAACTTGCCGACGTGGAAGCGCTCCTTGAATTGCCGTTTACCGATTTGCTGTATCGAGCCCAACAAGTTCACCGCGAACACTTTGACCCGAACGCCATTCAGCTCTCCACGCTCCTGTCGATCAAAACCGGCGGCTGCAGCGAGGACTGCGCGTATTGC
>DASPTP010000006.1:0-78960 GCA_035623355.1 Burkholderiaceae bacterium | reverse complement strand
AAGTCGGCGTAGGCCGGATGGCCGTAAAAGCGCGTGAAGTGGGCGTGCGGGTTCTGCCGAAAACCGGGCGCGGGCGCCTCTTCGCTCACAGCGCCTCCGCCCAGCCCGGTGTGCCCCTCGAGGACGGCGACCCGCAGTCCCGCCTTGGCGAGATAGCAGGAGACGATCGTGGCGTGATGTCCGCCGCCGATCACCACGGCATCGTAGTTTGCGTCCACCCCGTCTCCTCTTCTTTGAAGTTTGTCTGATGAACAGATTACATGATGAACAATAACCACGCGCGCCGCAGGTGTCAAGCAAGAGAGACTGCCGTGTTCGTGGGGTGGCAGCGCGCGACGGACGGCGCCTGCGGCTACGACGTTTTCGCCGGCGCGACCCTCGAATTTGCGGAGAGCCTCCGCAAGAAAGCGCGGACGGATGGAAAAGCCCGCGAGGCAAATCGCGCAAGCCAGGCCGCTTTTCCCGCCGATGCTGCCAGGGCGTAACGATTGCTAATACGACAATACGGCGCTCGCGCGCACGCAGTTGCGTCGACGTACCCCGTCGCATCGGGCAGCGAGAGGCCCAAAGAAGCAAACTCGCGACGAGGGCTTGACTCCGACCGGCAACTCGGAGGCAGGAGCCTGCCGGGTGCGCCGAGAGAAAAATCCACGACGACCTTTCGTTTCCGATCCCGCGAACCGTGACCCGGGACTTGACAAGCGCCAAAAATAGTACGAACGTTCGGTTTTTATTTTGTCTGAAACCAACCGTGCCCGAGTCGCTGTTCCCCGCAACTCCCACGCTGTCGCGGCCCAGTGCGCGTGGCCGAAAGGGCGAACTGACGCGCGCGGCCATCCTGGAGGCCGCGCTGGGCATCGCCCAGCGCGATGGCATGGAGGGACTGACGATCGGCCTGCTGGCCGAGCGGCTGGGGATGAGCAAGAGCGGGGTGTTCGCGCATTTTGGTTCGCGCGAGGACCTGCAACTGGCGGTGCTGCAAGAGTACGCCGCGCGATTCGTGGAACGGGTCCTGCGCCCGGCCGTGCGCAGCGCACGGGGGCTGCCGCGCGTGCGCGCGATCGTCGATCGCTGGCTCGCGCTGCTGGCCGAGGAGCTTGAGGCCGGCTGCATCCTGATCGGCGGCGCATCGGAGTACGACGATCGCCCGGGTCCGCTGCACGATGCCCTGGCCGCCATCATCACCTCGTGGAAGGGCGAGCTCGTGCGCGCGCTCGAGCAGGCGAAGGCTTACGGGCATCTGCGCCGCGACGTCGACTTGGAGCAGATGGTCTTTGAAATTTACGGCCTGATGCTGATGCTGCATCAGGACGCGCGCCTGCTGCACGGCAAGGACAGCGTGCGGCGCGCGCGCTGGGGACTGCAAAGGATTCTGGACAACGCCCGCAGCGGAGCTCGCGGGTCCGCCGGCCGGCGCAAAAGCGCGCCCGTGCACAAGGCCGGCAAAGCAAACCACGCCAACTAAAGGACGAGCGGAGATCGTTATGCCCATATACAAGGCGCCGTTGCGCGACCAGCAGTTTGTGATCCATGAGGTGTTGCACGCGGTCGACGAACTGCGCGCGCTGCCGCGCTACGCCGAGCTCGACACGGACACGGTCAACCAAGTGCTGGAGGAAGCCGGACGATTTGCCGAAGAGGTGCTGCTGCCGCTGAACCAACCGGGCGACGAGCAAGGCTGCACGTACGACCCGAAGACGCATGCGGTGCGCACACCGGAGGGCTTTGCCGATGCCTTCGGGCAATTTCGGCAAGCCGGCTGGCAGGGTCTGACCGCGGAAGTCGAATATGGGGGGCAAGCGCTGCCGAACCTGCTGCAAATTGCGTTTGACGAGATGCGCTGCGCGGCCAATCAGGCCTGGACCATGTACTCGGGCCTGACGCTGGGCGCCTACGAGTGCATCGCGCACAACGGCAGCGCGGCGCAAAAGACCCTGTACCTGCCCAAGCTGGCCTCGGGGGACTGGACCGGAACCATGTGCCTGACGGAGCCGCACTGCGGCACGGATCTGGGTTTGCTGCGCACCAAGGCCCAGCCCCAGTCCGACGGCAGCTATCGGATAACCGGCGCGAAGATCTTCATCTCGGCCGGTGAACACGATCTCGCCGAGAACATCGTGCACCTCGTGCTGGCGCGTCTGCCCGACGCTCCCAGCGGCACGCGCGGCATATCGCTTTTTATCGTGCCCAAGTTCGTCCCGGAAGGCACCGGGGCCAACGCCCGTTGCGGTCGGCGCAACGGCGTGTACTGCGGCGGAATCGAACACAAGATGGGAATTCACGGCAACTCCACCTGCCAAATGGTCTTTGAGGACGCGGTCGGCTGGCTGATCGGAGAGGCAAACAAGGGTTTGCACGCGATGTTCGTGATGATGAACAGCGCGCGGCTGGCGGTGGGCGTGCAGGGCCTGGGTCTGAACGAGGTCGCCTATCAGAACGCCGTGGCCTACGCCAAGGACCGCATCCAGGGGCGCTCGCTCAGCGGCCCCAAGGCCCCCGAGCGGGCCGCCGACCCCATCATCTTTCATGCCGATGTGCGGCGCATGCTGCTTACCGCGCGCGCGTACGCCGAAGGCGGACGCGCGTTCGCCCTTTGGTTGGGGCTCATGGCGGACCGCTCGTTGCATCACCCCGAGGAGGAGCAGCGCCAGCTGGGTGGCGACATGATGGCCCTGATGACGCCCGTCGTGAAGGCATTTTTGACGGACAACGGCTTTTTGCGCGCATCCGAGTGCCTGCAGGTGTTCGGCGGACACGGATACATCCGCGAGTGGGGAATGGAGCAGTTGCTGCGCGATGCGCGCATCAACATGATCTACGAGGGAACCAACACGATCCAGTCGCTGGATCTGCTCGGGCGCAAGGTGTTGATGGACAACGGGGCCAAACTGCGCAAGTTCGGCGCCATGGTGCAGCAGTTCGTCGAAGAGCACGGCACCACACCGGCGATGAGCGAATTTGTCACTCCGCTGGCGGATCTGGCCGACAAAGTGCAGAAATTGACGATGGAACTGGGCATGAAGGCCATGGGCAACCAGGAGGAGGCGGGCGCCGCGGCGGTCGACTACCTACGGGTGGTCGGTCACGTCGTGTTGGCCTATTTTTGGGCACGGATGGCGCTCGTTGCGTCATCGCGCTGTGACGCCGACGGTGATAAGGTCGATCCGTTTTACCGTAGCAAACTTGCTACCGCGCGCTTTTATTTTCAGCGGCTTTTGCCGGAGACGGCGTTTCATATTCGCGCCGCGCGCTCGGGAGCGAGCAATCTGACAGAATTTCACAGCGACTGGTTCTAACAACGACGACACCTTCCTTTGCGGTCCGATGCCCGGGCCGCGACGGGGACGGTTTCAGGGAAAGACAATGAAAAATTTCGTGATCCGGAAGGCCGCGGTCCTGGGTGCGGGCGTGATGGGCGCGCAGATTGCCGCGCATTGCATCAACGCGCGGGTGCCCGTTGTGCTGTTTGACTTGCCCGACACCAAGTCCGGCGACAAAAACGGGATCGTCCGGCGCGGGATCGAAACGCTCAAGAAGCTCAGCCCCGCGCCTTTGGGACGTGTCGACGAGGCGCGCTACATCGAGGCGGGCAACTACGAACAGAACCTGGAGTTGCTGCGCGATTGCGACCTCGTGATCGAGGCCATCGCCGAGCGCATGGACTGGAAGCTCGATCTGTACAGCAAGGTTGCCCCGTACATCGGGCCCGAAGCCATTTTTGCGTCCAATACCTCCGGGCTTTCGATTGCGCACCTCGCGCAGGGTTTGCCCGAGCAACTGCGGCCGCGCTTTTGTGGCGTGCACTTTTTCAATCCGCCGCGCTATATGCATCTGGTCGAGCTCATACCCACAGCCAGCACTCGGCCCGGCGTGCTCGATCACCTGGAGGGCTTTCTCACAAGCACCCTGGGCAAAGGCGTGGTGCGCGCCAAGGACACGCCCAATTTCATCGCCAACCGGGTTGGCGTTTTCAGCATGTTGGCCGTGTTTCGCGAGGCGGAAAAATACGCGCTGCCGTACGACGTGATCGATGACCTGACCGGCACGCGTCTGGGCCGCGCGAAAAGCGCAACTTTCCGCACGATGGACGTCGTTGGCCTCGATACGCTGGTGCACGTCATCAAGACCATGCAGGACGGCCTGAGCGTCGATCAGGATCCGTTTGCCGCGCATTTTGCGCTGCCGTCGGCACTCAAGGCACTGGTGGAAAAAGGTGCGCTGGGGCAAAAAAGCGGCGCGGGCTTTTATCGCAAGGAAGGCCGGGAGATCAAGGTGCTGGATCCGCGCACAGGCGGGTACGTCAATAGCGGCGGCAAGGCCGACGAGCTGATCGCGCGCATCCTCAAAAAGCCCGTCGCGGAGCGCGTCGCGCTGCTGCGCACGACTGATCACCCGCAGGCCAAGTTCCTGTGGGCCATCATGCGCGACATATTCCACTACGTGGCCGTTCACCTGGCATCGATCGCCGACACCGCGCGCGATGTCGACCTGGCGCTGCGCTGGGGCTTTGGCTGGGGGACGGGACCGTTTGAAGATTGGCAAACGACGGGCTGGAAGCAAGTCGCGCAGTGGGTGCAGGCCGATATCGATGCCGGCGAAGCGATGTGCAAGGCGCCGCTTCCCAGTTGGGTCACGCAAGGCCCGGTGGCCTCGGCGGCGGCCGTGCATACGGCCCAAGGCTCCTGGAGCCCGAAAAAGCGCGCGTTCGTGCCCCGCACCGAGCTACCGGTCTACGGACGGCAGCTGTTCCGCGCAGCCGTGGCCGGCGAGGGTGCGGCGAGCGCCCTGAAAGCGGGCGTCACGGTGCACGAGGACGATTCGTGCCGCATCTGGCATCTGGATTCGGGCATGGCCGCGGAAGTGCTGATTTTTTCGATCAAGACCAAAGTGCACGCCATCGGGCCGGGTGTCGTGGCCGGCCTTCTGAAGGCGGTCGAGCGCGCCGAAGCAAGTTACCGCGGTCTGGTGATCTGGTCGCAGGATGACCCCTTTTCGGTGGGTGCCGACATCAAGGAGATGGCGCCCGTGTTCATGAGCGGCGGCACCAAGGCGATCGGAGAGGCTGTCGGACAGGGCCAGCAGGCCTACCTGCGGGTGAAGTACGCGCAAGTGCCGGTGGTGGCGGCGGTAAGCGGCATGGCGCTGGGCGGAGGCTGCGAGCTGGCGCTGCACTGCGCCAGGCGCGTGGCCGCGCTGGAGTCCTACATCGGGTTCGTCGAGGTCGGTATCGGCCTGATACCCGGTTGGGGCGGTCTGAAGGAGGGCGCGCTCCGGGCGGCCGAAGCGGCGACCGCCGTCGGCGCAACCGACATGTTGCCCTTTGTTCGCAACTGGCTCTTTAACGCCGCGACGGCCAAAGTAGCGGGCTCGGCGCTCGAGGCGCAACAGATGGGGTATTTGCTGCCTGCGGACACGGTGGTGTTGCACCGGCACGAACTGCTGTGGGCGGCGATCGGCGAAGCCTTTGCCCTGCACGAGCTCGGCTACCGCCCGCCACTGCGCGTTCGCCAGGTGGCGGCGGCGGGACGGTCCGTCTTAGCCACGATCAAGGCGGGCCATCTGGCCAACATGCGGGAAGGCGGCCATATCAGCGCGCACGATTTTTACATCGCCTCTTGCGTCGCCGACGTGCTCTGCGGCGGCGACGTGGATGCGGGGGCGCTGGTCGATGAGCAGTGGTTTTTGGATCTGGAGCGCAAGCACTTCGTGCAGCTGCTCGGCCATCCGAAATCGCAGGAGCGCATGATGGGGATGATGCAAACCGGAAAACCGGTGCGCAACTGACATTGTTTTTTTGGGCAGATGGAGGAGCTTCACATGACCCGTCAAGTACAAGATGCTTACATCGTGGCCGCTACACGCACGCCTGTGGGCAAGGCGCCCCGTGGAAACCTGCGCAACACGCGCCCCGATGATCTCCTGGTGGCCGCGATCCAGGGTGCCTTGGCCGCGGTGCCGGATCTGGATCCGGCGGCCATCGAAGACGCCATCGTCGGCTGCGCCATGCCCGAGGCGGAGCAGGGGGCCAACGTTGCGCGCAACGCGGTCCTGTATGCCGGTCTTCCGGATTCGGTCGGTGGGTGCACCATCAACCGCTATTGCTCCTCGGGATTAAACGCGGTTGCCATGGCGGCCGACCGCATCCGTGTGGGCGAGGCCGACGTCATGCTCGCCGGCGGTGTCGAATCGATGAGCATGGTGCCGATGGGCGGCAACAAGATTTCGTTTAACCCGCGCCTTTTCGAAAAAAACGAGCACCTGGGCATTGCCTTTGGCATGGGACTTACGGCCGAGCGGGTTGCTGCGCAGTGGAAGGTGAGTCGCGAGGCACAAGACGAGTTTGCCCTGACCTCGCACCAGCGCGCATTGGCGGCACAGGGCAAGGGCGAGTTTGCCGCCGAGATCACACCCTTCGAGATCACCGAGCGCACGCCGAATCTTTCTAAGCACGAGGTCGAAATTCACCGGCGGCGCATGGAGCTCGATGAGGGCCCGCGCGCCGATACCAACTTGGCCGCGCTGGCCAAACTCAAACCGGCCTTTGCGGCCAAAGGCAGCGTGACCGCGGGCAACAGCTCGCAAACGTCCGACGGAGCCGGCGCCTTGATTTTGGTGAGCGAGGCCGCGCTGCGCCGCTTTCACTTGACGCCCCTGGCGCGCTTCGTTTCCTTTGCCGTGCGCGGTGTTGCGCCCGAAATCATGGGGATCGGGCCCAAGGAGGCCATTCCGGCCGCACTTCGCGCCGCGGGCCTGCAGCAGGAGGATATGGACTGGATCGAATTAAACGAAGCCTTTGCCGCACAGTCCCTGGCCGTCATCGACTCTCTCGGGCTGGACCGCGCCAAGGTCAACCCGATGGGCGGCGCGATCGCACTGGGCCATCCCCTGGGAGCGACGGGGGCGATCCGCTCGGCAACCGTGGTGCACGGCTTGCGACGCCGATCGCTGCGCTACGGCATGGTCACCATGTGCGTGGGCACCGGCATGGGTGCGGCGGGGATCTTCGAACGCGTTTAAAGAAAAGCCGGCACCCGCGAGGCGCAACAATGTTGGCGGGCAACGCAGCTAGGGAGAAGACGCAATGACCATACGCGTGCAGATCGAGGAAGATGTCGCGTGCATCGAAATCGCGCGCCCGGAGCGCAAAAATGCGATCACGGTCCAGATGTACGAGCAGCTGGCCGAAGCGCTCGTTGCGGCGGCCGCCAACAAGGACGTGCGCGCAATCGTCCTGCGCGGCGCACCGACGGTGTTTTGCGCCGGAAACGACATCCACGACTTTCTGCAGCGGCCGGATTCGGCCGGGGGTGCGGCGCCGCGGTTCATGAAGGCCTTGATCGAGCTGGAAAAGCCGATCGTTGCGGCGGTCAACGGGGCGGCCGTGGGCATCGGCACGACCCTGCTGATGCATTGCGATCTCGTGTACGCCGCCGACGACGCGATGTTCTCGATGCCGTTTGTGAGCCTGGGAATCTGTCCCGAGTTCGGCTCATCGCTGCTCGTGCCGCTCGCCGCGGGCTACCACAAGGCTGCGGAAAAGCTGCTCTTTGGCGAGCCGATTTCCGCGGAGGAGGCGCTCGAGATGGGCTTGGTGAATCGGCTGCTGCCGGCGGGCGAGGTCGTCGAATACGCGATGCACCAGGCGCGGCGCTTTCGCGCCTTGCCGTCCGGCGCCGTGCGCGAAACCAAGCGGCTGCTCAAATCCGGCTGGCGCGCCGCGGTACAGCTTGCGATGGAAGACGAGTTGCGCACGCTCGGGCGCTTGCTTGTCAGTCCGGAATCGCGCGAGGCGCTCAGCGCCTTTCTCGAGCGGCGCAAGCCGGATTTCGCGCGGGCCGCACAGGAAGCCAAAACCCCATAACGATGCGGGAGTAAAAAGATGCCTTCGCTGCGTGGCAAGACCATGTTTTTGTCGGGCGCATCGCGCGGCATTGGCCTGGAAATCGCCAAGTGCGCCGCGCGCGCCGGCGCCAACGTCGTGATCGCGGCCAAGACTGCCGAGCCCAACCCCAAACTTCCCGGCACAATCTACTCGGCCGCCGAGGAAATCCAGGCGCAAGGCGCCGATTGCCTGCCGCTTCAGGTGGACATTCGCGACGAGGCTCAGGTGCTGGCGGCCGTGCAAAGGGCGGTGGAGCGCTTTGGCGGCATCGACGTGCTGGTCAACAACGCAAGCGCGATTAACCTCACCGCCACCGAGGCAACGCCGATCAAGCGATTTGACCTCATGTTCGGTGTCAACGTGCGCGGCACTTTTTTGTGCACACAGGCTTGCTTGCCTGCGCTGAAGCGCTCGGCCGAACAAAAGCGCAATCCGCACATTCTGACCCTCTCGCCACCGCTGAACATGCAAGCGCGCTGGTTTGCGCCGCACGTGGCCTACACCATGGCCAAGTACGGAATGAGCATGTGCGTGCTCGGACACGCGCAGGAATTTCGCCCCTACGGCATCGCCGTCAACGCGCTATGGCCGCGCACCGTCATCCAAACGGCGGCGCTGCAGATGATTCCGGGTGTGCGTCCCGAGCACTGCCGCTCTCCGCGCATCATGGCCGATGCCGCCATCACCATTTTGGAGCGCGAGGCGACGACGACGAGCGGCAATTTCTTCATTGACGAAGAGGTTCTGGCCAGCGCTGGGGTGCACGACTTCTCCGGCTATTCGGTGGTGCCGGGCAGCCGAGAACTGATGCCGGACCTGTTTCTCTGAACGCCGCAAGTCGCGCGCCCGGGCAACCGACCTTACGACGCTCCTTCGGTGGCGCGGCACGCTCGGCCGGCGCTCGCGGCCCGGGCCGACGGCTGAGGTCCTATATCCACAGCAATATCCCCGAAGATCGGAGCGGAATTACGCGCTTGGCGGGCGCCTCGGCCGTCTTTGCGCGCGGCGTTCCCGTCCCGAAGATCCTATTTCGGGCGTGCCCGAAGAGTGCTACCTTCCATCGTGCCTCGGCGCCATCTTTTGCGATTGGGGCTGGACGCAGGGGTACGGATTGGCGGGGGTCGCGCGAGAGCGGCCCGCAAGGACCGAGCGAAAGGAGCAAGAGCGCATGGCGCCCGATGGCGTGGTGGACGCGGCCATAGCACGGCACGCAGACCGCCCCGGCGGACTGCTTCCCCTGCTCCATGAGATCCAAGACCGCCTGGGCTACGTGCCCAGCGAGTTCGTTGGGCGCATCGCCAAGGCGTTGCGCCTTTCCGTCGCCGAAGTGCATGGGGTCATCGGCTTTTATCACCACTTTCGCCGCACGGCGCCGGGGCGCCACGTCGTGCGCATTTGCCTGGCCGAAGCTTGTCAGTCGATGGGTTCGCGCGCTCTGCTGGAGCACGCGTGCAAGACAACGGGCACCGACCTGCACGGCACGACAGCCGACGGCGCGTTGACCCTGGAGCCGGTCTATTGCCTGGGCAATTGCGCCTGCTCTCCGGCGGTGCTGGTCGATGACAAGCTGGTCGGCCGGGTCGATGCGCAGCGCTTCGATGCCATCGTCCAGAGCTGTCGGAGGGGTGCGTGACGGCCCGAGTCTTTGTCGCGCGCGATTCGAGTGCCGTTTCGGTGGGCGCCGACGAAGTCGCGCAGGCAATCGCCACGCAAGCCGCACGCAGCGCGCAGGCCGTCGAAATCGTCCGTACCGGATCGCGCGGCCTGATGTGGCTCGAACCCTTGGTGGAAGTCCAAACCCCGCAGGGGCGCGTCGCGTACGGGCCGGTTCGGGTCCAAGACGTCGCCGGTCTTTTTGCCAGCGGGTTTTTGCGGGGCGCGCGCCATGCCTTGGCGCACGGTCCCACCGAGCAGATTGCGTATCTCGCGCACCAGGAGCGGCGCACGTTTGCGCGCGTGGGACGGATCGATCCACTGAGTCTGGACGAGTACCTTGCGCACGGCGGCTACACGGGCCTGCGTCGGGCCTTGGCGCTCGGAGCCGACGCGGCGGTACAAACCGTGGTGGACTCGGGTTTGCGCGGCCGCGGGGGAGCGGCGTTTCCCACAGGCATCAAATGGAAGACCGTTCTCGATCAGACGTCGGCAACAAAATACGTGGTGTGCAACGCCGACGAAGGCGATTCGGGCACATTTTGCGACCGGATGCTCCTGGAGGGCGACCCCTTTGCGCTTATTGAGGGGATGACGATCGCGGGTGTCAGCGTCGGTGCAAGGGACGGCTACGTTTACGTGCGCTCGGAATATCCGTCGGCCGAGGCCACCTTGGCCGGTGCCATTGCCGCGGCGCGCGCCGGCGGGTTTCTGGGTGCGGACGTTGCGGGCTCGGGCCAGCGTTTTGATCTGCAAGTTCGGCGCGGGGCGGGCGCCTACATCTGTGGAGAGGAGACCTCCTTGCTCGAGAGCCTGGAAGGCAAGCGCGGCATGGTGCGCTTTCGTCCGCCATTGCCGGCCGTGCAGGGATTGTTTGGCAAACCGACGCTAATCAACAACGTCATCACGCTGGCCACCGTGCCGTCGATTTTCTCGGAAGGAGCCCAGGCCTACCGCGACTTCGGCGTGGGACGCTCGCGCGGCACATCGCCGTTTCAACTCGCGGGCAACATCCGCCGCGCAGGCCTGGTCGAGAAAGCCTTCGGCGTTACGTTGCGCGAACTGCTGTACGAATTCGGTGGAGGTTCGGCTTCGGGTCGGCCGATCCGCGCGGTCCAGATCGGCGGACCTCTGGGCGCGTACGTGCCCGAGTCGCAATTCGATACCGCGATGGATTACGAGGCCCTCGCCGCGAAAGGTGCGATGCTCGGCCACGGCGGAATCGTGGCCTTTGACGATACGGCGAACCTTGCGCAAATGGCGCGCTTTGCCATGGAGTTTTGCGCCCTCGAGTCGTGTGGCAAGTGCACGCCCTGCCGCATCGGCTCGACTCGTGCGGTCGAGCTGATCGATCGGATACGGGCCCGTCCCGATGACCCCGCGCAGGTCGATCTGCTGCACGAATTGTGCGAGACAATGAGCGAAGGCTCGCTGTGCGCACTGGGAGGCATGGCGCCGGCCCCGGTGCGCAGCGTACTGAAGCATTTTCCGGGGGACTTCGGCCTGACCTTGCCCTCGGCCGGGGTGCCGGCCTAGGGCCGGGGCGCCCTCGTGGGGCAGCTGCCGCAGGCCACCGTAGGAGATCGCCGCATGCCCTCGTTCGAATCGACGGACTTCGGCACGCCGAAGCGCAGTTGCGAAGAGCTCGTGACTTTGCAGGTCGACGGCGTGCCGGTGAGCGTGCCGGCCGGCACTTCGGTGATGCGGGCCAGTATCGAGGCCGGCCGCGATGTGCCCAAGCTGTGTGCGACCGATACGCTGGAGCCGTTTGGCTCCTGCCGCCTTTGCCTGGTTCAGATCGAGGGCCGAAAGGGTTACCCCGCGTCTTGCACCACCGCAGTCGAACCGGGTATGCGGGTTTGGACGCAGAGTGAGGCGCTAACGCGGATCCGACGCGGGGTCATGGAGCTGTACATCTCGGATCACCCGCTGGAGTGTGTGACCTGCAGCGCCAACGGGGACTGCGAACTGCAAGACATGGCCGAGGTGGTCGGTCTGCGCGAGGTTCGTTACGGCTACGACGGCGCAAACCACCTTGCGGCCCGTAAGGACCTCTCCAATCCCTATTTCACCTTCGACCCCGCCAAATGTATCGTCTGTTCGCGATGTGTGCGGGTTTGCGAAGAGGTGCAGGGCACGTACGCGCTGACCATTGACGCGCGCGGTTTTGCCTCGGTGGTCGCGGCGGGCCAAGCCGCCCGCTTCCTGGACTCGGAGTGCGTCAGTTGCGGTGCTTGCGTGCAGTCCTGCCCAACGGCCGCCCTGATCGAAAACACGGTGATCGAGCGCGGTTTGCCCGAACACGCGCACGTTACGACCTGCGCCTACTGCGGCGTGGGATGCTCGCTGCGCGCCGAAATGAAGGGCACCGAACTCATCCGCATGGTGCCGAACAAGGACGGTCGCGCCAATCACGGACATTCGTGCGTCAAGGGCCGATTTGCCTGGGGCTATGCCACGCATAAGGATCGCATCGGCTCGCCGATGATTCGAAACGCGATTTCGGATCCTTGGCGGGAAGTGTCCTGGCAGGACGCGATCGCTTTCACCGCGGCGCAGCTTCGCGGCATCCAGGAGAAGTTCGGACGCAACTCGATTGGCGCCATCACTTCCTCACGCTGCACCAACGAGGAAACCTATCTGGTGCAAAAGCTCGTGCGTGCCGCTTTTGGCAACAACAACGTCGATACTTGTGCCCGCGTTTGCCACTCGCCCACGGGCTATGGCCTGAAGGCGACGATGGGAGAGTCCGCGGGCACCCAGGACTTCGATTCGATCCGCGCGGCCGACGTCATCTTGCTCATTGGTGCCAACCCCACCGACGGACACCCCGTGTTTGCCTCGGCGATGAAGCGCCGCCTGCGCGAGGGCGCAAAGCTTATCGTTATGGACCCGCGCGTGATCGACATGGTGGACGGACCTCACGTGCGGGCCGACTTCCATCTGCAGCTGCGACCCGGCACCAATGTGGCCGTGATCAATTCACTGGCCCACGTGATCGCCGCCGAGGGTCTGCTCGATGAGGACTTCGTTGCGCGGCGCTGCGAAGCCAAGTCGTTTGAGATGTGGAAAAAGTTCATTTTGCAGCCGCGCAATGCCCCGGAGGCGGTGGCGCCGATCAGCGGGGTGCCCGCGGCGACATTGCGCGCGGCGGCACGCCTGTACGCCACCGCAGGCAACGCCGCAATTTATTACGGACTGGGCGTGACCGAGCACAGCCAGGGCTCAACCATGGTGATGGGAATTGCCAACCTGGCGATGGCAACGGGCAACATCGGGCGCGAGGGCGTTGGTGTCAATCCCCTGCGCGGCCAGAACAACGTCCAGGGCTCGTGCGACATGGGATCGTTTCCGCACGAACTGCCGGGCTACCGGCATATCTCGGACAGCAAGACCCGATCGCTGTTTGAATCCGAATGGGCCGTTACGCTGGCTACCGAACCCGGTCTTCGAATCCCGAACATGTTCGATGCCGCAATCGACGGAAGTTTTAAGGCGTTGTACGTCCAAGGCGAGGATCTTGCGCAATCGGACCCGAACACCCAGCACGTCACCGCGGCGCTGGCCCGCCTCGAATGCCTTGTGGTGCAGGACCTGTTTCTCAACGAGACGGCCAAGTACGCCCATGTCTTTTTGCCCGGCTCCTCGTTTTTGGAAAAAGACGGAACGTTCACCAACGCCGAGCGGCGCATCTCCCGAGTGCGCAAGGTCATGCCGCCCCTGGCCGGCCTGGCCGACTGGGAGGTCACAATGGCGCTGTCCGTGGCCATGGGCTACCCGATGCACTACGACAGTCCGGCGCAGATCATGGACGAGATCGCGCGCCTGACGCCGACCTTTGCCGGCGTGAGCTTTGAGGCAATCGACCGCCTCGGCAGCATTCAGTGGCCCTGCAACAGCGCCTCGCCCGAAGGCACACCGGTGATGCACAAGGACGAGTTCGTGCGCGGCAAGGGCCGGTTCGCGGTGACGGAATACATTGCCACCGACGAAAAGGTCAGCGAGCGCTACCCGCTGCTTCTGACGACGGGGCGCATCCTGTCGCAATACAACGTCGGCGCGCAGACCCGGCGCACGGCCAACCTGGCGTGGCACAAGGAGGACCTTCTGGAAATCCACCCCTGCGACGCACAGGAGCGCGGAATCGGCGACGGCGACTGGGTGGGTATCGCCAGCCGGGCCGGCGAGACCGTGCTGCGCGCGCGCGTGAGTTCGCGCATGCCACCCGGGGTTGTCTACACCACCTTTCACTTTCCGGGATCGGGAGCCAACGTCATAACCACGGAGAATTCCGACTGGGCGACCAACTGCCCGGAATACAAGGTCACAGCCGTTCAGGTCCTGCGAGTCTCGCAACCTTCGCTGTGGCAGGAGCGGTTCCGCCGTTTCTCGGAGCGGCAAGAGCATCTGGCGCAAGAGCGCAAGCCGGTGCCCACATGAACGTGGAGCATCTGGTCACGATGGCCAACCAGATCGGGGCGTTTTTTGTCTCGCAAAGCGATCGCGAGGCGGCCATCAACGCGATTGCCGATCACCTGCGGCGATTTTGGGAGCCAAGAATGCGCCAAGCGATTCTCCGGCACGTCGCCGCCGGAGGCCAGGGCCTGCGCGAGGAGGTCGCCGAAGCGGTGCGAAGGCTGGCGCCACTGCCGGATGCCACGGCTCCGGGGGCCTCGCCAGCGGACAACGAACCAGGCGCTGGCCCAACCACGAGCGGTTGAGGCGATCGACTGATATTCTTCGGGCCGCGCGCGGCCGTTGTCCGCGCGCGCGTGCGCCCGGTTCTCGCTTGCACTCGGGACGGCAGCGCGTCAGTACGTTTTTCCGAGCCACCACCGATGAGCGATACCACACCGACCCCGGTCTCCGGGCGACACGATGCGCTGCGCGAAGACATTCGCTTTCTCGGGCGCATTCTCGGCGACGTCATCCGGGAGCAGGCCGGTCAGAAGATCTTTGACTTGGTCGAAACGGTGCGGCGCCTGGCGGTGCAGTTTCGTCGGGGCACGGACCCGGAGGCGGGCGCAAAGATGTACCGCCTCTTAAATCGGCTTACTCCCACGCAGACCAACTCCGTCGTGCGAGCCTTTAGCTATTTTTCGCACTTGGCCAACATCGCCGAGGACCAACACCAGATCCGCACGCGCCGCACCCAGGAGCTGGCCGCTGCCATCACAGAACCGGGGACGGCCGCGTTTGCTCTTGCCCGCCTGCAGGCCGCGAAGGTTTCGGTCGACCGCATGGTCCAGTTCTTCGGCCGGGCGCTGGTCGTTCCCGTGCTGACGGCGCACCCTACGGAGGTACAGCGCAAGAGCATTCTGGACACCGAGCGCGAGATCGAACGACTCCTTGCCGAGCGCAGCACTCCGCTTACCGAGCGCGAACGAGCCGGCAACGCCGAGCTGATCCGCGCGTGCGTCACCACGCTTTGGCAGACCCGGATGCTGCGCGATGCGCGCTTGACGGTCAACGACGAAATCGAGAACGTGCTGTCGTATTACCGTCTGACGTTCCTGCGCGAGATTCCGCGCCTGTATGAGGACTTGGAAGAACAGTTGACGCTGGCCGCCGCCGGCCGCTCGGGCCGGCGGCGCAGTCCTCGTGTGCACCTGCCGGCGTTTTTGCAGATGGGTTCGTGGATCGGCGGGGATCGGGACGGCAACCCCAACGTCGATGCACGCGCGCTCGAGCAGGCGCTCGATCGCCAGGCTGCGGTCGCGTTCCAGTTTTACTTGGAAGAAGTGCACGCGCTGGGTGCCGAGTTGTCCGTCTCGTCGCTGCTGGCGCCGGTGAGCGACTCCTTGCTCGCGTTGGCCGACAAGTCGCCGGATCGCTCCCCGCACCGTGCCGGCGAGCCGTACCGGCGCGCGCTGGTCGGCGTGTACTCCCGCCTTGCGGCCAGCGCGCGGTCGCTGGGACACACGACCGTGCTGCGCCGGGAAATCGGCCGCGCCGAACCGTATCTCTCGCCGCAGGAATTTGGCGACGATCTGGACATCGTGGTGCAGTCGCTGGCGGGGCATCGCAGCGCTTCGCTCATCAAGCCGCGTCTGGGATGGGTGCGACGCGCGCTGGATGTTTTCGGCTTTCACCTGGCTTCCGTGGATCTGCGCCAGAGCTCGGATGTGCACGAGCGCACGATTGCGGAGCTGCTGCGCGGCGCGGGCGTTTGCGAGGACTACCAGGCGCTCGATGAGCAGGCACGGGTCGCTTTGCTGACCGCCGAGATGAGCCACCCGCGGCTGCTGCATTCGCCGTACGTTCGCTATTCGGACGAGACGGGCAAGGAACTGGAGGTCTTTGCCGCGGCTCGTAAGGCGCGCGAACGCTACGGCAAACCGTGCGTTCTGAACACCATCATCTCGCATACCGAGACGCTGTCGGACCTGCTCGAAGTCGTGGTGCTGCTCAAGGAGGCCGGGCTTGCCCGGCTCCTGCAGCGCGGCGCCCCGGCCGAAGTCGATCTGCACGTGATTCCCCTGTTCGAAACCATCGGCGACCTGCGCAATGCGCCGCAGATCATGCAGTCGGCTCTGGCATTGCGCGACATCGTGCGCTTTTACCCCGTGGGCGCCAACACCGCGCAAGAGATCATGCTGGGGTACTCGGACAGCAACAAGGACGGCGGTTTTCTGACCTCTAACTGGGAACTGTACAAGGCAGAAGTCGCTCTGGTAGCGCTGTTTGACAAGGCAAAGGTCCCCTTGCGCCTGTTTCACGGTCGCGGCGGCACCGTCGGGCGGGGCGGCGGACCCACCTACGAGGCGATTCTGGCGCAGCCGCCGGGAACCGTCGACGGCCAGATCCGCGTCACGGAGCAAGGCGAGATCATCGCCAACAAGTTTTCCAGCCCACAGACCGGTCGGCGCAATCTCGAGACCCTGGTGGCGGCAACGCTCGAGGCCTCCTTTGCGCCGCTGCTGCGACACAACCCCACGGCCGCGTCCCTAAAGCGCCAGTTCGAGTCGACCATGGAAGCTCTGAGCGCCTTGGCCTACCGCGCCTACCGGGGACTGGTCTACGAAACCGCGGGCTTTGCGGACTACTTTTTTTCCGCAACGCCGATCGCGGAGATTGCCGAGTTAAACATTGGCAGTCGACCGGCCAGCCGGCCGCGCGGCGACAAGTCGAGCCGGCGTATCGAGGACCTGCGCGCGATTCCCTGGGGGTTTTCGTGGGGACAATGCCGGCTGCTGCTGCCGGGGTGGTACGGATTTGGGAGCGCCGTCGAGGCCTGGCTAAACGAGCGGCCCAAGCAGGCACCCGAGCGCTTGGCGCTGCTTCGTCGCATGGCGCGGGAGTGGCCGTTTTTTGCCACGCTGCTCTCCAACATGGACATGGTGCTGGCCAAGACGGATCTTGGCGTGGGATCGCGCTATGCCGGGCTCGTTGCCAACGCCCGCTTGCGCAAGACGGTATTCGGCGCGATCGAGGCCGAGCACGCGTTGGCGCTGCGGCATCTGCTTTCGATTCTTGGCCAGTCGGCCAACCTGCAGCACAACCCCATGCTGGCCAATTCCATCCGCGCGCGCTTTCCGTACATCGATCCGCTCAATCACCTGCAGGTCGAACTGATCCGGCGCTACCGCGCCGACGCCGACAGCCTGGACGAGCGGGCCCGGCGCGCGATCCACATATCCATCAACGGCATTGCGGCCGGTTTGCGCAATACCGGTTAGCGGTTTGCGCACGCGCGCGGCTTTTGGTTTTGCAACGGCCCTGCGCACGCCGCCCAGAGGAGCAAGGAGGGCGAACATGCGAGTTGTGGAGATCTCTACGCCCGGCGGCCCCGAGGTGCTGCGCCTTGTCGAGCGCCCGCGCCCGCACCCGGGGCCGGGCGAAGTTCTCATCGAGGTCGCCGCCGCAGGCGTAAATCGTGCGGATGTGATGCAGCGCAAGGGTCGGTATCCGCCGCCGCCGGGCGCTTCCGAGATTCCGGGTTTGGAAGTGGCCGGCAAAATCGTCGAACGCGGTCCGCAGGCCCTTACGTATGCTCTTGGCGATCACGTATGCGCTCTGGTGTCGGGAGGCGGATACGCCGAATTTTGCGTTGCCCCGCAAGAGCATTGTCTTCCTATCCCAACGGGTCTGACGGACATCGAGGCGGCATCCTTGCCCGAGACCTTCTTTACGGTCTGGACCAACGTGTTTGATCGCGCCGGCCTGCGGCCGCAGGAGAGTTTTCTGGTTCAGGGCGGGACAAGCGGCGTCGGAGTGGCGGCAATTCAGATCGCCCGCGCGCTGGGCAGCCGCGTTTTTGCCACGGCCGGGTCCGAGGAAAAATGCGCGGCGTGCGTTCGCCTGGGCGCACAACGCGCGATCAACTACCGGTCGGAAGACCTCGTAGCTGTCGTCCAGGCCGAGACGGGGGGACGCGGCGTGGACGTCATTTTGGACATGATTGGCGGCGACTATCTGCTCCGAGAGACTTCGGCGCTTGCCGAAGATGGGCGCCTCGTGATCATCAACACAATGGGCGGCGCGCGAACGACGATCAACTTGCTCGACGTCATGGTCAAACGACTTACGATTACCGGCTCGAC
The DNA here is from genome assembly GCA_035623355.1 of Burkholderiaceae bacterium. GTDB lineage: Bacteria > Pseudomonadota > Gammaproteobacteria > Burkholderiales > Burkholderiaceae_F > GJ-E10. The sequence continues at coordinate 60,882 of DASPTP010000006.1, read as the reverse complement.
GCTGCGCTCGCGACCGATCGCGGTCAAGACGCAGATTGCGCGCCGCTTGCAGCAGCACGTCTGGCCGCTCTTGGAGGCCGGCAAGGTCAAACCCATCGTGTTTCGCACCTTTGCGATGGACCAGGCGGCCGCTGCGCACGCCTTGATGGAGCGCAGCGAACACATCGGCAAGATCGTATTGCTTGCCTAGCAAAGCGTGGCCGACGCGCGCTTGCGAAGGCTATTGCCGCCGCGCCGGGTTTGGGCCATGCTGCGCGTCGCTTGGATATAGCTAATTGGAGGATCGGATGCGCAGTCTCGGGCGTTTTGCGGCATTGGCGCTGGTCGCCTTGCTGACGGGTTGTGGCTATAACGGAATTCAGACCAGGGACCAGGCCGTTAGCGCCGCGTGGGCCGAAGTGCTGTCGCAGTACCAGCGCCGCGCGGACCTGATTCCCAACATCGTCAACTCGGTCAAGGGCGAAACCAATTTTGAGCAAGAAACGCTCACTCGGGTGGTCGAGGCGCGTGCCAAGGCCACTTCCATTCAAGTGACGCCCGAGCTTGCCAACGATGCGGCGGCGCTGCAAAAGTTTCAGCAGGCGCAGGGCGAATTGACCTCGGCGCTCTCGCGCCTGCTTGCGGTATCCGAGAACTACCCGAATTTGAAATCCAACCAGGGATTCCAGGACCTGCGTGCCGAGCTGGAAGGAACCGAAAACCGAATCGCCATCGCGCGCAACCGCTACATTAAGGCGGTTCAGGAGTACAACGTCTTCATACGCCAAGTACCGCAGAATTTCACCGCGATGGCCTTTGGCTACAAGGAAAAGCCGCAATTTGCGGTGGAAAACGAGCGCGAGCTGCAAAAGCCGCCAACGGTGGATTTCGGCGCCTCCAAGAAGTGACGCGCGGCGCCCGCGCGACGGAGCGGATCGTATGGCTCGGTGGCTCGCAACCCTGGGCGCACTGTGCGCCTTGGTGCTGCCGCTTGCGTTGGCGCAAGAGGCCGGACGCGGGCCCGACGGCCTGCTCCTGGTGCCGCCGCCGACGCGGGTTTTCGACCCCAACGGCTACCTGACCCCGGCCGATCGCCAGGCGCTGGAGAGCAAGCTCGCGGCGTTCGAGGCGGTGCAGGGCTCGCAGATTGCCATTCTCCTGGTGGCGTCCACGCAACCCGAGCCGATCGAGGACTTTGCCCATCGCGTCGGGGAGGCTTGGAAGATTGGTCGCCGGGGTATCGGCGACGGTGTGCTGATCGTGGTTGCGGTCCAGGACCGCGCCGCGCGCATCGATGTTGCGCGCCGCCTCGAGGGAGCGATCCCCGACGTTCTCGCGCATCGATTGATCCGCGAGAAAATGGGGCCGCGCTTTGCGGTCAAAGACTACGCGGGGGGGCTTAGCGCGACGCTCGACGCGATGTTTGCCTTGATCCGCGCGGAAGGCCTGCCCGCGGGCCCGGGGGCCAGCGAAACGGGGCGAAGCGGCGGACCGGGAGACGGCGAACAATCCATACGGGCCTTGATTCCGTTTGTCCTTGGCGGAATCGTCTTTGCCGCGGTGCTGCGCCGGCTGCTCGGCGTTGTGGGAACCTTGCTTGCGGCCGGCGGGGTGGCGGCAATTGTCGGCTACCTGCTCTCGTCGCTTCTGCTGGGAGGCGTTGCCGGGCTGCTCGTGTTTTTGCTCGCATCTTTCGGCGGGCCGATGATGGTGGCAACGCAAGTGCTCGGGGGCCGGGGGGGAGGATTCCCGCCGGGTGGCTTTGGCGGCGGGGGAGGCTTTCGCAGCGGGGGCGGTGGTGACTTTTCCGGCGGCGGGGCATCCGGTAACTGGTGACGGAGCGATGAATCCAAAACGCCCGTGGCACGCAACGCTCGGGACAAGGCTTTGGCGCTGGCTATCGCACGCCGCGACAACGCCGCTTGCGGTGCGCCGCGCGTTTCCGCCGCGCGTGCTCAAATCCGTAGGGGCGGCGATCGAGTTGGCCGAGGCCGGCCATACGGGCGAGATCCGCTTTGTCATTGAAGGCAGCCTGCCCTGGGCCTTTCTTCGCCGCAACGCCCCCGTGCGGCGCCGGGCGCTGGCTCTGTTCTCGGAACTTCGGGTATGGGACACCGAGCACAACAACGGCATTCTGATCTACATCGAACTGGCGGATCGGGCCGTGGAGATCGTCGCCGATCGCGAAATTGCCCGGCGAGTCGATCCCCAGGTCTGGCACCGTATCTGCCACGACCTGAAGGAACACTGCCGAAGTGGTCAATACGAGGCCGGAGCCGTGGGCGCGGTGCGCGAGCTCGGCGCGCTGCTGCAGCGCGAATTTGCCCTCGCCCCGGGCCAAGCGCGCACCAACGAGCTGCCCGATCGACCGCTGACGCTGTGAGTCGGCTCGCCGCATCTGGGTCGCGCGGCAACGGGTTTATGCTTCTTTGGCAAAATCAAGGATCGTTCCTTTTGCCTACGGAGTCGTGATGATGTCCATTTCCATGTACAAGGCCAGCGTGCCCCGCTTTGCCCACGCGCTCAAGAACCTTTCGGGCATTCTGACCAAGGCGGAGAACTATGCGGCCGCCCGCAAGATCGATCCTTCGGTGCTGCTGGGCGCGCGCCTGTTCCCTGACATGTTTGAGTTCACACGCCAGGTGCGCATCGCATGCGACAACGCCAAGGGGGCGGCCGCGCGCCTCGCGGGGCAGGAGGTCCCGAAGTACGAAGATACGGAGCAAAGTTTTGCCGAGCTGCAGCAGCGCATCGCCAAGACCATTGCGTTTATCGAATCCATTCCGGCCGATCGCATCGATGGGTCGGAAGAGCGCAAGGTCGTGCTGACATTGCGCGGGGAAGAAGTTACGTTCAACGGGCTGCAGTACCTCACGGGGTTTGCGCTGCCGAATTTTTATTTTCACGTCGTGACCGCCTACGACATCCTGCGGCACAACGGCGTGGAGCTCGGCAAGCGCGACTTTCTCGGCAAGGTCTAGGCTCGTTTCGCACCGATCGATGCGGCCCGGGCAAGCGGCGCCGCTGGGCGCGCAGACGCGTCGGCCCGAGGCCGTGACGGTGCGCGCCGCCGACGGCTACGCGCTGGGTGCCTACGTTTGGCGCCTTCCGGAAAGTGCTGCGGACGGCCGCTCGGTCGTGATCGTCAATGCCGCCACGTCGGTGCGGTGCGACTACTACGCACGCTTTGCGCAATTTTTGTTCGATCAGGGTTTTGACGTCATCACCTACGACTATCGGGGCATTGGTGCCTCGCGCCCGCGCACGCTGCGCGGCTTTCAAGCTTCGTGGATCGACTGGGGACGTCTGGATTTCGAGGCCGTTCTGCAATACGCTCTGCGCGCATTCACCGGTCAGCCGATCGATGTCGTGGCGCACAGCATCGGCGGGTTTCTCATCGGTTTCGCGCCCTCGAGCGCGCGGATCCGCCGCATCGTCACGATGGGCGCGCAGCACGCATATTGGCGCGACTATGCACCGCAGCAGCGCTATCGGATGCTCGTCAAGTGGCATTGGTTCATGCCCGCAATGACGGCGCTGTTTGGCTACTTCCCGGGACGAACGCTGGGTTGGCTGGAAGATACGCCCCGCGGCGTGGTGCGCGATTGGAGCCGGGCCGGCCGACGCTTTGAGCCTGCGCGCCGAAGTTGCCTGACGCGCGCCGAGGCGACGGCACTGATGAAGCCCTTTTCCGCGGTCACCGCCGCTACCTTGGCGCTGAGCGTGACCGACGACGAATTCGGAACCGTCCCGGCGGTCGAACGGCTGCTCGGGTACTTCCCGCACAGCCCGGCGACGCATTTGCGCATTGCGCCGGCGCGCATTGCCGCCTCGCAAATCGGGCATTTTGCTTTTTTCCACGAGCGCCACGCCGCGAGCCTGTGGCAAATTCCCCTCGAGTGGCTGCGCCAGGGTCGCTGCCCGGCCGATGTTCCCGGTGTTATCGTGCCCCGCGGCGGGCCGCGTATTTAGCGTGCCGGGGGATCGAGCGGCGCCGGTCGGTCCAGAACCAAAATCGCGCGAAAGTCGTTGACGTTGGTGCGCGTCGGTCCTGTGATAACCGAGTCGCCCAGCGCTTGAAAGAAACTGTGCGCGTCGTTCTCGAGAAGATAATCCAAAGGTTTACGCCCCAATGCCCAGGCCCGCGCGAGCGAATCGGGCGAAAGATAGGCTCCGGCGATTTCCTCCGTGCCGTCGACGCCGTCGGTGTCGCCTGCGATCGCATGCACGCGCGGCTCGCCTTGCAGCGCGATGCCCAGCGAGAGCAAGAACTCGACGTTGCGCCCGCCCCGTCCCTTGCCGCTGACCGTGACGGTTGTCTCTCCCCCGGAGAGCAGCACACACGGTGGCGCGAACGGTTGCCAATGGCGCACCACTTGGAGCGCGATGGCGCCCAGCACCTTGCCCACCTCGCGCGCTTCTCCTTCGACAGCGTCTCCCAGTATGTGTGCCGTAACTCCCGCCTCGCGCGCGCATTGCGCGGCCGCTTCCAGTGCGATCTGTGGGGTCGCAATCAGCCGCAGCTGCGCTGCGGACAGCCTCGGATCCCCGGGTTTGATCGTTTCGCCGTGTCCGCTGCGCAGCACGTCGAGCACTTCAACGGGCACGTCGATCCGGTAACGCTGCAAGATTGCCAGAGCGTCGGCGCAGCTCGTCGGATCCGCGACGGTTGGGCCCGATGCAATGTCCTCCGGGCGGTCGCCGGGGACATCGGATATCACGAGAGTGACGACCTGCGCGGGATGACAGGCGGCCGCCAATCGGCCTCCTTTGATCGCCGAGAGGTGCCGGCGCACGCAATTGATCTCCCGGATGCTTGCGCCCGACTGCAGCAAGGCCCGATGCACCGTCTGCTTGTGGGCCAGCGTCAAGGGTTCGAGCGGAGCCGGCAGCAGCGCCGAGCCGCCACCGGACATCAGGCACAACACGAGGTCGTCCGCACTCAGCCCGCCTACCAGGTCCAGAATGCGCCGGGCGGCAGCCAAGCCCGCGCTGTCGGGCACGGGATGCGCCGCCTGCACGATCTCGATCTGCGAGCAGGGTACTTGGTAACCGTGGCGCGTGACCACCAGCCCGCTGAGCGTCGCCGGCCATGCCTGTTCGACCGCGTGCGCCATCGCCGCCGAGGCTTTGCCCGCGCCGACCACAATCGTTCGCCCCCGCGGCACAGGCGGCAGGTGAGCGGGAACGCACATCGACGGTTGCGCCGCGTCGATGGCTGCCGCAAACAGCCGGCGCAGAAAATTGCGCGGCGGCGTCATTTCCGGGCCGTGCAAGCAGTCCGCGGCAAGGTGTATCGGATCGCATCCGGTGGTCGGGGCAAAAGCTTCTCCTTGGTTCCCGCAGCTGTTGGGCCGACGGAACAATTGGCCCGCACTTCCGGAGCGCGCACCATTGCCCAATGATCCCACGGCTTGCCGACGTGCGCCACGCAGGCGCGAACGAGAGCTTTGGAGCCGTTGCCGCGTGTTCGGTAGCGTCCCGCGCAAGGGCGCGAACACGGGACAAGCCAAGGTGCGAGTCCTTCGGACGGCGCTCGCTACGCAAAAGCCCGACCCCGAGCTCGCCAAAAGCGCGCGATCGCCGCGCACTTGTCGAACCCGGGACGATACCCGGTCGACCAGCCTGCGCCGTGCATACCTTGGCCGCATCGGCAGGCGCCTTGGAGGCAAAAGGCAGCGCCCCGCCGATCGTCTGGATCGTCCAGCAAACGAGGATCTGGTTGGCGATCTTGGTGATCGCCTTGCGACCCGGCCGATCGATGCCGTCGCTGGGCAAGCGACGTCGGGCAAATTTTTTTGGGGACGAACGTTCGTCGCTTCGGGCTCCGCGCTACGATCTGCCGCGGACGGATGCCACCTTCGGCGGGAGCTCATTGCGCGCGCGGACCCAGCGGGTCCTGCGTTGCGCACCGCCGCCGTGCTGGAGCGCCGCTTGCGAAGTAGCCCGTTGGGAAGCTCGCGAGCCGATGCGCCCGGTTCCAGTGAAGGCATTCGTCACAAGGAGACGAAATGCGTGCGAGCGCAACGAGCCTTGCGTCGGGCCGTCCTGTGACTCGGGCGGCTTCTTTTCGCTGGATTCAGCTGGCGCTGGGCATTGTCTGCATGGGGCTGGTTGCCAACCTGCAGTACGGATGGACACTGTTCGTCAATCCACTGGAGGCGAAGAACCATTTCGGTTTGTCCGCAATCCAGGTCTCGTTTTCGATCTTTGTCATCATCGAAACTTGGTTGGTGCCCGCCGAAGGCTGGCTGGTTGACAAATTCGGCCCGCGCCCTGTGGTTGTCGCGGGCGCGTTGCTCTCCGCGCTGGGGTGGGTGCTGAACTCGTTTGCCGATTCGCTCGAGCAACTTTACGCGGCGGCCGTGGTGTCCGGCCTGGGGGTCGGTTGCGTTTACGGAACGTGCATGGCCAACGCGGTCAAGTGGTTTCCGGACAAGCGAGGCTTGGCCGCGGGGCTCACGGCGGCAGGCTTTGGCGCGGGCGCGGCTCTGACGGTGATTCCGATCGCCCACATGATCCAAACCGAAGGATACGAACAGACTTTTCTGTTCTTTGGCATTTTGCAAGGGGTGTGCATCTTTTCCCTTGCGATCTTTCTGGTAAAACCCGCTCCGCCGCCCGGTGTGGCGGCCGCCGCGCGCATCGTCCTGACCAAGGTTGACTACACCGTCTGGCAGATGGTGCGCACCCCGGTGTTTTGGGTCACGTATGCGCTGTTTGTCGCCGTGGCAGCAGGCGGCTTGATGGCTACCGCGCAGATCGGACCCATTGCAAAGGACTACGGCCTGGCCCAGCGCCCGGTCAACCTGCTGGGTGTGGCGACGTTGCCGCTTTTGACGCTGACGATTGTGATCGACAATCTGGCCAACGGTCTGACGCGACCCCTGTGCGGATTTATCTCCGATCGGATCGGCCGGGAAAACACGATGCTCCTGGTATTTCTCGGCGAGGGCCTTTCGTTGTTGGGACTCATGACCTTTGGCCGCAACCCGGTCGGGTTTGTCGTTTTCGCCGCGCTCGTTTTTCTTTGCTGGGGCGAGATTTTTTCGATCTTCCCGGCTCTGTGTGCCGATACCTTCGGCGTGAAAAATGCCGCGGCCAACGTCGGCACGCTGTATACGGCCAAAGGCATGGGTTCGTTGCTCGTTCCGCTGGCGTCGGTCCTGTCGGCGGCGGGCAACTGGGACGCCGTTTTTATCCTTGCGGCGGCCATTGCCATCGCCGCCGGCGTACTGGCCAAGCTCGTGCTCGCGCCGATGCGCCGACGGTGCATTGCGCAGGCCAATGCGCGCGCGGGAAAATGACGGTGTCGACGGTCGAACGCACGGCAACGCGCATCGAAGGAAAAAAACCGTGCGCGGGGCGCCGGCCGTGCCGGTCAAGACGCCATCCCCGGCGATGCGTCGCGAACTGGCGTGACGATACGTAAGGAATACCGGTCCAACGGTCGACAGCGCGAGAAGGCGGCCCGACCCTGGCAAGAGGAGACGAGGTAGATGGATGCGGCGCTGCGCGGAACTCGAATACTCGACATGACGCACGTACAGGCGGGACCGACTTCCTCGCAGCTTCTGGCCTGGCTGGGTGCCGACGTCATTAAGCTCGAACCGCCCACGGGCGACGTAACGCGCGGTCAGTTGCGCGATGTTGCGCACGCCGACAGCCTGTATTTCACGATGCTGAACTGCAACAAGCGGTCGATCACCGTGAACATGAAAAATCCCTCTGGCAAGCAGGTGTTTGTCGATCTGTTGCACAAATGCGATGTGGTCATGGAGAACTTCGGACCCGGCGTGCTCGATCGCCTGGGTTTTTCCTGGGAAGCGATTCACCAGATCAATCCGGCCGTCATCTTGGCGTCGATCAAGGGATTTGGCAGCAGCGGCCCGTACGCCGACTTCAAAGCCTACGAAAACGTCGCCCAGGCGATGGGAGGGGCGATGAGCACCACCGGGTTTATGGACGGCCCGCCACTGGTGAGCGGTGCGCAGATCGGAGACTCCGGCACGGGGCTGCACCTGGCGATCGGGATTTTGGCGGCGCTGCATCAGCGGCAACGCACCGGCATGGGACAGTACGTGGAGGTGGCGATGATGGACGCGGTGATGAATCTGTGCCGCGTGAAGTTTCGCGACCACCAGCGGCTTGCGCGCGGTCCGCTGGCCGAATTCTCCCTGGCCACGGACGGTATGCGCGCGACGCCCCGCTCGGGCAACGACTCGGGCGGGGGCCAGCTGGGCAACGCCGTGCGGTGCAAGCCGGGTGGCCCCAACGATTACATCTACGTCGTGGTGCAAGAAGCGGTCTGGGCGCCGCTGGCCCGTCGTATCGGCGGCGAGGCGCTGGTCAACGACGCGCGTTTCGCCCGGATCGAGAACCGCCGCCGCAACCAAAACGAGATGTGGCGGCTGCTCGACGAATTTGCCAGCGCGTACACGAAACGCGAATTGATGGACCTGCTGAACGGGTTGGACGTTCCCTGTGGCCCGATCATGAGCACCGATGACTTGGTCAAGGATGAGCACGTGCAACTGCGCGCCATGATCGTCGAGCTGGACCATCCGGAGCGCGGCCGCTGGCTCAACGTCGGGATGCCCATCAAACTGTCGGACTCTTTTGTGCCGGTCGAGCGTTCGCCGCTTTTGGGCGAACACACCGAGGAGATCTTGCGCGCGGTCCTGGGCTACAGCGATTCGCAGCTCGCCGCGCTTACGGCCGGAGGGGCTTTTCGTAAGGACCCTGCCAAGGCCGGCTAATCGGCGAACGGTTCTTTCGTGCCGCTGGGACGCTCTGCGCTGCGATTCGCGTCGTTTGCGCCAAAATATGGAGCGCCGAACCCGGCCGGCGCCTCCCGGATGGGAGATACTGGCCGCATTGCGCGCACGCCGTGTTGGCATCCTTGGGCGCAAGTCGGCGCGTCGAGTCACCGGATCGGCCTGTTGCGCGGCTAACCGAAAAGGACCCTTTCATGAAAATCGCCATCATTGGCGCGGGCGCAATCGGCGGCTTTGTGGGCGCCAAATTGGCGCTCGCCGGAGAAAGCGTCACGTTTCTCGTGCGGGGAGCGAGCTTGGCGGCGATTCGCGACAACGGCATCGAGCTGATCACGCAGGGCGAACGCCATTGCGTGCGCGGCAACATCAAAGCCACCAACGACTATCGCGAAGCCGGTCCGCAGGACGTCGTGATCCTGGCACTTAAGGCGCACCAGCTCATCAATGTGGTGGACGAGGTCCCCAAGCTGTTCGGTCCGCAGACGCTGGTCGTACCGATGCAAAACGGCATCCCGTACTGGTACTTCTTTAAGCACGGCGGCGAGCTCGATGGGCGGGTGGTGCAGAGCGTCGATCCGCACGGCCGGATTGCCGCGAAGATTGCGCCCGAGCGGGTGATCGGCTGCGTCGTGTATCCCGCATCGGAACTGCTCGCTCCCGGTGTCGTCCGGCACGTAGAGGGCGACCGTTTCCCCGTGGGGGAACCCGACGGCTCCATCAGCGCACGGGCCACGCGCGTCTCCGAGTCCTTCGCCCGCGCAGGATTTAAGTCACCGGTTCTGGAGAACATCCGCGCCGAGATCTGGCTCAAGCTTTGGGGCAACCTGACGTTTAACCCGATCAGTGCGCTGTCCCGTTCCACCTTGGTCGACATCTGCCAGTATCCCCTGTCGCGCGAACTGGCCGCGGCCATGATGACCGAGGCGCAGACGATCGCCAATTGCCTCGGAATCACTTTTCGAGTTCCGCTGGAAAAGCGGATCGCGGGGGCCGAGCGGGTCGGTCGGCACAAGACCTCGATGTTGCAAGACATCGAAGCCGGGCGCGCGCCCGAAGTCGATGCGCTCGTCGGTTCGGTGGTGGAACTGGGCCGGCTGACCAACACGCCGACTCCACACATCGACGCGGTGTACGCACTGACCAAGCTGCTGGCAAGGACCCTGGAGCAGGAGCGTCTGGGCTCGGCCGCCGGCGCTGTTGCGCACTAGCTGCGGATGCGGGGTTTGCGCGATGGCCCGTTGGGTACGCTTTCTGGATCCGGGGGGCTCGGAAGCGCTCGGACGTCTCGAGGAGCACGGCATCGCGCAATACGAGGGCGACCTTTTTGCGGCTCCCGTTGCGACCGGACGGACGCTTGCGGCCGATGCGGTGCGGCTGCTGGCGCCGTGCGTTCCGGGCAAGGTCGTCGGCCTGTGGAACAACTACCGGGCGCTGGCCGCGAAGTTGGGCAAACCGGCGCCCAAGCATCCGCTGTTTTTTCTCAAACCCGGCACTTCGGTGATCGGAACCGGCGAGGCGATTCACCGGCCCGCGGCCTATCGGGGAAAGCTCGTGTTCGAGGGCGAACTGGGGGTTGTCATCGGCAAGCGGTGCACGAATGTTTCCGCCGACCGGGCCGAAGAATGCATCTTCGGCTACACCTGCGTCAACGACGTCACGGCGGTCGAGCTCATAGGCGAGGATGCGAACTTCGAACAGTGGTGTCGCGCGAAGGGGTCGGACACCTTTTGCTGCCTGGGGCCTGCCATTGCGACCTCGCTGGACGTACGCCGTGCACGGGTGCGCACGCTCGTCGATGGCGTCGAGCGCCAGAACTATCCGCTGTCGGACATGATCTTCCCGCCGCAGGAACTGGTGGCACGAATATCCGCCGACATGACGCTTTGTCCCGGGGACGTGATCGCCTGCGGCACCTCGATCGGAGCCGGATCGATGAAGGACGGCGCCACCGTGTGCATCGGCATCGACGAAATCGGCGAGCTGTCCAACGCGCTCAGGCAGTAGGGGTTTGCGGCGGCACCCAGCCGGCAAACCGCGACGGGTGCGAGTACACCGAAAACCCGGCGCCGCGCGCAAATCCGATCAAGGTCAGGCCGCAGCGCTGTGCCACCTCCAGCGCCAGGGAGGTCGGAGCCGACACGGCCGCCAGCACGCCGATGCCGGCGGTTGCGGCCTTTTGCACCATCTCGACGCTGGCGCGGCTGGTGATTAGAGCAAAGCCGCGATCGGTCGGCACGCGAGCGCGGCGCAGCGCGCCGATGAGCTTGTCCAAGGCGTTGTGACGGCCCACGTCCTCGCGCACGTGCACAACCGAACCATCGATCGAGCACCAGGCGGCGGCATGGGTGGCGCCGGTTTGCTGCTGCAGGGGCTGCGCACCGGCGAGGGCGGTGGTCGCCACCGCAAGCGCCCGCGCCGACAACGGCCCGTCGGCCGGCGCAAGCTGCGGCAATGGGCGCAGCACCTGCTCGAGGCTTTCGGTGCCGCAGATGCCGCAACCCGTTCGCCCGGCCAGCGTGCGCCGCCTCTCCTTCAGGGCGGCAAAGGCACCGGCGGCCACATCAAGCGCCAAGGTTATCCCCAACGCCTCGGAGCGTACGTCAACCTGGTACAGGTCCGCGGCATCGCTCAGGATGCCCTCGCTTAGCGAAAATCCGAGCGCGAAATCCTCCAGATCGCAAGGGGTGGCAAGCATTACCGCGTGCGCGATACCGTTGTATTGCAGCGCAATGGGCGTCTCCACCGCCAGCAAAACGTCGGTCCGGGCAAACGCGCCATCCCGGTGGCGCCATTCACCGGCGACAACGGCGCCCTTGGCCGCTGCCCCATCGGGTCTCAAGACATCCGATCCGGCGCCGTTTGCCATGACGTCGTGGGCCGCCGCAAATCTGGGCTCACCCGAGGGTTGCGCCGCTGGGCAGTTCGGGCAGCACGCGAGGGCGCCGCTCCGCGTCCGTGGCCACGTACACCAACGTCGCCTCGGTAACTTTCACCACGTCGGCAAGTAAGCGACTGCGCTCGGCGTATGCCGCAACGTCCACCGTCACGGACGTGCGACCGGCACGCACAATGTGCCCGTAGAGCGAAAGCACATCGCCCACGAAGACCGGCTCCTTGAACACAAAGCTGGTGACGGCCACCGTGGCGACGCGGCCGTTGGCACGGCGCGATGCAAGGATTCCTCCCGCCAGGTCGACCTGCGACATGATCCAGCCGCCGAAGACGTCGCCATGGGGGTTGGCGTCGGCGGGCATGGGGACGACCCGCAGAACCGGATCGTCTTTGGGCAAGGCAATTGGCATGGCATCTCTCGGTTCGTAGCTGAATGCGTGACAGACGTGCGTATCGCGCGATAATCGGCTGTGGCACCGCGCGCGCGGATTCGCCCAACCGGGTTGCAATTTGGGGCCGAGCTTCCCATATGTCAAGGGCGGTCCCCGGTGGGTGCCGCGGTGTTGCCGCAGCGAGGATACGATTGCCATGCGTGGCGTGAGGCCAATTCGAAGTCACGATTTCGCGCGCCCGGCCGAGCCGGGCCAGCCGCGTCGCGATCTGCAGACCCTGCGCATTTTGCTGCCCTATCTGTGGGCGTACCGTGCGCGCGTCGTGCTCGCGGTGACCTGTCTGATCCTGGGCAAGGTCGCGGTCGTGGGCGTGCCGATTCTGCTCAAGAAGATTGTCGATGCCCTGACGGTGCCCGACGCCCTGCGCATTGCCGTGGTGCCGATCGCCCTGGTGGTTGCCTACGGCGCGCTGCGGCTCGCAACGTCGCTTTTTACCGAGCTGCGCGAATTCTTCTTTGCCAAGGTCACGCAATCGGCGGTGCGCACGCTCGCGCTCAAGACCTTCCGACACCTGCACGAGCTTTCGCTGCGTTTTCATCTGGAGCGGCGCACGGGGGCGGTCACACGCGAGATCGACCATGGCGTGCGGGGGATCAGTTCCCTCGTGAGCTATACGCTGTACTCGATTTTGCCAACCCTCGTCGAGATCGGCCTGGTGTTTGGCTACCTGCTGCTGCACTACGAGATCTGGTTTTCGGTCATCGTCGCAATCAGCCTGAGTCTGTACATCGCCTTTACGCTGGTCGTGACCAACTGGCGCACGCGGTACCGTCGCCAAGTCAACGAGCTGGACGCCAAGGCCTCCTCGGGCGCCGTCGACTCGCTGCTCAATTACGAGACCGTCAAATACTTTAACAACGAGCAGTTCGAAGCGCAGCGCTACGATGCGACGCTCTCACAGCAGGAGCGCGCGGCCCTGCGGGTGCAGCGCTCGCTGAATTTGCTCAACGGCGGGCAGCAGACCATCATCGCCGTCGGCCTGACGGGAATGTTATGGCGCGCTGCCTTGGGCGTGCACAACGGCGCGATGTCGATCGGCGACCTGGTGCTGGTCAACGCCTTCATGCTCCAGCTGTACGTCCCATTGAATTTTTTGGGCGTCATCTACCGGGAAATCCGCCAGGCGTTGACGGACATGGATCGTATGTTCCAGCTGCTGGACCAAGGTCGGGAGATCGCGGACCGTCCCGATGCGCACCCCTTGCTGTTTCCCACGTCCGGGGACCGATCCGTGAGCGTGCGCTTTGCGCACGTCGAATTTGGCTACGACGCACGGCGCAAAATTTTGCACGGCATCGACTTTACGATTCCACCGCGAACGACCTGCGCCGTGGTCGGCGCAACCGGTGCCGGAAAGTCCACGCTTGCCCGGCTGCTGTTTCGTTTTTACGATGTACAAGGCGGCGCGGTGCTCCTGAACGGACAGGACGTACGCGAGCTCACGCAGCACTCGTTGCGTGGGGCAATCGGCATCGTCCCGCAAGATACGGTGCTGTTTAACGAATCGATCGAATACAACATCGCCTACGGCCGACCCAATGCCAGCCACGAGCAGGTGGTTGCGGTTGCCCGGGCCGCGCACATCCACGACTTCATCCAGTCCCTTCCGGACGGCTACCGGACCATCGTCGGCGAGCGTGGTCTGAAGCTCTCGGGCGGGGAGAAACAGCGGGTGGCGATCGCCCGCACGCTGCTCAAGGACCCGGCGCTGATGATCTTCGACGAGGCGACCTCGGCACTCGATACCCGCACCGAGCTGGCCATCCAGGAAGAGCTGACGGCGGCCAGTGCGCAGCGCACGACGCTGGTCATCGCGCACCGACTCTCGACGGTGGTGGGAGCCGACCAGATTCTCGTTATGGATCACGGCCGGATCATCGAGAGCGGGGATCACTCGTCCCTGCTGGGGCGCGGCGGCGCCTACGCGCGAATGTGGGCCTTGCAGCAGCGCGAGGGAGAAGCGCAGCCGGGTCTTGCCGCGGCGTAATTTCCCGACCAGAATGCCGCACCCGCAACGGCCAAGGCACGCGCCGTGCATGAGCTGACGATTACTCGGCCCGACGACTGGCATCTGCATCTGCGCGATGGCGCGGCGATGGCGGCCGTCGTTGCCTTCAGCGCGCGCAGTTTTGCGCGTGCCATCGTGATGCCCAATCTTCGCGTGCCCGTGACAACCGTGGAGCAGGCGCTGGCCTACCGTGCACGAATTCTCGCGGCGATTCCGGCGGGCCTGTCCTTCGAGCCGCTTATGACCTTGTACCTGACGAGCGCGACGTCGCCGGAGGAAGTCGAACGGGGCCGCCGCAGCGGCGTTATCCACGGCGTCAAGCTGTATCCGGCGCGAGCGACGACCCATTCGGATGCGGGTGTGCAGTCCCTGGGCGATTGCGCCGCGGTTTTCGAGCGCATGCAGCGCGTCGACCTGCCGCTGCTGATCCACGGCGAGGTGGCGCGACCCGATGTCGACGTGTTCGACCGGGAGCGTTTTTTTCTCGATGAATTTCTTCAGCCGCTGCGGCGCGACTTCCCGGCGCTGCGGATCGTCCTGGAGCACGTGACGACGCGCGACGCGGTGCAGTATGTGCGCGAGGCGCCCGGTCGGATTGCCGCGACGATCACCGCGCATCACTTGCTGTTTAACCGCAATGCGATGTTCGTCGGGGCGGATGGCTCGGCCGGCTTGCGGCCCCATTTTTACTGCCTGCCGGTGCTCAAGCGCGAGACCCATCGCCAGGCTCTGCTGGACGCGGCCACCAGCGGAAGCCCGCGCTTTTTTCTCGGCACCGACAGTGCCCCGCACCCCAAGGCCGAAAAAGAATCCGCCTGCGGTTGTGCCGGCTGCTTTACGGCGCCGCTGGCCCTTGCGATGTATGCGCACGCCTTTGAGCAAGCCGGCGCCATCGGGCAGCTCGAGGCGTTTGCCAGCTTCTACGGAGCGGACTTTTACGGACTGCCGCGCAACGCCGATACCGTGACGCTGGTGCGGCAGGCCTCCGCGCCGATTCCCCCAATCACCAACGCGCAGGGACAGGAGTTTGTTCCGCTGCTCGGCGCGTGCTCCTGGTCCGTTACGCCGTAAGGCGCGATGGCGCTGTGGCCCGGCGCTAGAACCCGTAGTAGCGACGAACCCATTCGACCAGCCGGGGCAGACCGGCTTCGATGCTCGTCGTCGGGCGCCACCCCAGATCGCGTGCGGTGGCCTCGATGTCGGCAGCCGTGGCGCGCACGTCGCCGGGCTGCATGGGCCGCAGAATCTTTTGTGCGGACCGGCCGATCGACCGCTCCAGGACCTCGATGAAGCGCAACAGGGCTTCCGGGTGGTTGTTGCCCAGGTTGTAGAGGCGGTGCGGCACGGGGCCGAAGTGCGCCGCGTCGTCGAGTGCGCTCAGCGTCCCTCGCACGATGTCGTCGATGTAGGTGAAGTCGCGACGCATGTCGCCCTCGCCGTACACTTCAATGGGCCGGCCCTCAAAGATCGCGCGCGCAAACTTGAGCGGAGCCATGTCCGGCCGCCCCCAGGGCCCGTAGACCGTGAAGTAGCGCAAGCCGGTCAAGCGCAGCGAAAACTGCAAGGCGTAGACATAGGCGATGAGCTCGTCGGCGCGCTTGGTGGCGGCGTACAGGCTGATGGGCCGCTCCACATCGTCCTCAACCGAAAAAGGCTGCTTGGTGTTGGCCCCATACACGCTGGAGGAAGAGGCGTATACGAAATGCTCGATCGAGCCCGCGGAGCGCGCGCATTCGAGCAGGTTGACGAAACCGGTGACGTTGCTCTCAACGTAGGCGAGCGGATTTTCAAACGAATACCGCACGCCGGCCTGCGCGGCCAGATGCACGATGCGGCTCGGCCGATGCCGTCGAAAAATCTCCGCGACGGCGGCGCGATCCGCGAGATCCGCGCGCACAAAGGTAAACCCGCGTGCCGGGATGTCCGCGAGGCGCGCTTGCTTGAGCTCGGGCTCGTAATACTCGTTCAGGTTGTCCAGACCCACGACGCGCTCGCCCCGCTCGAGCAGGCCGCGCGCGACCGCATGGCCGATGAAACCAGCGCAGCCGGTTACGAGGATCACGTTGCCTCCGCGGTCGCGGGGCCGCGCGCGCCGCGGCCGATGCCCTCGTAACGCAGTCCGGCCGCGCGCACCGCGCGCGGATCGTACAGATTGCGTCCGTCGACCAACACCCGCTCGCGCAGCTGCGAGGCGAGAAACCGAAAGTCCGGGCTGCGAAACTCCAGCCACTCGGTTACGACGACGAGCGCGTCGGCCCCCGCGCAGGCCTCCTCCGCACTTTCGCAGAACGCAACGCGCCGGCCCTCGTCGGCGAGCGCCGCTCGTGCGGTTTCGCCGGCCTGCGGGTCATAGGCGCGAACGCTGGCGCCGGCGGCAACGGCGTTGCGAATCAGGACCAAACTGGGCGCTTCGCGCACGTCGTCCGTATTGGGCTTAAAGGCCAGTCCCCACACCGCAATCACGCGCCCCCGCAGCTCTCCGCCCAGCGCGTTGCGCAGCTTGGTCGTCAGAACGTGCTTTTGCTCCTCGTTAACATCGTGAACCGCCGACAGCAATCGCGCCGGCAGGACGTGCTCCCGCGCCATCGCCAGCAATGCGCGCACGTCCTTGGGAAAGCAAGACCCGCCGTAGCCGGCCCCCGCGTATAGAAAGCTCGGTCCGATACGCGCGTCGGCACCGATGGCATGGCGCACCCTTTCGATGTCGGCACCGAGTTTTTCGGCCAGGCGCGCCAGCTCGTTCATGAAGGAAATTCGGGTAGCCAGCATCGCGTTGGCCGCGTATTTGGCCAGTTCGGAGGACCGCGCATCGAGAACGACGAGGCGGTCGCGGTTGCGGTTAAAGGGCGCATACAGGCCGCTGAGCATCTCGATGGCTTCGGCGTCTTCCGTGCCGATGAGGATCCGGTCCGGGTGCATGAAGTCCGCGACGGCCGCGCCTTCCTTGAGAAACTCCGGGTTCG
Source organism: Burkholderiaceae bacterium (assembly GCA_035623355.1). GTDB lineage: Bacteria > Pseudomonadota > Gammaproteobacteria > Burkholderiales > Burkholderiaceae_F > GJ-E10. The sequence continues at coordinate 43,811 of DASPTP010000006.1, read as the reverse complement.
ACGCCACGACAAACGGCACTTGGCGCTTGCGCACCGCCAGCTCCTCCTGCAGCGCGTTTGCCACCAGTTCGTGCGTGCCCACCGGCACCGTCGATTTGACCACCACCAAGGCCTTGCGCGTCAGGCGCCGGCCAAGCTCGCGCGCGGCGTTTTCCACGTGGCGCACATCGGCCGAACCGTCTTCGTCGGTGGGCGTACCGACGGCGATGAAAAAGATGTCGCAGTGGTCGACCGCCCGGTCGTACTCGGCGGTAAATTCGATGCGACCGGCATGCCGGTTGCGCGCGACGACCTCGTCAAGTCCCGGCTCGTGGATCGGCACTTCGCCGGCGTTGAGGCGGTCAATCTTGTTCTGGTCGATGTCCAGGCAAAGCACGTGGTTGCCGACGTCGGCAAGACAGGCGCCGGTCACCAGCCCGACGTACCCCGTTCCGATCACCGTAAGCTTCATCAGTAGGATTCCTTGAACCGACCCGCGGTCCCTGGCCGACGCACGGTCACGGATCGGCCGGGCCGTATCGGCGCTGCGAAAAAGCGCGATTTTATCGCGGCGGGCCCGAACGGCCCGCCGGGTCGGGGACGGCGTGTTGGCACGGCGCCGGCAGCGCCTATCATTCGCGCTGGTGCCGCCGGCCAACGGGCCCATCGGTCCCGGCGGCGGCTCTTGGGATTTGCAGGACAAACACATGGCATCTGTTGCGGACACGGGTACCACGGCCGCCGCCGGCTGGCGGGCGTCGCGCCCGCGATCGTCGAACGAGGGGCGTGCGCTGGCGGTTTCCGTCGTGATCCCCGTCTTTAACGAGGCGGAGAACCTGCCCGAGCTGGTGGACAGGGTCGCCGCGGCGCTTTTGCCTACCGGGCGCAGTTTCGAGTTGCTTTTGGTCGACGACGGCTCAAGCGACGGATCGGCCGAAATTCTTCGGTCGTTGGCGGCGGCGCATTCGTGGCTGCACCCCTTGTTGCTGATTCGCAATTACGGCCAGTCGACCGCGTTGCAGGCCGGATTTGACCACGCCGTTGGCGAATTCGTGGTCACGCTGGACGGTGACCTGCAAAACGACCCGATCGAAATCCCCCGGCTCCTTGAACTGATGGACGACAAGCCGGACATCGACGTGGTCTCCGGCTGGCGCAAGCAGCGCCAGGACCGGACGTGGTCGCGCAAGCTGCCCTCGTGGATCGCCAACCGCCTGATTTCCTCCGTCACCGGAGTGCGACTGCATGATTACGGATGCGCGCTCAAGGTGTACCGGCGAACCATCCTGGAAAACGTGCGCCTGTACGGGGAAACCCACCGCTTCATTGCCGCGCTCGCTGTCGAGGCGGGCGCCCGCATGCTCGAGGTGCCGGTGCTGCACCACGCGCGCACGCGCGGCAAATCCAAGTACGGCATCGACCGGGTGTTCCGCGTCCTGCTCGACCTGCTTTGGGTGAAGTTCTCGATGCGTTTTTTGCACCGTCCCTTGCACGCCTTCGGCGGTGTCGGATTCGCTTTTATCGGCGTCGGTGGCGCGGCACTCGCGTACCTCGCCTTGGAAAAGCTGGTTTTTGGCCACAACATCGGAGGGCGGCCGCTGCTCCTGCTGGGGGTCTTGCTCACGCTGATCGGCGTGCAGCTGCTGGCAACCGGGGTGCTCGGCGAGCTGCTCACGCGCATCTACCATGAGCCCCAAGGGCGGCGCCAATACGTCTTGCGCCGCGACGACACCGGCCGGCCCGCAGCGCGCTGATGCCATTGCGGCTTACCTCCGGTTGCGCACGCCTGGCCCTGCGCCTTGCGGCGGCCATCGCGCTGATGGCCGCTGCCGTATGGGTCGTCGGTCCCGAGCGGCTGCGCCGGCAACTGGAACACGTGGAACCATTGTGGTTGGGTGGCGCGGTGCTAATCATGGCGGCCTCCCAATGGGTGTCGGTGTTGCGTTGGGAGACGATTGCGAAAATTTTTGGATTGCGCGTGCGCATGCGCTCGTTGGCGCTGGCCTATGCGCAGGGCATGACCGTCAACGTGCTGTTGCCCGGCGCAACGCTGGGGGGAGATGCATTGCGCAGCGTGCGCCTGCAAGGCTTGGGCAACCCTCTGGGCGTATCGGCGCTCACGGTGCTGCTCGATCGGCTCAGCGGTCTGTGGATCTTGTGCGTGCTCTCTCTGGGAACGGGCATCGGCCTGGGATTCGTGCTGCCGGGCCGTTCGGGCGCCGATGGCGGGGCGCTCGCGTCGTCCCTGCCGGCGCCGGTTGCGTTTTTGGCCTCCACCGCCTTCTATTGGCTGTACCTGCTCGCGCTCGCGCTGTTTTGCTCCATTCCCTGGCTGCCGTTGCGCGCACGCAAACCGGCGGCCTCGCAGGCCGGATTTGAGCCGCTCGACACGCCCCCGGCGAGGCACTGGCTTGACCGCTTGCGCGAGCTGCACGATCTGGCGGTGGCCCAGCGAGCGGCCTTGGGCCGCTCGCTGTGGAGCTCGGTGTTGGTCCAAGTGCTCTGTGCCGTGGCATTGTGGTTTTGCGCGATCGCCGCGGGAGGCACCGCGGGCTATTGGCAGGTGCAGGCGGTAGCGGCTCCCGTTTTTGTTGCCGGCGCGCTGCCGCTGAGCTACGGCGGCTTTGGTGCCCGCGAACTTGCGGCCCTCCTTGCGTTTCCCCTCGTGGGATTGCCGGCGGACTTGGGGCTGGCCGCCAGCGCACTGTACGGCGTTGTTGGCGTGATTCTTGGTCTGGCGGCGGCGCCGTCGCTGGCCATCGCGCACGTGCCTTTTGTGGACCGCTAGCCGTGCAGGTCGTGCTCACCGGTGCCGGCAGTGCATTTGGACAAAGGATGCTGCGCGCCATCGCGTCGCGCGGCGCGCTGGCGCGCGGCGCGGGGCAGTCCACGGCGGTTCAGCGGATTATCGCGGTCGATCGCACGCAGCCCGCGACGCTGTTTCTCGATGGCCGGATCGAGTACGTACGGGGCGATTACGAGCAGCCGCGGTTTTTGGCTCGCATGATGGGAACCACGACCGACAGCGTGTTTCATCTGGCCGCCCTGGGTGCGGGCATCGGAAGCGAGCAAGCGCCGGCGGACCTGGAGGTCGCGTTGTTGCACAGCTTCGATACCACGCGCGCGCTGCTGCAGGCCTGCCGCTACCAGAGCCTGCCCCCGAAGCTGGTGCTGGCCAGCTCGATGGAGGCCAGCCCGCACGCGGGGCCCTGGCCGCAGGCAACCGACGGGCTGTGTGCGGCACTTTGCGAGCTCTTGGTGGTGGAGGCGGCGCGCCGCCGCATCGTGGACGCGCGTTGCGTGCGCTTGCCGTGCTTGGTCGGCAACGGAACGTGTCGCGAAGATCTTGTGCTGCAAAAGCGGCTTGCGGACATTGCCGCCGGCCGTGCGCCGGCCGATGCCGCGCAGGATCTGACCACCGGGGAAGTAGCCTTCCTGGACGAGGCGGCGGGCGCCATGCTCGATGCGCACGAGCGTCCTCAGGCCGCAGCGGGGGAGCCGCAGATCACCGAAGTTCGCGGGCGACGCGTGCGCATAGGCGAGTTGATCGCCGCGCTCGCCCCCGCGGCCGGGGCCGGTTCGCTCGGCGCGTAAGGAACCGGTGCGCCCGCGGACGGCGCCGCCTCTACGCCGCCGACGGCCTCTTCGGAAGTATTGCCGCGGCGTCGGCGCGCAACTCATCGATCCGAGTCGACGGCGAGAGCAGCTGCGGATCGCACGCAAGCTCGATGAGCGCCGGCAAGCGGCGGCTGCGCAAGCTCGCGAGCGCCTGGGCCAACGCCGCAGCAAAATCCGCGGTCTGCGTGACGCGGAACCCGGCACCCCCGTAGGCACCGGCCAATGCCGAAAAATCCGGATTGGTCAGTGTCGTGCCGACGACGCGCCCCGGAAAGCGCCGTTCCTGGTGCATGCGCACCGTTCCGTACATGCCGTTATTGAAGACCAGGAACAAAACCGGCGCGTTGTACTGACAGGCCGTTGCCAGCTCCTGTCCGGTCATCAGAAAATCGCCGTCGCCGCTGATGCACACCACCATCTTGTCGGGCGCGCTGATCTTTGCGGCAATCGCAGCGGGCACGGCGTAGCCCATGCAGCCGCTCGTTGGTGCGAGCTGCGTGCCTGGCGCCAGATACGGGAAAAAGCGGTGCAGCCAGATGCTGAAATTTCCCGCACCGTTGCAAACGATGGTATCGGCGGGCAGTGCGGCCCGCAGCTGCTGCATCACCTGCCAGGGATCGAGGTTGGGTGCCTGCTGCTCCAGAATCTCGGGGCGCTGCTGCCACTGACGGTATTGCTCGCGCGCGGCGGCCACTGCTCCGGCCCAAACGGGCTCGTCGATGGGTGCCATCATGGCCAGGCGCGCCGCAAGCTGCGGCATTCCGGTGTTGATCATCAAATCGGCCTGGTACACGCGCCCGAGTTCTTCCAGACCGGCATGGGCGTGCACCAGCGCCTGCTGGGGCACCGGCGGCTGCAACCAGCGATAGCCGCCCGTCGTGGCCTCGCCCAGGCGCACGCCAAAGGCGAGCACCAAGTCGGCGTTGCGTATGCGCTCGGCAAGACGCGGATTGATTCCCAGGCCCGCCTCGCCGATGTAGTTCGGATGCCGGTTGTCAAAAACATCCTGATACCGAAAGGCGCATACCACGGGCAGTCGATTGGCTTCGACAAAGCCGCGCAGGTTCTCGCTGGCCGCCGCACTCCATCCCGGCCCTCCAACCAGCACCATCGGCCGCTGCGCCCGGCCCAGCATGCGCCGCAAGGCGGCGATCTGCGTGTCACTGGGCGCTGCCTGCACGCTTTGGTGACATCGTGCATCGGCCGTCCGGGCACTTTGCTCGAGCACATCTTCGGGCAGTGCCAGCACGACCGGCCCCTGGCGTCCGCTGGTCGCGGTCTGCAACGCACGTGCAACGAACTCGGGAATGCGGTCGGCGCGATCGACTTGAGCGACCCACTTGCACATCGAGGCAAACAGACTGCGACAGTCGATTTCCTGAAAGGCCTCGCGCTCCAAAACACCCGTCGGCACTTGCCCGACCAGCAGAACCACCGGCAAAGAATCTTGCTGCGCGTGGTGAATGCCAATTGCGGCGTTGCATGCCCCGGGGCCGCGGGTGACGAAAGCCACTCCGGGCTGTCCGGTCAGGCGCGCGTAGGCGCCTGCCATGAATGTCGAACCCGATTCGTGCCGATTGACGATCAGGCGCAGGCTCGGTGTGTCGATCAGCGCGTCGAGCACGCCCAGATAGCTCTCACCGGGGACGCAAAAAAGGCGGTCGACTCCTTGCAGCAGAAGCTGATCGACCAAAATCCGGGCACCGCTTCGGGAGTCGCTCATGTGGGTGTGGCCGCCTCGCAAAACACTCCCTGGGGGCCGGAAGCGGCATGCGTTGCGGCGATTTTAGACCTCGCTCGGATCGCTCTTAGCCGCCCGGCCAAATCGACATGGCGCGCTCCAGCGTGCCGCGGATGGGCGCCTCCAGATGGGGTACAAAAAGAAACAATACGACCATGCCGGCGCACAGCGTAATGGGAAACCCGACGGCAAACAGGTTGAGCTGCGGGGAGACGCGCGCCATCACGCCCAGCACGACATTGATGAGCAGCATCACGGCGAGCACGGGCAGCGATATCGACAGCGCAATGGAAAACACCTGGGCACCCAGACCCGCGATCGCATCAAACGCGAGCTGGTGCGGCGCGGTGCCCTGCGCGATCGGAAAAACCTCGAAGCTTTGGCGCAGACCGTACAACACCATCAGGTGGCCGTCCATGGCAAGAAACAGCAAGAGCACGAGCAGCGAGACGAAATTGGCCACCGGGTTGTCGGTATCCGCCGCTTCCGGATTGAAAAATCCGCCAAAGGAAAGCCCGACCTGCAGGCCGATCATCTGGCCGGCAAGTTCGATGCCGGTAAACAAAATGCGAATTGCAAAGCCCAGCGTTGCTCCGACCAGTACGTTGCGCACCAGGGTCTCAAAGAAAGCCGCATCGAGCGAACTGTGCAGTGCGGGGGTCGGTATCGTGGGGGCGAGCACGAGCGCGAGGGCCACGCCAATGGCCACTTTGACGCGCAGGGGAACGGAGCGGTGCGAAAGCACCGGTACCGTGCCTATCAGGGCGAGAATGCGCACGAGCGGCCAGAACAGGTAGCCGGCCCACGCGGCGATCTGGTTGCTGGTGAGCAGCATGGCGATGCCGCGGCGCCGGCGTCTAACCGATCGTCGAGGGGATGGATTGGTACAGGCGGCGCAGAAAGTCGACGAAATACGTGATCATCCACGGGCCCGCCAGGACCAGTGTTGCGATCATGGCAAGCAGCTTGGGGATGAAAGTTAGCGTCATTTCGTTGATCTGGGTGGCGGCCTGAAGAATCGATACGACCAGACCCACCAGCAGGGACGCGAGCAGCATCGGCGCCGAAAGCAGCACAGCCGTGTACAGGGCCTGCTGCGCGAGGGTTATGACACCTTGGGGATCCATGACGGTCTTTGCGGAGGTTTTTTGACGATAGGGCCGGGTGCCGAGGCGCTCGGAGCCGTCCTTACGGCGAAAAGCTCGCTACGAGCGAGCCGATCAGCAGGTTCCAGCCGTCGGCGAGCACGAACAGCATTAACTTAAACGGCAAGGAAACGAGCACGGGGGAGAGCATCATCATCCCCATCGACATAAGAACGCTGGCAACGACCATGTCGATGACGAGAAACGGGATGAAGACCATGAATCCGATCTGAAAGGCGGTTTTGAGTTCGCTCGTTGCGAAGGCCGGGATGATCACGCGGATGGGCAGATCGGCCGGCTTGTCGACGGCGGCGGCCGTCTTGTCGATGCGCGCCATGTGCACAAACAGGTCCAGGTCGTTGGCGCGCGTGTGCTTGAGCATGAACTCCTTCATCGGGACTGCGGCCAGCTCCGCGGCCTGCTCGAAAGAGATCTTCTGCTGGCTAAAGGGCTGGTAGGCCTGCTCGTACATGCGGTCGAAGGTCGGGCCCATGACGAAAAAGGTCAGGAACAGCGATAGGCCGATGATCACCTGATTGGGCGGAGCCGTCTGCGTGCCCAGCGCCATGCGTAGCAGCGACAAAACGATCACGATGCGGGTAAAGGAAGTGGTAAGCAGTAACAACGCGGGCAAAAATCCCAGCGCGGTGAGAAACAGCAGCGTCTGGATCGGCACGGAATATTGCGTCGTGCCGCCGGCTGCGGGCGTAGCGCTGATGGCAATGGGACTGGTCTGCGCCCAGGCCGGATGCAGCAAGACCGTAAGGGCGAGCGCGCCCAAGGCCAGTGCCGAGGAGATCCGCGCTCGGCGCATCAGCTGCTTCCCGCGCGCAGCTTCTCCAGCAGCGCGCCAAAAGACGCCACGGGGGCATGGACGGCGCTCGGCTCACCCTTGGGCAGCGAACCGAGGCGCGTTACCCCGCCGGCGCCAACCCCGAGCAGCCACCAGCGCTCTCCGGCCTCGACGATGACCACGCGCTCGCGGGGCCCGAGCGCGAGCTGCGTGACCAGGCGCAACTGGCCACCGCCACCGCGCGGCGCCAATCCCGCGCGGCGCAGGGCCCAGAGCGCGGCACCCAGCAAGCCCAGCACGACGACCAGCGCCAATGCCATGGGCAGGAAGGAGGGGCCATCGACCGCGGAGGAATTGCCCTGCGCATGCGCGGCCGCCATCGAGCCTAACAGGCAAGCAAGGCCAGCCCGACGGGCAAGAACGAGACGGCGGGCCGCCGGCCAAGGGCGGCCGGGACTCGCTTTGCCGCCATCGGCAACGCGCATCGGAGGATTCGAAGCAAACGGCATCGGCAGCAGCTACTTGTGCAGTCGACGCACCCGCTCGCTCGGTGTGACGATGTCGGTTAGGCGAATGCCGAACTTTTCGTTGACCACCACCACTTCGCCTTGCGCGATCAGGCAGCCGTTGACCAAAACGTCCATGGGTTCGCCGGCCAGCGAATCGAGTTCGATGACCGAACCTTGCGCCAGCTGCAAGATATGCTTGATGGGAATCCGGGTGCGCCCGAGCTCAACGGTCAGGTGCACCGGTATGTCCAGGATGAGGTCCAGGTCCTGGGCGCCGTCCGACGATCCGCCGGGCGTTAAGCGGGGAAAAATGTTGGCGGGCTGCGCGATGGCTTCCACGGCCGAGCTCGGTTCTATGGTCGCCCCTGCGCCTGCGGCCGCTTGTTCTTTCAATGCGGCGGCCCAGTCGTCGTCGGTGCTCGCGGGTCCGTCCGTCCCCGGCTGGCTCATGCTCGGTTCTCCTCGATGGAGAAGTTCTCGCCAAAGTGCGAGTACTTCAGCATTCGCTCCGCCCGTATGGCGGTGTGGCCGTTGACCGCGCCAAAGCGGCATTCCATGACCGGCACGCCGTCCACCGTGACGGGGATGATGTCGCGTATGGGCAAGGCGATGAAGTCGCCGATCTGCAACCGGATGAGCTGCCCGACCGTAAGCTCGGTCTGTGCCAATTCCGCGGCGATCTCGATTTCGGCGTTTTGCACCTGTTGCGTGAGCTGCCGCACCCAACGTCGATCGGGCTCCTGTCCGTCAGCCTGCAGGGACGAATACAAAATGTCGCGAATCGGCTCGAGCGAGGAGTAGGGAAAGCAAAAGTGCATTTCGCCGCTACTGTCGCCGAACTCCAGGTTGAAGGTGACGGCCACAACGACTTCCGAAGGCGAGGCGACGTTGGCGAACTGGGTGTGCATTTCCGAGCGCTGGTGCTGGAACTGGAACTTGTAGAGCGCCCCCCAGGCCTTGCCGTATTCGGCCAAGACCACTTCCATCATGCGTTGGATGATTCGCTGCTCCGTCGGGGAAAAATCGCGCCCCTCGATGCGAAAGTGCTGTTTGCCCGTGCCGCCGAACAAGGTGTCGATCGCGCAAAACACGAGGTTCGGGTCGAAAATCACCAGTCCCTGTCCGCGCAGCGGCGCGAGCGAAATGATGTTGATGTTGGTCGGCACGGCGATGTCGCGCAAGAACGCCGAGTACTTGATGACGCGCACCGGCCCAATGGAGATCTCGGGAGTGCGGCGCATGAAATTGAACAAGCCGCCGCGCAAATTGCGCGCAAAACGCTCGTTGACGACTTCCATCGTCGGCATGCGCCCGCGCACGATGCGCTCCTGGCTCGCGATGTCGTAGTCGCGAATCCCCTCCGAGGGCTGATCCTTGTCGAGTTTTTGCGACTCGCCGGTTACGCCCTCGAGCAGCGCATCGACTTCGTCTTGCGAGAGATATTGCTCCGACATGATGTTTCGCGTCTTTTTTGCGTGCTGGCCGTTTGTGCGCCGTTGTTACTGGATGAGCATGTGGGTGATCAGGACGGCATCGATGGATTCGTTGGCGGCCGTGCCCGCCACCGATTTGTTGGCGGCGGCAACCACCTCCGCGCTGAGCTTTTCCTTTCCCTCTTTGGCCATGAGGTCTGTGGGATCCTGCGCACTGAGCACGGGAATGACGGCGCTGCGGACGATGGGCATCAATTCCTTGATGGTTTCCGCCGCTTCCACGTTCTTGACCTGGAACGTCAACTTGATCTGTAAAAACTTCTCCGGGTCCTTCAGGTTCACGGTGAAGGTTTCGAACTCGACAAAGTAGGGCTTCTTGGCCTCTTCCTTTTTCTCCTTGCCCTTTTCCTTGCCCTTGTCCCCCTTGTTCTTGCTTGCCGCGTCGGGCGTCGCGGTCGGTTCGGCCGATGGGCCCATGAACAGATAGGCGCCCGCCGCCGCAGCGGCGAGCAAAAGCAATACGCCGGCGATGAGAAAAATCGGCTTGCGGCTCTTTTTCTTTGCCGGTGCCGCGGCCGCCGGCGCGGCCTTGCCGGCCGGGGGTGCCGCTTCCCGGCCCCTTAGCGCGCCCGGTGCGTCTTTGACTGGTGCCGCGGCGGCAGCTGCCCTGATGTCGGCCATCGTTTCCCCAAAAACGTTGCAATCGGTCCGCTGCCGCCTCGGCAGCAGACCGCAAACCTTTAGCGATTATTGGGAATGGGTGAGCGCGGCAATCCGGGGAATATGTGCGCGATTTGCCACTAAGCAAAGGTATCGATCAGTCGGTTGCCGGGCCCGCCCGCGCCCGTCGTCGCGGCCAGCGCGATCGCCGTCGGGTGTGCCGCTGGTACCGATCCGAGCGGGTCGTTTGCCGCCAAGCCATTGCGCTGGGCCGGACCTTGATCGGCGTTGCGCGCCGAGCCATCGCCCACCTGTGCGCCGGTTAGTTGCAGACCACTGCTCTGAAAGAGTTCGCTCAGGTGGGGCAGCGCGTCTTGCAAAGCGGCGCGGGTCGTCGCATGACTGGCCGATATGACCAGAGAGGCTTGTAGACCGTTCATCTGGATCGACACGCTCACTGGCCCGAGGTCGGCCGGCTGCAACGAAAGTTGCGCGGACTGCACTCCGGTTTTGGCCAAGTACACGATCTGGCGCGATGCATCCTGTCCGAACCCCGGCTCACCGACCGCCGTTGCAATGTTCAGAACCGCGGAAGAAGACGGGGCGGCCGCCGGCGCGCCGTGGGTCGATACGCCGACCAACGTGGTCAACGCCGCGCTCGACAATCCCGCGTTCGGTCCCGCGCCCGGGGCCGTTGCGTTGATCGGCGCGTCCGGCGCATTGCTGTCGGTCCGCTCGGCGCCGGCCTTGGCGGCACCGCCAAAAAGCATCGAAAAGCTCGGTGGAGTGCTTGGCGCCACCAAACCGCTGGCGGCGCAGGACACGTCGGCGTTCGTGGGCGAGGCCGCTTGGGAGTTGCCCGATGCGGAAAAGCCCGGTGGCGTTATCGCGCTTGCGCCTTGTGCACCGGCGGAGGCGCCGAGCTTGGGCGCCGTCTCGCCCTGGGCCAAGTTTGCCTCGGCCGAGCCGCGCGCGCTGGCTTGCGCACTTGCGACCTGCGCCGCACTGAGCGATGCCAGCGCGTCGGCGCCCGGAGCGGCCGCGGCCACCGTGCACGCAGCGTCTTGTGCCGCGGGCAACGCCGTGGGATTTGCGCTTTGGACGCCGGGCGCATCGGGCGCCGCGGCAGCACCGGCCTTGGGCGCTTGTTCGCCGACCGTGGATGTCGGCGGCGCGGACCTTGCGCTGGTCTGCGCGCGGACCGCGGTTTTGGCTTGCGCGATTTGTTCCGGCGCCATCGAGCCGCTGCTCGGCACCCGGCCTTTTGCGCCGTTTACCGCGCTGCCGGCAGGCCGCAGCGCACGCGCCGCGCTGGCTGCCGTTCGGCAGGCCGTGGCGCGGGCCAAAGCCCCATCGCCGTCGGCGGCGACGTCGCTCGAGGAGGACGGCGCAACGCCGGCTGTGGCATTGGCGGGCGCATCGCACGTCGCATTGGCTCCGGAGCCTGCGGTGTTCGCCGTCGATGCCTCCCCGCCCGCCGCGCCGGGCGCCGGCGTCGCCCCGGCGGCGCTGGCCATCGCGCTCGAAAAGCTCGTGCCGCCGGCGGACTCCTGACTGGCAGACGCGGTCGATGAAGTGGCGTCCTGCGGTTCGACGGCCGATGTGTTGGAGGCAACCGGGGTGCCAATGGTGGTCGAAATCATGATTCACTCCTTGCGGTGGCGGTCGCCGGATTGAGTCCAAGGGCCGCAGCGCGCTCCTGCGAACGCTGGGCAAACTCGTCGGTGCTTTTCTGTTCGCGCCGCGCTTCGGTGCGGCGCTCGCGCTCGACGCGGCGCTGGGCCAAAGTTTCCAAGCTCTTGTGCTTGCGCAGACACTGCGTCAGATCGTCTGCGGCAGCGGCGGCCGCCTGCTCGCGACCTTCGGTCTCCCGCGCTTGCGCCAAAACCGCTTCGTGCAGTCGTTCCAGAAACACGAGCTGGTTGCGTTCCGCGCTGGGATCTCGCTGGTCGCCGGCGCGGCAGCGCGCGCGCTCCTCGTATTCGCGGGCGTACTGCTGCAGCGTGGTCAGGTGCGAGCGCGCCTGCTCCAGCGCGCGCTGCAGCGTCGCGTAGCGTGCCTGGGCGGCATCGCACTTGGCTTTGGCCAGCTCGGTCAGGGTTTGCAAGGTCGCGGGATTCATGTTGGCGCAGGTCGATGCGATGCCATGGGATTAGTTCGGTGCGACAAGAAAGCGGCCGGCCATCGGCTAGGCCCCCACCGCGGGGACCGACTGCATCAGTTCGGCCAGAGCCTGTTGCGATCCGCCCAGAGTGGCGCGCTCGGTCATGGATTGCTGCAAAAAACGCTCCATGCGTGGGTGTGCGGCGATCGCGGCATCGAGTGCAGGATCGGCCCCCGCAACATAGGCACCAACGGCCAGCAGATCGTGGTTGCGCTGATAGCGCGAGAAAAGCGCCCGGAAGCGTCGCGCGCACTCGATCTGTTGCGGATCGCACACCGAGGGCATGACGCGCGAGATCGACGTCTCGACGTCGATCGCCGGAAAATGACCCGCCTCGGCCATGGCCCGCGAGAGCACGATGTGGCCGTCCAAGATGGCACGGGCCGCGTCGCCAACCGGATCTTGCGGATCGTCGCCTTCGGTCAGGACGGTATAAAAGCCGGTGATCGAACCGCCCCCCGCCGACGCGTTGCCGGCCCGCTCGACCAGTTGCGGCAGCTTGGCAAAGACCGAGGGCGGATAACCCTTGGTGGCGGGCGGCTCGCCAATGGCCAGCGCGATCTCGCGGGCGGCCATCGCGTAGCGTGTCAGCGAATCCATCAACAGCAGGACGTCGCGTCCTTGATCGCGAAAGTGTTCCGCGATGGAGGTTGCGTAAGCCGCGCCCTGCATGCGTACCAGCGGGGTCGTGTCCGCCGGGGCGGCAACGACGACGGCGCGTCGCAGACCGTCGGGCCCGAGGATCTCGTCGATGAATTCCTTTACCTCCCGACCGCGTTCCCCGATCAGGCCTACGACGATGACATCGGCCGTCGTGAATCGGGCCATCATTCCGAGCAGCACGCTTTTGCCGACGCCCGATCCGGAAAAAAGACCGATGCGCTGGCCGCGACCGATCGTCAGCAGTCCGTTAATGGCGCGGATTCCGACATCCAGCGCATTGCGCACGGGCGCCCGGTCCATCGCGTTGATCAGGCGTCGCGAAAGCGGATGGAGCTCGCAGGCGCTTCCGTCGGCCTGCACCAAGGGGCCACCCCGATCCAGCGGATTGCCGCTCGGGTCGATGACGCGGCCCAACAGGGCATTGCCCATGGGCAGCTGGCGCGCGCGATCCTCGGCTCGACGCCGAGGATGGTTGCGCTGACCCAGAACGGGACGCGGCGCGGCCGGTTCAAAGGGAACCACCATGGCACCCGGCCGTATGCCTAGCGGCTCGCTGATGGGCATCAGAAACAGGCGCTCGCCCGAAAAACCCACGACCTCGGCGTCGAGCCGCGTGCTGTCGGCCTGCACCACGGCTACGCGGGCGCCAACGGGCAGCTTGAGCCCGACGACTTCCATCACGAGGCCCGCCGAGCGCGTAAGCCGCCCCCGCAGTTCAAAAGGCTCCACCGAGGTCACGATGGGCCGGCACTCCTGCAGAAACTGGGGGAAGGCCGTCGGTTGCATCGGCCGGGCGGTCCGATTCATGGGGCGCCCGGATCGCGGTCCGAAGCGGTTGTCGCATCTTGGGCCGGCATTTCGGGTAGCGGCGCCGTTGATCCCAGGGATTGAACGACGCGGCGCCAGCGCGTCGCGAGCGTGGCGTCGATCTCCGCGTGTGGCGATTCGACACGGCAGCCCCCGGGCTGGATTGCGGGATCGGCGAGAAATCGGCATCCGTGAAATTGGCCGTCGGCACGCAGGGCCTCGCGCACGAGATCGAAATCTTGCGGTGCCAGCCGAACCGTCGGGTGAGCGTGCGAGTCGATGATCATCGCCAGAGCTTCGCGCACCACGGGCAAGATGGTGTCTCGCTGCGTCTGGATTTCGCGCCGCAAAATCTGGCCCGCAATATCGAGCGCAAGATCCAGCAGGCAATCGGCTCCCTGCGCGGAGAGTTGTTCAAACCGGCTCTGAAGGCCGATCAACAGACTCTCGATGCGCTGAAGATCGGCGGCGCGCGCCTGCTGGGCGCTACGCATCACGTCCGCGTATCCCTGCGTGCGGCCCGCCTCATAACCGCTTTGCTCGCGAGCCGTGCCGCCGGCGCGCGCCGGCAACGGTGCCGATCCGGCAACGCGGGTGCCGCCCGAAAGCGGGCGCAGTTCCCAGTTGGCTGTGCCTTCAATCTTGTCTTTGGAAATCGTCCGCGAAAACCGATCCGATGCTCCCATGTCAGACCCCTTTGATCCGAGTTGCGCGGGTCTCAGACGAATTCATCGTCGCCCCCGCCGGAGCCCAGCTGGATCTGTCCCTCGTCGGCCAGACGCCGAACGATTTTGAGGATCTCGCGCTGCTCGGCCTCGACTTCGGACAGTCGCACGGGGCCCTTGGCCTCGAGGTCCTCGCGCATCGTTTCGGCGGCACGCGTCGACATGTTCTTAAAGACGCGCTCACGCAAGGCTTGGTCGGCACCTTTGAGTGCAACGATGAGCTGCTCGGACTGCACCTCGCGCAGCAGCGCCTGTATGCCCTTGTCGTCCAGGTCGTTGAGATTCTCGAACGTGAACATCTGGTCGAGAACCTTTTGCGCCAGATCCGCGTCCTGCTCGCGAATCGATTCAACGACCACGGTTTCGATTGCGTTGCCCATGAAATTGAGGATTTCCGCGGCCGCTTTTGCGCCTCCGAGCGAGGTCTTTTTGACCTTGTCGGCGCCCGCGAGCACGCGCGAGAGCGCGGCATTGAGCTCCTGCAGCGCCTGCGGTTGGATGCCGTCGAGCGTGGCGATGCGCACCAAAATGTCGTTGCGCATGCGCTCGGGAAGTTGCTTTAGCACCTCGGAGGCGTGGTCGCGCTCCAGATGCACAAGGATCGACGCCACGATCTGCGGGTGCTCGGCCTTGAGGAGCTCGGCAACCGCGCCCGCGTCCATCCATTTCATGGACTCGATGCCCGAGACATCATTGCCCTGCAAGATCCGCTCGATCAGCAGCCGGGCCTTTTCCTCGCCCAGAGCCTTGCGTAGGACTTGGCTGACGAACTCGTCGGTATCGCGCACCAGGGAAAAATTGCCCTCGCGCGTTTCGTGGAAGCGCCGGACCGCCTCGTCGATGCGCTCGCGCGAAACCGTGCGCATCTTGGACATGGTTTCGCCGACCTTTTGGACTTCCTTGGGACTGAGGTACTTCAGGACCTCGGCGGCGCCTTCCTCCCCGACGGTCATCAGGAGAATTGCGGCGCGTTCGATTCCGGAGTCATCCGCTGCCATGGTGTTGCTCAGGACCGTCCGTCACCGACCCAGGTCTTGACCACGTTGGCGACGGCCGCCGGATCCGTCTTGGCGATCTGGCGCATGCCCTCGAGCGACGGCGGCGGTCCCGCCGGCGCGGCTAGGGCCGGCGGCGTTGCCGGAGCGGCCTCGGCAACGGCCGGAGCGGTGCCGATCGTGTTCATCGCGGGGCGAAGTACGCCGAATACGACGATTGCCGTCAGCACAAGAAACAAAAGCGCCTTGCCGCCTTCCTTGGCAAGGGCCAAGACGTCGGGACGCTGCAGCAGCGGAACGGGTTCGATCGGCGTGAGCTCGGGCTGCGTGAAAGGCGCATTGACGAGGTTCAGGGCGTCGCCGCGCTGCTCGTTAAATCCCATCGCCTGGCGCGCAAGCATCTGCAGGTTCTCGAGTTCCTTGGCGTCCCACGGCGTGCCCGTCCCCGGGCCGCCTTCGGCGGCCGGCTTGTTGTTAACGACAATGGCGGCGGTAAGTCGTCGAATCTGACCGCTGGCGTTGCGCGTGTGTCGAACGTTCTTGTCGATCTCGTAGTTGGTCGTCTGTTCGTGGTGACTGCTGACCGGAACGCTGTTCGCGTTGTTCGCGTTCGTCGCACTGGCCGGCGGGTTCAGGGGCGGCTGCGGCCCGTTGATGGGCGCGGTTGCCGGAACGGGCGGCTGATTGGAAAGGGCGCCGGGTATGCCCTGCGGGCCGCTGGCGCCCGGCTGCGTGCTCTCGTTGCTCGACTGCGAACGAATCGCCGCTTTGTCGGGGCCCTGGTTGGGTTTGAAGGTCTCGTCTTCCATCTCGACGCTGGAAAAGTCGACGTCGGCGGTAACTTGGGCACGCACGTTTCCGCGCCCGACGATCGGCTCCAAAATGTCTTCGATGCGCTTGATCGTGGACGCTTCGATCTGGGCCAGATAGTCGAGCTGCGAGGAATTCAGGCCAACGGCGCCATCGGAGCGATTGGCCAGCAAATCCCCATGCTGATCGACCACCGAGACATTCTTTGGATTGAGTTCCGGGACGGACGAGGCAACCAGGTGAACGATGCCGGCAACCTGCGCGCGATCGAGCGTTTGACCGGGGTGCAACTGCAGCAGCACCGAGGCGGTGGGCGGCTCCTTGTCGCGCAAGAACCCCGATGCCTTGGGCAAGGCAAGGTGCACGCGCGCTGCAGCCACCGGCGCCAGGGTCTGAATCGAGCGCGCGAGCTCGCCTTCGAGGCCGCGCTGATAGTTGAGCTGTTCCTGGAACTGCGTCAGTCCAAACTTTTGCGACTCGAGCAGTTCGAAGCCGACGATCGATCCCTTGGGCAGGCCCAGCGAAGCGAGTTTCAGGCGCGCTTCGTGCACTTTTTCCAGCGGAACCAGGATTGTTCCGCCATCGGAATTGCGATACGGAATGTTCATCTGCGAGAGCTGGGCGATGATCGCCCCGCCATCGCGATCCGAGACGTTGGTGAACAAAACGCCGTAGTTCGGCGAGGTGCTCCACAGCCAGGCGGCCGAAACCACCGCGATGAGCCCAGCGGCGCCCAGCATGAGCAGCGCACGGGTGCGCGGCGACAGGCGCGTGAGCAATCCGAGACCGGGGCCTGCCGGGGCGCCGGGAGCAAGTGTGGGCTTATCCATGCCGTCGTGTCTTGGCCGCCGTTATCACAAGTTTGCGTTAGCTTTGGCGTGCCCATTATTCGGCGCCTTTAGGCCGCGAATGCATGGATAAGCCGAGGAAATCTCGACCGTTTCGGCGTGCCCGGGTGGCGCGAACCCCGGCTCGTTTTGCACCGCACGCAAGAAATTGCGCGGCGAAAGGCCGCCAGATTGCACCATTGCCGTTTGGTGCGCCGCGCTACATTCGCGAGAGCAGTGCGACTGGGGTTCGGCCGTGGCAAGCGCCGCCTTGCCGTCGAACCGCAAATCTTTTCGCGGGGGCGAAACATGGACTTGGCCAGCATCAATTCGCAGATTGCCAACGCCGTTGCCAATGCAAAGGGTGTGACGGCAGCCGCCAGCGGGGTAGGTGGCGAGAAGGAGGGATTTGACTTTGCCGCCACCTTGAATTCGGCGCTCAAGGCGGTAAGCCAAAGCCAGATGCAATCCGACGAACTGCAAAAGCAGTTTCAGCTCGAAAACCCGAACGTGAGCCTGGAGCAAACGATGATCGCCATGAATACCTCGGCGATCAACTTTGCCGCGGCGGTGCAAGTGCGCAACCGCCTGGCGCAGGCCTACGATCAGATCATGAATATGCCGGTCTAGTCGTTAAAAGCCCGGGCGCCCAAGCAATTGGCCCGCGCCCAGCGCCTTGCCTTCCGGATCCTCCCAACCATCCGCAAACGGCGCCGCCCCCGCGCGCTGACTCGTCTAGTTTGTTTCGCGCGTTCGGGTGGCAGCGAGCAGCCGGGCGAGTTGCTGCTCCAGGGTTTGCGCAAGATGCACCGCGTTGTCGTAGGAGACGCGGTCCGCGGCCGACGCCTCTTGAACCGTAAGTTCGCGCAAGGCCTCGTGCAGGCTTTGCGTCAGACTGCCAAGGTGCCGGTACAGGTCCGGGCCCGTCGGGTCGCTCGAGGCCGCCCGCGCAGGAGCCCCATGGACTTGGGCCTCGTGCCCGTCGATCGCATCGGGTTCCCCGGGTTCGAGGTAGGACATATCGCCCCAGACGCGCACTTCGGGTATCGGGGCGCGCGAGGCGTCCTCGGCGGGGCGCGCATTGCGCAGGGGATTGGAGTCGCTGTGGCCCATGGTCATTGCACCGTTCCGGAATGTTTCTGCAGGATTTTTTGAACCTTTTCCTCCAAGGTCGCCTTTGTGAAAGGTTTGACGATATAGCCGTTGGCGCCGTTCTGGGCGGCGCTCACGATGTCCTCCTTCTTGGCTTCCGCGGTGATCATCAAGAAAGGGATGGACTTGAGATCTTCATCGGCACGCACGTGTTTGAGCAACTCGAAACCGTCCATGTTGGGCATGTGGATGTCCGAAACGATGAAGTCGAACTTCCTCGATTTGAGCAAACCGAGCGCAACGATTCCGTCCTCGGCTTCTTCCGCGTTGTGGTAGCCGATCTCCTTGAGCAGATTGCGCACGATGCGCCTCATGGTGGAAAAATCGTCGACGATAAGAAATCTTGCCTCAGTGCCCATACGTGCTCCTGCTTGCACGGCCTACGGCGGCACGGCGCCATTGTCGGGCGCACGCGGCCGCTTCGGTTGCGGAAAAAGGCGGCTTCATCGCTCGCTGTCCCTTCTTAGCGCGAAGGCGCCGGTGCGGCGGTCTCGTTGCCGTTTGATGGGTTCAATGGGGACTCGGTCTCCCCATGGCCCACGGCGCCCTGCACCGAACCGGCTTCGCTGGCGACGGATCGCTCCAGACTGTCGGCATCGCCGGCCTCGATTTCGCCTCCGGCCATCTGCATGCGCTCCTCGGCCAGTTTGTTCAAGACGATGATCGAAATCCGCCGGTTCAGCGGGTTCATCGGGTTTTCTTTGTCCAGGGGGCTGGAATCGGCAAGCCCGACGACGCGCACGATCTTGGCCGCTTCCATGCCTCCGGCAATGAGCTCCCGGCGCGACGCGTTGGCCCGGTCGGCCGACAGCTCCCAGTTCGAGTACGCCTTGTCGCCCGCGGCGTATTGCGCCGAGTCGGTGTGACCGGTCAAAACGAGTTTGCTGTCGACATCGTTCAGGACCTTGCCAAATTCGCGCAGGATGTCGCGCATGTAGTCCTTGACCCGCGCACTGCCGGTGTCGAACATCGGCCGTTTGAAATCGTCGACGATCTGGATGCGCAGCCCATCGGGCGTGATTTCGACCCGGATCTGGTCCTTGAACTGCACCATCTTGTCGCTGGCAAGGATTGCCTGGTCCAGGTGCTGTTTTAGCTCCAGCATGCGAATGCGTTCCTTGCGCTGGACCTCGTCGCGCCGGTGCTTCTTGGCCTGGATTTCGCCGCGCTTGATCTGGCCGGCGGACTTCGTGAGATCGTCCCCGCCGCCGGTAATGATCGAGTCCGAATCGCCGGCTCCGTCGCCGCCGGAGAGCGAGACCTGCAAGGGCGACTGGAAGTATTCGGCGATGCCCTTTAGGTCGCCCTTGGTCGTCGATCCGAGCAGCCACATCAGCAAAAAGAAGGCCATCATCGCTGTGACGAAGTCCGCGTAGGCGATCTTCCAGGCCGCACCGTGGGCGGCGTGTCCGCCCTTTTTGATGCGTTTGATGACGATCGTGGATTTGGCTTTTTCGCTGGTGGTGTTCATGACGGTGGCACGACGCGTGGCGTCCTAGCGCTTTTGCTTGACGTGCTTTTCGAGTTCGAGGAACGTGGGGCGTTCGGTCGAGTACAAGATCTTGCGGCCGAATTCGACCGCAAGGGCCGGGGCGTACCCTTGCAGGTTGGCGAGCAAGGTCGCCTTGATGCAGTTGAGCTCCTTTGTGGATTCGTCGACTTTCTGCTCGAGCAGCGCCGCAATCGGCTGGACGAATCCGTAGGAGAGCAAGATCCCGAGAAACGTTCCGACCAACGCCGCGGCGATCATCTCGCCCAGGACCGCAGGCGGTTTGCCGACCGAGCTCATCGTCTTGACCACGCCCATCACCGCGGCGACGATGCCGAAAGCCGGCAGCCCGTCGCCGGCCTTCTGCAAAGCATGGGACGGCGCCATGAGCTCGTGGTGGTGCGTCTCGATCTCCTGTTCCATGAGGCTTTCGATCTCGATCGGATTCATGTTCCCCGAGACCATCATGCGCAGGTAATCCGTGATGAACTCGATGAGGTGGTGATCCGAGGTGATCATCGGGTGCTTTTGGAACAAGGCGCTTTTTTTGGGGTCTTCGACGTCCGACTCGACCGCCATCATTCCTTCCTTGCGGATCTTGCTCAGGAGGTCGAACAGCAGCGCCATGAGCGCCATGTAGCGCGCTTTCGTGTATTTGGAGCCCTGCAGCAGCTTGGGCAAGGACTTGAGCGTTGCGCCCAGTACCTTGCTGTTGTTGGCCGTCAGGAAGGCGCCGCCCGCCGCCCCCGCGATTGTCAGCAGCTCGATCGGCTGGATCAGGACGTGGAAACTGCCGCCCTCGAGGGCGTAGCCGCCGAAAACGGCGCTCAGGACGAGCAGATAGCCAACGATGACGAACATGCTGTTCGACCTTTGCCCCGATAGGTATCACGCTGCACAAGCGTCGTCATTGGCCGCCCGCCCAAATAGATGATTGCGCTAACCCCGTTTCGGCAGTGTTACTGCTGTACTTGAACCCCCGAGGCGAAATCGGACACCCTCGCTGCTAGAGAAGCCCGAAACTCCCGTATTGGTAACCGACATTTCCGGGGATTGGCCCCTACGGCCGATGGGTCGGCCGCCGCACGCGAGGCGCGCGACGCGGTCGAAAAAAAAGACCCGGCCGAAGCCGGGTCGAGGTCGGAGGAGGAGAAAAAGGGTCCGGGCGCCGCCTCAGGCAAGCGCTTGTTCTTCTTCTTCCGTGCGCACGTTGCCGCGGCCCTTGCCGGCGCGCGCGGGCGGCTCGCACAGGCCACAGACGTAGTTCTTGGTTAGTTCGAAGGTATGGGTTACGAACTTTCCGCTGCACTTGCAGCATGCCGTGAGCGTGACCATGCCCGCATCGACAAACTTCACCAAGCGCCAGGCGCGGGTTACCGACAGCAGCGGCTCGAGGTTTTGCGCGCGAATCTGCTCGATGTACAGCTCGTAGGCCTTGATGATCGCGTCGATTTCCTCGAGCTCGGTCGTCTTGTTCAGGTACTCGTAGATGTTCAGGAACAGCGACGAATGGATGTTGGGCTGCCAGGTCATGAACCAGTCGGTGGAAAACGGCAGCATCCCGCGCGCCGGAGATTCGCCCTGCACCTCCTTGTACAGGCGCAACAGGCGCTCATACGAGAGGTCCGTCTCCGACTCCAGAACCTGCAGGCGGGCGCCGAGCTTGATCAGCGCGATCGCGCGCTGAATCTGGCGGCTTTCCGTGACGATGCTCTTGATTCTCATAGCGGTCACCGATTTGGGCTAAGTCAGTTGGCTTCGGCAAATTGGCCGGCCATGACGATGTTGGCGTGCAAACCGGCCACCGCCGCCCCGGGCGCCAGCTTGGCGCGCGAATGGCTCGTCAGCAGATTCCAAACGACGTCGTCGTCGAACCGGAACCGCAAGATCAGCTGGTTGCTGCCCGCAATCTTCATCAATTGCGCGGGAGTGAGCTGTTCTACGATGCCCGCGACTTCCTCGGAAACCCCAAGGCGATAGCGGGCCTGGGCCTTGTCGGCGCGAATCATGTGCTGCGCCAAGACGAGGTACGCGAGGTTGACTTCCCGGACTTCCTGCAGCAGCTGCTCGTTGACGACACTGGTGTTGCTCATGAGTGCTTCCTCCTTGTGGTCGGGCTTTGGAAAGCCCAGATAGCGTTGCGAAGTGATGCCATTTTCACGGTAGGGGTCCGTTCGGAGTAGCGGGAATCCGCCAAATTGGCCGTCAGATCCCGCGCCGTTTGCTTGTAGGAATTTGCCTTACAACGAGGCAAACCCGCGGCCTGTGCGGCTTGCTGCGCGGGCCGCGCAAAGGCCGCAGGCTTCGAAACTTTGCCGGTGGATCCCTAAAGACTTTCGGGCTGATGCCGAAATTGAAGGTTGCAACACCTTTCCTCCCCCGCCTCGCGCGCCGCGCTGACCCCCGTCACCGGCGCGCATTTTTTTTTGCCTCGTTTGCGACCAGCGAACGGCAATGGCCGAGGTCGGCTGGCTTGTGCGGGTGCGCGATGGATGTGCCGTGGCACGAGCGGCCGGAAACGACGGGTACGCGGACCCGAGAGCGTCACTTGCTCCGTCCTCGCGCAGGGTTTTGCGTGCGTAACGAGTTGCGGCATGCTCTTTGGCGTTGCACCGCTATATGAATAGCGCCGTGTGTTCGAGAACGGCTGGCAACACGCAAAAGGGGAAATGCGGGCAAATGAACGCGGTATTGCCGCGATCACGAGTGCCGTAACGTCGATGAGCAAATGCGCTGTCCCTAAAGTTCAACGGCCGATACACCGATAAG
This sequence comes from Burkholderiaceae bacterium, assembly GCA_035623355.1. Taxonomy (GTDB): domain Bacteria; phylum Pseudomonadota; class Gammaproteobacteria; order Burkholderiales; family Burkholderiaceae_F; genus GJ-E10. Next base: position 21,532 of record DASPTP010000006.1, on the reverse strand, counting down.
CGATCTGACGCTGCGCGGTGCGCATTACCACAAGTAGGCGTGGTAATGAGATCCCGAAGCGCTAAGGACCGGTAGGCGCCTCTAGCTGTGGATGGCAGCCACCTGGGTACCAGGTTGAACCAGCCTGCAGTTTTGGCTGCCACTTGTAGAGAGATTGAAAGGAATCGAACATGACAATGGTCGTAAACACCAATGTTCTGTCGCTGATCACGCAAAACGATTTGGCGAACACGCAGAACAAGCTGAACGTCGCAGTACAGCAGCTCTCGTCCGGTCTTCGCATCAATAGCGCAATGGACGATCCGGCCGGTTTGGCAATTGCCACGGGCATGCAGGCCCAGGTCAACGGCATGAACCAGGGCATCACCAACGCCAACGCGGCGATTTCGCTCGCGCAAACCGCGGACGGCGCGATGGGCTCGGTCACCAACATGCTCCAGCAGATGCGTACGCTGGCGGTGGAAGCGGCCAACGGCACCAACGTTGGTCAAGGCGATGCGGATCTGAATGCGGAATACCAGCAATTGGCTTCGCAAATTGCCCTGACCTTGTCCAACACGCAGTTCAACGGCATCGCAATTTTCTCGTCGGCCGCCGCCATCACCTACCAGATCGGTGCCAATACGACCGATCAGATCGCCGTCGGTGGGATGACGCTGGCCAGCGCGGTGGCGTTGTCGTCGGCCTGTCTGGGCGACCTGACCCAGGGGTCCGACGCAACCGCAGCCATTACGGCGGTTGACAACGCGCTGGCACTGGTCAACTCGGTGCGTGCGACCAACGGTGCCAACGAAATTCGCTTCCAGCAGGTCGTGGCCAACATGCAGGTCAATGCGCAAAATACGGCGTCTGCCGAGTCCTCGATCATGGACACGGACTACGCCCAGGCGACATCGAACCTGACGCAAGCGGAGATCGTCCAGCAGGCCGGTGTTGCGATGCTCTCGCAGGCCAACTCGATACCGCAAAACGTGCTCTCGCTGCTGGCCAAGCTTCCGTAATTTCGCGCCTCTAGCTCGGCTCTACGCGGACGGGGTCCGGTGGTTCACACCACCGGACCCCGTCTTCTTTCGGATGTCCCCTACTCGGGCCGGCGCGACGGGCATCCCCTAAAGTCCTGCGCGGTTGTGCCGTTATTTGCCTCGTATGGCGGAAATCCGACGCCAAGTCGGATTGCCGCCTGGAGGCGAACATGGCGAGTTTTCCGCTCTCGGGAATTGCGCAGGGCGTCTTGGGCCTAGAGTCCACTGGCGCAGGTACTAGCGCGCGAGCCGCTGACGGGAGCGGCCGCGAGGCACCCGCGGGCGCCGCGGGTGGCGGGCACGCCAACCCGACGATGGGAACCGAATCGGCGAGCGGCGCCGAGGCGTCGGGAACGCCCGCGGGCAAGGATGCGCCCGCCTCGCAAGTGCCTCAGGCAGGCCAGACGTCGAGTCCGATTGGAACGCAAATGGTGCTCGTTTTCGACGATCAGACCCACTCGATGACCGTCAAACTCCTCGATATCGAGACGCAAAAAGTCGAGCAGTCACCGGCCTACGAGATGGCGTCTGCCGGCAGCGAAGCGAAGCTGCCCACACAATTGGGCAGAGGGACGCTGATTAACACGAAGGCATAGTGCGGCGCGCGCCATCTACCGATGACCACCTCTTCGACGTCGAGTAGCTCGACCTCGGGTCTGATTCCGGGGCTCACGAGCAACAGTTCGAACCCGTATTCCACTACGAGCACGGCGCCGTTGATCACGGCCGGGCAGCTCAACGTCAGTCAGCTCGTTTCCGAGATGATGGTCGTGGAGTCCCAGCCCCTGACGCAGTTGCAGAACCAGGAAGCGGGCGTGCAGGCGACCCTGAGCGCCTATGGCCAGGAGCAAAGTGCGATTTCCGCGCTGCAAAGTGCCGCCAGCACGTTGGCTTTGCCTTCGGCCTTCCAGGCGGCCAGCGCCAACGTGACGGGCGACGGCGTGTCGGCCACTGTCACGGGCGACCCGGCGAGCGCCAATTATTCCGTGACCGTATCGAGCTTGGCCCAGGCGCAGTCGATCGCCTCGGCGCCGGTCTCCAGCGCGTCGACCAGCTTGGGCACGGGGACGCTGACCATCCAAATGGGCACGTACGCCGCCGGCACCAATACCTTTACCGCGCAGTCGGGCGCAAGCCCGATCACGGTCACGATCGACTCGACCAATGACACGCTTAACGGCATTGCCGCGGCGATCAACAGCGCCGCCAACGGGTCGGTCAATGCGTCCGTGGTGACCAATGCCAACGGCACAAGCCAGCTCGTGATCAACTCCGCAAACACCGGGACCACGAACGCCTTTAGCGTCGTGGCCAGCTCCGGCCTTGCGCAATTTGCCTTCGACCCAACGGCTGCCTCCGGCAGTCCCGGCATGACGCAAACGCAGGCGGCGGCCGACGCCAGTTTCACCGTCAACGGGCTTGCCCTGACATCGGCTTCGAACTCGGTGACGACCGCAATTGCGGGCGTTACGCTGAATTTGACGCAGGCGCCGGCCTCCGGCGCGGCGCCGTTGCAAGCGCAGATTTCGGTTGGCACCGATCCGACGACCATCACGAACTCGGTGAACAGTTTCATTTCCGCGTACAACGCGCTGATCACGCTGACCAACAACCTGACAAACTACAACGCCAGCACCAATACGGCATCGGTCCTGACGGGCGATCCAACAACCCAGGACATCGTCAGCAACCTGCAGTCCATCCTGGGCAGCCAGACAACGGCGACCGGTACCAATTCGAGTTACTCCTGGCTTGCGGAGGTCGGCGTATCGGTCAATGCCGACGGCACCCTGTCGCTGAACTCCGGTCAGTTTCAGTCCGCACTGAGCGCGAACCCCAGTGCGGTTGCAACGATGTTCACCAGTGCGACCGGAAGCGGTGCGCAGCTCGGATTTGCGGTACAAGTCAGCAATGCGGCCGAGCAGATGCTCGGGACATCCGGCGCATTGGGCGCTGCGCAAGCGGGGCTTCGCTCGCAGATCACGTACATGAATACGCAGCAAGGTCTGATGCAAGCCCAACTTGCCCAGACACAGACGAGCTTGACGCAGGAATACAGTCAACTCAATGCCATGTTGGCGAACGCCTCGGCCGAACAGACGTCGCTGTCTAACGAGCTTTCTTCACTGCCTGGCTGAAGGTAGTGGTCGCAGCGCAATTCGCGCTTTGACCGCGCTTAACCTGCCTTCGGCTCTGCCGATATTTGGAATGACTTCGGCACAGTGATCGGGAGCGAACCTTGAGCGGTTTCGGTGCAAAGGCCTACAGCAAGCTAAGTCTGGAACTCGATATCCTGAATGCGGATCCGCACCGCCTTGTGCTGATTCTCTTTGACGGAGCATTGCTTGCGATCCAGCGAGCCAAGGGCCATCTGGCGCAGCGCCGGATCGCCGAAAAGTGCCAGGCCATCGACCAGGCAATTCGCATCGTCGACTCCGGTCTGTGTTCAAGCGTCGATCCGACCTTCGCCCCCGCGTTCTCCGCCCGCCTGATCGGTCTGTATAAATACATCTTGCGGCGTCTGCTGCAGGGCAATATACGCAACGACGTCGAGGCACTGGACGAGGCGGCTCGGTTGCTAGGGGATTTGCGCGCCGCCTGGGCAAAGATCGGACCCGCGGGTACCGTGGCCGAAGGCGCATTGGGCACGAACGGCCCCCCGGGCGCACCAGCTGTTGCAACGCCCGCCGAATTTGCACGTCTCGCGCACGCGTACCGCGCGTAAGCGGGCCTTTCGCAGAGTCGTGCCGATGGCCGCGAAAAACCGCAATGGCAGTGGCAACCCGAAGCAGGATCTCGCCGCGAGCCTGATGGACCAGTACGAAAAAATCGCCCAGGCCAGCCGCAGCATGCTGGAGGCGGCGCACCGGGGCGACTGGGATCGCGTCGAGGAGATCGCAGCGCGTTGTCGGGAGCTGATTGCCACGCTCAAGCAAGCTCGCGTCACCGATGCGCTGGGTGATGCCGAAAAAAGGCGCCGCATCGCGCTGCTTCGCTCGATACTGAACGACGATGCGCAGATCCGGGCACGTGCGCAGCCCTGGTTGCGCACCCTGGAAAAATTCCTCGGTTCGGTGCCGCACCCACCTGCGCGGGCGCCCTAACCGAAGGCGATCGATCCGTTGGCCATCGAGATCCCCGCCCTGCAAGCGGACCGCCTGGCTCGGCCCGACTGGGGAACGAGCGCCACAATGGACCGATACCAACTGTCGGCCGATCGGCTGCTCAGTGTCCTGGACTCCCTGGCGCTGCCCAGTGCCCTCCTGAACGGCCTGCGAAACCTGGCGCCGGCCCAAGCGAGCGTCGAAGTGCTGCTCGCGTCCGATCGGGGAGCGTTGCAAGTGCTGGTCGACGGACGTCGGTTCTTGCTCACCGGTGCGGCGCGCGATGCCGTGTTGACGCTGCTCGGTTTGGGCGCGCGGCTGCCCGAAGAACGCGCGAGCGCTTCGTCCGCGCCGGCAGACGGCGGTTTGCTCGACCTATCTACGGCCGCGCGCGTCGCATCGGTCGATGCCCAGGTTCAGGGGTCGCGTTCGCTTGCCGCCAACGCGCCGTCCGAAGTGGTTCTGACCGACACCCAACGGCCGGCAACCGTCATTGCGGCGCCGTTGATGCAGTCCCCGGATGTCGACGATGCCGGTAAGAGCCTGGCGCGCGCGATCGATTCGAGCGGACTTTTTCTAGAGGCGCATTTTGCCCAAGCGCTTCGAGGCGAACGATCCTTTCGGCAAATCGAAGAAGAGGCGCGTAGCCTGCCGGTCGATGTGCACCCCAAGGACGCGCAAACGACGGACCGGCGCAGCGCGATGCAGCTCGACGCCCTACAGCGGCAGGCAATCACGTTGGTAGGCCAGGCGTGGACCGGCCAGCCCATTCGGATCGAGATCGAACGCGATCGGGAGCGAAACCGCGAGGCTGCGAACGCGGGCGACGCCACCGGGCTATTCGTCGCAACGCTCAATTTGCGCCTTCCCAATCTCGGGGCACTGCGGGCCCGCATTCGGGTCATGGAAACTACGGTGGGCGTGCAGCTCGAATCGGACCGGGCCGCGACGCTCAACGCGGAGCTTTCCCAGTTGGCCGACGCTCTGGCGGCGCGAGGTCTGAATCTTGCGCAGCTGGCCGCCATCGCTCCAACCGACGCAGGTCTGTGATGGCCCAAAACTCTCCGCGCGCGCCTCACCCCTTGCGGGCCGTGGCGCTTTCCTATGAGGAGCGCGATGCGGCCAAGGGCTTGTCGCCCCGGGTCATTGCCAACGGTCAGGGGGCCATTGCCGAGGCGATCATCGCGCGGGCGCACGAGTTTGGTGTGCCGGTGCACGAGTCGCGCGAGCTCGTGGCGGCGCTGATGGACTTCGATCTGGACCAGCGCATACCGCCGGCGCTGTACGTTGCCGTGGCCGAAGTGCTGACCTGGGTCTACCGCATGGAGCAAAAGACGGCTCCGGCCAGCCCAAGGACCTTCGTACCCCGGCGCTAACGCCAGCGCCCCAAGGCTCGGATCCGGTCTTGGCCACCCATTGGCGGCGCGTTCACGTTTGCTGTGCTGCGGGCCCCCGCCCCGGCCAAGGAGCGCGCTCGATGCGGCGCGCCGCCGCCGGCAAATGCTCCGGGGCAAGACCGCGATTGCGGCGCGCGACCATGCGACCGAGCAGCGCTTCGAAGTTGCGCTGATAGGCGGCACTGTCAAAAAGGGCACAGCGGTCGCGGTTGTCGGCAAGCCGCTGGCGCAGGTCTCGCAACCACGTCCGGTCGCGAGCCAACCGCAGCGCGATGCGTTCGTACTCGTCCAGATCCGCCGCAACAAGTTCGGGAAGCTGCGCGGCCGTCACTGCGCTCGCGGCCACCCGGGAGACGAAACTCTCGCCCAGGACCGTCAGCACGGGAAGCCCCGCCCAAAGCGCATCGCTTGCGGTGGTATGCGCGTTCACCGGCAAGGTATCGAGGAAAACGTCGGCGGTCGGCAGTCGCGCGATGTGCTGCGCAAATCCGACGCGCGGTGCCCAAATCAATCGATCCGGTGCGATACCGCGTCGCTGCGCCTGCAGGAGGATATTCTTGCGGGCCTGCGCGTTGGTTTCGAGTAACCACAGGACCGAGTCGTCGATCTGGCGCAACAACGAGCACCAGCGGTCAAAGACCGGGGGCGTGATCTTGTAGGCGGCGTTAAAACAGCAAAATACGAAGCCGTTGCGCGGAAGCTGCCAGCGCTCGCGGTCGGGCGCCGCCCCCATCGGCCGCAAGCGGTCGTTTGGCTGGTAGCAGTCGGGTAACTGCGCGATTTTCTCGGCAAAGCCGTCGGCGTGCTCCAGCGGCGTGACGATCGGGTCTCCAATGATGTAGTCGTAGTGTTCCGATCCGAGCGTTCCCGGGAACCCGAGAAAATTCACCTGGATGGGTGCCGGGCGGTGGGCAAACACGTCGTTTCGTGCGTACAGGGTGTAGCCCTTCAAATCGATCAGAACATCGATCGCGTCCTGGCTGATTCGCTGCACGAGCGCAGGCGTCGACATCTGCCGGGCGTCGACAAAGGTCCGGCCGACGGCCGTTTCGATGCGTCGACGCATCGGTGAGGCGTCGTTGTTGCCGTAGGAGTAGGCATAAATCTCGAACCGCTCTCGATCGTGGCGCTCGAGCAACTCGGATATCAAATACGCGGTGGCATGTTCGTGCAAATCGCTGGAAACGTATCCGACACGAATCGGCCTGGCGGCGGCGTGTGCGGTGCCGTGCGTTGCGGTCGCGATGCCGCGGAACGTGCGTTGGGCGTAGGCGCGCGCAGCTGCCAGCTGCTGGCTGCGCGTCCAGGAAAAGGCCAGGCAATAAAAGGGGACCGGTTGCCCCTGGCCCGACGCGGCAAGGGCCTCGAGGCTGGCCCGATCCTCCTCGAAGCTTTCCCAACGGGCCGCTTCCAGCGAAGTAAACAAAACGGCCGAGAGCATCTCGACCGGCGTACGCCCCAGGGCAAGAGCGTTGCGAAAGCTCTCTCGCGCCTGCTCCGGCAGCTGCATGAGCTGGAACACATTGCCCAGTTGGGCGAACGCTTCGGCCGAGCGCGGGTTGCGCACGAGAACGTCCAAAAACGCGCGAATCGCCTCTTCGAAGCGCTCCAGACGGCATAGTGCGAGTCCCAGCTGCAGGTGCAAGCGCGCGTCGCCGATGGCGTGCATATCGACCGAGCGAAACAGGGCAACCAAATCCTGCTGGCGGCCGGCGTGCGCAAAGCACTGCGCGGCAATCGTCAGTCCGAGCTCGGATCTTGGGTCCAGTGCCACCGCACGGCACGCCGCCGTGGCGCTGCGCTCGGTGTCGCCGAGCTTCAGGCGGGCATGGGCCAGGTTTAGCCACAGCACGGGGTCGTGCGCAGCGGCCGCGAGGGCAGCTTCATACGCATCGGCCGCTTGCAACCAGCGATTCTCGCGTGCGTGGGCAAGTCCCTCGTGGTAGGCGCTCTGAGCCGCGAGTTGCTGTTCGGGAGAAACGCTCTGCATCGGGGCGGAGGCGCCGGGCGCCAGAGCCGCAGCGGGCATGGCTATGCTTGGGCCGGCAGATGCTCGGGCGCGGCGCCGCGCGCCCAGATCGCGAGCATCCGTTGCAACAGCGCCTCCAGATCGCGCGTGTAGGTTTCGCTGTCAAACAGCGCGCAAGACTCCCGGTTGGCCTGGAGCCGGCTTCGAATGGCGCGCAGACGCTCCGGATCTTGTGCCAGTGAAAGGGCGAGCTGCTCGTAGGCTTGGCCATCGTCGGCGATGAGCTCCGGTAGATCGACGGCCTGCAGCACGCTGCTCGCGACGCGGGAGACAAAACTCTCGCCGGGTGTCGTGAGGATGGGTACGCCGGCCCAAAGCGCGTCGCTTGCCGTCGTGTGGGCGGTCACGGGCAGGGTATCGAGCACGAGGTCCGCCAGTTGCAGGCGCGCCAGGTGCGCTTCCAGGGAAGCGTGCGGAGCCCATACCAGGCGTTCGGGGTCGACGCCGCGGCGCTGGGCCTCGGCCAGCAGGTTGCGGCGCGCCTGGGGATTGGCATCGTAGAGCCACAGGACGCTGCCATCGACCTGGCGCAGCAGTCGGCACCAGCGGTCAAAGACCTTCGCCGTGATCTTGTAGCTGTTGTTAAAGGAGCAAAAGACAAACCCCTGTTGCGGCAGACCGCACTCGGCACGGGTTGGCCTGGGGCCGATTTGGCGCCGCCGATCGTTGGGCTGGTAGCAGCGGGGCAAATGCGCGATTTTTTCGCTGTAGCCGTCGGCGTGCTCGAGCGGGGTGACGATCCGATCGCCGATGATGTATTCGTAGCACGGCGCCCCCGTGGTTCCGGGGTAGCCGAGATAATTCACCTGCACACGCGCGGCGTGGTAGGCAAACACGCCAAAGCGAGAACCCAGGGTATAGCCCTTGAGGTCCAGCAAGATATCGATGTCATCGGCGCGGATGCGCTCGGCCAGACTCCGATCGGACATCGTGCGCGCCTCCACGAAGTGTTCGCCGGCGGCGGCGATAATGCGTTTGCGAATCTCGGAGCCGTCGTCCGGCCCATAGGAATACAGGAACACGTCAAAGCGCTCGCGATCGTGGCGCTCCAGGATCTCGGCGATGAGGTACGCGGTCGCGTGGCGGAATATGTCGTTGGTGACGTAGCCGATGCGCACGCGCGCTTGCGCTTTGCGCGGCCCGGCTTTGGGAAGCGGTGTGATGGTTGCACACCGACCCAGCCAGTGGGCGCGTGCCGCCGCCAGCTGCTGGGCTCGCGTTGAAGGAATCGTTAAGAGCTGGAACGGCGCCGCCTGAACCAGGCCTTCGGCAAAGGCGCTGTGCAGTTGGGTTTCGTCCTGCTCGAACAGATCCCAGCGACCGGCATGCAGCGCCTGGTAGGCCATCGCCGACAGCAACTCGGCCCGATTGCCACCGACCGCAATGGCCGTCTGAAAGCATTCGCGCGCCTCCTCGTGCATTTTCATGCGCTCAAAGACGTTGCCCAGATGAACGTGCGCCGGCATGAACTGGGGCTTGCGTTGCAGGGCCGAAAGATAGGCGGTCACGGCTTCGGGGTAGCGGTAAAGCGCACAGTACGCGTCGCCCAGGGCAAAGTGCGGGCCGGGATCCTTGACTTGTGCAAGGTCCAAGCGCTGCAGCAGTTCGATCATCTCCTCGTGCTGGTTGGCCGCAGCAAGACACTGCGTCGCGATGGTCACCGCCAGTTCCGATTGCGGATCGATGGCGATTGCGCGCCGAGCCGCATCGGTCGCCCGATCGAACTCGCCGAGCTTGACGTGTGCGTGCGCCAGGTTGAGCCAAAATACGGCATCGTCGGGATTGCGTTTGGCGGCCCGGCGGTGGGCGTCGACGGCCTGCGCCCAGCGCTCGTGTTTGGCATGCTCCAGGCCGCGCCGGTAGTCCGCCTCGGCACGCGGATCTCGCTTACGAGCTCGTGCGACCGCTGCCCGCTTGTTCGGAGCGTGTGTGGCCGATATCGAATGCGTATTCACGGATGGATCACCCTTGTGCGTCAACCACCGCCGCCCGCCGTGCTTCGACGAAGTAGCCGACGGTGAACTGCTCACAAAACTGTGCGCCATCGAGCGCGTAGAACCAGCGGGGAAGATCCTCGCCGAGTACCCGAAGCACTTCGTCGGGAGGGCGCTCGCCGCGCCCCTGTGCGAGCAGATTCGCAGCCCGCGCCGCTTCTTGTGCCATCAGACGAAAAAAACCGCCGTTGGGAGTAATCGACACAACCTCGAGATCGAACTGTCGCGCGACTTCTCGGTACCACTCGGGAGAAAATCCGCCGTAGTAGTGAAAGGGCAGCTGGTGCAGTCCGGAGCCGAGCGGCGCAGTAAGCAACAGGCGCCCGCCGGGCTTCAGCAAGCGCGTCATCTCCTGGACGGCTTCGATCGGGCGCGGTACGTGCTCGAGCACCTCGGTGCATAGCACAACATCGAACGTGGCGTCCGACGCCGGAATTGCCGTGATATCCGAAGCGATGTCAATGCGCCCGTAGGCCGTGCCTCCGCCGAGCTTCTCACCGTTGTAGCGTTTGAAGTCGTGCGTCACATACTCACAGTGCGCGAAGCGAGCTCGGTACGGACAGGTGCCAGCGCCAACATCCAGCACTTTGGCGCCCGCCGGGACGGATGCGGCCCGTGCCGCGATCCAGCGGTCACGTTGTCGCTGGTTGAAATCGACGATATCGGGAAGCGGCGCGCGATCGCCGCGCGACGCGATCCAAGCCATGGGATCGACGGTGGACGTCTCGCGCCGGGTGCTGGCGGGTCTTTCGGCCGCGGCGGCACCTAGCGCGGAGCCTTCCGCGAGACGGTCTCGCAGCTGCTGACGCCAGCGCTCCAGCGTCGAATGCTCCTCGCGGGCAACGAGACTGTGCGACAGCAAATCGTCGGCGCGTGCCAGCAGCTCGCTGCGCGAGAGCGTTTCGGTCTTCACGGCGAGCGCGATCACGTCGCACAAAAAGGGTGGCCGCGGCCAGGTCCGGCGTTCGATCTGAACGTCGCCAAAGCCCAATCGCGCCAGCGTATGGCGAAAGCGATCCGGAAACCAATGATCCAGGTGAAAGGCCCAATTCTCTGCCTGATCTCCTGCCAGATGGCGTACGACCCCCATCTTTACGGCGAACGGCTGGTCCGAAAGAAGTGTCTGGGCAGAGGCTTCGATGTCGGGCGTCTCAATGACCAAGCGACCCCCGGGCAAAAGCCATTCGTGCCACCGAATGAGTAAGACGAGCGCCTCGACGCGAGGAAAGTGCTCGAACATGTGGTGCGAGCGAATTTCGTCGACAGACCCCGAAGGAAAGCGCAGCTCCGGAACGTTGCCGAAAATGTCGGCGCGGGACTTCATCAAGGAAGTCGCTGCCGGCGCTAAATCGATGTTGACGTAGCCGTCCAGACGTCGCTCGCCGCATCCCAGATGCAACCGCAGCGGCGTGCCCTCGCGCCAAAGCTTCGCGGCACGCAGCCGCTCCAAGGTGGCCGCCGGATCCATCGGAGCGGCGGGCAGGCTGAGGCGGCTTTCGCGTGCGGGCGCGCTCGTTGGGGCGTGCTCGGGCTTTGGCGCTTGCGGCTCGCGCGGCGGCGTATCCACCAAAGACGTCGGCTCGGTTGCCGCTGTCGGCGCGAGGGTCGGCGGCAGCGGTGAGGCCGCAAGGGTCCGCCGGGCCGCGGCGAGTTCCTCCGGAGAAAAGAGCTCTGGGTGATTAAGCTTGAGCTGCGCGCGCAATGACGCGTCGTGTCGGCGCGCCGATGCCAGCATGCTTTCTTCGTCTTTTTCGCGATACAGCAACAGGGGCTCCGGAATGTGCCACCCCCGAAATCCGGACGCCGCCGCGGTCACCCAGAAATCCCAATCTTCGTAGCCCGCGGACATGTTGGCCCGATAGCCACCGGCTCGTTCCCAGACTTCACGCCGATACAAGGAAGCGTAGGCAAGCCCATTTTCTTGAAGCAGGTGCTCGAGGGTAAACGGCCGACCGGTGTGCCAAATTCCGGCGCGTGCTCCGAAGATCGCCACGTCCGTGTGAACTACGGCGACGGTCGGATCCGCGTCCAAGATTGCGACGGTCCGGGCAAGAAAACTCGGGTCCAGGGCATCGTCGGCATCGAGCGGCAGAAGATAGCGTCCGCGCGCGGCTCGAATGCCGCAGTTACGGGCATTAGCAAGCCCCGCGTTGGCTTGTTCGATCAAGCGGATGCGGCGGCCCGGCAATTGCGCTGCCAAGGATCGCACCACCTGCGAGGTGTCATCGGGGCTGCCGTCGTTAACGATCAGCACTTCCCAGTCTTGGAAGGACTGAGCCGCGACGCTGGCAATGGCCATGGGTAGGAACGCGGCCTGCCGGTAGCACGGAACAACCACGGATACGGTTGGGGCACTCCCCGTGTCGATCGCGCAAAGTGGCAGTTCGACCTCCTCGTGGCAGGCCGCGGGCGTATGGCCCCGCAACGCCTCGACGTCGACGCGCATCCCTTCATCGAATCGAATGCCGAGCGCTTCCGCACTTTGGTCGGGTCGCGCGCCATTGCGATTGGGATGGGTCGATTGCACGACGTTCAGGGGTGCGCAAAACGCGATGCTGCTTTCCGGGTAAACCAAGATGGGCAGACGCGGTGCGAAAGCGGCGGCCTGCGCTGCCAGCTGCTCTTCGAGTTGGTTTGGCGTGTTATAGGACAGTTGCTCGAGCAGGGGCCAGATGTCGCCGACACGGTAGATCGAGCTGGAGAGTTCGAGCGGATAGCCAAAATCGAGTTCGGCCTTGGTCCAGTTGCAGGCACGCCAGTGATCGTTCAAATCGACGGAAGTTGGCACGCTCTGCGGCCGCCCAAGCGAATAGCAAAGGGTCGTGTTGCGGCCCAGGCGCAACGAAACGCCGATGGCGTTGGGTATCTCGTAAAGCATCCCGAGCACGCAGGCAACGCTCCAGGGTCTCACGAACACGGCGTCGTCGCAGACGAAGGCCACGTATTTCGCGTCGCGCACCAACGTGCAGAGCGTGGACTTAAAACCCTCCTCGCACACGAGGTCGGCAAAAGGGGTTTCTTGCATCAGCCGCGTATAACGTCGTGCCATGGGGTGGTTCGACGCAAAGGCGAGCACCTTGATGTCGAGTCGCTCCGGATCGGTGCAACGGGCGCGCAAGGAAGTCAACGTCGCGTGCAGTTGCAACGGCCGGTCTTTGCTAAAGACGATGACTCGTAGCGTCTGGGCGCTCGGCAGAGCCTGTCCTACGGCGGCCCGCTGGCTGGGCGTTGCCGCCGGGGCGGGCGTCGTTGCGGGCGCAGGCGGTTCGGCGGGAGCCTTCGCCGATAGGGGGGAGCGCATTTGAAAAAGCCGATCGACAATGCCGCGACTCGTTGCGCGCTCGTGCAGTGCGATCACGATCTTGTCGACGTTATCGCCCGCGGCAGCGCGCTGGGCCGACAGAAAGTAGTGGCTGGGATAGATTCGGATACCGGCGAACCCTCGTGCCTGCCAGCTGCGACTGAATCGATTCGCACCGACCGAAACCTCGATCGGACGCCCGAGGAGATCGGAGTCCGCGACGATCTGGTGCAACAGCAGACCGAGGGTCGGATTGCGCGGCGTGGCACCGATGAAGGCCGTGCTCAAAACGCCCGGCTGATGAATCTCGTCGGCCCAGCAGGCAAATGCGTCGGACGCGAGCATGTCGTCCGGTATGGCGGAGACACAGAACGAATCGGCGTCGACGACTACGCCGCCTTCGTCATACAGAATTTCGAGTTTCAGTAGCTCGACAGTTCCGCGGATATCGATGCGACCGAGCTCCTGCATGTGGCGGGCGCTGCGCCATTGGCGATGGGCGACTCGTTCGTTGTCCCACAGCGTGATGTCCCATTGGGGGTGACGCTCGATCCAGGACTCGATGTGGTGGCGCGGAAGGCGAGTGGCGTCACCAATCCAAATGATATGCAGCGTTTTGGGAATCACCGGATGCAAGCTCCCCGCAAGATGGCCGTTTTCCCCGAGCCGAGGCAATTTAACGAGTGATGGAGTGCGGCCGCGCCAACGCCTTTTTTGCAAAAGCGATCCGCATCGGGCGCCGAAGTGGAAACTTTAGGCCGTCGGACGCGCTCGGATTCGTGAATAAGCGGATCCGCAGACCATCTTTCTCATCGCCGTGGTTTGCCAGTGGCCGCGTGTCCCGCGCGGCCTTGTCGCAGGCCGGGCAGTGCCCCGAAATGGGGCGGGGCGGCGGGCAGAAATTGGCCGAATCGCTTCGCGGCGCCTTACGCCGCGTAGATATCCCCCCAGCTATCGCTGGACAGCGAGCAGAATTGCCGGAACATCGGAACGAATTCGTGTTGTTCCAGAGGACGCGAAAAAAGGAAGTGATCGTCCTCTGCGCGCGACAGATTAAAGCGCTGGTAACCAAGGGTGGCGAGTTGCCCGATGCAACGTTCGGCATCCCCGCGAAATTCTTGCGCGAATTCGAACGAAACGACGCCGACGCGACGGCTGAGTCCGGCAAGCACCTGTGCCTCGTAGCCTTCGACGTCGATCTTCACGTAGGCAGGCGCACCGAAGCGACCGATCAAGTCGTCCAGGGTTATGACGGGAACACGCAAGTTACGGTTCCAGACATATCCTTTGAAACGGCCTTGCTGCCAGTGTTTGGCAAACGAGCTGATCGTGGGCGCATCGTCGCAGACGGCGAGCTCCAGTTCCCCCGCCTTATCGGAAAGTCCGCATTCGAGGACATGCACGTTGGGAGTCTGAGCAAAACGATGCCGCAGTTGTGCAGCGCAGGCCGGCTGCGGTTCGATGCATACGACCGTCGCGCCCTGGTCGACGTACCCCTGTGCCTTCTCGCCAATGTGGGCCCCCACATCGATGACAAGGTCACCCGCGTGAATTCGGTTCATTACAAACTCGTGCATGGCACCCCCGGGGCCAGCCGATGTTGGCCCAGTCGTTGTCGTCTTAGGCTACTTTGCGCAAATGCAGGTCGTCATAGATTTTCAGCGTGCTTCCCCATTCCTGCTTGGCATACACGGGTCCGCTACCCGTATAAGAGATGCCGGTGAAGTGTCTCGGTATGAACAGATGACTTGGCAAGATGGTCAAATTGGAGTAGCGGTACTTGCGGTGCGAGACCGTCAGGCGCATCGGGCCAACGGTCTCCCATGCCATCTTATCGACGACGGAGGCTTCGGCCCGAATGTCGATGATGATCTGGCCGAAGAAGGGATTCTGGGGGATCGAGGCCACGTAACCAGCGGCAATTAAACCCGGGCGCGCGATCTCGTTTTCCCAACAGGCGAACGCATCGGCCGCAAGCAACCAATCATCCAAAGATCGAACGCAGATACTGTCGGCGTCGACGACGAACCCACCTTCGTTATACAAGATCTCCCAACGCATCATGTCGGCAACACCGTTAAGTTCGCGCCGGGCCATGACACGCATGTGCTCTCCGTTGATCCAGCCGTGACTTGCGAGCGCTTGGTTGTCCCAGATTTTGATCTGCCAAGCCGGGTTTTTCTCGATCCACGTCTGGATACAGTTGTTCGGCCGCTTCGACTCGTCGCCGATCCAGATGATGTGAAGCGTCTTAGGGATCATCGCTGACCTTTGTTCGGGCTTCGACGGGTTTGGCCGGCGCATTCCAACGCCGGCACCAATGTAAACGTGCACCAACCCGTTGCCGTCATCGAAAAAGCGCGCGGATCCGAGCCTATATCGATCCGAGGGCAACTGCGAAGCAAGCCAACGGACGGCGCAGGAGCGTCTGCAAAAGCGCGGTCCTCGCGCTGGAGGTCTAGCGGGGCGCTCTGCCCCGGCCGTGCGGGACGGCATAAGCGATCGGATCGGGTTTTGCCGGCGTCGCGACATCGAGCGTCCAACGGGCGCTTGCCGCGGAGCGGTGCAGCAACGCAGGGGTTACTGCGACCGTTCCATTTCCAAGAATTGGGGCGAGTTTGCGCCGCAGTTTTTCCCGTGAAATCGGGACAACTTGTGGTGAACTTGCGCACGCAGCCTTCCTCTAGGCGTGCGCTTTGGTGCGTTGGCGGAGCTGCGAATCGACCAACCGGGCGAACTTTCGAACGCAATGCAACTGCACCCGTTTCCCGAACCGGACGCTCCGGAACTCGAACACTACATGCTGTACTCACACGCCGAAATCGTCGCAATTTTGCGGCGCATTGGGCAAGAGCGCACGCTCGTAACCGTCTATACCGGGGATGAAGGCGAATTTGCCGTCACGATGATCCTGCACGTCGACCCCGACTTCGACGAGGCGACGTTCGACATGCCCGTGAACCCCGAGGCGCAGGCGCGCGTGCTGGGGGCGCACGAGCTGGTGTTCGTGGTCTTTTTTGAGAACGTCAAAGTCCAGTTTCGCACCCAATTGGCCCAAGCGACGACCTACGAAGGGCGTGCGGCATTTCGGATCCGTCTGCCGGCGCAGATGCTGCGCCTGCAGCGGCGCGAGTATTTTCGGGTGCGAACGCCGATCATGGGCAAGGCGACGTGCCTCGTGCCGGCGGCCAACGGCGCGGCAAAGTACGAGTCGCTGCAGGTTCTGAATATCAGTATTGGCGGACTGGCGGTGTTGAGCTATCCGCACAACTTCGAGCTGCCCCTCGGGGAAACGATCCGCAACTGCTTTTTGGATCTGCCGGGCGTCGGGCCGGTCAACGTGGCCTTTCGCGTCGTAAACGTCTACGAGGCGGAAGATGCAGCGGAGGGGCGCCGCTGCGGCTGCCAGTTCGTCGATTTGCCGCCACAAGCGCGCATGATGCTGCAGCGCTATGTAAATCGCGTCGAAGCCGAGCAGCGCAAGGCCCTGGGCAGCGCCAAGTCGGTCTGAGCGCGCGCCGGCTGTCGGCGCCGATGGGCACCGTTGCCGTGGTGGCGCAAAAATTACGTGGGATCGGTTTCGTCGGCCCGGGAGGAATACAAGGCATTCCAGGCCATCTCGTACTGGCTGCCCGATCCGATCCAGGCGACGGTGCCGACCGCCAGGGCGGCGGTGTAGATTGCCGCGATGCGCTCTGCAGCCCGGTCGCGACAGCGCACCCGCAGCGCGGTGAGCAGATGCGGGTGGCCGGCCGCATAGCGCCGCTCGAGCACCCGCATGCCGTGCGCGAGCGGGAACAGCGATTCGGGCAGCCCCGCGATTCCGCGTTGTCCGTGACGCTGGCGCTCGGAAGTGTCCTCGAACCAGATGAACAAATCCCGCGCTTCGTCGGGGAGCGTCTTGCCCTCGGCGGGTGGCGGCGCGCCGTCCAAGTCCCGCAGCGGTTTGGTTGCGTCTTCTGCCAATTGCCGAAACAGTGCCATTCGGGACATCGCGGTAATCCCTGCCCTGCGCTCGCGAAATACGAGCTCTCCGTCCGCTAGTTTCGGCAGCCCAAGACGCAACTGAAGGCTGCCGCCCGAACATGGGGCAATTTGGCGGCTGGGCGGGCGCGGCTTTTTTCTTCGGCCCGGGCCTAAAGTAAACCGTTGCGCTGCCGATATTCGCCCTTTTCGGCCGGCGCCGCGGCCGAATAATCGAAGCGATCCCACAAACGCGGGCGCCCACTTGGCGGCGCCGCCCCAGCTTCGATGGCCGATTCGGAAAGCGGACAGGACCGAACCCTAGAGCCCAGTGCCAAGCGCTATGCCGATGCGCGCGCGGAAGGCCAGGTGCCGCGGTCGCGCGACTTGGCGCATTTCATGGTCGTCGGCTCCTCGGTGGCCGTGCTCGCGCTCTCGGGCGGATCGCTGGCCAGCGCAAGCCGTGCGCTGCTGACCCGGGGCCTGCGCTTTGATGCGGCAACGGTCAGCGAACCCTCGCACATGGCCGAACGGCTCGGGGAGCTGGTCGGCGGTGCGCTCGTGGCGCTGGCTCCGATTTTCGCGGTGATGCTGCTCGCCGCGGTTGCCTCGCCCTTGCTGATTGGCGGAGTGCTCTTCGTTCCGCGCGTCGTCTTGCCGAACCTCGAGCGGCTGGATCTGGTTGCCGGATTGCAACGGTTCTTTTCGCTGCGCTCCTTTGTCGGTCTTGGCAAAAACGTGCTGCTGACGCTGCTGCTTGCCGTGGTGGGGGGCGCCTACATCATTGGACACATCGAACAATTTGCCGCGCTGGCCTCCGATTCGCTACCGGCCGCGCTGGCTCAGCTCTTTACCCTGGTGCTCAGCGCCTTTGCCCTGCTCAGCGTCGCCTTGGCGGCCGTGGCGGCGATCGACGTTCCCTACCAGATCATTCAATTTCGCAACCGCCTGAAAATGACCGTGCAAGAAGCGCGCCAGGAAGAGCGCGAGCTGCAGGGCGATCCGCGCATCAAACAGCAGGTTCGCAAGGTCCAGCGCGAACTGGCGCGCCGTCGCATGATGGCGGCCGTTCCCAAGGCCGACGTCGTGGTAACCAATCCGAGCCACTTCGCGGTGGCCCTGAAGTATCTCGAGGACCGACACCGCGCGCCCATCGTCGTTGCCAAGGGCATGGACGCCGTGGCCGAACGCATCCGCGAACTCGCGCGCGAGGCCGGCGTACCGCAACTGGAGGCGCCTCCCCTGGCGCGGGCGCTGTACCGGCACGTGGAAATCGGCGCCGAGATTCCCGCGGCCCTGTACACGGCGGTCGCGCAGGTTCTGGCCTACGTCTTTCAGCTCAAACGCTACGCCCAGGGTCAGGCCCCGCGTCCGGTCGAGCCGACCGACATCGAAGTGCCCGAGGGCCTGGACCCGCTCGCGCCGTTGGCGCGCGCTTGAGGCGCGTGCGCGCAACGCCGACCGGTAGGGCGATCGACAAACGGCAAGCACATCCATGGATGCCATCTTGAACCACCCGTTGCTGCGTGCCGTTCCGTGGCGCTCCCTGGCGGTGCCGCTGATCGTATTTCTTATTCTGGCAATGATGGTTCTGCCATTGCCCGCCTTTGCGCTCGATCTTTTGTTTACCTTCAACATCGCCCTCGCACTCATGGTGCTGATGGTGGCGACCTACACCAAGCGGCCGCTCGATTTTGGCGCGTTTCCGACAGTGCTGCTGCTTACCACCCTGCTGCGCTTGTCGCTGAACGTGGCGTCGACCCGCGTCGTGCTCACCGAAGGGCACACGGGGCCGGCGGCGGCTGGCCGTGTCATCGAGTCCTTTGGACACTTCGTCATCGGGGGCAACTTTGCCGTCGGCCTGATCGTCTTTGCCATCCTGGTCGTCATCAATTTCATGGTTGTCACCAAGGGCGCGGGGCGCATCGCCGAAGTTGCCGCGCGCTTTACGTTGGACGCGATGCCCGGCAAGCAGATGGCAATCGATGCGGACATGAACGCGGGTCTGATCGACGAGAAGGAAGCACGTCGCCGCCGCGCGGACATCGCGCTGGAGGCGGACTTTTACGGCGCGATGGACGGCGCCAGCAAGTTTGTCCGGGGCGATGCCGTCGCGGGAATTCTCGTGCTGTTCATCAACGTGATCGGCGGTCTTGCCGTCGGTGTGCTGCAACACGGTCTGGACATTTCCACCGCCGTCGACAACTACGTTTTGCTGACCATTGGCGACGGTTTGGTGGCGCAAATTCCGGCACTGGTGATTTCGATTGCGGCGGGCTTGATTGTTTCGCGCGTCGGCGAAGAAGAAGGCGACATCGGCTCACAGATTGTCCAGCAGATGTTTGCGACGCCGCGCGCTTTGTCGATCACCGCGGCCATTTTGTTTTCGCTCGGAATCATTCCGGGCATGCCCTCCGGCGTGTTTTTGCTCTTGTCGGGCGCCTGCGCCAGTCTGGCTTGGCTGCTCCTTCGCCGCGCCGAACGCGAACGCGGTCAGGCCGCCGCGGCGCCCGCCGCGCCCGCGACGCCCGCGCCGCTGGAAGCCAGCTGGGACGACATCGTGCCGGTGGACGTGCTGGGTCTGGAGGTGGGATACCGCTTGATCCCGCTCGTGGACGCTAACGCCGACGGCGAGTTGCTCAAGCGCATCAAGGCCATTCGCAAGAAGTTCGCGCAAGAAATCGGCTTTTTGCCCCCGTCGGTGCACATCCGCGACAACCTCGAACTCAAGCCCAGCCAGTATCGCGTACTGCTGAAGGGGGTTGCGATCGGCGAAGGCGAGGCCTTTCCCGGTCTTTTGCTGGCAATCAATCCCGGCGGGGTGGCACAGAGCCTTCCGGGCACGCCGACCAAGGATCCGGCCTTTGGTCTGCCCGCGATCTGGATCGAGACACGGCAGCGCGAATCGGCACAGGTTTTGGGCTACACCGTGGTCGACTGCGCAACCGTTGTGGCCACCCACATCAACCATCTGCTGCTGACCAACGCCGGACAACTGCTGGGACGCGCCGAGACCCAGGCCTTGATCGATCATTTCGGCCGACTGCAGCCCAAGCTCATCGACGACCTCGTTCCCAAGCTCATCCCGCTGTCGACGCTGCAAAAAGTACTGGCCAACTTGCTGGAAGAGGGCGTGCACATCCGCGACTTGCGCACCATCGTCGAAACGCTGGCCGACGGAGCGACCAAGACCACGGATGCCGCCGAACTCACGTCCCTGGTTCGCGCCGCGCTGCGGGCATCCATTGCGCAGAGCCTTTTTGGCGCAACGCGCGAGCTTCCCGTGATCGCGCTCGATAAGGAACTGGAAAAGGTTTTAACCCAGTCGCTCGGCGGCCCGGGAGAAGCGGCGGCCTTTGAACCGGGTTTGGTCGAGTTGCTGCAGCGGGGCGCCGCGGCTGCCGCAAAGCGCCAGGAGGACTCGGGTATGACGCCGACGCTGCTGGTGCCCGATCGGTTGCGCGTGCCGCTGGCCAAGCTGCTCAAGCGCGCGGCGCCGCGCCTGCGCGTGCTTGGGCACGCCGAGGTTCCGGAAACGAGTTCGATTCGGGTTAGCAACGTTCTGGGGGCCGGCGCCTGATGCGCCGACGGGCGGCGCGATGAACGGCAAAGCGAAGTGCAAGGTTAGGAGATGACCATGGGGTTTCGACGATACGTCGCTTCCAGCGCGCGCGAAGCGCTGGAAAGGATTCGCAAGGAGCTTGGGCCCGAGGCGGTGATTCTTTCGAACCGACGCTCGGGCGCCGGGAAAGTCGAGATCATCGCGGCCGCACAAGGGCAAATGCGCGCGTTGGTTGACGAGCTTGCGCCCAAGGGGCAGGAGGCGCCGGCGACCCGCGCAGACCACGAATCGTCCGGCGAGCGGCCCAGCGAAAGGCGCGCCCGGCGCACGCGGCCGGAGTCTTTTCAGGAATTCATTCGTCGGCAGTCCACGATTTCGGCCCCCCGCCTGGACGCCGTGGCCATGTATACCGCGGTTGCCAACGAAGCAAGCGCAACGCCTCCGGCATCGCCCGCGATCCCGCGGGAGCGTCCCGCTGGCGCAGCGGACGAAGTTGCCGCACCGGCGGTCTTTCGGCGGCGACCGTCGCGATTGGCGGCAGTGGATCGCCCCAAGGAGCCAAAAACCGACGCGCGCAAGCAAGCGCCCGCGGGCGCGCCCCCCGTGCCTCCTCGCGACGCGCCCGCATCCCCGAGCGCCAACGAGGTAACCGCTCGCGCGGCGGCGCACAAGCCGCAAAACGCCGCGCCGGCCGCGGCCACGAGCCAGGCGGCCGCGGAGCCTGAGGCATCGCCACCGGCCAAGGCGTCCGCCGCGGTCGACGGGGGCGTGATGGCCGAACTGCGCCTGCTGCGTTCGGCACTTTCCGATCGGATCTCCAATTTGGAGACGAAAATGGCGGCCGCTCCGGCGGCCGAGAAAAAAATCGAGGCCGACGCAAGCGCCTTGGGTACGGCGCGCCACGCGATGACGCGGCTGCTCATGTCGGGGTTTTCGCCGGAGCTCGTGCGCCGGATTGGCGAAGTCGTTCCCCCGCAACTGGAACCCAAAGACATCGACAAGTGGCTGCAGGCGGTAATTGCCCGGCACCTACGCTGCCCCGAAGACGTGGACAACCCGCTTTTTCAACCCGGCGCGATTGCACTGGTTGGACCCACCGGCGTTGGCAAGACAACGACGATCGCCAAGTTGGCCGCCCGTTTTGTCGTGCGTCACGGCGC
>DASPTP010000005.1:0-23842 GCA_035623355.1 Burkholderiaceae bacterium | reverse complement strand
GTACCCCCGCAATGATCGCAAGGAATCGCGTGGGCCGGATCGCGCTTGGAACCGTTGCTCCGCGCGGCCGCGAACGATATGCACCATCATTTATTGGGGTGAGGGGTTTGCTTGCGGCGGCGGTGTTTGCGGCGGTGGCGGCATGTTAAATCCCAGCGTTTGCCCCGGCAACACATTGCCCTTTGCGTACATGCACTGCGCGTACGCAATGTCGTAGCGACGCTGCAGCATGTAGGCACTGCTTGAACTCTCGCTCAAACCAATGGCGGTACCTAACACCAGTCCCGCACCTGCGCCAATGCCGGCACTGGCCCAATTGCTCCCGATCAGGGCTCCTGCGGCCGCGCCCATTGCTGTGCCCACCGCCGCGGACTGCGCGGCGCTCGTATTGGCCGCAGTTTGTGGCTTGCTGCCAGTCGATTGCGAGGCCCAGCCACGACAGTATTGATCGTCGGCGATGAAGATTTCAAAGGGCTTTGTCGGCGCCGGCATGACCGCAATGCTCGGGCCTTCGGGAATTACTGCGCAACCGGTCAAGGTGATCGCACCCAGAGCCAACCCCAGACCAAGCGTGCTCGCGCGCATTTGCAACTCCTGACCGCCGCTGTCACGAAAAACCGCAGCAGTCAATGACCCGCGTTGGTTGTCGCAATTGGAGCGCGGCGTTTGCGCCAAAAGCGCTCGGGCCATTGGCCGCCGGAAGGGCGAACCACATCAAAGACATAGTACGCCTTGCGTAAGGTGCCGTCGTACTCGTTGCCAGGGCGTGGCTTTTTTTGTAAGTCGGTGGGCAAAGGCGGCTGGCGCCACTGGATCTCCCGCAAGAGGGCTAACCGAGGCGCCGCGAGGGACATTGCGGGCGCCTCTTGCCTGCTTGGGCGATCCAGCGACCCGATCGATCCATCAGCGCGAGCATGGTTTTGGAGGCAGGCGCGCGGCCAAACAGGAGGCGCAGTTTGTCCTTTGCCGGAGAGCAAAAAGAGCAGTCGCGGCTCTGGCGAGGATCAGTCGTTGGGCGCGCAACGCGCGCGCTGGGGACCGAGGGTTGCGCGCGGCTTGCCCATTGCGCGGGTGCGACGCAATGATCCCGCCCGCGTATTTAAGCAGCTGAATTTTCAGCCAAAAAGCCGGCCCGCGCAAATTGGCTTGTCGCGCGCTGCGCAGCCAAAAGCGCTCGGCGCGCGGTGCGGCGCGCGGCGCTGCAGCAAATTGCCATCGCTCCGCAAAAAAACGAGCTGTGCGTGGGACGCCGCGGGGGGCAAAGGTAGCATTGTTGCGCAGCTGTCTGCGGGAGCCTCGCCAACACACAGGCCTTGCGATGAATCCAAGACTCGTGTTTTTTTCACGTCTGTCGCGCCTTGCCACTTTCAGTCGGGGATTGGTGGCGGGCTTCGTGATCCTCAACGGGCTCGTTTTAGCCCTGGCGCTCGTATCGCTGGCGCGCAATCGAGACGAGCACCGCGGCCGGGCCCTCGTCGCGACACAAAACCTCGCGCAGCTTCTCGAGGTAAATCTGCAAAGCTCCCTTCAACGTGCAGATCGCGAGCTATTGACCGTCAAGGACGAAGTCGAGCGCGAGACGGACGAGGGCAGGATTGACATTCGGACGCTAAATGACTTTTTTGCGCGCGCGTTTTCGCACCAGATCAACTTTGATTCGCTACAGGTTACTGACGGCAGCGGCACTGTGCTGGCAGCGGTCGGTTCGGCGCCGCTGCCGCCGTCCAGCGTAGTGCAACAAGATTTTTTCGTGAGGCTGCGCGACGACCCGCGGGCGGGAGCAACCTTCGCCAAAACGGCGCCCGAAAGAGGCACGCAGGAGTCGGGCATCATCCTTGCCCGGCGAATCGAGCAACGACACACCGGCGAATTCGCGGGCGTGGTTTTTGCGGTGCTCGACCCGGATCGCTTGCACGGAGCGTTTTCGGGACTGGACCTTGGGTCCGCGGGTCTTGTCGCGATTCGCGACCTCGATCTTGGTTTGTTGGTTCGCCAGCCGCCACTTCCGGACAATGATGCGACCGCCGGCCAAAGGGCAATTTCAAGCGTCTTTCGCCAATCGCTGTATGCAAATCCCGATTCCGGTACTTTTACTTCGAAAAATGGATGGGACGGCGTTGAGCGCACGAACACGTACCGCAAGGTGACCGGCTACCCGTACTTCGTAATCGTCGGTCTTTCGACCGACGATTACCTTCGGGGGTGGCGACGCGAATCGCTGACGACCTTAGCACTCACCGCATGCTTTGCGCTGGTCACCTTTGTGCTTTCCGAACAGTTGCGTCGCCTATGGACACGCAGGGAGGCGGCCATTGCGATGTTGGCCAAGCAGGAGGCGAGATTCCGCAAGCTTCTTGAGTGGGCCCCGGATGCGCTCGTCATCACGGACGCGAACGGTCTGATCGTCATGATCAATCAGCGCACCGAAACGATGTTCGGTTACCCCCGGGGCGAATTGGTCGGGCGCAGTGTCGAAGTGTTGCTCCCGGAGCGTTTCCGCAGCGCTCATTCGGATATGGTTCGCCGATTTGCGGCACAGCCCGAAACCCGAAAAATGGGCATTGGTCGTCCTCTGTGGGCACTCGCCAAAGATGGACGGGAGTTTCCCGTCAATATCAGCCTAAGTCCGATCGAAACGGAAGAAGGCTTGCTCATCAACGCCGACATCCGCGATATGAGGGGCCTGGCAAAGTAGCCAATGCCGGCAGGAGGAGCCGAATTGGCGCCGGCGCGCTCTTGGGTCAAGAACGCGGCAATGAAAAGCAAACCGCTTGGCGTCGATCGGCAATTTGTCCTTCCTCGCGTCGGACTCGGCGCGCCGGTGAGGCGCCGGACGCGTGCGCTCGCGGATAAGGATTTTTGTATTGCCGTGGGTATCCGAGCAGCGTTTGCGAAGGTGCCGTTCAAGGGGTCTTGGAGACGGTCCGCATTGAGGAATACCCGACTCAGGTCTTTCGAGGCAGGCCCGGTCCGAACCGGGTAAACTGCCGGCCGGCGCGCGCGCGGGTCGAAGGCCCGAGGAAACGTTGCGCTGACGCGGTGTTCAGACCGCAGCAAAATCGCGCATCCATTTTGCGGCGAACGGACGTTTCGAGCTCCCAATCTCCCCCTTCGGTCTTCCAGATCCATGTTTGATTCGATAAGAAGCCACCGCCGCTGGGTGATGCCGATCCTCGTGATTGCGGTTTTTCTGCCCTTCGTGTTTTCGGGGATTTACGGCTTCACACGATTTCTCGGCGACGAAAATACCGTTGCGAAGATCGACGGAGAGAACATCACACAGCAGGAGCTCGAGGTCGCCCAGCGCGAACGCGTCGAGCGCATGATTCAGATGCTGGGACCCAATATCGATCCAAGAACGTTGGATACGCCGCAGGCGCGGGCCTCGACACTCGACGCGTTGCTCTCCGAAAAGGCCATTGATCACGAGGCCGCGCGTTTGCGGATTGCAATATCCGACGCCCGCTTGAAGGAACTCATCGGGTCGGTGCCGCAGTTTCAGCAAAACGGCAAGTTCGACTACGACACATACCTGCGTTTGCTCCAGATGCGCGGATTTTCCGAAGCATCGTTTGAAGCGCGAGTGCGAGCCGATATCAGCCGTCAGACGATGGACGCCGGCGTAACCGCGGGGGCCTTGCTGCCAAGGGCGGTGGTCGACCACTTGCTGGCGCTGGAAGATGAGCGCAGACAGGTCCGGCGCCTGGTCTTTCGCCCCGAGGAATTTCTCGCCAAAGTCAAAATCGGCGAGGATGCAATCAAATCGGAGTACGAGTCCAACAAGGACTTATACCGCACGCCCGAGCGGGTCAAGGCCGAGTACTTGGTGCTGCGCCTGGAGGATTTGGCGGCGCGAACGCCGGTGAGCGAGGCGGCGATGCGGGAGTATTACGAGAAAAACAAGTCCCGTTGGGCGGGCACCGAGCAACGTCGAGCCAGCCATATCCTCATCACGTCGGGTAAGGATGGTTCGGCGCCCGACAAGGCGGCGGCTCGCCAAATGGCGGAGGAAATCCTGCGCCAGGTTCGAGCCAAACCGGCCGACTTTGCCAAGCTGGCACGAGAAAAGTCCAAGGACCCGGGATCGGCGGCGATGGGCGGCGATCTGGGGTGGTTTGGCCGCTCCATGATGACCAAACCGTTTGAGGACGCCGCGTTCGCGTTGCAGCAGGGCCAGATCAGCGATGTCGTGGAGACCGAGTTTGGTTTTCACATCATCATGGTGACCGGCGTAAAGAGCGCGCAGCCAAAGTCGTTTGAAGAGGTACGATCGACGATCGAGGCCGAAATGCGCAAGCAAGCGGCGCAGAAAAACTATGCGGAGATGGCCGAGCAGTTCACCAACTTCGTGTACGAGCAGTCCGACGGATTGAAGGCCGCCGCGGAAAAATTTCAGCTCCCCTTGAAGACGATCGACAATCTGACCCGTCAGGGGGCGCCGCCGCAGTCGGACAAGTCGACCGTCGCCATTTTTACCCCCGCTGTGCTCGATGCCGTCTTTTCCCCGGACGCGCTGCAACGGCACCACAATACCAAGGCAATCGACATTGGAAATAACTCGCTGGTCTCCGTGCATGTGGACGATTACACGCCGCCCGACGTGCGCCCACTCGAAACCGTGCGGCCGGCGATCAAGGCCAAGCTCGAACGATCGGCGGCGATTCGGCTGGCGCGCCAAGCCGGCGAAGCCCGCCTGGGGCAGCTGGGCCAAACCCCCGACGACAAAGGCTTCGAGGCGATGCGTGAGCTGGGCCGACGGGACACGGATTATTTGCCGGGGCCGGCGATCAACACGCTCATGACGGTGCCCGCGGGTCGCCTACCGGCCTATGTTGGCCTCGAGCAGCCCGACGGCTCCTATGCCGTCTTCCACGTGCTGGCGGTGGCAAAACCGAACACCGGCGGCGATGCTGCGCGTGCCGGCTTGACGAAGGCGCTGACGGAGCGCGTGGCAAGCGCAGAGGAGTCCGAATATGTTCAAGCATTGCGGGAGCGGTTTGATGCGCGCGTAACGCGGTCGGACCTGCGCGCCCCGGGCAAGGGAGGCGAGCCTGCGCCGAAGCCCTGATACTTTATTGGCCGCGGTGCCGAGCATCGAGCAGTAACGGCTGCAGGTGCGGCCACACATTGTCGAGCATCGCCGCCTGTGCCTGGGCTAGCGGGTGGATGCGGTCGGCCTGAAACAAGTCAAGATTGTCGGCAAAGCCATCGAGCAGAAACGGCACCAGAGCGACGCGATTGCGCTTGGCAAGTTCGCCGTACACGGAAAAGAAGCGCTCGCCGTAGCTCGCGCCATAGTTGGGCGGCAGGCGCACGCCGACCAACAGCACACGAGCCGCGTTGCGCCGGCAGGAATCAATCATCGCCTGCAGGTTGACCCGCATTGCGTCAATGCTGAGTCCCCGCAGACCGTCGTTCGCGCCAAGTTCGATGATTACGATGCCCGGGCGCACGCGCTGCAGCAGTTCGGCAAGGCGCGCGCGGCCACCGCTGGTGGTGTCACCGCTGATGCTGGCATTGACGACGTTATACTGCGGCGCTCGTTGCGCGACCCGATCGGCAAGCAACTTTACCCACCCCGTTTCGCGCGGCAGTCCGTACTCTGCCGAAAGGCTGTCGCCCATGACCAAAATGGCGGTTGACGGTTCGCTCGCGGGCCGTACGGGCACGGAGGTCGCGGCCAGCACGAGTGCCAGCGCGACCGAACCGAGAAGACGGACGATATGCGTGCCCGCGCTCCTGCAATCGAGAACGTGATGACGCAAACCACGTTGCCGTCCGAACCTCATGCTCCGGTTCCCGCACTGGAGGCGCGCGCGTTGAGCAAGACGGTGTTGGACGCAAGCGGCAGCCTGACGATCATCGATAATATCAACCTTCGTGTCGTCAGCGGCCAGACGGTGGCAATTCTCGGCGCGTCGGGCTCCGGCAAATCGACACTGCTGGGTCTGCTTGCAGGACTGGACGTGCCGACCGGCGGCTCGGTTCGCGTCTTTGGCGAGGAGCTTTTTGCCTTAACCGAGGACGGGCGTGCCCGATTGCGGGCCCGCCGCATCGGCTTTGTCTTCCAGTCCTTCCAGCTCTTGCCGCATCTGACGGCGCTGGAGAACGTCATGCTGCCGTTGGAACTCGGAACGGGGACGGCTCCGGTGGACCGCATCGCGACCGTGGCTACCGAACTTCTGGATCGAGTCGGTCTGCGCGAGCGCCTGACTCATTATCCGACCACACTATCGGGTGGTGAACAGCAGCGCGTGGCCCTTGCGCGAGCGTTCGTCGCGCGTCCGGCGATTCTCATGGCCGACGAACCGACCGGAAGCCTAGACGAGCGTACGGGAGCGGTCATCGCGGACTTGCTGTTCGAGCTTAACCGCGAAGCCGGTTCGACTCTGATTCTCGTAACGCATGACCCAAGCCTGGCTGCGCGCTGCGGGCGACGGATCCTGCTGCAAGCCGGTCGCATGGATGCCGATACGAGCTAAGGCGGCGCAGGCCGCTTAAGGTGTGCGGCCGCCGTTGTGCAACTTGCGCAACTCTGCCAAGGCGCGCGCCGCCACGGGTGCGATATCCGAGGCCGTAAGACCCAGGTCCGCACCGAAGAGCTCGGCGGCGCGCCCGTGCAGCCAGACCGCTGCGCAGACCGCCGCAGTGCCGTCCGCGCATTGCCCAAGCAAAGCTCCAATCATTCCGGCTAACACATCGCCGGTGCCGGCGCTGGCAAGCGCCGCACTCCCGGTCGGGTTGATTAGGAAATGCCCCGAGGGCTCGGCGACAATCGTGCCGGCGCCCTTCAGTACGACGGTTGCCCGACACTGCTGCGCCAGATGCAGCGCGCTCGTAACTCGGTCCTGTTGCACCGTTGCGGCATCCACTCCCAGCAGCCGGGCCGCCTCGCCGGGATGCGGCGTCAGGACGGTAAGTCCCGGGCGTGCCCGCAGCTGGGCGCTCAGGCCCGTATCGGTGGCAAAGCAATTGAGCGCGTCGGCATCAAATACCACCGGGCCGTCGTGCGACAGCACGCGGCCGAGCCGCATGCGCGCTTGCGTATCGATTCCCAAGCCACAGCCGACGACGAGCACATCCACGCAAGGTAATTGTTGCTCCGTGCGACACATCAGTTCGGGCTGCAGCCAATCCAGACTCAATTCGGGAGCGCCGATGCATTCGACGTAGACCTTGCCCGCACCCAGTCGGATGGCCGCGCGTGCGGCCAGAAGGGCCGCCCCGACCATGCCGCGCGCGCCGCCGACAATGGCTACGCTACCGAAGTCCCCCTTGTTGCAGTTATACGGTCGCGGATGCAGCAAAGCGGCAAATCGCTCGGGCGCGTTTAACTGTCCGGCCGGTGCCGACTCTTTGACCGCTTGCTCAAGGCCCAAGGCCTCGATCTGCACGGCGCCGCAAGCCTGCACACCCTCCAGAGTGTGTAGACCCGGCTTATCGGCAATGAACGTGACGGTCCGTTGCGCTGGCGCTCCGGCTATGCCGCCGATCCAGGCGCCGGTATCCGCGTTTAGACCGCTGGGCACGTCCAAGGCCAGGATCGGACAATCGCGCTCGCGTACCCAACGCAAAGCCGCAAGAAAGGAATCGCCAAGTGGCCGCTGAGCGCCGATCCCCAAGAGGGCATCCACGACAAGGTCAAAGGTTTCCGTCGATGGCAGGTGCTCCAGAACGACTCCGCCGCGTTGCGTCCACTTTGCTCTTGCGGCCAACGAGTCGGCGGTGGTGCTTGGCAGCGGTGCCCAGCAAATGCAACGGTAACCAAGTTCCTGCAGGCTCGTCGCGCAGATGAAACCGTCACCGCCGTTATCG
The DNA here is from genome assembly GCA_035623355.1 of Burkholderiaceae bacterium. Lineage (GTDB taxonomy): Bacteria > Pseudomonadota > Gammaproteobacteria > Burkholderiales > Burkholderiaceae_F > GJ-E10. Next base: position 16,027 of record DASPTP010000005.1, on the reverse strand, counting down.
CCAGGGCCGCACAGCACAAGGACAGAAGCGGTCGGAGCAGCGCCTCGTCCGGCCTGCCAACCTTGCACCGCCTGGGCAGCGGCGCAGCCAGCGCGTTGCATCAACGTGCCCGGCGCAAGCGCGGCTCGCGCACGCGCTTCGAGGTTGCGCAGTTCCTGAATCCGCAAAAGTGCGCTCATTGGGGGTGTTTCGGGGCTCGAATCGTGCCGTATTGTGAGCCGGGTCGGCCCCGAACTGTCAATCGGACGCCGATCGCGGACAAACGGGCGAATTCGGATCTTCTCCCCGGGCACTTCGCTGGACCCGGACGCCTGACGGACAAATAGACTGCCGGCAAAGCAACTGGATTGGTCACCTTCCGCCCGCCGTTTGCTCCATGAATGCACCCGAGAAAGTGGCTTCCACGGCCGAAATGCTGGGTTCGGTCTGGATCTGCTATGCGCCATTGATTGACAAAAAGCGCAAGGCCACCGGTACGCGTCTGACCATGCTGTCGGCCAATTCCCAGGAGCGGCCCCCGATCGGGTCGCTGCTCGAAGCGCTAAACGCCGTCTGGCCCGAGTCCCCGGTGCCGGTTCTGGTGGCGCCACTGGATGCCGAATTCGACGCGTCGGCGCTAACCTGGGCCGCGCCGCGCAATGCACTTCTGGAAATTCCCGCCAGCGGCTTGCTCGATCCGCGCACGCAAAGCATCGCGCAAGCGCTGTTTCGTGACGGCAAGCGCCTTGTGCTGCGTGGCATTCCGGAGGTTCCGCTGCCCCCGGCGCTGCTATCGTGTTTCGAATATTCGCTAATCCACGTGAGCGAGGACCGGCGACGCTGGAGCGGGCCGCCACCGGTCGGCATCGTGCGACGTATCCCTTTTATCGTCACGGGGGTGCAGAGCGTCGCCGACGCGGTGGAAGTTTTTGACCGCGACGCGGCGGCCTGCGTGGGGTGGCCGCTCGATGACGAAAGCACGAACAAGGCGCGGCCACTGCAACCGGGACAGGCCGTCGTCATGGAGTTGTTGCGGCTCGTGCGCGATGACGCGGACCTGGACAAGATCGACGCGACACTGCGCCGCGACCCTGCGCTGGCCTTCAAGCTGCTGCGTCTGGTCAATTCCGCTGCCTTCAACCTGCCGGTCCAAATTACGTCCTTTCAGCACGCCGTGATGATGCTCGGTTACAAAAAACTTATCCGCTGGCTCTCCTTGCTGCTGGCTACCGCTTCGAAGGACACCAACACGTTTCCCCTGATGCACGCGTCGATTCGCCGCGGCATTTTCCTTGAGACGATCGGCGCAAGCGCCACCCAAGGCGAGATCCGCGATGAGTTGTTCATCACCGGGGCCTTTTCGCTGCTGGACCGCATCACTGGCGCACCCTTTCCGCATCTTTTCGAACTCATCTCGCTTTCGGAAACCATTGTCGAAGCGATCCTCAACCGCTCGGGTCCCTATGGTGCCTACCTGACGCTCATCGAGGCCATCGAGCGCAGTGACCCGATCGCCATCCGCAAGCAGTCCCAGTCGTTGGCAATACCCATTGCCACTTGCAATCAAGCTCTGTTGAAATCGCTCGCCGCGGCCCAGTTGCTCGACGGCGATATCTAAAGGTCGGTCGGGGCGCATAGCCGCCCGCGCCGGGCGTTGCGGCTCGGGCCGCTATAATCCTGCGCTCTCGGGCGCACGAAATCGGGTTTGCTGCCGGCGGAGGCGCCGTGTGCCCCTAGGACGTCGGCTTTGGGTTCGAAACGCCGGTGCCCCGGGGCTGCCGCCGCGTCTTCGGGTTTGGCCGTCCCTCCAGTTGCCTGCCGCAATGAGTTTTGCCGATTCTTGCCTCGTTCTCGAGGGTCCGTCCGCGGGCTCTTCCTTTCGTCTGTCTCGGCTGGTAGCCCGGCTGCGCGAACTCGAGCCTACGGTCGACGCCCTGCAGGCGCGGTATCGGCACTTCGTAAAGCTTTCGGCGCCGCTGGACGCGACTTGTTCGGCCCGGCTCGAGCGCCTACTCCTGTACGGGGAATGCACGGCAGGTAACGCCATGCCCGCGGATTTGCAGGTGCTGGTGGTGCCGCGCTTGGGAACAACGTCACCCTGGTCGAGCAAGGCGACCGAAATCGCACGCAATTGCGCATTGCCCCAGGTCGAGAAGATCGAGCGGGGCGTTGTCTATCGAATCGATTGCAGCGAGCGCGCCGCGATCGCACTACGGAGCGATCCGAGCGCTTGGGAGCGATTCGCCGGGATATTGCACGACCGGATGACCGAAACGGCGCTTGAGGCGCCGCAAGATGCGCTGGCATCGTGCGCGCTGCTCTTTTCGACCGTTTCATCGAAGCGCGGACAGTTGCTGCAAATTGACGTCCTGGAAAGCGGGCGCTCGGCCTTGGCCGAAGCCAATGCGCGAATGGGATTGGCCCTATCGGAGGACGAGATCGACTACCTGGTCGAATCGTTTCGCGCGATGCATCGCAATCCCACGGACGTGGAAATGATGATGTTTGCGCAGGCCAATTCGGAGCACTGCCGCCACAAGATCTTCAATGCCAGTTGGTCGATCGATGGAGTTGCCGCGCGGTCGAGTCTTTTCGACTTAATCAAGGCAACGCACGTTGCCGCGCCGCGCGGCACGCTGATCGCCTACCGTGACAACGCCGCGGTCATCGAAGGTCGCGTTGCCAACGTCTTTGCGCCACAGCCCTCCCCGAGTAGCGGGGTGTCCCCCTATGTGCGCGCTTTGCAGACGCTGCACATGGTCTTTAAGGTCGAGACTCACAACCACCCCACTGCGATATCCCCCAGCCCGGGCGCGGCAACCGGTGCGGGCGGCGAGATTCGCGACGAAGGGGCAACCGGACGGGGCGCGAAACCCAAGGCGGGATTGTGCGGATTCAGTGTCTCGCATCTTCGCCTGCCGGCGGCTCGCCGCGCTTGGGAGCTGGACCGCGACGTCACGGAAACGCGGACGCCGACGCGGCCTGCGGACTATGGTTTTCCTTCGCGAATTTCCGATGCCCTGACCATCATGATCGAAGGACCCATCGGTGCGGCGTCCTTTAACAACGAGTTCGGTCGGCCGAATCTTGCGGGGTACTTTCGTGCGTACGAGCAAAACGTTGGTGGCGAGCGGTTCGGCTATCACAAGCCGATCATGCTCGCGGGCGGATTGGGCAACATTCGGGCCGATCAGACCGAGAAGTTGCGCCCGCCGTCCGGGGCGCTGTTGGTGCACCTCGGTGGCCCGGGCATGCGCATCGGTCTAGGCGGTGGCGCGGCATCGAGCCTGGGCGCCGGCGCCAACACCGTCGAGCTCGACTTTGACTCGGTACAGCGCGGCAATGCGGAGATTCAGCGACGTGCCCAGGAAGTCATCGATACTTGTGTTCGGCTGGGTGCCGACAATCCGATTCTTTCCATCCACGACGTTGGCGCGGGCGGATTGTCGAACGCGTTTCCCGAGCTTGCGCATGGTGCGGCGCGCGGCGCAAACATCGAGCTCGAGCGCATTCCGGTCGAGGATCGCTCGATGACGGCACTGGAGGTCTGGTGCAACGAATCGCAGGAGCGGTACGCATTGGCGGTTACGCCCGAGGGATGGCCGCTTTTGGAGCAAATCAGCCGACGCGAGCGCTGTCCGGTCGCCGTCATCGGTACGGTCACCGAAAAGGAGCAATTGCGGCTGTCGCTCGCGGACACGCAGGTGGCCGTGGACATGCCCATGAGCGTTTTGTTTGGCAAGCCCCCGCGGATGCATCGGGAGGTCGCGCGCTGCGATCGGCGGCTCGCGCCGCTTGACCTGACGTCCATTGACATAGGTGCCGCGGCACTCGATGTGCTGCGGCATCCGACGGTCGCCAACAAGTCCTTCCTCATCACCATCGGCGATCGCAGTGTCGGCGGCCTTTGCTGCCGCGACCAAATGGTCGGGCCCTGGCAGGTACCGGTGGCCGATTGCGCCGTGACCTTGCTGGATTTTGACGGATATGCGGGTGAGGCCTTTGCGGTCGGTGAGCGCGCCCCGCTGGCCGTGATCGACGCCGCGAGCGCCTCGCGCGTTGCGATTGCCGAGGCGCTGCTCAACTTGGCCGCCGCGGACGTGGAATGGACGCGGGTGAAGCTCTCGGCCAATTGGATGGCCGCCTGCGGAGTCCCGGGCGAGGATGCGGCGCTGTACTCGGCGGTGTCGGCGGCAAGCCGGTTGTGCCGGGATCTGGGCGTGGCGATACCGGTCGGCAAGGATTCGCTGTCCATGCGCACGACCTGGCGTGAGGACAAGCAAGAAAAGCAGGTCCGCGCACCGGTGTCGCTGGTCGTCAGCGCGCTCGCGCGGGTCGACGATGTGCGTCGCAGCCTCACCCCTGAGCTGCGTAGCGACAAGGAGCCGACCGAACTCATCCTGGTTGACCTTTCCGCGGGGCGTCAGCGCCTGGGCGGATCGATCCTGGCCCAGGTCTGCGATCAACTGGGCGACGAGGCTCCGGACCTCGACGCTCCCGCCGAGCTCGCGGCGGCATTAAGTGCGTTGCGTACTCTGGCCGCGCGGGGAATTGCTCTTGCCTACCATGATCGATCCGACGGAGGCCTTTGGGCGAGCGCTTGCGAGATGGCCTTAGCGGGGCGCTGCGGACTGTCGATCAATATCGATGTTCTGGCGATCGATCCCTACGGCGCTGACTACGGCGACTTTAAGATCCGCGCGGACCAGGCTACCGTACGTCGGCACGACCTGGCGGTGCGCGCACTGTTTAACGAGGAGCCCGGTTATCTGATCCAGGTGCGCAAGGCGGACCGCTCCATGGCCATGCAGCTGTTGCGCGAGGCGGGCATCGGCGCTCTGAGCCATGTTGTGGCCAGTGTTACGACGCAGCCGCGAGTGGAAGTGCGCCTGGATGCGAAAGTGCTCGTCAGCTATTCGCTCGATGAGCTGGGGCAAGCCTGGAACGAAGTGTCCTGGTCGATTGCACGCCTGCGCGACAATCCTTCCTGCGCGGATTCGGAATACCGGCGCGCGGCCAACGACACCTTGCCGCGGCTTTTTCTTTCGGTGCCGTTTGATCCGCGCGAGGACGTTGCCGCGCCGTGGATCGCGACGGGCGTTCGACCCAAGATTGCCGTATTGCGCGAGCAGGGTGTCAACAGCCAGTACGAATTGGCGGCCGCCTTTGACCGTGCCGGGTTTTGTGCGGTGGACGTGCACATGACCGACCTCATCGAGGGGCGCGTGGCCCTTGCCGACTTCCAGGGCTTGGCCGCCGGGGGCGGATTTTCCTACGGCGATGTATTGGGTGGGGGCGGCGGATGGGCCAAGACGATTCTCTTTAATCCGAGACTTGCAGACCGGTTTGCCGAATTTTTCGCGCGCCCGCAGACGTTCGCCTTGGGCGTATGCAACGGCTGTCAGATGTTGAGCCAGTTGCGCTCAATGATTCCCGGCGCCGCGCACTGGCCGCGTTTTGAACGCAATGTCTCGGAGCAGTTCGAGGCGCGCCTGGTGATGGTCGAAGTACCCGCATCGCCGTCGATCTTTTTTGCCGAGATGGCGGGCAGTCGAATCCCCGTGGCCAACGCACACGGCGAAGGGCGTGCAGTCTTTGACGCGCCGCAGGCGATCGACCGCGTCGAAGTGGCGCTTCGCTATGTTGACGCGGCGGGCCAGGCAACGGAGCGTTACCCAGAAAATCCCAATGGATCTCCCATGGGTATTTGTGGCTTGACGACCGCCGACGGACGCTTCACGATCGTAATGCCGCACCCGGAGCGCGTTCGCCGCACGGTACAGATGTCGTGGCAGCCTCCTGGCTTGGGCGAGGATTCACCTTGGATGCGTATGTTTCGCAATGCGCGGCGCTGGGTCGGGTAAATGCGGGGCGCACAAAGACGAATAGATCATGACCGACCGAGTCGTTCCCTTGCTCGATGCGCGGGCGCTGCGCCGACCACCGGCGGTTCCGCAGGACTTGGCGCAGGCCACCTCCGGACTGCGCGACCGCCTGCACCGACCCTTGCTCGATTTGCGCATTTCGGTGACCGATCGGTGCAATTTCCGCTGCGTTTACTGCATGCCCAAGGAACTGTTCAACAACGAACATTGCTACGTACCCCACAGCGAGCTCTTGAGCTTCGAGGAGATCACCCGGCTGGCGCGCATCTTTGTGCGTCGTGGTACGCGCAAAATCCGTCTCACGGGAGGTGAACCGCTGCTTCGTCGGGACCTGGAGTCTCTGGTCCGCATGCTGGCCGGGGCGGGCGCGGAACTTCAAGCGCCCCTGGATCTGGCGCTGACAACCAATGGATCGATCCTCGCACGCAAGGTCCAAGAGCTTGCGCGTGCGGGTCTGCGGCGCGTCACCGTTTCCCTGGATGCACTGGACGACAGGATCTTTCGTCGCATGAACGACGTCGACTTTCCGGTCGCGCACGTGCTCGAGGGCATCGAGGCGGCGGCGGCCGCAGGGTTTGGACCGCTGAAGATCAACATGGTGGTCAAACGCGGATACAACGATCAGCAGGTTCTGCCCATGGCCCGCTATTTTCGCGAGCGCGGCCATGTCTTGCGCTTTATCGAATTCATGGACGTGGGCAGCTCCAACGCCTGGCGCCTGGATGACGTCGTGGCCTCGGAGCAAATCCTTGCGCGAATCAACGCCGAGATGCCGATCGAGCCCATCGAAGCGTCGGAGGTCGGCGCGGTTGCGCGGCGCTGGCGTTATCGCGACGGAAGCGGCGAGATTGGAACGATTTCCAGCGTCACGCACGCTTTTTGCGGCGACTGCACCCGTGCGCGCTTGTCGACGGAGGGCTGTTTGTATCTTTGCCTGTTCAGCCAGAAAGGACACGATTTGCGCGCTCTTTTGCGGGCCGGCGCCGACGACCAGCAAATCGCAGCCGCGATTGGCGCCCTGTGGGCCGCGAGGGACGATCGGTATTCCGAGTTGCGGGGAAAGCAAGCGTCTCGCCCCGGCAAGCGTATCGAGATGTCCTACATTGGTGGGTAGCTTGCGATCGCGGTCGCCTTCGCGCGAATCGATCACTGGGGTGGTATTGGCCGGCGGCCGCGGGGCAAGAATGGGCGGCGCGGACAAGGGTTTGGTCCAATTCGAGGGTCGCCTACTCATTGCGCACGTGCTGGCGCGGCTGCGGCCGCAAGTCGGCGAGGTGATCATCAGTGCCAATCGCAACCTCGAACGGTATCGTGCCTTTGGGGACCGAGTGGTAGAAGACGATCAAGCGAGTTTTGGTGCATTCTGCGGGCCGCTGGCGGGCATGCTCGCGGGTCTGCGGCATGCGCGTCTGCCTTGGGTTGCCTTCGTGCCCTGCGATTCGCCGGCAGTGCCCTTGGATCTCGTTACCCGGCTGAGCTGCGCGACCGATGGCGAGCAGCGTCCCGCCGTTGCGGTTTGCGACGGGCGCCGTCAGGTCGTTTTTTGTCTGATGCCGACCTCGCTGGAGCCGCGCTTGGCGGCAACGCTGGCCGCCGGTGAACGTCGGCCGCGGGAGTTTTTGCGAGCGCTCGATGCGATCGAAGTGACCTTCGATGACCCGCAGGCATTTGCCAATATCAACACCGCGACGAACCGATTGCAGCGCGCCGATGACTGAGTGCGATTTGATGCAGTCCTTTGACCGTCTCGTCAGCGGTCTTATGCCGGTCGAGGAAGTGGAACGAACCGCGCTGCGGCCGGCGCGGGGTCGCGTGCTGGCGCGCGCGCTGACCGCGCCGCGGGATCTGCCTTCGCAGGACCAAGCGGCGATGGACGGTTATGCCGTCCGCGCCCAGGACCTTGCCTCGGGCGCTCGATCGCTCAAAGTTATGGGTCGCGCGCTCGCGGGTCACGACTTTGGCGATCGGCTCGCGCCCGGCACTTGCGTGCGCATCATGACCGGTGCCTCGATGCCCGTAGGCAGCGACGCCGTCGTGGTCGAGGAGGTCGCCGGGCCCGTCGTCAGCGGTTCGGTTGTTTTGCCCGGGCCTGTTGCGCTCGGCGCCAATCGGCGCACGCGGGGAGAGCACGTACGCGCTGGCGAGGAGGTATTGCCCGCGGGCCGCAGGCTGCGAGCTGCGGACCTGGCGCTGGCCTGCGCTTTGGGAGCAGTCGAGTTGGAGGTATTTCGGCGGTTGCGGGTGGGTGTCTTGTCGACGGGCGATGAGTTGCGGGACGCGCCCAGCGAGTTGCCCGCCGGCTGCGTGTTCGACAGCAACCGCTTGATGCTACGGGTTGCCATGGACCAAGCGAACTTGGCGGAACGCGACCTGGGAATCTGTCCTGACGACTCGCGGGCTTTGCAAAGGGCCGTCGACACAGCGCTGCAAGAGGACCTGGACGCGCTGCTGATTTCCGGGGGCGCGGCGCTGGGCGATGCCGACGTTGTGCGAAGCTTCGGTGGCGTGGAATTCGTCCCGGTCAATGTTCGACCTGGTCGCGGAATTGCCGTGGCACGCATCCCGGGGCGGCACCGCAATCTGCTGATTCTGGGATTGCCGGGCAATTCGGTGGCCGCATACGTGTTGTTTCACACGCTGGCATTGCCCGTGCTTTTGTCTCTTGCCGGATCCAAGACGCGACCGCCCTTGCCGATCACGATGCCGATTGCCTGCAACATGCAGACGCGAGCCGGGAGAATCGACTTTCGACGTGCGCGCCTTGTCCTTGATCCGGGCGGACGGCGCGTTGCCGATCCGCTGTCTCAGCAAGGATCGGGGATGATTCGCTCCGTGAGCGACGCGCAGGCACTCATTGCGGTCGGACCCAAAGCGCAATACCGCGCCGGCGACCTCTTGCCGGTATATCTGCTCGCGTCCTTTGAAGAGGCGCTGTAAAAGCGGCGCGCCCCAAGAGCCGCGCGTTGCCGCGCGCGGACCCGGCAATCGCAGTTGGGGCGCGCTTTCTGGGGCTCGGCGGCGGTTACTCGCGCGTTTGCACCTGCACCAGAGGAACTTCTTCGGTCTTCGCGCGGACTGGACGCTCGCGCCCCAAGGGCCGGGCCACTTTTTCGCTGGCAATTCGTGCCTGCGCGGCCGCCAGTTTGGCCGGGTCCGTTTGCGCAAGCTCGATGCCTGCCGCGTGAAGGGCGGGCGCTAGCTCGGCCAAGTTCATTGCCACGGGCACAACGACCGGCTCGGTCGCACTCGGTAGTGGCGTCCTCGCGGCTTCCTCGCGCTGTGCGCCTTCGGTGATGGCCGCGCCAACGATCGGCTGCTTGCCGCCCGCGCTTTCGGGGACTACCGCACCGCGCGGCTCGCCGCGCGAGGCGGCAGGCGGCTGCCGTAACGGCGGCGCGGCCTCGGGCAACGACGATGCGCTGGCTTGCCCATCCGGCGCGGCGACCGGGCGCTCGCGTTCGCCAGTTTCGTGCGACGGTCTAGCCGACACGCCCGACTCGCTTCGATCCGCACCACCCGAGCGCCCCCTGCGGCGCCGGCGTCGGCGCCCGCGCCGCTCTTCTTCGCCGCCAGCGGCCGTGGCAGCGACCACTGCCTCGACGGGCGCGGCGGCTTCCAACACGGAATGCTTCGGGACAACTTGTTGCGCCTCCGGCGCGGCACCGGCTTGAGGTCCGAGTTCGCTCGGGCGTTCCCGACGCCCCCGGCGTCGGCCGGCGCCTGCCGCGCTCGCAGCCGCTGGCTCGGCCTCGCGCCCCGCGCTGCCCGCCGCTGGAACGCGCTCGGAAGCGCTTGCCGTGCCCGCGCGCTCGCCCCGAAGGGCGCCCGCGCTCGCGCCAGCCCGATCGCGCCGGGTCTCATCGCGCTTGCGTCCCGCTTCCCCGCGCTGGGCCTCGCCGTGCTCTCGGCGCTCCGATCGGGCGCCTCGCTCAAGACCGCGCTCGCGACGTTCGCCGCGCTCCCCGCGACGGCCCGACGGGCGCGCTGCCTCACGGCCAGCCCGTGTCACCTCGGCCGCCCTTGCACCTGCGACGGCCGGCGGTTTTGCCGATTCGGCGGGGCGTACCGCGGTTTGGGGTGCGCCCTGCGGTGTTCCAAACCAACTACGGATACGCGCCCAAAACGATTTTTCGGGCGTCGCCACGAGTTGGCCGTAGCCCGGTGCGGCAATACTCTCCGCGGCAACGACCGGAGCGGGTGTTTCGGGCACGATGCCCTTGACCACCGCGGTTTGGCGGCGGTTGCGGGATTCGGCCTGGGCGATCGGCGCGTAGGGTTCCTCCGCGGGAGGCGCAATCACGCGGTCGTAGCTGGCCTTGGGCAAATCCAGGCGTTCATCGTCATGGCGCAGCCGCTCGATACTGTAGTGGGGTGTTTCGAGGAATTTGTTTGGGATCAGAACAATCGACACCCGCAGTCGCGCTTCGAGTTTGGCGATGTCGGCGCGCTTTTCGTTGAGCAGGTAGGTCGCCACATCAACCGGCACTTGGGCGTGCACGGCCGCCGTGGACTCCTTCATCGCTTCTTCTTGCAAAATGCGCAGAATGTGCAGAGCCGAGCTTTCGGTGTCGCGCACCTGTCCTACGCCATTGCATCGCGGGCAGGTCACATGGCTGCCCTCGCTGAGCGCCGGGCGCAAACGCTGGCGCGACAGTTCCATCAAACCGAATCGGGAAATCTTCCCCATTTGCACACGGGCGCGGTCGTAGTGCAGCGCGTCCTTGAGGCGCTGCTCGACCGCCCGCTGGTTGCGACCCTCCTCCATGTCGATGAAGTCGATCACGATGAGACCACCCAGGTCGCGTAGTCGAAGCTGCCGCGCTGCTTCATCGGCCGCTTCGAAATTCGTGCGGGTCGCCGTTTCTTCGATGTCCGCGCCGCGCGTCGCTTGCGCGGAGTTGACGTCGATTGCCACGAGCGCCTCGGTATGATCGATCACGATGGCACCGCCCGATGGCAAAGATACGGTGCGCGAATGCGCGGTCTCGATTTGGTGTTCAATCTGGAAGCGCGAAAAAAGCGGCACGTCGTCCTTGTATCGTTTCACGCGCGGGGCAACATCGGGCATTACCAGATCCACGAAGGTCTTGGCCTGCTCGAACACGTCCTCCGTATCGATCAGGATCTCCCCGATGTCGGGATTGAAGTAGTCGCGGATCGCGCGTATCACCAGACTCGATTCGAGGTAAATGAGCTCGGGTGCCTTCACGTGATCGACCGCGTCGGTGATCGCTTTCCAGAGCTGTAAGAGGTACTTTAGGTCCCACCGCAGCTCTTCGACCGCTCGTCCGATCCCGGCCGTGCGGGCAATCACGCTCATGCCGCTGGGCAATTCCAGCTGGTCGATCGCCTCGCGCAGTTCCTGCCGATCTTCCCCCTCGACGCGACGCGAAACGCCGCCGCCCCGCGGGTTGTTTGGCATCAGAACGAGGTAGCGACCGGCCAGGGAAATGAACGTCGTAAGCGCCGCGCCTTTGCTGCCGCGCTCTTCCTTTTCCACTTGAACGATCAGCTCTTGGCCTTCGGAGATGGCGTCGTTGATCCGGGCGCGGCCAACGTCAACGCCGGCCTTGAAGTACTGCCGGGAGATTTCCTTAAACGGCAGAAACCCGTGGCGCTCTTCGCCGTAATCGACGAAGCAGGCCTCGAGGCTGGGTTCGACCCGCGTCACAACGCCCTTGTAGATATTGGACTTGCGTTGCTCGCGTCCGCTGGTTTCGATGTCCAGGTCCAGCAGCTTTTGACCATCGACGATCGCCACGCGCAACTGCTCCGCGTGCGTCGCATTGAACAACATGCGCTTCATCAGCACTCCTTGCGCCGCTTCCGGGGCGCAGACCGTGCCGAATCAGATCAGGCGCGCAACCAACCGCTGCCGACAACCCTCCCGTCCGACGCCGCGCAGCGCTGGCCCGCGCACCCAGGCGCAAAGCGGCCAAGCGAGAAGGATCGGCTGGCAATCGCCAGGCCGATTGGCAATCGACGACGCGTATACACGAGAGGAAAAATCGGCAAAGTCGCTATAAGTTGGTGCGTTACTGGCAGCCGTGCACCGGGCACGGCATCGCTTGCATCCGAATTCGGCGGGCGCCGGCGGCGATGCGCAACGGCTGCCCAGTTTTTTCGGGGCCGCGAGCTCCTTTGCAATCCGCTCCAAAGGCGCTCAAGACCCACACACACGCGCGCAGCCCCCAACGGCGCCGCGCCCCCTTGCGCCACGAATCCGAGCCCGGACGGCAATTTCGAGCCCTCCGGCGAAGGCGCGCTGGGCGCCGCTACAATCGAGGCCTGTTGAAAGCCGCCCGCGTGCCTGCGAACAGGCGCGCGGCACAGGACGCGATTGGATCGCGCTCTGCACCACCGACGGCGGATCCTTCCCGCAACGGCGGACTTCAACTGCTGTCAGTATAGGCAACATGCTTCCGCAAAGCAAAGCGCGATCGCTTTCCCCAAAACCAGGAAAAACCGCCCACAAGGCCGCCGCTTCGCGGGTAAACGCCACGGTGTCCCCCGCGGCGCCACCCCGTGCGCTGGCCGCTCGCAGGCTCGTAGTCGGCGAAGAGCATACGGGTCAGCGACTCGACAATTTTCTGTTGCGTCTTGCCAAGGGCGTCCCCAAGAGCCACGTCTACCAGGTCGTTCGCAGCGGTCAGGTGCGCGTCAACGGGGGCCGATCCAAAGCCGAATACCGGCTTGCCAAAGGCGATGAATTGCGCATCCCGCCGCTTCGCACGGCGCAACCTCGGGTGCGGGCGCCGGCGCAGATGCCGGCCATACTGTACGAAGATGAGCATCTTCTGGTCCTGGACAAGCCTTCCGGAGTGGCCGCCCACGGGGGCAGCGGAATTGCCTTTGGCATCATCGAACGCGTGCGCGCGGCGCGTCCCAACCAACCCTTTCTTGCGCTCGGGCATCGCCTGGACCGGGAGACGTCCGGGGTGCTGCTGCTGGCCAAAACCCGACGCTGCCTGGTGGCTCTGCACGAGCAACTGCGCACCGGCCAAGTGGAAAAACGCTACTGGGCGTTGGTTGTGGGCGACTGGGTCAACGAACGCCAGCACGTTCGTCTGCCATTGACAAAGCGGACGGTTGGCGGGCGGGAGCGGCGCGTTTTCGTGGACCCGGACGAGGGCGCCCAAGCCCACAGCGTCTTTGAGCTGCGGGCACGACTCGACGGGTTCTCCCTCCTGGAGGCGCAGCTCAAGACTGGGCGAACGCATCAGATTCGGGTGCACCTGGCGCACCTGGGATTTCCCATCCTCGGTGACGACAAGTACGGGGACTTTGAAACCAATCGGCGCGCCGCCAAGGGGGCGTTTGGCGCGCGGCTGGGCCGCATGTTCCTGCACGCCCATACGGTGCGCCTGACGCACCCCGTGAGCGGTGTATCGCTATGCCTTGCGTCACCGCTGCCGCAGGAATGCGCTCAGTGGCTTCGCGCGCGAAATCCCGGGGTTGGCGAACGCCTGCACCATGCCTGATAAGCGCTACAAAGTCTTGGTGTTCGACTGGGACGGCACGCTCGTCGATTCGACGTGGGCCATTTCGCAGGCCATACTTCAGGCGGCGGCCGACGTCGGCACCCCGGTGCCCGACCGCTCGCAGGCATCGCACGTGATCGGGTTGGGTCTGGCGCAGGCACTGGCCCGGGTCGTGCCGCAGTTACCGCCGGAGCGTTTTGGCGATTTCGCGGCGAGTTACCGTGCACACTACAGCCGCAGCGAAGGGCAAATTCGACTGTTCGCCGGCGCGGTCGAATTGCTCGACACGTTGCGCCACAAAGGGGTGCGGCTCGCCATCGCGACCGGGAAGACTTACGCGGGATTGCAGCGCTCCCTGAAAGGCGCGGGACTGGAAAAGCACTTTTCGTCGGTCCGATGTGCGGATCAGACGCACCCCAAACCGCATCCGGCGATGCTGCAGGAACTGGCCCAGGAATTCCACGCGGATCTTGCCACTATGCTGATGATCGGCGATACCTCGCACGATCTGCTCATGGCTGCGTCGGCCGGAGTGGCCGCCGTCGCCGTTGCCTACGGTGCGCATCCGCGCTCGGAACTCGAGGGCCTGCACCCCCTCGCGATTTTCGATTCCCTCGGGGCACTGCGCCGCTGGCTTTTGCCGCGCTGCTAGATTTTGGCCGCCGACGCTATCGGCGGCGTTGGCGTCTTGCGTCTCGAGCCGATGGCGGCCTGCGCGTCGTCGCATGCATCAGAAATACGGTCGCACGACGCTCCAGGGACCGCTCGGTTGACGTGCGCCGGGTTCGCCATTGGGCGATCGTGTGCGTGGCGAGGATTTGCTTTGGACCGGTGAGTTCGATCGCCAACCCCAGACGCGTGTTTGCGTCGCAGACCTCCAATATGGTCTGGAACAGCCGCACGTTGCGGTAGGGCGTCTCGATGAAAATCTGAGTTTCCCCGGACTGCGCGTCGCGCTGTACGGCCCGCAGGCGATCGCACAGCGCCTCGCGCCCTTGCGGCAGATATCCGAGGAAGCGAAATTGTTGCCCATTCATACCAGCGCCCATCAGGGCAAGTACGATGGACGAGGGACCGACCCACGGGACGACCCGTATGCCCAGTTCGTGTGCCCGCGCGACCAGCACGGCGCCGGGGTCGGCAATTCCCGGGCAGCCGGCCTCCGATAGCAGCACGGCGTCCATCGATGGCGGCGTGCCGCCGTCGGCAAGCGGCGCGAGCCAGCGGTCGCTCGCTGCCGGATCGGCATCGTGGCCGATTTGAACGATTTTCAGGCTCTGGATCGGCCGCGGATGGCCGATTGCTTTTAGAAAGGCGCGAGCGCTACGCGCATTTTCGACCAAAAAATACTCGGTTTGGCGCGCTACGTCGATGGTCGCGGGAGGCAAGACGCGAAGAGCCGAACCGTCGAACAGCCCGCCGCCTTGGCCTTCAACGATCGGCACGGGCACCAAGTGCAACGTCTTCAAGGCGCTTGCCTACCCCACGGACTGCGCTGGCAATGCAACCCCAAGCGTTGCCAGCATCGACGTCAGGGCAATGAGTGGCAAACCGATGAGTGCGGTTGGATCGTCGCTGCTTACGGACTGCACGAGGCAAATTCCCAGTGCCTCGATTTTGGCCGAACCGGCGCAGTCGTAGGGTTGATCGATCCGCAAGTACGTGTCGATCGTCTGTTCCGAGAGCGGCCGGAAGGTGACATCGGTGGAAACGCAGGCGACAAGGCTGCGATTGCTTTGGCTGTCGAAGACCGCAATGCCGCTGTGAAAGTGCACCGTGCGGCCACGCATCATGAGTAGTTGCTGGCGCGCCGCCGATGGCGTTGCGGGTTTGCCGATCGCAATGCCATCGAGCTCGGCAACCTGGTCGGCGCCGATGACGATGGAACCGGGCCGGCGCTGGGCCGCGACCGTTGCCTTGAGCAGCGCTAGCCGCTCGGCCGTTGCTCGATGCCCTTCGCCCGGCAGGGGCGCCTCGTCGACCGCGGGCACCTCCGTCACGAAGGGCAGGCGCAACCGCTCCAGCAGCCCTTGACGATAACGCGATGAGGACGCGAGTACGATTTGGCGTTGCATGAACTCGAGTGTATTCAATTCAATCAGCGCAGGGTACCTCGGGCTAATTGTGCAAACGTATGGACACGATTGACGTCTTTGAAATGGCTCGCGTCGGATCATCCGTCGACGGCAGTATTGCCATCGCGGATATGCCGCGTCTTGCGCAAAGCTTGGTGCGCGTCCAGGGCGCGCTTCGCTACCGCTGCGAAGGCCGCATGGACGAACAGGGTCGCCCGGCGCTGGAGCTGCGGATGACCGCCGACCTGCCGGTGCTTTGCGACCGGTGTGGAGGCGAGTTGGATCTGGTCCTGCGCGCAAAAAAGTCGTTCTTTTTCGTGCGCACGGAAGCCGAACTGGCGGAAATTCCCATCGACGCGTTGCCTGAGGAGGAGGCCTTAATTGGCAGCAGTCAGTTCGACTTGGCGAGCCTGATCGAAGACGAGGCCATATTGCATTTGCCGATCTCCCCGCGGCACGAGGACTGCGTTGCGGCGGGCGCGTCGGCGGAAACGCGGGCGGAGCCGGATCGGCCGCACCCCTTTGCTTCGCTCGTCGCATTGCGGGAGCGTCTGCGCTCGTCCCGTCCGTCACCGCGGCGTACGCCGCCGCCCGCAAGCGCAGGTAC
>DASPTP010000004.1:0-42976 GCA_035623355.1 Burkholderiaceae bacterium | reverse complement strand
ACCGGCTTTGATGACCAGGGGCGCCCGCGCTATCGACTCTTTGCCGATTCGATGACCCACTTTGGCAACAGCGACGATGTGGACCTGGACAAACCCCGCATCGTGAGTCTGCGTTCCGACCAACCCCAAGTGCAGGCCACTGCCCTGCGGGCGCACGCGAGCAACAATGCCCAGACGGTGCAGATGAGCGGCGACGTTGTGATCACGCGCGCGGCCAGCGCCGACCGCGACCCGATGCGGATGCAGACCCAGGAGCTGTCGGCCATACCCGACGAGGACCATTTTTGGACGGACGATCCGGTGCATCTGGTAAGCGGTGGTATGGTCATCGACGCGCGCGGGATGGACTTTGACAATATCGCGCGGCGCGTGGAATTGCGCTCCGACGTCACGGGCACGTTTCCGCCAAGGAGCCGCAGGTGAGCAAGACCGCTGCGCCGCGCATTGCGCTCTGGCGCCGGCTAGGCGCTCTTGCGGCGCTCCTGGCCGCGGCGGCCTGGGGCCCCGCATGGGCCGAGCGCGCGGACCGCGACAAGGATGCCAACGTGACGGCCGACCATTCGACCCTCGATGATCTGCATCAGGTGCAGGTGCTGACCGGGCACGTCGTTCTCATCAAGGGGACGATGCGCCTGACGGGCGAGCGGATGGAGCATCGCCAGGACGAAAAGGGCTACCAGTACTACGTCGTGACCGCAGCCCCGGACGAATTGGCGACGTTTCACGAACGGCGCGATCCGGTACGCGAGGGCGTGGAGTCGACGATCGACGCCTACGCCGAGCGCATCGAATACGACGACAAGAGCGACCGCGTGTACCTGTTCCGGCGCGCCTTGGTAAAGCGCTTTGAAAACGAGGAGCTGCGCGACGAGCTCAGCGGCGCGCGCATCATCTACGACGCGCGCCGATCGACGTACGACGTCGACGGCCGCAATGTCGAAACGCCCACGGGCCGCGTGCACATTCGCATCGCCCCGACCAGCACGGCGCCCGCGCCGGCGGGGACGGCAGCGCCCGCGGCCTCTTCGCTGAAGGCCGACCGCACGCTTCCGGAGGACGTACCTTGAGCGCGCGGCTCGTAGCTTCGGCCGCGGCCGGCGGGCACGATGCGCACGCCGCGGGCGCCGTGCCCGGCGCGGCGACCGCGCCCGCCGAGCTCGTCGTCGAGAACCTTGCCAAGCGATACGGCGGGCGCCAGGTGGTAAAGGACGTCTCCCTCACGGTCGAATCGGGTTCGGTCGTGGGACTGCTCGGACCCAACGGTGCGGGCAAGACGACCTGCTTTTACATGGTCGTGGGTCTGGTGCCGCTCGATTCGGGGTCGATCACGCTCGATGGGCGCTCGATTGCGCACATGCCGATCCATCGTCGGGCCCGCATGGGGCTGTCCTACCTTCCGCAGGAAGCCTCGGTGTTCCGTCGCTTGACCGTCGAGGAAAACATCCGGGCGGTGCTCGAGCTGCAGGTCGACGAGAAGGGCGAGGAGCTGTCGCAGGACGTCATCGACGCGCGATTGCAGGAGCTGCTGGGCGATTTGCAGATCCGGGAGATCCGCACCAATCCCGCGCTGAGCCTCTCGGGCGGGGAGCGCCGCAGGGTGGAGATCGCGCGCGCCCTGGCGGCGCGCCCGCGGTTTATTCTGCTCGACGAACCGTTTGCCGGAGTCGACCCGATCGCGGTGATCGAAATCCAGCGCATCGTGCGCTTTCTCAAGCAGCGCGGCATCGGCGTGCTGGTAACCGACCACAACGTGCGCGAGACGCTCGGCATCTGCGACCACGCCTACATCATCAACGAGGGCCAGGTTCTGGCGGCGGGCCGCCCCGAGGACATTGTGGAAAACCCGTCGGTGCGGCGCGTGTACCTGGGCGACCATTTCCGGATGTAGGTGCTCGATGTACGCCAGAGGCATCTTGCCGGCGGGCTGCGGCGCACAACGCCCAAGCCGAGCGCCATCATGAAGACCGGCGTGCACCTGCGCCTGAGCCAGCAGCTGGCACTGACGCCGCAGCTGCAGCAGTCCATTCGACTGCTGCAGCTCTCGACCCTGGAGCTAAACGAGGAAATCGAGCAGGCCCTGCAGGAAAACCCTTTGCTCGAGCGCGAGGACGATCCGCAGGCCAATCACCTTCGCCTGAGCAGCCAAGGATCCGTCGTCACGGCACTGGCGACCGAGCAAAGCTCTTCGGGCCCCGCGGAGGCGGCCGCCGAGGGGCCACCGGCCTCTTCGGCCGAGGAGGCCGAGTACGGTGCGGACGGCGAGGAGGGTGCCGAGGAGGCGGGCTCCTGGGCCGCGGATTCCCGCAGTGTTCACGCGCCCGGCGACGAGCCGGCCGAGGGGCCCCAGGACTGGGCAACGACGCCGCCGAGCCTGCGCGAGCATCTGCGCGTGCAGCTGGCCTCCACCGCGGCAACCGACCGCGATCGCGCCCTGGTGTCGATGCTCATCGATGCGGTCGACGAAAGCGGCTACCTGGGAGTTTCGCTCGAGGAGCTGGCGGAGCTTTGCGGGCCGGAGTCTCAGGTCAGTGCCGAGGAGCTGCTCACCGCCTTGCGGCTGCTGCAGAGCTTTGATCCGCCGGGGGTGGGAGCGCGCGACGCCGCCGAGTGCATGCGGCTGCAGCTCGATGCGCGCATCCAGGCGCTGCCGGGCGAGGCCAGCGAGCAGGACAGGCGCGAACTTCGGCTCGCCCGGCAGATTGTGTGTGAGCACTTACCTCTGCTTGCCGCTAGGGATTTTGGCAAGCTGCGCAAACTACTGGACACGGATGAGACGCTGTTGCGCGCCGCACACCAACGAATCCGTGGACTCAATCCCCATCCGGGCGTAGGCTTTGGCTCGTCGGCCCCGGATTATGTGATACCGGACATTCTTGTTCGACGGGTTGCTGGCCGCTGGGCGGCGCGGCTCAATCCGGATGTCGTTCCTCGTTTGCGCGTGAACCAGGCGTACGCTGCCATCTTGAAGAGCGAAAGCGGCAAGCATGCCGCGGCAAGCACCAAACCGGCCGTGCGCGCGGCCGGGGATGCCGGCGCACTGGCCGCTGGCGCGCAGCCGGGCGCCGAGTGGTCGACTCGGCTGCAGGAGGCTCGCTGGCTCATTCGCAATTTGCGCCAGCGCTTTCAGACGATCCAGCGCGTTGCGCAGGCGATCGTCGATCGCCAGAGCCGGTTTTTTACCTACGGGGCCATCGCGATGCGTCCGCTCGTGCTGCGCGAGATCGCTGCGACCTTGGGCCTGCACGAATCGACGATCTCGCGCGTGACGTCCAACAAGTACATGGCCACGCCCTTCGGGGTGTACGAGCTGCGCTACTTTTTCGGCAGCCACGTGGCCACCGACGCAGGGGGCGAGGCCTCGAGCACCGCCATTCGTGCGCTCATCAAACAGCTCATCGGCGCCGAAGACGCGACCAACCCGCTGTCGGACAACAAGCTTGCCGAAATGCTCGCGGCGCAGGGCATGGTGGTTGCGCGCCGCACGGTCGCCAAATATCGGGAACTGCTGCAGATTCCGCCCGCTGCCCTGCGCAAGACGATTTGAGTTCGAGTCAACAAATAGCCCGACACAGAAAGGGAGACGCATGAAACTTGCCATACACGGCCATCATCTGGAAGTAACTGCCGCGTTGCGCCAGTACGTCGAGGAGAAGCTCGAGAGAGTCCGCCGGCATTTCGATCACGTGATCGATGCCGACGTTCAGCTGTCGGTGGAAAAACTGCAGCAAAAGGCGGAGATCACGATCCGCGTGAGCGGCTCCGCATTGCATGCCGAGTCGATCGACGGCGACCTGTATGCCGCGATCGACTGTTTGATGGACAAGTTGGATCGGCAGGTGATCAAGCACAAGGACCGGATGAAGAAAAACTACTCCCACGCCTCGCTCAAGCATCACCGCTCGACCGAAACCGACTAGTTCGCTCGGCCGCGCGCCCGCTCGGCCCCGCCCGTGTTGCGCATTCGCAACGAGTGCGTGCTTGGCCTTGCGGGCCGCATATCTGGCCTTGGCCGCGCGTATACTGCCGCGCCACCCCGCTTTGTGCGGCCCGCGGTACGAGGGCGAGCGAAGCGGGGCGGGTTGTGCCGATGAGCCATTTGTCGAAGCTGCTTCCGCTGGCAAACATCGCGGTGGACTGCGATGCCAGGGACAAATCCGCTGCCCTCGATGTGGCGGCGGCTCTGTTTGCATCCGCTACCGGGATCGATCAGGCGAGAATCCGGGCAAGTCTTGCCGCGCGGGAGGCCCTCGGATCGACCGGTCTGGGCCTTGGGGTCGCGATTCCGCACGGGCGCGTCCGGGGTCTGAAGCACGCGATGGCCGCGATCGTGCGCCTTTCGATGCCGGTGAACTTTGACGCCCCGGACGGCCGCCCGGTGGGCCTGCTCTTTGCGCTGCTGGTGCCGGAAAACGCGACGCAAGAACACCTGGAAGTGCTCTCCGAACTTGCCCAGATGCTCTCGGACCGGGAGCTGCGCGTGGGACTGATGAGCGAGACGACCGCCGAGGCCGTCCGCAGCCGAATCTGCGCCTGGGAGCCGATCCGGCCGGCCGCGTAACGAGCAACCGCTGGCTTTTGGCGCAGGCACCGCAGAGAACTGCCCCCTTGCAAACCCTCAATTCGCTGTTCGAAGAAAATCAAGCGGCTCTGGACCTGCGCTGGATCGTCGGCGATCCGCAGACACTTTGGCCCCTGCCGGATGCGGCCGCGCAAAGCGTTCTGGCCTCCGAGCTGGTCGGACACCTGAACCTGATCCACCCGCGCCGAATTCATGTGATCGGTGCGCTCGAGTCCAACTACATTGACGGCATGGCCGCTTCGCGACGGGACCACTTCACGAGCGAACTGATCGAGGGCGGGCCCATCGGCTTGATCGTCGCCGATGACCGCGAGTTGCCGCCCGAACTAATGGCGGCGCTGCAGACGGCGCGCTTGGCGGTGTTTGCGACCCCGCGCCCCTCGGCCGAGGTCATCGACGTGCTGCGCATTTATCTGGCCAAAGTGCTGGCGCCGCACTGCTCGATGCACGGTGTGTTCATGGATGTGCTTGGGATGGGAGTGCTCATTGCCGGCGAATCGGGTCTTGGCAAGAGCGAGCTGGGACTGGAACTCATCAGCCGCGGACACGGTCTGGTTGCCGACGACGTGGTCGATTTTGCACGCGTTGCGCCCGATACGATCGAGGGGCGCTGCCCTCCGCTGCTGTCAAACCTGCTGGAAGTGCGCGGATTGGGGCTGCTCGACATCAAGGCGATCTTCGGCGAAACGGCCGTGCGCCGCAAAATGAAACTGCGCCTGATCGTCGAACTGATGCGCCGCAGCGCGGCCGATTCGATGGAACGCCTGCCTTTGGCCGGGTCGACGCAATCGGTGCTCGGTCTTGCGATCCACAAAGTTGTCATCCCGGTTGCCGCGGGTCGCAACCTCGCCGTGCTGCTCGAGGCGGCCGTGCGCAACACGATTCTGAAGCTGCGCGGCATCGACACGATGGAGGATTTTCTCGATCGGCAGCGCCGCGCGATGGACTCTTGAGTCTCGTGCACGCCAGGCACCGTGCTCTAATCCCGCTGGCGGCCAGCGCACGAGAGTCGGCCGCGTGCCTCGGCAACCGCATATGCGCCTAATCCTTGTCTCCGGAATGTCGGGCTCGGGCAAATCGGTCGCGATCCGACTGCTGGAGGACGTCGGTTTTTACTGCGTGGACAATCTGCCCTTGCCGCTGCTGCGCGAAGTGTGCGCGCTGCTGGCCAGGACGGGCCACGTGGATGTGGCCGTTTCGATCGATGCGCGTTCGGAGGCTACGTTAACGGGCGTGCCGGCCATGCTGCAGCAGCTGCGCGAAACCGGCATGGACGTTCGCGTGCTGTTCCTGACGGCCTCGACCGAGGCCCTAGTGCAGCGCTTTTCCGAGACGCGCCGCCGCCACCCCTTGTCGCAACGCCTGCCCGCGGGGCGGGACGCGGATGCGCGCGAACCGACCTTGGAGGAATCGATCGAAGACGAACGCGAGCTGCTCGCGCCGCTCTTTGGCCTGGGCCACGTCATCGATACGAGCGATCTGGCGGCCAACACGCTGCGCCACTGGGTGCGCGCCTTCGTCGACGGCGGCAGCGGCACGCTGACCCTGGCGTTCGAATCGTTTGCCTTCAAGCACGGGGTTCCGGTTGCGGCCGACCTGGTTTTTGATGTTCGCAATTTGCCCAACCCGCACTACGAAACGGACCTGCGTGCGCTCACCGGGCTCGATCCCCCGGTAGCCGCGTTTCTGGAGCGCTCCAGCCTCGTCGGCGAGATGATTGACGACATTGCGCGCTTTATCGAAAAGTGGCTGCCAAGCTACATCGAAGACGGCCGGCAGTATTTGACCGTTGCGATCGGCTGCACGGGCGGGCAGCACCGCTCGCCGTATGTCGTCGAGCGCCTGGCCGCGCGCTTTGGCGGCCCTGTGCAGGTGCTAACGCGCCATCGGCTCCTAAACCGCTGATCGCTCGGCGCGTCCTTCGCGCAGATCGCGCAAAAGCGCCCGCACGGGGGAGGGCAGCGCGGCCTGTTCGGTTCGCGCCAGCGCAAGCCAGCGTCCCGGCATGGCTACCGGTTGCCGCGGCACGCGCGCCAAACGCAAAAGGTGCGGAGCAAACGCCAGGGTAAAGTGGCTAAAGCCGTGCGTGCGCTTTGCCAGCTCCCGGGGCTTGCCGCCGCCAAATCCGGCGGCCGCGCGCTCGAGGGCTTGCCGCGTGGAAAACTGCGGGAAACTGAGCATCCCGCCCCAGATGCCCGAGGCCGCACGCTGCTCGAGAAATACGCTGCGCCCGGCCACCGCGACCAGAACGTGCGCCCGGCGAACAGGGCGAGAGGCTCGCCGCATGCGGCTTGGCAGCTGCTCGACGCGCCCGTCCTGGTGCGCGCGACAATTGGCGCGAACCGGGCACTGCGTGCAGCGCGGCTGGGTGCGGGTGCACACAATCGCACCCAGATCCATGATCGCCTGCGTATAGGGGCCGATGTGCTCGGCGGCCGCAGCCAAGGCCCGGGCGCGCTCCCAGAGCTGCCGGCGCACGAGGGCGGTCGATGCCCTCCCTTCGATTGCAAAGCGGCGCGCGAGCACGCGCGCTACGTTGGCATCGAGAATCGCTGCGCGCTCTTCAAAGCAAAACGCGGCAATGGCCGCTGCGGTCGAGGGACCCACGCCGGGCAGCCGTTCCAGGGCGCTCGAGCTCGTGGGAAATTGCCCGCCGTGCTCGCCCACGAGGCTTTGCGCGCACGCATGCGCCCGGCGCGCGCGCGCGTAATACCCCAGGCCCGCCCAGGCCTGGAGAACTTCTTCGAGCGGCGCGGCGGCCAGGCTAGCGAGGTCGGGAAAGCGCTGCAAAAAGCGCGCGTAATACGGCCGCACCGTGGCCACACGCGTTTGTTGCAGCATGATTTCGCTGAGCCACACGCGGTACGGATCGCGCGTTTGCTGCCAGGGAAGGTCGTGGCGCCCGTGCGTGCGGTGCCACCGGATCAGCGCGCGCGCAAATTGCGCGTCGGCACGCGAGCTCAGCTTGCCGCCCGCAGCTGTGCGTCGGGCTCGTCCTCGGGCGAGACACCCGGCAAGGGCGCGCCCTCCGCGACCAGGTCTTCACTTAGGGCTGCCTGCGCCAGCGCATTGGCCAGCGCTTCGGGGTCGATGTCCGGCAGCCGCGCCAAATCCGTCTCCTTGCGCGCCGCTCCCGCACCATCCTGGGCGGGAACGCAGATCCGGTCGGCAAGGCGCTTGAGCTCGGCCAACTGGGCCTGCGCCTGCTGCATTGCGTCCTCGAGCTGGCCGATGCGCTCATCGAGCGAGCCTTGCGCATCGCGGATGCGCGAGACCGAATCGGTGCGTTTGCGAAGCTGCTGGCGCTGCTCGCGCACCTGCATCTCCAGCGGCGGCAAAAGCGAGCGCACCCACGCCTCGGCGTCGCGCTCGGCGGCCGCGAAGATCGACCGCGATTTGACCACCACGGTGTCGAAAAACCGTTCGATGAGCGACCACTTGTCGCGCGTGAGCAGGGCGATGGTGCCGAAATGATTGCGGTAGGCCGCTTCCAGACGGTCGACGTCGGCAATGTAGGTATCGAGCGAAAAGCTCATCGGCGGCGGCAGGCTCCAGCCGACTTGTTCGGCAAACAGGCGCTGCACACCGACGATCATGCGCTCGATCTCGGCCAGGCGCGCATTGGCTTGCCGCAGCAGCTTGCGCAGCTGCTCGAAGTACTCGTGCGTGATACCGGCAAACTGGGGCGACAGGCGCGTCTTGCGCAGGCTCTCGCGTGTGCTGAGCACGCAGCTGCGCAGGGCGTCCAGGCGCACGTTCCCGTAGGCCTCCTCGGCCAGGCGCGTGAGCACCGAGCGCGTGGCAAAGAGCTTGCGGACGTTTTCCTCGAATTCCTTTTGCTCGCCCTGCGCCCGAAGCAACATGCGTTCAATCGAGCTCTGGTTTTTGCCCTGCAAAGCGCGCAGTTCGTAGAGCTGCTCGACCAGGCTGCGCTCGCGCGCCGTCAGGGTCTGGCGCACCTCGATCACAACGCGCTCGACCGTGGCGATGGTCTGCTGGCGCACGAGGTCGCGCTTGGCCGGAACGAGCAGCTCGACCAGCGCCGACTCGAGTTTGGGCAGGCGGCTTTGCTCGAGCAGGGCCTCGTCGTGCGTTACCTTCGCGACCAGGCCCTTTTGCGCGGACACCGCAAACACCCGCGCCGGGTCGATGTGCAGGGTTTCGGCAACGCTCTGAACCTGGCGCTGCACCTCGGCCTCGATTTCGGCCGCGCTCTTGAGCTGATCCCACAAGCCGTCGATCTTGTTGAGCACGGCGATGTGATTGCGGTTGCTCGACTCGCCCCCCACGATGTGCCGCCAGACGCCCAGGTCGCTGCGCGTGACCCCCGCGTCGGCGGCCAAAACGAACAAGACGGCGTGGGCGCTGGGCACCAGGGAGAGCGTCAGTTCGGGCTCGGTGCCGATGGCGTTTAGGCCGGGGGTGTCCAGAATGACGAGACCGCTTTGCAGCAGCGGATGGGGAAAGTTGATGATCGCGTGACGCCACTTCGAAATCTCGATCATGCCGTTGGCGTCGATCGCGGCGGCCTGGTCCGGGTCCGATTCGTCGTACAGGCCGTACATCCTTGCCTCGTCGGCCGACACGCGCACCGTCTCGGCGACGAGTTTGAAGGCTTCGAGCATGCCTTCGGGCGAATCGGTATTGAGCGCGAAGACCCGCCACTCGACGGCCGAGCGCTTAAAGTCGCTCGTATTGCCCAGGCGCGCGCGCGTTTCGATCGGCAGAGCCCGAATGCACGGCGGCAGCGTCTCGTCGTACATGAGCTCGGTCGGGCACATGGTCGTGCGGCCGGCCGACGACGGCAAAATGCGCCGTCCGTAATCGGCAAAGAAAATCGCGTTGATCAGCTCGGATTTGCCGCGCGAGAACTCCGCGACGAAGGCGATGACCAGCTTGTCGCCCGTTAATCGATCCTGCGCCAGATCCAGTCGCCGCGCCGCGTCCTTTTCGAGCAGCTGCCCGGTGTTAAGCCAGCGGCGCAGCCGGTCGATCGACGAGGCTAGCGCATCGCGCCAGGCGCCCAGGTGCTGAAAACTGGAAACGAGTTCGGACATGGAATCGTCTGCCAACCGTGCTCGCGCCCGAACTGGGCGCGGACCGCCGATGCGACACTAGCACAGCCGCCCGAGCTTCCAAGCGGTCGCAAACCAACCCGTATCGGGGCTAATTGCGGGCATCAAAGCCGTTGACAGCGGGGGCAGAAGTACGTGGCACGCTGGCCCTGTACCCAGCGCCGGATGGGCGTTGCGCAGCGCGGGCACGGCAGTGCCTCGCGCCCGTACGCCTGGGCAAACCGCGTGTAGCGGCCGTCGACTCCGTCGGCCCCCGCAAAGTCGCGCAGCGTCGAGCCGCCCAGCTCAATTGCCCGGGACAGAACCCGGCGGATGGCCTGGGCCAGGCGCTCGTAGCGGTGCTGGGAGATGCGCTCGGCCGGCGTTTTCGGGTGAATGCGCGCCTCAAAAAGGCTCTCCGTGGCATAGATGTTGCCTACGCCGGCAACGAGTTTGCCGGCCAGCAGCAACGGTTTGATGGCGCTTTTGCGCCCCCGCGTGGCGGCAAACAGCCACGGCCCGTCAAATCCCGAGTCGAAGGGCTCCCTTCCCAGGTTCGCGAGCAGCGGGTGGCGCAGCACGTCGCCGCGGGAGTGCGCGTGCCACAGCAGCGCGCCGAAGCGGCGCGGATCGTTTAAGCGCGCAAGGGCTCCCTCGCAGGAGAACTCGACGTGGTCGTGGGGCCGGCGCGCGGGCGCGCTTTGCACTTCGTGCACGCGCCAGGACCCCGACATGCCCAGGTGGGAAATGAGCACCCCGGAGTCCAAGTGCCAGAGCAGGTATTTGCCGCGGCGCGAAACGTGCTCGATGCGCTCCCCGGTCACGGCCCGAGCCAGCGAGGCGGGGATGCGCCAGCGCAGCTGCCGGTTGTAGATGCGCACCGCATCGACCCGCCGTCCGTCCAAGCGCTGCGCCAGGGCGCGCGCCGTGACCTCGACTTCCGGCAGTTCGGGCATGGGTCTTGCCGTGGGACAGGGTGGTTTCCGGGGTGCAATTTGCCCGCGGTATTCCGCGGCCCCGGGAGGATAATATGACGGATTGCCACATCCCGCGCCGCCTGGGCGCCGCTCCGATGTCACGTATTGCTGGCGCCCCTGCGCCCCTTCGCGTCCTTGCCTCTGCTCTGACCGCGCTTGCCCTGGGCGCGGCAATATCGGCGTGCTCCAGTGCGCCGGCGCACGGGCAGCAGCCCGCGGCACCGGCGGCCGGCGCGCCCGCGCCCGACACGGAAGGGGCAAACGCGCCGTCCGAAGCGCTGCCGGATGTCGACCTCACCAGCGAGCTGCTGTTTCGGTTGATGTACGCGGAGATCGCCGTGCAGCGCGGCGAGCCGGCCGCGGCCTTCACGGAACTTATGGAGGTGGCCCGGCAGACGCGCGATCCGCGGATTGCGCGGCGGGCTACCGAAGTGGCCATTGGCGCGCGCGCCCTGCCCCAGGCGCTGGAGGCGGCCGCGCTTTGGCGCAGCCTGGCGCCTGCGGATGTCGAGGCCGATCAATCCTATTCCTCGCTGCTGGTGGCCAACGGCAAATACGACCAGGCCCGTCCGCTGCTCGAGCGGCAGATCGCCGCTTCGCCTAACCCCCTGGAGATCCTCGATCGACTGCAACGGGTCCTTTCGCACGCGCCGGAGCCGGCGAAAGGCTTCGCGTTGCTCGAAGCGGTCGCCCAGAAATACGCCAAGGCACCCGACACCGCCTTTGACGTTCAGCTCATCTTGGCGCGGGGCGCGCATGCGGCCGGCGACGATCGCGCCGCGGTGGCGCACGCGCGCGCGGCGCTGGCGGTGCGGCCCAACTCGGAGCTCGCGGTCATCACCGTGGTGCAGCTGCTCGTGGAGGGCGGCGGCCCGCCGGCCGGCAACGCGTCGTCGGTTTCCGGCAAGGATCAAAACGTCGCGGCGCGGGTCGAGGCGATGTCGGTCCTCGTGAAATTTCTGGAGGCCCATCCGGAAGCGGCCGATGTGCGCCAGGTGTACGCGCGTTTGCTTGTGGGCGAGGGGCACCTGGAGGAGGCGCGCCAGCAGTTCGAGGAGCTGCTGCAGCAGTCGCCCAAGAACCTCGATCCGCTCTTTGCGCTGGGCGTGCTTTCGCTGGAGGCCGAGCGCTACAGCGAGGCGCGCGGGTATTTTGAACGGTATCTGGATGCGCTCGGACCGTCGACGGACCGCGACCTGGATCTGGTGTACATGAACATGGCGCGCGTTGCCGAAGGCGAGCACCACTTCGAGGAAGCGCTGCAGTGGCTGCGCAAGGTGCGCGGCCCCGATCAGATCGATGCGGCGCGCGAGCGCCAGGCGTTTGTGCTCGGGCGCATGAACCGCGTCGAGGAAGGTCTGCAGATGCTCGAGCAGTTGCCCGCCGACACGCCCGAAGAGCGCACGCAGCGCATCCTGGCCAAAGGGCAATTGCTGCGCGATGCGCACCGCTACGAGGAGTCCTTCGCGCTGCTCGACGATGCCCTGAAAACCAACCCGGACGACACGGGACTGCTGTACGAGTCGGCAATGAGCGCCGAGCGGCTCGATCGCATCGACGTGATGGAGGCGCGGCTGCGGCACCTCTTGCAGCTGCACCCGGATTACGCGCACGCCTATAACGCGCTGGGATACTCTCTGGCCGACCGCAACATCCGACTGCCGGAAGCCTATCAGCTGATCAACCAGGCGCTGACCTTGGCTCCGGACGACGGATTTATCGTCGACTCGATGGGCTGGGTGCAATACCGGATGGGGAATCTTTCGGCCGCCCGCGAGACGCTCACGCGCGCCTTTCAGCTCAAAGCCGATCCGGATGTGGCCGCGCATTTGGGCGAAGTGCTTTGGGCCACGGGCGATCACACCGGGGCGCGCGAGCTCTTGCTCGACGCGCAAAAGCGCGACGGCGAAAGCGACACGCTGCGAGATACGCTGCAACGGCTAAAGATCCAGCCGTAAGGACCCCGCGCGATGGCGAGTCCGGTGGCCGGGACGAGTTGGCGATCGCACGAGCCGGCGCAGCGCGCGGCCCGGGGTTTTGTCGTGCTGCTTTGGGTGGCACTGATCGCGGCTTGCTCGAGCCTGCCGCCGCGCCCGAGCGCCGAGCGCAACTACGCAGGCCGCTTTTCGCTCGCGGTTACCCGCGAGCAAAGCGGGGAGCCGGCGCAGCGCAACGCCTGGAGCGGGCGCTTTGCGCTGGCCGTTGGGCCGCAGAGCCTGACGCTGGATCTCGTTACTCCCTTGGGCGCGACCATCGCGCGCTTTGAAACCGACGCGCGCGAAGCGCGGTTGCTGGTGCCCTCGGGCGCCGGCATGCGCGTGGAGCACGGCGCCGATGCGCAGGCGCTGGCCGAGCAAGTCCTGGGCTGGTCGCTGCCGATCGAGGGTATGCCCGATTGGATCGAGGGTCGGCCATCGAGCCGCCGGCCGTTTCGCGTGCTGCCCGCCGACGAGGCAAGCGAGCGCTTTGAGCAAGACGGCTGGTCGGTTACCGTCGAACGCAACACCGGCGCCTCCGGCAATCGCCGGCTGCAGATGGAGCGCCCGGCGCGCGACGGCTTGCCCTCGGTTGCCCTGCTCGTCGTTTTGGACGGACCGACCTCGTGATCGCACCGCGCCAGCTGCTGGGTCTTCCAGCACCGGCGAAGGTGAACTTGTTTTTGCACGTGCTGGGCCGGCGCGCGGATGGCTATCACGAGATTGAATCGGTGTTCGCGCCGATCGGGCTGTGGGATACGCTGGATTTTGCGCTGCGCGAAGACGGCCGGATCGAGCGCGAGGGAGATCGGACGGGACCGCCCGACGCCGACTTGGCGGTGCGCGCGGCGCGCGCCTTGCAGCAGCATGCGCAATCGGTCGGCCGCGCGGGTGCCGAGCGCTTGGGCGCGACCATCGCTGTGCAAAAGCGCGTGCCGGTGGGCGCGGGACTCGGTGGCGGATCCTCGGATGCCGCCACGACGCTCATTGCCGTCAATTGCCTCTGGCGTCTTGGGCTCTCGCGTCATGCACTCATCGAAATTGGTGCGCGCCTGGGCGCGGACGTGCCCTTTTTTCTGGGCGAGGGCGCAGCGTTCGTCGAGGGCATCGGCGAGCGCGTAAGCGCGGTGCATCTGCCCGCGGCGTGGTACCTCGTCGTTTTTCCGCAAGTCGCTGTTTCGACGGCGGAAATCTTCGCCGATCCCAAATTGACACGGGACACCAAACGAACGACAATTTCCAGCTTTTCTGCGGCACTTTCGCGGACGGACTCGGCTCTGTTCGGGACCAACGATCTGGAGCCGGTAGTGCGATCGCGGTGTGCACCGGTGGACCAAGCGCTGCGCCTGCTCGGGCGCCTGGCACCGGCGCGCATGAGCGGCTCCGGTTCGGCGGTGTTTTGCCGTTTGCGCAGCGCCGAGCAAGCGCAACGGCTCCTCGAGCGGGTGCGCCGGCAAATGCCGCCCGACTGGTCGGCTTGGGCGGTGCCGGGTCTGGAAGAGTTGCCGTTGGCGGATTGGTTGCGAGGTGGGCAATCGCGGGGCGCCTGGGAGGCGGGCGTACCGAAGTAAGTCGGCAGGGCTCGCGTGCGGGCCGATCGGGTGAGACGGTCTGCCGTTGTGGGATTTGCGGTTCGTGCTGGGGAGTCGCCAAGCTGGTTAAGGCAGCGGATTTTGATTCCGCCATTCGAGGGTTCGAATCCTTCCTCCCCAGCCATAGCTACGGTACGCAAGGAAAACCGCGGAAACGGTGCGGCGCAAACGGCACTTGGCCGGTCGGGCGATTCCAACGAGCCCATGGCCGTACAAGATGCCCAGGCGCTGTGCCGATCCGAATGGGCTAGGGGTTTGCGATGTCGGCACTGGTGCCAGAGAACCTGATGGTGTTTTCGGGTAATGCCAACCCGCGGCTGGCTCATGCGGTCGTTCAGCACTTAAGCATTCCGCTGGGCCGCGCCATGGTTTCGCGATTTTCCGACGGCGAAATCATGGCGGAGATCAACGAAAACGTGCGCGGCAAGGACTGCTTCGTGCTGCAGCCGACCTGCGCTCCGACCAACGATAACCTGATGGAACTGGTGATCATGGTCGATGCGCTCAAGCGTGCCTCGGCGGGCCGCATTACCGCCGCCATTCCGTACTTCGGCTATGCGCGGCAGGATCGGCGCCCGCGTTCGGCGCGCGTTGCGATCAGCGCCAAGGTCGTCGCCAACATGCTGCAGGCGGCGGGCGTCAACCGCGTCCTGGTGATGGACCTGCACGCCGACCAGATCCAGGGCTTCTTTGATATTCCGGTCGACAACATTTACGCAAGCCCCATCTTGCTGGGCGACCTGTGGAAGCACAACTACCGCAACCTCGTGGTTGTTTCGCCCGATATCGGGGGCGTGGTGCGCGCCCGCGCGCTGGCCAAGCGCATGGATTCGGACCTGGCGATCATCGACAAGCGCCGCCCGCGCGCCAATGTGGCCGAGGTGATGAACATCATCGGCGAGGTCGAAGGCCGCACCTGCGTGATCATGGACGATATGATCGACACGTCCAACACGCTGTGTCAGGCCGGAGCCGCGCTGCGCGAGGCGGGCGCGGTGCGGGTGATCGCCTATTGCACGCACCCGGTGCTGTCGGGGCACGCGGTCGAGCGCATCATGAACTCGGTACTCGACGAGGTCGTGGTGACCGACACGATTCCGCTTAGCGCGCAGGCGCAGGCCTGTCCCAAGATCCGGCAGTTGTCGTGCGCCGCGCTCTTGGGAGAGACGATTTCGCGCATTGCGCGCGGAGATTCGGTGAGTTCCCTGTTCATCGAATAAGGGTCGCCCGGCGGCGGCGCACCGTGCGCCGCTGGTCGGTGACCATAGGGAGCCGTCCCGCACGGTTGGTCGCGACCGGGGCAAGGCGGCGTCGAAGGAGGCTGTATCGCAATCGGGCGAAAAGGCGGCAATGCGCCGCGGCACGTTGAACGGACAAATTGGAGCAAGCAATGAAAGTCGTCGCGAACAAACGAACTGCGCAAGGCACTGGTGCGAGCCGCCGCCTGCGTCAGCTGGGCAAGGTCCCGGGAATCCTCTATGGGGCGGGCGCCGAGCCCGTGCGCATCGAGGTCGATCACAATCCGCTGTTTCACGCACTGCGCCGCGAAAAATTTCACGCCTCGATTCTGGACCTGGATCTGGACGGCAAGAGCGAGCGCGTGCTGCTGCGCGATTTCCAGATGCACCCGTACCGCTCGATCGTGCTGCACGTGGATTTTCAGCGGGTTGCCGAGGACCAGCCCATTCACATGCGGGTGCCGCTGCACTTCGTGGGCGCGGAAAACTCTCCCGCGGTCAAGCTCTCTGCGGCGATCATCGGGCACGTGCTCTCCGAAATCGAGATTTCCTGTCTGCCGCGCGATCTGCCCGAGTTCATCGATGTCGATCTTTCGGGCCTGACGGCGCAGCACACGGTGCACGTCTCGGACCTCAAACCACCCAAGGGCGTGTCTCTCGTGCGACGCGGCAAGGACGACCCCGTGGTGGTGAGCGTGACGCTGCCGAGCGTTCAGGTCGAAGAAGCGGCGCCGGTGGAGGAAGCGGCGGCCGCTGCGGTGGCGGCACCGGCACCCGCCGCGGCGGGCGCAAAAGCGCCGGTTGCGGCCGCACCGGCGGCCGGCAAGGCAGCCGCTCCGGCGGCGGCCGGGGGCAAGGCGCCCGCGCCCGCGGCGGCACCGGCACCTGCGGCCAAGGCACCCGCGGCCAAGAAAAAGTAATCGACGCGATACGCTCCTGCCCCTGCGCGCGGCAATTGGGTCGCGGCTTCCCCGCGATCGCCGCGCGCACGCTCAGCATCTAGCGACCAGGGAAAAGGTCACTTGTGGCTGCATCCAACGAAAAATCCCCGGGCATTCGGCTGATCGTCGGGCTGGGCAATGTCGGCGTGGAGTACGCGAGAAGCCGTCATAACGCAGGATTTTGGTTTGTCGATCGCGTGGCGTCCGACTGCGGAGCGCGTTTTCGCGTGGAAAAGCGCTTCTTCGGCGAACTTGCGCGCGTATCGGTCGGGGGCTCGGAGCTGTGGCTGCTCAAGCCGAGAACCTTCATGAACCTTTCGGGGCAGTCGGTGGTCGCCGCGGCTTTGTTCTATCGCATATTGCCGGACCAGATCCTGGTTGCACACGATGAACTGGATCTGGCGCCCGGCGACGTTCGCCTCAAGAGGGGCGGAGGGGTCGCGGGACACAACGGACTGAAGGATGTGCGCGCGCGATTGACCAGCGCGGATTTCTGGCGGCTGCGCATCGGTATCGGGCATCCGCGCAACTGGCAGCTGCGCCAGGACGTGGCCGACTTCGTATTGCATCGCCCCCCGGCCGATCAAGAGCGGGCGATCGAAAGCGCAATCGATCGCGCGCAGTCGGTGCTGGAGCTTGCGAGCGCGGGGCACTTCGAAATTGCCATGATGCGGCTGCGCACGGCCGCCGCAAAGAGCGCCGCCGCATCGACTGCGCCGCCCCCCCAAGAGCCATGAATCCTCCCGATTCGCGCGACGCGCCGGATTTGCCCGAGCACGACAAACCAGCGGCACCGGCCGCTCGCGCGCCCGAATCGTTCGCGCGGGACACAAAAGCGCAAACGCCGGCCGCGCCGCGCACGCCCCAATCGCCCGGCGCGCTCACGAATTTGCGCAAGAACCTTGCGAGCGGGTTTGCCCTGGCCCTGCTGCGCTCGCGCGCGCCGCAGTCGCTGTGCGCAAGCGGCACGCAACTTGTGCTGCTCTTCGTGCTCAACTTGCTGCTCGGCGCGGCCTATGACCTGTATTCGGTGGGTTGGTCCGCGGGCCATTTCGATATTACGGCGCTGCCGGCAGCAAGCTTCTGGGCGCTGCCGTTGCTGCTCTCGGCGGGGATGGTCGCGGCCCTTCGCGCGGACGCCGCTTTGGTCCTGCCGCTTGCGACCGCCGGATTTTCGCTTACCTGTTGGGGTTCCGTTGCCGCGGGTTTGCTCGCATGGAGCGCCGATCATTGGCCGGCGGTCGACCGGCAGTACTCGGCTTTGGCGTGGATCCCGCCGATCTGGATAGCTCTGGCGTACGCAATTTGCGCGATCCGACTAAACGCGGTCGTTGCGCCGCGCCGGCGCACGGTCATCGTTGTTCTGGCGATGTTGCTCGTGCTGCTGCCGCAGGTGACCGTCGATCCGGCATCGCGCCTGTGGAGCCCGCAACCGGGGGCCGAGGGCGAAGCGGCGGCGGGCGCCGAGGCGCCACAGTCCGAGCAGACGTTCTACAGCCAGATTGGCTTGCTCGAAGACGCGCTCGAGGCCATCACGCCGGGGCAGGCGGGGGTTACGGAACTCTTTACGATCAGCTTTGGCGGCGATGGCACACAGGATGTCTTTTTGCGCGAGGCCGTCGGTGCCGACTCGGTGATGGCCGAGGTTTTTGACAGCGGTGTGCACAGCCTCGTGCTGGCCAACAGCCAGGCGCACCCGCAGGAGCAGCCCTTTGCGACGGTCAGTGCCCTGCAGCGCGCTTTGGCGACGGTCGCCGAGCGCATGAACGGCGACGAGGACGTGTTGGCGTTGTTTCTCACCTCGCACGGCACCGCCGATCACCACCTCGTCGTGTCGCTGCCGCCGTACGATTTTGAAGACCTCACGCCCGAGCGCCTGCGGGATCTGCTCGATGAGGCCGACATTCGCTATCGGGTGATCATCGTTTCGGCCTGTTACTCGGGCGCGTTCATCGCGCCCCTGGCGGGGCCCGACACGATGGTGATCACCGCCTCGAGCGCGGATCGCGAATCGTTTGGCTGCCGCGACGGCGCCCAATGGACTGAGTTTGGGCGCGCGTATTTTGCCGAAGCGCTCCAGCAGGCCGCGTCCTTCGAAGGGGCCTTTCGAATCGCGAGCCGGCGCATCGCCGAGCGCGAGGCCGAACAGGGCCTGGCGCCTTCGATGCCCCAGATCTCGGTGGGTCAGGGCATCCGGGAACACCTCCTGCGTCTGGAGACGCGGCGCGGGGGAAGGATTCTTTTTGCTTCGCGCACGCGCGAGCGTCGGATTCGATAAAAGGCAGGCGCATCGATGGCTGTGAAATGCGGAATCGTGGGCCTGCCCAACGTCGGCAAGTCCACGCTCTTTAATGCGCTGACCAAGGCCGGCATTGCGGCCGAGAACTATCCGTTTTGCACCATCGAACCGAACGTCGGCATCGTCGAGGTTCCGGATCCGCGCCTGCCGGCGTTGGCGCAGATCGTCCAGCCGCAGCGCGTATTGGCGGCGACCGTCGAATTTGTCGACATCGCGGGTCTGGTTGCGGGGGCGAGCAAAGGCGAGGGACTGGGCAATCAGTTTCTGGCCCACATCCGCGAATGCGATGCCATCGCGCACATCGTCCGCTGCTTCGAAGATCCGAACATCGTGCACGTCGCGGGCCGCATCGATCCGGTGAGCGACATCGATGTCATCGACACCGAGCTTGCGCTTGCCGACCTGCAGACGGTCGAAAAGCAGATGAATCGCTACGCCAAGGTGGCCAAGACGGGGGCCGCGAGCGAGGAAAAAAAGGAGGCGCAGCGCCTCGTGGCCGCACTCGAGAAGATCCTGCCCGCTCTCAACCGAGCGGCCCCTGCGCGCTCGGTGGATTTGTACCCCGAGGAGCGCGCCGTCCTGCGCCCCTTGTTCCTGCTCACCATGAAACCCACGATGTATGTGGCCAACGTGGAAGAGCACGGCTTTGAAGGCAATCGGCTGCTCGACGCCGTGCGCGCGCGCGCCGCGCGCGAGCACGCTCCGGTCGTCGCGGTGTGTGCCCGCACAGAATCCGAGATCGCGGATCTTTCGGACGAGGACAAGAACGTCTTTCTCCAGGACATGGGCATGCAGGAGCCGGGCCTCAATCGCGTGATTCGCGCGGCTTATTCGTTGCTGGGACTACAGACCTACTTTACGG
Source organism: Burkholderiaceae bacterium (assembly GCA_035623355.1). Taxonomy (GTDB): domain Bacteria; phylum Pseudomonadota; class Gammaproteobacteria; order Burkholderiales; family Burkholderiaceae_F; genus GJ-E10. The sequence continues at coordinate 23,458 of DASPTP010000004.1, read as the reverse complement.
CCGGCCCCAAGGAGGTGCGGGCCTGGACGGTTGCCAAGGGTGCCACGGCGCCGCAGGCCGCCGGCGTAATACACACCGATTTTGAAAAGGGTTTCATCCGCGCGGAAACCATCGCGTACGACGACTTCGTGCGGTGCAAGGGCGAGCACGGTGCCAAGGAGGCCGGCAAGATGCGCCTGGAGGGAAAAGATTACGTCGTAAAGGACGGCGACGTGATGCACTTTCGATTCAACGTCTAATCCGATCGCGTAGTATCGTGCCATTTCCTCCCGCATCGGTATACTGCATAGGTCTTTCGCAGGTTGCGGCATGCGCTGCACGAGAGGAAGGAGGCGCAGCTTGGGGCCACGGCCGCCGGACAAATCAATTGCCGCATGAAGCACTCGCCCGACTGGCCGCTGCGGTTTAGGCGTCGGATCTTGAATGATCTGCCACTTCCGGCCTCTACGCTCAAAACCCAATTCCCCGGCGTCGATCCGCCGCAGCATGTGCAACAGCCGGATCTGCGTCACATCCCCCAATGACCCCGTGCGCAGCCTCGTTCACGGTCTGGCGGCTCACGCCGATCATATCGGCCAAGCAGGACAACGGTACTCGCCCCCTTGGGTCGTGGGGGTCGCGGCCTGATAACCGTAGGGCTTGGAGTCGAGCGGCAAGTTCCGACTTCGGATAAATCAGGGAGCGCGGGGTGGGAGCCACACAGGCTTTCTGACGGATCAAATTGCGCGGATATTGAACTCAGCCCACCTTTGTGGCAATGGCCCCGGTTCATTTCACGATGGCCGCAACCCGTTGCTTTCCACACCGAGGGGTATCGCCCTGGATCATGAATAAACTAAACCGGGCTGTGTCCCATCGTCGCCCAGCAACGCCATTAGCAGTCGCAATCTGTCGCTATCGACCCCTATGTATAGATCTCAACTAGGGATAGTCGTTCGTGGCACCGGCGCATGGAAGCAGGAGAGGCGCGGTTTTTGCGGGACGTCACCGACCATTTTTGATACATAGTTTCGGCTCCGGCAGCTGCGGCTGACATACTTGGCCTAGCAGCCCGTGTGTGCACTGATCGCAGGCACCTTCACTTTTCCTCAGCAAGAGGCGCCTTTTGGCGCTTCGCGACAATGCTTCCTCTCACGTTGACAGCGCGCTAGCAACGACATCCGATTGCAAAAACGCGCCCTGATCGCGGTCGATTTTTGGTGCTTCATCCGAAGTTGACGACTTGTGTGGAAGGCAAACGGTAAAGCGCGTACGTCCCTTCCCAGACTCGGCGGTGACCGTACCACCGTGGATCTCTATGATCGTCTTGGTGATCGCGAGACCCAGACCGACGTTCACTGTTTGCCCCTCGCGGCGCGACGCGTCTACCCGATAAAGCCGATCAAAAATCTTGGGCAAGTGCTCGCCGGAAATCTCCGGACCGGGATTCGTCACGGAGACCGAGACCATGTCGAGTTTTTGTCGAACGTCGATTTCGATCGCCATACCCCGTGTCGTAAAACGCAACGCGTTCGATAACAAATTAGATAACGCACGTTGGAGCATCAATCGGTTAGCCCAAATTGTCGGCGCGTCCCCACTCTGAACCAATCTGACGAGCTGCTCGCTTGCCGCAATCTCGAAGAAATCGACCAATTTCTCGACTTCTGCCCCTAGGTCGATCGCCTCCATCCTGGGCGCGAGCAGGTGATTGTCCGCATTGGCGAGAAAAAGCATGTCCTCAATCATTCGCGACAAACGCCTGAGTTCCTCTAAATTGGACTGAAGGTTTGCGCAGTACTCCTCGGCATCGCGCTTGCGGCTGAGGGCAACCTGGGTCTGCAGCATCATGTTGTTGATCGGCGTGCGCAGTTCGTGAGCGATATCAGACGAAAACTCAGAAAGTCTCCTGAAGGAATCGTTGAGGCGCGCCAGCATTCTGTTAAAGGAGGACGTGACTTCTTCCAGGTCACTTGGCACGCTTGTGCTCGGTATCGGCGTGTCGAGCTTTGACGTCGACACGTTCGCCAAAATCGCGGAAACCTTGCGCAGTGGCAATAGTCCTTTGCGCACTGCGATCCAGCCGATCAGTCCCATAACCAGCGTACCCACGCCAATGGCAGACCACATCAGTTTTCTGAATTTCGCGATAAATGCTCGGTCGCTCGTTATGTCAAAGGCGATCGCCACCTTCGCGGGTTGACTGGCCGGTACGCCCAGTGGAACGCGATCGGCCAAAATTCGGTAAGTACGATTGTCCGCTGACCAAGTCGCCAATTCCGATTTGCCAAATTCGGCATCCTCAAGCAAGTGCTTGACGACTCTCGGCTGTCCCATCGACAGTAAAACGGCTCCGTCGTTGGCGACGATTGTTATCGAGCTAAACGGGTGACCAGCCGTCACCGTGTTGTGCAACAGTGGCTGTTGAAGCGCGATGGTTTCGTATGACGCAAGGTCCCCGAGTGTTTCGCGGAGAACCTGCATCTTGCCATCGAGTTCCTCACCGTCGTGTCTATAGAATTCCCCCTCGACCGCACGCTCCGAAAGCATTCCGCAAACAAATAGAGCGACGGCAATCGACCCGGCAAAAAGTAGACTCAGGCGTGCTGTGAGCGAAACGCGGGTTTTCAGCATCTGTCTATCGGACCAAGAAGCGACCGCTATCGAGCCAAATTGTTGCAACACAATTCCGAGTTCTTGCCATAACTTTCATTGCTCTGGGGCCTCGAGAACGTAACCCATGCCGCGTATGGTACGAATGAGTTTGACTTCGAATTCGTCATCGACCTTAGCGCGCAAGCGACGCATGGCAACTTCAATGACATTCGTGTCGCTGTCAAAGTTCATATCCCATACCTGCGAGGCAATCAACGAACGCGGCAACACCTCTCCTTGCCTCCGCATGATGAACTCAAGCAGGGCGAATTCCTTGGCAGTGACGGTGATTCGCTTTCCCGCGCGTGTAACTCGACGACTGACGAGGTTAAGTTCCAAATCTGCGACCTGGAGTTTGTCGACCGATTGGGTGATTTTCCCTCGACGCAAGAGCGCGCGCACCCTTGCCAATAGCTCACTGAAGTCAAATGGTTTCACCAGGTAGTCGTCCGCGCCAAGTTCGAGTCCTTTTACGCGGTCAACCACTTGATCGCGGGCCGTAAGGATCAATACGGGGACTTGCTTTTCGGCACGACGCAGCTCTTGCAGCAGACCCCATCCGTCAAGCCCAGGCAACATGACATCAAGTATTACGAGATCGTAGTTTTCGGTCAACGCCCAGTGGAGTCCATCTTTCCCGTCTCGGGCCCCATCGGTCACGAAGCCAGCCTCGGTCAGCCCACGCCGAAGATATTTCTCGGTTTTGAGCTCGTCCTCGATGATCAGGATCTTCATCTCAGACCGATCAATTAGCGCCGAGCAACATTTTTTGGAAAATGAACCCCTTTCACGACACCGATCGCATGGGCTCGAGCGAAAGCGGCGGAATCCGGGAGCCGGCGCCCGCTGGATTTTCGGGAATGCCGCTGTTGATTCATAACCTATCCGCAAAAACCACCAGAGCGGTTCGACGGCCGCAAGGTTGCACTAAAAAGAAGCCAATCGCAAAGTGGCATTTGAAAACCGGCACGAGCGGGGGTTTCGGAACCGAACAGGGAGGACGATCGCAAAGTACGCATTGGCGCCTTTAAATCGAAAAAAAACGGCCCGAGGCAAATTCTAACTCCGAGCGAACTCCCGCAGGCAATTCACCTGCTCGCGCGCGAGAAACGGTTGTGCGGCATCTACGCGTAGGAGGCGATACGAAATCTTAGGGACATGGAGATTACGGATTTGTAATGCTCGCGTCATTGCGCTGTCGGAGGAACGCCATCATATTGGCTAAAACCGCGCAATATGTTGGCCCGGCGAGTTACATTCGAACTACGCGGAACGCCCATAGTTGTTTGATTTTGTCGTCTTGCCCCACCTTGGCGGTTAGTTTCAGCTTCGGGGCACCGACTTCTATGTGTTTGACTAACTCCTTCGGGAAACTCGGAGTCGGCAAATGCGCCTGACCAGAGCGATTGGCGCCGTGATGTCGTTGGCGGTATAGAGGGTTCCTAACGAGAACCGCTTTTTGCGCTTGCTCGTCAATTCTTGTGCCTTGCAATACTTGCCAATAGCGGAGCTTTTCATTTTTAGCTTCGGTCGATTGCACCATCGACGAGCGTGGCTTCGCATTAATTGAAGCCGGAAGAAGCGTTCGAAGCGAAGAAGGTTTTCCTTGCCGTGCCTTTGAATCGTATGCTCGAAGTTGATTCGCAGTGGGATGCGCAATTTGTGCCGCCTTACGCTCTGATCAAAGTGGGCATAAGGACCGCCCTTCCGGGTAACTTCCCGTATGCAAGAAACCTAATAAGTGCGAATTTCATCACGGCTTATTTTGGATCTGCGTTTCGTGGGGTTTTCGTTTCGGATGGCCGGGTTCAGTGCGTTCTGCGACAGACTGGATGTTCGGGGATGGCTCTCTTTGAAGCCCGTCGAGTAAGGGTGTTGCGGAGTATCCGGCCTTACGCAAGCGCGTGTCATGCGGTACGCAAATGGGATCTTTCCATCGCGGTGTTCCTCGGTGGTATCGCCGCGCCGAAGCCTGCGTGATATGCATCACGCTTTAAGACGTTTTAGAATTTTGTGGGTGAAGACCATCAAGAAGATGGCTCGGCCGATCGGAGGAGCAATGTTTATGAATGGTTTTAGAGGTGCTCTTGTGCTTTTCGCACTTTCGCTCGCGGCCGGTTGTTCATCGATGGATAGTGGGCATGACGAACGAGCAGGAGATAGTTTGTCCCCCGCTGAACAAAGCGCCATCAAAATCGATTCCGAACCCCCGGGGGCGGATGTTTTTGCAATGGGTGAAAAGATTGGCGCGACTCCTCTGGTGATTAGCTTCAGAGAAATCTTTCCAAGCACGTACCCAAAGGAAAAAGAATCGTTCTATGGCAAAGTGACGTTCAGAAAGGCTGGTTGTTCTGACCTCACAAGAACGGTGAGCAGGAAATTGATCGTTCTGCGGGGCGAGCTTGAATGCGGGGGCCCGAAAACCACTGCGCAAGAAAGTTCGAAAAGCATCCCAGATGCCGACGCGACTGCGGACCAAAGGCTGACCAAGAGCAAGGACCTTTCGGGCAAAGGGCAAGGCACCGCTACTTCGGCACCCGAAAACTCGAGAAGTACGTCGGATGGCGGCGCGAGCGCGGAGCAAAGGCTCATCAGGATCAAGGAACTTTTGGACAAAGGGTTAATTACCGAAGACGAAGCAAAGAAGGCGCGAGAACGCGTCATAAATGACCTCTGATCCACATCTGCTCAATCGAGATCTCCGATCTGGCGAATGTCGCCTGCAACTCGCCGGCGTTAGCATCACCTGAGTCGCGCTTGGCCGCTTGCACGCCAACGTCGCTGCGTGCGAATCGCCGATGATTGATGAATTTGTCCTTGTAGCGGCCAGAAGGAACGCTGCCCTGGTGGCGATCTGTCAAAGGAGGGTTAGAGGCGGATGCAAGATGTCTATAAGTATGCAATCGGAAGGAGTGACGCCGCGATCGATGCCGCGCCATATGGAACGGGCTGGTGGGTGGGAAGCCGTTCAATCGCGCACAGCAACTGGGTCCTTGACCTTTTTGGACTTCGTAATGGCGAGCGCTGACCCCTTCTGTATTGAAGGCGCTTGGGACGGATCGGCGCCGGCTTCGTGACGTATGGACACGTCGCGCACGTCTGCACATCGAGGAGCCTCGGATACTTGCTCCGATCGACTCTCGTGGTATGTAGGTGCTGACCCGTGACTTTGACCTTAGGATTGGGCTGACGGATAGGAATGTCTAGAAGGGCAAAGCAGGGAAGGATCATCCAGGGCATGCTATCGAAACAAAGTTCAAAACATATTTGCGACGGTTTTTCGCGTGGGTGTTCCTTTTTGCCGAGCAGTCGGTCTTAGCGGCCAGCAATTCCGATTTGGCGAGTCCGTCGCAGGGGTCTGCGGACCCCAGCGACGCAGCCGCCCTTACTTTTTCGCGTTCAAAGGTACCTTACCGGGGCAATGCGCGACGAAAGCGAAGTCGCGATTACACCTAGAACGCCGCGACGAGAGTGAAGTTCCACATGGAATTGCCCAAATAAGCGGGTCCCTGAATCTGCTGCGACAACGTGTTATACAAGTCCCCATAGTATTTGGAGTAACTGAGCTCTGCTCGCACGTTCAAGGCAAATGAGTAAGTTGCTGCAAGCATCCAGGCGTTGTCCGTCGCATTGCTGGTCGGACCTAGGGCAAATCCACTGTGCGCCCACCGTCCAGCTACCTGCGCAGTCACTAAGTTGCGGACGATGGTTTGTTCCATACCTACATTGAAAGAGTAACGCGAGGCCGTTCCCGGGTTAAAAAGGTTGCCCTGAAAACCCTCCGGGATGCCGGAGGGCGCCCCGCTACTAGGCGCAAGGGCATAGGAAGTGATAACGATAAAGGGCAGGTCGTACAGATTTCCCAACAGCTGTGCGTCTACCGCCCAGGCTTTGGTATCGAACTGACCTGCTTGAGGTTGTGGCGTCGGCGGGACAGCAACAGGATTGGGAATGAAGGCGCCCGGACTGTTCATGACGGTACCCGGAACGTTGCCCGTTGAATTACTTCTTCCGCTCCAAAGCTGCGCCCCGATACCAAAGTCCATATTCGGTATCAGATGCGGAAAACCCACGACGCGCAAATAATTGGACGAGAGGTTCCCGGTGTTCGTGGGAGGCGCATTATTGTCATCGGCCCCCCATAGGCCAGCGACGGCAAAGAAGTACTCGTTGCTCGCGATGAAGTCAAGCCCTCTGGCTGGCGTGCCCGTATTCAAATATTGCTGCGCGGATAACAAAGGAAGGTTCTGCTGGTTGAAAAGATGAACCGCATTGGCGCCCGTATTCATGACTTCGAGGCCAAAAGACGGCCCATATACGGAAGTGCTGAAAAGAACCGCACCCGCTTTTACCGGACCAACGTCGTACACGAAGGGCAGCTTGACATTGAGAAGGCCCGCTGGCGTTGGGTAGATAGCCAGTTCCGCTTCAAAGCCGATATGTTCACCTACTCGCCCGCCAAAGAAAACGCTCGAGGAGGAGGGAATCTGCCAGTCGCCGCTGTTTGTCGTTTTTGTCGTATTGGTCTCGTTGGCGGCCGTCCCGGTGGGTCCGTTGGTTTTTATATACGAAGAATAAAGCTCGATCGCCGCGTTCAGATTAACCGGAAGCGAAAGCATGCCGGTTGGGCTTTCGAGCTGTCCCTCGGAACCTATCATGGTGAATCCGGATTCTTTAAACGCGCGACCAAAGGCATTGAGAACAGGAAACCGTTGGTAGTGGCAAGTATCACAAGCCACTCCTAATTGTCGAGCGAAGGCCGGGATGGCCTGTGCCGACGGCGTCCATAGCGCGATTGCAAGCGGTGCAATCAGGGCTAATAACCAATTACGAGGTCTCATAGCATTACTCCTCCTTGTCTAAATGAACGTCAATTACTACAGACGCGGTCCTTGCAGTTACCTCAAAGGTTTCGCGTGGAGCGAAAGCTTCCTTTGGGTCGAGACGCCCGCCGGCGCTCTCGCATGTGCGGCTTTCATCGCGGCAAAGCAAAACGGTTGGGCAAAATGTCCAGAAGGAGGCACGCGGGTCCTGCCTTCGGCCCAACACTTGGCTTGCCAGCGAACCTTCCCAAGGCAAGTTCACACAACGCCGCGTTGCTCGTTGGGGGCGCGCGAACCCGCTTTGCGTTCCCTAGGTTGCGAGGTGTTCGCCGCGTGAGGTGCGCGTTGCAAAGTAAATGAGCTAGCGACGATGCGTCGGTCTCGGTTACCATTTGCAAAAGTGAAGGGAGGCCTGCCGACGAGGTTGCGCGGCATCGCGGACCAACAAATTTCTAAATTGGAGACTCAGTACTTTCTTGCATTCGACTTTTACTGAAATCTTGGTGGAGGAGTTATGAGGTTTTCTACGATTCGTTCCCTCATCCCGACGACGGCAATAGTTGCTGTGCTTCTTAGTAGCTGTGCAAGTCAGCAGGTGCCCGCTATTTCGCAGCCACACGCCGCGGTACTTGGGATCGATGTGACGTTGAGAGCGGCCTTGGGTGACAGCCGCTACAAACCCGTTATCGTGTACCTTGCTAAGGTCGACGCAGACAGTGGTCTTCTTCAAAAGCAAATCATCCGTACGAACTATGTCAAAGACGGCCGTGCGTATCTGTTCAATGCAGCGCCCGGTACGTATGTGGCGGTGGCTGCATATTCCAGTCCACCGATGTTCGGCACGACGACTGACTCCATCACGTACTTTTCAAAACAGCTCGCTGAACAAACGAAGACAACTGTTGGGGAAGGCGAGTTTGCGTTCATGGGAAGTTTTGAAGTCGCCCAAGGCGTGTGGCTCGATAAAGCGGATGAAGTACAGGTGCATTACCGGAATTTGTTGTCACCGCGGGAAGCTAGGGGAATCGTTGCGGAGTACCTGAACCAAATCACGAGCTACCGTGGTTCACCGGGCGCATCGAAGGATGAAGAAAAGGCTCGCGATAGCTTTGTTCAAAGTGCCAAGAAGGACTTCGCGGGAAGCACGTGGGCAGCGCTGTTGAAGTGAGTCAGCTCTTTTAACCAAATCTCGCTCCGCACAGAACGTTCTTCGGTCGCTTTTTGAACCGTTGGCAATTTCTGTCTTTGAAAAACGTGTCTACTTCAAAGCAAAATGCGCCCGAGCAGACAAGATGCGAAGGCACCGACGTCGGTCCGCTCAAACTCAACTCAATTCGGATTTCCATTTACGCCTTTATTCAATATGACGTACAACGCCAGTCAGTTCGGTGACCTGAACATTACAAAGCTGTAATGTCGTAGGGACCCTCTGTGTTGCGGTGTTTATTGCTCATAGGTAGCAACCCGAGTGTTGATTGCGGGAGCGCCTGAGTCACGAAAGGCCGCTTGGAAAACACTTCGCACTCCACTAGGCTGTTTTTTTGCGTTTTATTCCAAGCGCGGCTGTCGAAACTTCGAGATCGAATTCTCGTTTTTGATTCTGGTGAGAAGATCGCGCGAGCAGCCTTTGAAGACAGCTTGAAGTTATCGCCCCGACCGGAACCAAAGGCGACTGGCGAACAAAGCAGGAAGCAGAGCTCAAACGCTAAACCGGCGGCGTGAAATGCTTTAGCAACTAGCGCTCTACGCTTGGACGTCTCGACAGACGGATATCAGATATCGGCACTGCTGTATCCGACTGCCAACATAGCTGCGCTTGACCAAACGATTAGCATTTGCGAGCTCGTGAATGCACCCAGTTCGTTCGGGTCGTGTTGCGGCCACTGAAGAACTCGCTTGAATTGGTGCAACGACTGCTTGGTCGCCGAGAAACGTGCCTCGGCAATCCGAACTCGCACATTGGTTAGCGACTGGCTACCGAGGAGAAAAAAGCCGATACCTTATCGAGAAGGCGATTTGCGGCACGGACAGAGGCGGGACAGTGTTTCCTTTTCTGGAGTCAATGCCGCAAAAGCAGCTGCGATTCATCGTTGGCCGGCGACCCAAAATCCACTTCTGTCCGGTCGGCGCGGGTTTTGCGGACCCTGCGGTATGGATCGTTCGAAGGAAACTGCTTGGGGACGTTCGCTGTGTGGGGGAATTTTCATAGTTTGCGTGAACGTCTGGTCGTGGCAGAACTCAGGCGCAGGAACAAGTCTGCTCTGCGGGCTTGCGGTGACTGGTCCTGAACCAGAAGCCACCACTTAAATTTGGTCGAGCGTTAATGCTAGCCCTAGGGGGATTGGGGCCAAATTTTTCTTTGGGGCGGGGCCGGCTGTGGCGTCCGCACCTAAAAGTCCCTCGGATCCAACTCACTTTTGCTGAGGGCTCTTGTAACGGTCTCAGGGGTGTTGATAGCTGCCCGGATTGCCAGTTTTGCGCGTGGAAGTGGGTACGAAAGCGGGTAAGAATCAACGCCCGATCTCGAAGAACTAGGCACAGCAACGGTTTGCGGGCAGTATCACGACTTAACATCTAACCCGACGCGATCCCGCGGGACTCCTCTTCAAGTCAGGTCTCGCGGCGCTTTGGACCGCTGCAGCAATGCGGAGCGCGGCCTGCCGCTCCATTCTGCGGCGGATGGTTCTTCAATTTCGGACAGCCTGCTGTTTCCTCTTGTGCCTCCTCCTTTACAGACCGCGCCTTCCGCTGGCGCTTTTTGCGCGCAAAAGATTCAGTCCGAGGTCTTCGCACTGCGAAGCAAACCCTGGCGCGCTGCGTAGGCAAGGCTTTTTGCCACATCGACTGTATAGAAGGCGTCTTCACGCAGTGTGACCTCGACCCGATCGCCTTCCTCGAAGGCGAATTCCCGCTCCCCGTCGAGCGCGATCATGCCTCCGCGTTGTGCGACAAGGTAAGGACGGCCCGCCGGCATCGCTTCGAATCGCGAGACGGCCACTTCGCACAACCTGCCAGGCACGATCGGGGCGCGCAGCGACACGGCGGGCCGTCCCGGGGCCGCGTTCATCCAAAGAGCAAGGCCTCCCGGTTCCCGACGCCCGACGGGGTGAAGCAGCCCGCCGATGGAGGACAGACCGATGACCTCGGGGTCCGCAAAGCTCAGATAAAGGCTTTTGATTTGCTCTGTGCTCCAGATCGCTCGCGCGCCCGTGTGGCCGTCGACGGAAACGACGACGTCGACGAGTGCGACATCTCGGCGCTGTCCCTGGTTCACGCATACCTCGAGCAACTTGTTCGGCACGAGGGCCTGGTCGGCGTCAACGCGGGCCGTCGCATACAGAGCCGCCGCGATGCCGGCTATCGTGGATTCGCGCAGCTCGGGAAAAGCGTTGTTGGTGCCAGTTGAAAGCGCGATGATTGGAACGATCCGCTCAGTGCCCATCAACTCGCGCACGACCGCGCGGTGCGTTCCATCGCCACCGAGTACGGCGATTGCCGACACGCCTGCCTCGCACATCATCCGCGCCGCCTGGAAAGTATCCCGGACAGTCGACGTCGGTTGCATATCGAGAAACTCCACCGGCAGACGTGGCTCGAGAGCTTGTGGCGAAGAGTTCAGCTGGCGGGCGATCATGGCGCAGATGCCGCCGCGATCGGGCATCACCAGGACCCTTTCCACGCCCAGGCTGACCGCCGTCGCGATCATGCGCATGATGATGTTCACGCGGTCGGCGATCTGCAGGCTTCCCGCGCCGGCTACGACCCGCCGTATGTCCCGCGCGGAAGCCGGGTTGGCGATGATCCCGATTGTCGTACGGCCCGAGGGCATGAAATTCATACTCGAACGTTCAAGTGACGGCAGGAACGTCCGCCGTTGCTTCGGTCGGTCCGGGATCAATGCTTACGCTGGACCACGGTCGGCAAGGCGTGCACGTCAGATGTCTGCCGGCAGCGCACACCCGGCCTGCCCTACCTGTCTCGGAGCGTACAGCTTGGCATCCAGGCATTGCGTCAGGGCGCGGCGAAGCTCGTGCGCACCAACGGCGCCTACCGACTGCGCCTCGCAATCCGTTGTACACGCTTCCAGCCGCATGGCTTCCGTGGCCGGATGCCCCAATGCTTGACATAGCAACTCCCATGGCGACGCTCGCAGAAGCACCCCAGCCACCAGGAGTATTCCTTGGCGGCGTCGCACTTGCGCGAGCCCGGCGATCTTGCGCCCGCACACTGCCACCTCCCACGGTGAAAGGCTTCCGAAACAGGCCCAGTCCTGTGAGCGTGGGGCCCGTGGCAGGGACTGCGGTGCCACCGCGTGCGCGGCGACCAAGCTACACCTTCTAAGCGACGCTGCAATGCCTTCGCCGAGCCAGCGGTAGGTATCGACCGGGCCGCGCGACGCCAGAACATGATCGGCGGGCAATGCGACCGACAGCCCCAACATCCAGGGCCCGGCCAGTACCGCCCCCCCGCCTGAGGTCCGCACTATCGTTTCCAGCCCTGTTGATCGGCTTCGACCATCGTCCAAACGGCGCTGCGCGCGGCCGAGAATCAACGCGGGCTCGTTGTACTGCCACAAACGCCAGAGGGGCGCGCGCACAGCCTTAAGGAGCTGAACCTCGTTCCAGGACTGCTCCGTCCGAGCCACGGAGACCTGTGGCAATACCGCGTGTCTCACAGTCCGTCTGCCGACTCGAGCCGATCGCACAGATGTTTCAGGAACCTCGCCGCCGGGTCGCCATCGACTGCCCGATGGTCGAAAACGACGACCGCCGTCATCATTGGAACTGCACGGATCGCGCCGGCGCGGTACACCACCCGTTCGGCGACTCGCCCGATGCCGAGAATCGCCACTTGCGGAGGGTTGAGGATCGGGGTGAACCAGTCGATCCCAGCAGGACCGAGATTCGAAAGTGTGAAACTGCCGCCCTGGTATGCCTTTGGCGGAAGCCTTCCGCGACGCGCCCCGTCGGCAAAGTCCCGCGATTCGGCCGCAAGTTCCTCGATGGACTTCGCATCGGCATTGCGAATCACGGGCACCATGAGGCCGTCTTCGAGCGCAACTGCCAGCCCGAGATTGACGCTGCCGGCCAACTCGACGCCCGCCTCCGTTATCGAGGCGTTCAGCCGCGGGTGTGCCCGAAGCGCCAGCGCGAGAGCGCGCAATATCACGGCGGTCATCGTGACGCGTTGCCCGTTGCCCGCCTTCTGACGCTCCTCGGCCAGAGCCAGGCAACGCGTCATCTCGACATCGATCCCCATCGCCACCTGGGGTGCCAGCCAGCCCGCGGAAACGTTGCGGGCGATGCTGCCCCGTAAGCCTTTCAGAGGGATCGGGGCGCCCGGTGCCGGCACGGGGCTCACGATGCGCTCTTGATAGTCGCTAGAGGCTGACCCCGGGCGAACGTGCTTTCCTCCGCGACCAGGATGCGCTCGACGATGCCGGCCACGGGCGCCTCCACCTCGTGGTTGGTCTTGACGAGGACGACGTTGGCGAGCCGCTGACCCGGCTGCACAACGTCCCCCTCCTTCACGAACCACTCATCGACAAGCGCCTCCGTCCCCGGCTCGACGTCCTGCCATACCTCGTCCGGTAGCGTTACCTCGGTCACGCTGCCTTCGCGGTCATCAGTTGCTGGCCTGCCGATACGATCGAATCGACCTGGGGAATCACGAAGCGCTCAAGGGGGCGACTGTAGGGAATGGGGACATCCGGCACGGCCAAGCGGCGCAAAGGGGCCTTCAAGCGCACGGTGTCCAAATTTTCCGCGACCACGGCCGCGATCTCGCCCGTAAGGCCGAAGCTGCGGTAATCCTCGTCCGCGACAATCAGCCGTCCGGTTTTACGCACCGACTTTAGCACTGCGGCACGGTCCAGCGGTACCAGTGTTCGAAGGTCGAGCACCTCGGCTTCTATTCCGGCTTCGTGCAACTTCTGCGCGGCGATCACGGACTTGTGCACCATCTGGCTGATCGTCACAATCGTCAGATCGCGCCCCTCGCGCACCACGTTGGCCTGCCCAAACGGCGTTACGAACGGTTGCTCCGGCACTTCGGTCGTGCTGCCCTCGAAATACGCCATCCACGGCAGCCCCATGATGCCTTTGTGGAACATGAAGACTACGGGATTGGGGTCGCGAATTGCCTGGATCATGAGACCCTTGGCGTCAGCCGCATTGGAGGGAACGACGACCTTCATTCCGGGCATATGGGCAAAAGTCGCGCACAAGCATTGCGAGTGCTGCGCGGCATCGTTGTAGCCGCCGCCCATGGCGGTCATCAGTACCATCGGCAGGGAGATGTTGCCGCCGGCCATGTACGTGTTCTTGGCCATATGGTTGTAGATCATGTCCATGCAGACGCCGAAGAAGTCGACGAACATGAGCTCGGCGATTGGGCGCATGCCCATAGACGCGGCTCCAATGGCGGACCCGATGAAGGCTGTCTCGGAGATCGGCGTATCCATGATCCGCTCCTTGCCGAACTTGGCGAGCAGACCGGACGTGGCGCTGAAAATGCCGCCGTACTTGCCGATGTCCTCGCCCATCACGAACACCTCGGGGTCGCGCTCCATCTCCTGGCCAATCGCCTCGGAGATGGCTTGCGCCATGGTAAGCGTGCGATTCTTGGTTGTGGCCATTGCGATTCTCCAGGCTGGAATCAGTTGAAAACGTGGAGCAGCGCGTCTTCCGGACGCGGATATGGGCTGCTCCGTGCATACTCGTACGCCTCGGCAATGCGCGCGCTCACCCGCTGGCGGATCGCTTTGTCGGCACCGTCGTCCAGCGCACCGATGCGACGAAGGTGCTCGCCGAGCTTCGGGATCGGGTCGTGCTTGCGCAGTTCCTCGACTTCGCCCTTGGGTCGGTACACCTCCGCGTCGCCCTGGAAGTGACCTAGATAGCGGTCCGTCTTCACCTCGAGCAGGGTCGGGCCCTTGCCCCGGCGAGCGTGCTCGACGGCTGCGCCCGCCGCTTCGTAGACCGCTACGGCGTCGTTCTCGTTGACCAGCACGCCGGACATTCCGTAGGCCGTGGCTCGGTCGGAGTCCCAGGCAATGGATGTGGATTCGGACTTCTCCACGGAAATCGCGTATTTGTTGTCCTCGCAGATAAAGAGCACCGGTAGCTTCCAGAGCGCAGCAAGATTGAGCGATTCGTGGAAGGAGCCCTGGTTGGCGGCGCCCTCGCCGAAGAACGCCACCGCAATACCGTCCGTGCCGCGCTTTTTCATTGCCAGGGCTGCGCCGCAGGCCGGCGGCAGGCTCGCGCCAATGATCCCGCTGCAACTGAAGTGATGCACCGGATCGAACAGGTGCATATGCCCGCCCTTGCCATGACCCAGGCCCGTGTCTTTGCCGAAGATCTCGGCTGTCATCGGCTTGAGCGGCACGCCCTTGGCAATAGCGAAGTGGTGCGGGCGGTGCGTACCGACGACTACGTCGTCAATCCGCAGATGCGCGCATACCCCTACCGCGACGGGTTCCTGTCCCGCCGCGAGGTGCATCTCTCCGGGAACAGGTCCGGAACCGATATCGAAGGCCAGGCCCTTTTGTATGTTGGGGGGAAGCTTTCCTTCGAGATAGACCTTGGCCATGGTCTCCTCGTATTCGCGAATCTCCAGCATCTTCTCGTACATCCAGAGCAGGTGCTCCCGATTGACCGTCATGGCGTCGCCTCCATTCTTATGAATGCGGTTGCGGGAAATCCGAAACCGCGGCGCGGATGCGCACCGCAGCACTATCTAAGAGAGTCGAACGCACGAGGCGTGCCAGAGACGGCGACTTCCTAACGCCGCTTCGGCCTCCCATTGGATGCCGAGGGCAGCCACAAAAATCGCCCGGTCTTCATCTCACCGGCGGGGACCGATGCCAGTGTCTTCCTGCGACACTTGTCGCAGAAACGTGCCGCCCGCTGCGACAAAGTGTCGCTAACGCGGCAGCTTCCGCTCGTCGATTCCCCAACGCTCCATTTTGCGGTATACGGTAGAACGACACACGCGGAGCAGGCGTGCGGTCTCCGTGATATTCCAGCGCGATCGCCTCAGAGCACTAATCAAAGCTTCGTGCTCCCCGGACGACAATGACGAGCCGCCAGTACGAGCGCCGGCCGCCGTGGCACCGGAACAGGTGTCGGCTGCATTGTCAAATGGTGTGCTGGCCATCGCCGGCGGAAGGTGACACGCCCCGAGCTCCCCGCCGTCGCACAGCGCTAACGCCGTGCGCACGACGTTGACCATCTGGCGAATGTTTCCCGGCCACGAATGCCCCATGAGAATCGCTTCGGCCTCCTCTTCGAGGAGGGGGACCTCGCGCCCGAGGAACTGCGACTGCTCCCGAAGGATCGAATGCAACAGCAAGCGACGGTCCGCGCGCTCACGCACCGGCGGCAGCATCAACTCCAGCCCGTTGAGACGATAAAAGAGGTCCAAACGGAACGCTCCCTGGCTCACGCGCTCATGCAGGTCACAGTGGGTTGCGCAGATAAGCTGGAAATCCACAGCAACCGGCGCCTCGGCACCCAAGGGTGTCACCTCGCGCTCGGCCAGTACGCGGAGCAGCCGCGTTTGCAGTGCGAGCGGCATATCGCCGATCTCGTCGAGGAAAAGGGTACCGCCATGAGCGTGCAAGACCTTGCCCCGGCCTCCCTTGGACCTCGCCCCTGTAAACGCACCTTCGCGATAGCCGAAAAGTTCGCTTTCGATCAGCGATTCCGGAATTGCTGCGCAGTTGACCGCGACAAACGGCCCCAGCGCGCGCGCGCTTGAAAGGTGCAGTGCGCGGGCAAATGCCTCCTTACCGGTGCCTGACTCGCCTCGCAGCAGCACGGCGACGCCCTTGTCAAGGACGCGCCGCGCGCGGTCCGCATTGACTTTCATGATCGGATCGGCGCCTGCCACTCGGGCCAGTTCAGGCGGCAGTCGGCTCGCTGGGATCGCTGCCAGCTCTTGGTCCGCGTCGACAGCCTCTTGCGCAGCGCGCAATGGCCGCCGCGGACCGCGCACGAGCGCGAACAGGCGGCGGCCTGATGCACCCAAGCGCAATTCCAAGGGCCGACTAGATCCCACCTTGGCCGCGGTTTCGAGGTCCGCAAATGTAACGCCGAGCGCTTGCTCGGCGGCGAGCCCTTGCAGCCCACCAAATTCAGCGCCGCTCTCGGCCAGAAAGCTCTGGTTAGCCGCCAGAAGGTGCCCCTTCCCGTCGACCGCCACAAGGCCTTCGGCCGCGACTTCAACCAATTCGGGCTGTGAACCGATTCGCAGCACCCATTCATGCTCGAACTGACGCAGAAAATATGCGTTCTCCACCATCCTCGCGGTCGCCCGCACCATTTGCAACACGAGGTGCTGGCTGCGCTTGTCGTCGGGAGACTCAAGAGCCGATGCATCCAGTACCGCGAGCACGTTGCCGTCCGGACCGAAGATCGGCGCGGAACTGCACGTCAGCGACCTGTACATGGCGCGGAAGTGTTCGTCGCGATGAACCGTGATCGCCTGCCGCTCGATTACCGACAGCGCTACGGCACAGGTGCCGTCCTGCTCTTCGGACCACCATACGCCCGAGCGGAAGCCGGCGCGCCGCAGCTCCCTCCCCCGCGCCGGATCGCCAAGGAAATCGACTGTTACTCCTCGCGCATCGGTCAGCAGAAGGACATACGAGGCGTCTCGCACCTGCTGGAAGAGTTTTTCCATGGCGCCGCGTGCAACTCTCAGCAAGGGTTCGAGAGGCTCCCGGCACGCGCGAATGGCCGCCGCCTCCAGTACCCGCGGCCTATCGCGGCAGGTCGGGTCCAGACGGTACTTCTCGATAGAACGCTGCCACGACCGAGCGATCAAACCATCCGGATCCGCATGGTCAATCATCCCAGGCAAAAAAGGTGACGCCGGAGAGAACCGATTCGGATGCATCGCTGTCTCCTTGTCGCCCGGGCTCTCGACGGTCCGGGTCTCCCGTCAGGACGAACTTAGAAAGCCGCGCTTGAAGTTAGGGAAAATTGATCATACCCGCCTCGCGTGAACCAATGCGCGCTCGCTGCATCCCGCCTGTTTGCGTGCTCACAGCGCGTTGAGCCTGGCCCTGATCAGCGGGCAGTGTGCGGTTTGAATTGCAATCATTGCGTCAGCAAAAACAGCGGTGTCGACGCCGCCCGAGATGGTATGGGCTGGCGATTTGGCCGACCGCTCGATATCGAGCGTGTTGTCCCCGAATGCCGATGCCGTAAGTGCCCACTCAGCTTGCGGCATCGCATCAAGCAAAGCGCCGAGGAATGCGCGGATTTCGCGCTTGCCACGGTAACCTCGCTCGGAAGTGATGAGAATGGACTTCTCAGTGTCGTCGTCGAGAATGCCATCGAGACTTACGAGCACCAAAGTTAGTCAAGTGATGATCCACAATCTCCGGCGGGGTACGGGGCATTTGTTGCCTGCCTCAAGAATTTAGCGTTCCCTCGCCATCCGCCCGGTGCTCCTGGTAGCAAGAGTCGCGCTTTGGCCCCGACGGCCAGCCGACGCGGGGCGACGCCCCTTAAGAGCGCCGAAGACGACGATTTGGAGCGGCTGGATTGACGGCCGGCAGACGTCCTCAAAAGCGCCGCAGACCGGCGAAGCGGTTCTGCGTCTCGCGCGTCGTGCTTTTGGCTTTCCATGGCGGTTCGTCGATGTCAGGTCTCCGCCTTCCCAACCGGTCAATGTTCAGCGCATAGTCGACGTCGGAAGCGCGGCCGGCCGACCGGGCGAGAACGGATTCTTGCAAGTGGCGCGCGGGCTCGTCGCCAAGACCTCGGTCGGGGAACCCGCAAGGGCCTTGGAGAGGGCAGTTGCTAAGGAGGGAGAACTGATGAGCGTTGATCTTGCGAAAAAGTATGCGCTGCCATCGGTGGCGAAGGTCCTGCGCACGCCGCAAGAGCGGTTTGCGAACCTGCCGGCGTTCCCCTGGTTGCCCCGCTGGACCGAGGTTGGCGGCCTGCGCATCGCGCACATCGACGAGGGGCCAAGCGATGCCGCTCCCGTTTTGCTGATGCACGGCGAGCCGACCTGGTCGTTTCTCTACCGCAAGATGATTCCGGTACTGGTTGGCGCCGGCCACCGCGTCATCGCGCCCGACCTCGTCGGATTTGGCCGCTCCGACAAACCGGCGGCCGCCGGCGACTATTCGTATCGCAACCACGTGCAGTGGATGGGGGCCTGGCTCGAAGGCAACGATTTTCGCCAGGTGACACTGTTTTGCCAGGACTGGGGCTCGCTCATTGGTCTGCGCATGGCGGCGCAACAGTCCGACCGGTTCGACCGCATCGTACTGGCAAATGGCGGATTGCCCACGGGCGCCACGCCGATGCCGCGCGCTTTTCACATCTGGCGGGCCTTCGCGCGGTATAGCCCGTGGTTTCCCATTGGCCGGATTGTTGCCAGTGCCTGCGTGTTCAAGCTGAGTTCCGCCGAAATCGCGGCCTACGACGCACCGTTTCCGGATGCGCGCTACAAAGTGGCGGCTCGCCTGTTCCCCCGCTTCGTGCCCGCATCCCCAGACGATCCGGAGCGCTCGAACAACGAGCGCGCTTGGGAGCGCTTCCGGCAATGGGAAAAGCCCTTCCTGACGCTCTTTAGCAGCGGCGACCCGATCACACGCGGCGGCGAGCGCATCTGGCAAAAGCAGGTCCCCGGCGCTCGCGGTCAGCCGCACGCCATCATTGGCTCGGCCGGGCACTTCCTGCAGGAAGACCAGGGAGCGAAAATCGCGCAGGCCGTTTCGGAATTTATCCGCGCCACGCCGCGCGAGAGCGGATGGGGCCCTTAACCCGAAATGTGGAAGACCCCGAGAAGGAAGGCGCGGACCTTGTCCACCGCATCGGCGCGTGCCGCCGCATTCGGATGCAGTTCGGCACCCCGCTGCATGCAACTGTGCATGTAGCGCAGTACCGCGATGCCGCTGACGCCCGAAACCGGCTTGTGGTCCATCCGCACGACCTGCCCGCTGGAAAAATCGACGACGATGTCGCAATCGCGCCCCGACTCGACGAGACTCACGGAGCCGTCGGTTCCCCCCTCCACGTCAAAGTCGTGAAAGACGCCGGGGTATGCCTGGAAAGTGACCGGGTTGCCCTGCGTCCGAATCCAGTCGGCAAACTCGCGGGTGGGGCCCACCGGAACCAGGTTGTCGGCCTCGCCATGGAGGAACAGCATCGGAGCGTGATCGGTCGCCGTGTCCCGGTACTCGGGCGAGGCCATTCCGTAAAACACCACGTGAGCGGCAAACTTCGCATCGGTGGGCGCGAGCACACCCAATCGTGCGCTTTCCAACGCCGCCTCCATCGATACGGCGCCGCCTCGCGACCAACCCATGATCCCGATCCGGCTCGAGTCAATGCGCGCATCGGCCGCCAGCGCCTTGAGTGCCGCAAACGAGTCGGCAAGATCGGCCAAGCTGCGAAGCTTGCTCTGATCGGTGGCGCTTGCCCCGATGCCGCGTGGCGCGAAACTATCGACGACCAAGGCGGCGATACCCCAGTCGTTTAGGCTCTTTGCCCACTTGCGGATGTTCTCGCCCTGCGCCCCCGCGAGGCCATTGCTACCGTGCTTGAGGATCATCGCCGGCACGGCTCCTTTGGCGCCGCTTGGCAGATACAGGTAGCCGACCACCGTTACCGCTGCCCCCTGACCGTGCACATATTCGGACCAGGTGCTCGGCGTTCGCGACGCAATGTCCAGTTTTTCCTGCGCCCAGCCGATCGAGGGCCCGAGCAGCGCGAGCGATGCCAGCGCAATGTGGAACCAACGTGCCATAGCGTGTACCCGTCCGGAGTCTGCGATCCACCGAGGCTAGCTTGCCCCGTTGCGCCAAGGCTGATCCAAATCAGCACACCCGGGAATCGGCGGGACTATGCAACAGCCTTGCGGCGTTTTGCCAAAATTCGTTGTCCGCTCGCGCAAACTTCGCCTTCGAGCGTGTGCGAGCACCGTGTGCGTCCTCGGGGCTTGCCGGAAAAAGGCAACGATCGAGCGATACCCGGGCTGCCCGGTTGCGGGATCGGTCGACCCGTTTGCGCGGCAGCCGTGCGGTCGAGCAAGCAAACTTGCTCGACGATTCGTCGAAAAAAGATTCTCGACCTGGAAGCGAGCGCGCATCGTGGCGCCGCATGGTTTCGCTTCTGGGGACTTTGGCGCAGGACGCAGGTACACTGGCCGGCAGGAGGAAGGCACCATGGAACCCACAAGGGACGACTTGCAAGGTTCCGCAACCGACTGGCAGGCTAAGGCCGAAAGGGAAGATTGGCGTTGCCAGGTCTGCTCGACTCGCATCTCTTACGGCGACCGACACGTGTTCTTCCAGACGCGGATGTGCGGCGATTGCGCCGATCAGGGCGGCCATGAGATGTAATTCGGCCGTGGTATTTCGCGCGGGCCTTGGATCGCTGCGGCCGGCGGCTGCGAAAACGGTTTGATTTCCAAGACCGGGGAAACGACGTCACTACGAGTGTTCGAACGGTCTGCGACTCGGATATCGTGCTCGCATGACGTCATCCGAAATGCCCGTTCGACCGCCGCTTGCCGCCCCGCGGGCTGCGCTCCTGCCAAAAACCGACACAACGCGCCTCGCAAGAGCAGGACGCTGGCTCGGCCGCATCCTTGCGTGCGCGAGCCTGTGCCTCTTGCTCGGACCTGTGCCGGCGTGGGCCGCAGACGGCGGCCCCAGGCCGCGCGCGCTCCTCCTACAGGTTCGGGACACGGCACCCGGCACGGATCACCCGAATTTTCTGCGCGAGCGCAACGGTGCCTACACGGTGTCGACCGGTTCGGGCGGGGACGTGGACGAACGCGCCAGCGCCAACGCTGCCAATAACTCGATGGTCGTGTCCACGACGAGCAGCGTGCGCCTCGTGCGCCTGCGCGAAGGTGAGCCTGTGCGCGTTGACCTGCCGGCGGTCCAAACCCTGCAGTTTCATGTCCCGACGGGCAAAGGCGGCGCCGCGCCGCGCCCGAAGGCTGGCGCGAGCGCGACGCAACCGCCGACGGGCAGCGCGCCAGGCGCTTCGGGTGCGTCGACTCCCGCGGCCTCGAGCGTCGTCTTCTATGAGGCGGTTACCGCGTTTGCCGCACGCTTTGCGCTGGTGGGCAGCGGCGGCGTTCGCATCGATCTCGTGCCCCTGCAGGTCGGTACGGTTGCGGCACCCTTTGCCGTGGGACCGGGCGGCGAAAGCATGCACCCCGTCGTTTTGTTCGGACGCTTGGGCGAATGGATCGCGCTGGGCGATGCGGACCTTGTCTCGAGCGGCAAGACCCTGACCCCCACGGCCGAGCCGCCTTCCTTGCCGTCGGTGTGGGTGCGCGTGGTCCCGGATACCGCCGACCGTCCCTAGCGGGCAAGCCCTTCGCTGCGATAGGTCCAGCGCCGCCACAGCGCTTCGAGCGGTCCCTGGCGAAAATTTGCCAGCACCCATCGACTCATTGCAACCTGCCCGGCAAATATGAGCAGCGCCAAACCGGTGAGCTGCGCGCGGCTTGCACTGGCCCCCAATCCCAGTCCCCATCCCGACAGCAGTGCGCCCATTAGCAGCGACTGGCCGACATAATTGGTCAGCGAAAGGCGCCCCGCGCTGGCAAGCCACCGCATGGCGCCGCGCCCCCAGGGCCGATCGAAGGCGTGCACGGCACCGGCGACATACGCGGCCGACAGAAGACTGCTGGCGCCCACCACCACGTCTTCCCATCCCGAGTCGGTGCCCGGAGCGTTGCGGGCTCGCGATACGCTCATCGCCGCGCCGAGCAGCGCCAGGGGTAAACCTGCCGCCAGGCCAATTGCGCCCGCCCGTCGCCAAACGGTGGGGTGACGGCGGGGATGCTGCAGCCAGCCCAGCCGGCCCGCAAGCGCCCCGAGGGCCAGCAGAGCAAGGACCAGCGGCCAGAAGGTTGGGATGCTCGCGATCTGCTGCCAAAGCTCATCGAGCGCGCGCTGCCCCATCTGGGCAAAAAAGCCCGCATGGCAGTAGGTAAAGTGCGCCTGCACGATGCTTTGCGGAATCTCGTCGCCGGCTTCGCCCGCATCGAGCACGGCCAACAGAATCACCGGCAGAAAAAGACTCAGCGCAGCGAGCCCTCCCAAGCCGACGGCGAGCTTCGTGAGCGAGCGCAAGCGAGTTGGTGCGAATGCCAAAAACGCCAGGCCACAGATCGCATAGGCGCTCAAAACGTCGCCGCAGTACAAAAGAAACCCGTGCGCAAGTCCCAGGACAAAAAGAAAGCGCAAGCGGCGCCGGTGTATGTTCGTTGCGGCGCTGGCCTCGGTGCGATAGCGCCGACGCAATTTGCGGGTCTGAAGCGCAATTCCCACCCCGAACAAAAACGCGAAGATGGGATAGAACTTGCCTTCGAAAAACGCGGCCTGCAGGAAGTACAACGTCGACTCGACAACGCCCGGCGGCTGGGAAAGATAGCCCAGGGCCTCGCCGGCGCCCCAGGTGAAGGACTGGATGTTGACCTGCAAGATGCCTAGCAAGGCGAGGCCGCGCAGCGCATCGATGCGGTCGATGCGCCAGGTCTGCGTCGCCGGGCCGATGGCCAGGGGCTCCGCGGCCGTCATGGCCCGCCTTGCATCTTGGCATCGGCCGGCGCGCGCCGCCTAGACTTTGCCAGCCGCTGCTCGCGCAACTCGCGCCGGTTCGGATCTTGCGGTATGCAGGCGAGCGGGCAAACGACGCGGCATTGCGGTTGGGCAAAATGGCCCACGCATTGCGTGCCCCGGTCCGGATCGATCGCGAAGACCAACGCTCCGGCGCCGATCGCTTTGTCGGGGCTCACGGGCTCGCAAACGTCGCAGTAGATGCATTCGTCGGCGATGAGAAGCGCCACAACGGGACCTTGCCATCGCCACCGATGCGCCGCGTCAGTTAAGGCGGCTGGACTCGCGCAGCTGCGAAATCTTCGTCTTTAGCCACAACTCGACCGACGGGAATACGAACTTGCTTACGTCCCCGCCCAACAACGCGATCTCGCGCACGATGCTGCCCGAAATG
>DASPTP010000003.1:0-67402 GCA_035623355.1 Burkholderiaceae bacterium | reverse complement strand
CCCGCAGCGAGCAGAAGGCGGCGGCGCAGGCGATTCACCAGTCGTCCTTGACTGCGCGCACGGCGTCGATGGACAGCGCACGCCGGCCGGCCAGCGTCGAGGTCAGAGCCGCCGCGACCAGTAACGCAACGACAAGCTCCGCCAGCAAAGCACCCGGCACTCGCAAATCCATGGTCCAGTGAAACGACTGCGGATTGATGATCTCCACCAGGATCCAAGCGATGCCCAGACCGGCGCCTAGGCCCAACGCCGCGGCCAGCAGCGTGACCAGCGTCGCCTCGGCGGCCAATAGCGTTAGGATCTGGGCCCGTGTGACGCCCAGGTGGCGCAGCATGCCGAACTCGCGAGTGCGTGCGATCGCCTGCGCCGAGAAGGTCGTCGCCAAGCCAACCAGGCCGATCGCGATTGCCGCCCATTCGAGCAGATAGGTGACACTGAAGGTGCGATCGAACAATCGTAGGCTTAACTCACGAATCTGCGCCGGTTGCCGCAACTGCGCGGCCGGCGCATCGAGTGCGCCGAGCAGCCGCTGCGCCAAGGCGATCGGCGACTGTCCGTGCTTTAGCCATAGCGCGGCATCTGTGCGCGAGGCGTCGCCGCTGATGCGTTCGTAGTCGCCGACAGCGATTGCGATGCTGCCGCTCTGGCGGACGTAATCGCGCCAAACGCCGGCGACCGTAACACGAGCGCCCGTGCGTCCGATCGGCAACTGCAGCTCGGTTCCAGGCCGCGCATCGAATCGGTCTGCCACCGCTTCCGACACCCAGACCGGTATCGCCGGCGGATCAACCGCGACGGCGGAGCCGATCAGCGGCAATGTCGCCTGCGGATGCGTGCGGTCTATGGCGCGCGCGATCAGTACCACCGGCGCGCGGACCGGATCCAGCACGATGCGCAATGAGCGCGAAAACTGCGCCCGCTCGACGGCAGGATCGGACTGCATCCGCTGTAAGTCGCGCATCGAGAACTGCGCGGTCGAGCCCGCCGGCGCCGCACGCGCGTACAAATCGGCCGGCAGCATTTGCGACAGCCAGGCGTCGAATGAGCCGCGAAAGCTGCTGACCATGGTTGCCATGGCAACCATCAGCGCAAAGCTCGCGACGATACCGGCCGCGCCGACCGCGGCAAAGCGTGGCAGTCGGGCCAGTCGGGTCGCGGCCAACCAGGCCGGAGCGTCCCGTGCCGAACGCACGCGGCTCGACACCATGCGGGCTAGTGGCCCGAATAGCAGTGGCGCAAGCAGCGGTTTAAGCGCGATCGCCGCAATCAGTAGCGCGCCAATCGACGCATAGGGGCCGACGGGGATCTCGTGCAAGGGCGGTATCGCCAGTAGTAACGCGGCCAGCGCGAAGCCCACAGCTACGGTCCAGACACGTGGACGCTGCGAGCCCGGCGCCGGGTCGACACCCGCCTTCAGCGCCGGCCCCGGCGGCTGTGCGGCCGCCTCGCGCGCCGGCAGCCATGCGCCGACGACCGCCGCCGCTAGTCCTAGCGCGAAAAACATCGCCGCTCCAGCGGGATCGACTGATACCTGAGGCCGGATGCCGGCAAAGTAGCCGCCGCCCAGATCGCCGCCGAGCGTGCGCAGCGCCACGCTGGCCAATGCGGCCCCGGCCACCAGTCCGAGCAGCGCACCGATGGTGCCGAAACCGACTGCCTCGGCGATCAGTAGCTGCGCGATTTCGGCGCGCGTGGCGCCGAGCATGCGCAGCAACGCCAGTTGCGGCCGGCGCACAACGACCGCCTGCGACTGTAAGGAGAACACCAAAAACGCGCCGGTGAACAGTGCAACCATGGATAGCACGTCGAGATTGACGCGGTAGGCGCGCGACAATCCCTGCTCCCGATCGATCGCGGCCTCGGTGCGTTCGACCCGCAGTCCGGGCGGCAGCTGCCAAGCGCGCTCGGCGGCCGTGATGTCCGCGCCGGGCACGAACTTCACGTCAATCCGCGACAGCAGGCCAAGGCGATTGAGTCGCCACTGTGCAAAACCCAGATCCATCGTTGCGATCGCATCGCGCGCTGCTGGGAGCTCACCCGCGATGCGCAGGCTGACGCGCCGCTCGCCGACCACCAGCGTGACGATCTCCCCGACCGAGCGATGCAACTGCGCAAGCGCGGTGGGCGACACAAACAGGTCACCCGCAAGCAGATCGGTCGGCGAGGCGTCTTGCTTGCGGCGCCCAGCCGGCACGCCGACAAGGTCGGGCTCGATCAGCGCGCTGCGCAACGCGTCGATGCCCAGTACGCGCAGCGCGCTGGCGCGCGCGCGACTGGGGTCCGTGCCGCGCTCCGCGGCGTCGTCCACGGTCGCTTCGACCTCCAGCAACGGTGCCGCCAATGCGACCGCCGAATCGGTCGCGATACGCCGGTACCAGCTTTCGTCGAAACCTTCGGGCGGCCCGACCACCGACAGGTCGGCAGCGCCTGTGAGGCTGCGCTCAGCAGCCGAAAATTCGGCCAGCGCCGAGGAATTGATCAGACTTACCGAGTACCCCAGTGCCACTCCGGCGGCGATCGCCGCCACTTGGATCACCGCACGCCAAGGTTGGGCACGCACATAGCCGCCCAAAAATTGCGTCAGCAGCCAGGACGATAGAGCGGATTTCACGGCTGGGTAGCACTCCGCGCGCGGCTGATAAGCAGGTGCCCCTGCGTCAGCCGCAGTACCCGATCGGCGGTCTTCGCCGCGTTTTCGGAATGGGTGACCACGATCGTTGCCGCGTTGCCGGCGCGCGCGCTGGCAGCCAGCAGCCCCAACACGGACTGCGCGGTGTCGGGATCCAGGTTGCCGGTCGGTTCATCGGCCAGCACCAGCGTGGGGCGATGCACCAGCGCGCGCGCGATCGCAATCCGTTGCAGCTCGCCGCCGGATAGCTCGCGCGGCATCGCGTGTGCACGCCCGCCCAATCCGACCGCTTCCAGCATGCCATTGGCTCGTTCCATGCGCTCGCGCGCCTGAACGCCTTGCAGCACCAGCGGTAGCACAGTGTTCTCTAGCGCGGTCAGATGCGGAATGATGTGAAACGCCTGGAACACGAAGCCGATCGACTGGCGCCGCAAGCGTGTACGGGCATCGTCGTCCAGCTTCGCGAGGTCGGTGCCGCCTAGTTCGATGCGGCCTGCGTCCGGCATTTCGAGCCCCGCAATCAGGTTGAGCAGCGTTGATTTGCCCGCGCCTGATTCGCCGACCACTGCGACCAGCTCTCCAGGCTCGAGCTCCAGCGTCAGCCCATCGAGAACCGTGCGCGCGCCGTACCGCTTGACGAGGCCGTTGATTGACAACATGCGGGACATTGTAGAGTTCAACCGCGGACGCACTACGCTAGTGCTGTCGACGGGCGCCGGCGCCAAGCCAAGGCGGTGTCGCGCTCGCGCGTCCATGGGAGTGCTCGCGGTCTTGTGTTGCAACCCGTCCGCTTGTGGGCCAAGCAGCCAAGGCTTCGACTGCAATACCTCAAAGCGCAATGCCCGTTGTTTTTGGATTCGGAGGCCTTCTGCAATGACAGTCAACAGAACTCAATGCGAGTGAGGCGAACTCTTCGAGCTGGTTTGGTCGACTCCAATATCACGCCTTGCAAAGCAGTTCGAAATACCGGAAGTCGGTCTGCGCAAAATCTGCGTGCGGCTGAACGTCCCAACGCCGCCGAATGGGTGTCGGGCCAAGACGAACCAAGGACCGCCAAGAGTCCGATAACGGCGCAGCTTTCCGGACCGGCAGTCGGTCGACCCGCCTAGAGACCCGATTAGGCGTTTGCGCCGCGGCGAAATACGCTGACAGAGGGACTAACCGGCTGAAACAAGGAGGATCGAACTCCTGACCTTCACATTACGAATGGACTTCCGACTACACGAAGCGAGCTTCTGCGCAGGACAACGCAGAGGAACGCGGAGTCATTCCCAGCGCGGTAGCGGCCCGAAGGCCGATTGGCACCCTCGCCCCCGGCCGGCGCCCTGCGTGCAATAGCGCGGGCGCAAGCTGCTCCGGTAACTCCGCCGGGAGCATTCGCCGGGCGGGACTTTCACCTACCGCAAAAACGCCGCCTTTGCACGGCGCACGCCAAGGCCGGCCGTTCGCCAATTTTCGGGGAGCAACCGTGCAGCCTCCGGTTGAACCCCGGCCACGGACGCGCGTAATCCCTGCCTTCGTCGGTTCGAAGGATGGACGAGAGTCTGCACGCAGGCGAGTTCTTCTTGATCGCGTCGACTGCCGGTGTTGGATGCAAGTATTCAGGCGGCGAGTCTTGCCTCATCGCACCAGGGATTGATGGCGTCGTTAGTGGCAGTGAAGCTCCGCCGCGCGACGAAGGGTCTCTGCCGCTAAAGATCCTCATCCTGTACAGTACGCTGTTGTAAACGCCGAACCCCCAAGTCCTGAACGGCCGAAATGACAAGCACGACAGCGCGTCGCAGAACTTCCTTTTACCTGTACCTCATCAAGCCGTCGCACTACGACGACGACGGCTACGTGATCCAGTGGGCGAAGTCGTCGATCCCCGCGAACACGCTCGCGACACTGAACGGCATTGCGCTCGATTGCGCCCAACGGCGGGTGCTGGGCAACGACGTCGACCTCCATATCACCGTCTGGGACGAGACGAACACGCGCATCCGGCTGGACCGGATCGTCGCGGCGATCCGCGCCGCGGGCGGACAGGGGCTCGTCGGGCTGGTGGGCGTGCAGACGAACCAGTACCCGCGCGCGGTGGACATCGCACGACAGCTGCGCGCGTCGCATGTGAACGTGTGCATCGGCGGCTTCCACGTCAGTGGCTGCCTGTCGATGCGGCCCGGTATGGCACCGGAGCTCAAGGAGGCGATGGACCTTGGCATCACGCTCTTCGCGGGCGAGGCCGAAGGTCGGTTCGACGCTCTGCTGCGCGACGCGTGGCGCAACGAATTGCGGCCGCTCTACAACTTCATGGACGACCTGCCGGACCTCGAAGGGACCCCGACGCCGTTCCTGCCACTCGACGTGGTCAAGCGCACGAGCGGCACTCGCACCAGCTTCGATGCCGGACGCGGCTGCCCCTTCGTATGCAGCTTTTGCACGATCATCAACGTGCAGGGCCGCAAATCGCGGGCGCGCAGCGCCCAGGACATCGAGCATATGGTCCGCGCGAACCTCGCGCAGGGCGTGCGCAACTTTTTCATCACCGACGACAACCTCGCGCGCAACCAGCATTGGGAGCAGATCTTCGACCGGTTGATCGTCATGCGCGAAGAGGAAGGCCTGAAGTTCTGGATCGTCGCGCAGGTCGACACGATGGCGCACCGCATCCGCGGATTCATCGAGAAGGCGGGCCGCGCCGGGGTCAACCGCGTCTTCATCGGCCTGGAGAACATCAACCCGGACTCGCTGAAAGAGGCGCAGAAGGGCCAGAACCACATCGAGGAGTACCGGGTCATGCTGCAGGCCTGGCACGGCGTGGGCGCTCTGACCTACGCAGGCTACATCCTCGGCTTCCCCAACGACACGCCAGAGTCCATCGAGCGCGACATCGGCATCATCCAGCGCGAGCTGCCGATCGACATCCTCGAGTTCTTCATCCTCACACCGCTGCCCGGCTCCGCGGACCACAGGAAGTTGTATCTCGCCGGCGTGGACATGGAGCGCGACCTTAACAAGTACGACGTCGTCCACGTCACGACGCGCCATCCGCGCATGAGCAGCTCGGAGCTGCTCGGCATCTACCGCCGCGCGTGGGAGCTTTACTACTCGCCAGCGCACGTCGAGACGGTGCTGCGCCGGGCGAAGGCGCGCGGCTACGATCCCCGCAACATGATGTGGAAGCTCATCTCCTTCCACGCGCAACCGATCTTCGAGAACGTGCATCCGCTCGAGGGTGGAATCTTCCGCCGCAAGTACCGGCGCGACCGGCGCCCGGGACTCCCACTCGAGAACCCGCTCGTCTTCTACGCGAAGTACGGGTGGGAGATCGCGTCCAAGCACGTGCGCTTTGTGCCGTTCTATCTTCGCTACCGCCGCACGCTGCGCCGCGTAATGAACGATATGCGGCCGTACTCGGACCTGCCCATCGCCCGCGTGCGGCCGAGCGATGTCGCGAACCTCGAGCTCTTCACTGCCACAGCGGGCGGCCTGGCAGCGCGCGAGCGCCAGCGGCGCAGGCAAAAGGCCGAGGCCGTAGCAAAGGTGGAGTAGTCGGGGCGTCGCGAGGGCGTGACGCGCACTCGTTCTGGGAGCTAAGAAGGCTTAATCCAGGCGGCCGCCACGTCGGCCCGGATGCACTTTGATTCCTTCGCACGCCGGAGGCGATCCGGCTCGGGCAATGGCTCGGACACAGGAAGGTTTGCAACAAAGTCGCGTATCTCTTCAACGCGGTACCGAACGGCTCGGGGCCCAAGCACTACTCGCGCCCGTTGCGCCAATTCGGGATACTTTCTAAGAAGCAAGAAAAATCCCCGCTCGCTTATTGAGAGCATCGCCGCCGCGGCAACGGCGTCAACAAGAATCTTGGACTGCATGTTCACTCCATAGGTACCCTATGAAGTCATCGTCGCACTTTCCGCGATCCAGGAGTGCGACGCAGCGAGCTAAGTCACGCCGACAGATCACGCTACGTCGTGATTTTGTCGTTTCAACCGCCTTTGGACGGTTCTCACGGACAGATCCGACTCCGCGGCCACGGCCTTTTGCCATCCCCGTGCCGTCCCGTGCTTTCTGGCATGTTTCTCTTTAAACGCCAGCAGTGCGCTTGCATCCCATACCCTTGCCTTCCTCAGGCGCTTAGCACGTTCTCGAGCCTGTTTCGAGAGTTCGGCACGCTCCCGTTTTTTAAAATCGGCACGAAGTATCGCGAGAAATAATGTGATCGTTGTTGGGGTAATCGTCCGTCCCCGGATGGCTTTCTCGACTTCCACTACAGTGCACTTCGCTCGGTTAGCGAGTTGCGCCAAGTCATTCGAGAGCGCCATAGCCTCTCGCAAAGTGACCCAACCCTCACGAGGCGACCGTGCGTTCTTTCGTCCAGCCGGCAGAGTCGTATGCGATTTTGTCGTGTTGTGATTTTTCAGCGGCCGGGCGAGCAGTGAAGATATTGCCGCGCCAAAGTTCATTACTGGATTGCGGCCGGCTTTCCGCCGCTGCGATTTTCTTTTATGGGTTTGGAGTGGCAATTTTCTGTCGACCATTCCGCATCTGCTCGCGCGACCTAGGGGCCGTGGCAACTGCCCGGGTACGACCTGCCGTCCGCACAGTAGCTCCGACTTGGCAAGTTTTGGGGAAGTATGCGCCAAACCACTTGGCACGTGCCGCAACTGCATTCAAATTCGTCAAACCTTTCAACGAAAAAATGACCGACGTTCAATGCCCGGCCTACGTGCTGTCGACGGCCGTCCAACGTGACCTTAAAAAAAAGTCTACGCAACGCCCAGCGGGTAGCGCCGTTCCGCGTTCACGGGAGTATGTAAGTCCTCGGCCAGGGTGTTCAACACTGTTAAGCAACTGTGGACGAAACCGGCCCAGGCGACGAGCAGCATCCTCCTCTCGGCGTCAAACGACGCACGGTTGTACGCCGCGCGAACACGATCCACTTCCTTGTGCGCCAAACACGCTTCGATCACGTCCGGCCGGCCGGCACTGGTCTCGTTCGCCCAGGTCGAAAAGCTCGCCCGGCACACACCGTGGACTGTCGTACGCTTGTGGTACCCCATGCGCTTTAAGACCTCGAGCATTGCCATGCTCGACATGGGGCGGCGCGGATCCAAAGGTGACGGGAAAAGATATATGCCCCCCAAGCGCCGCATGTCGTCCAAAATTTTCAATGCTGGCGGCGACAGGAAAACGACGTGCGCTTCCCCGCCCTTCATTCGCTCCGCTGGAATGCGCCAGGCGCCAGCCTGCTCGTCGATTTCCTCCCAGACGGCCCCCAGTACCTCCCCGGTGCGCGCGGCTGCCAGCAGCGCGAATTCCAGTGCCCTTGCGCCGGTTCCCCGCTGCTTGTGCAAAGCGTCCAGAAACGCGGGAACCTCGGTGAAGGGCAAGGCGGCGTAATGGCCTTCCTTACGGCCCCGGGGTGTTTCCGCCACCTTGTTTCGGATCATCCTGGCGGGGTTCGTCGCGCAGCGCCCGAAGAAGGCCGCGTCGTCGAATACCTTGTCGAGCCGCTGGCGCACTTTGTCAGCTGTATCGGGAATGCGCCTGCGGAGTTTTGCGATCGCCTCGAAGAGCTCAACCGGTGTGATCCGGTCGAGCGGCTTGAGCCAGATCTCATCGGGAACGTTGTTTTCCAAGCTCGCGATCCACAGCCTGCTGTGCTTGTCGGAAAACCGCGGCTCGATGACCCGCTCGTGATAATCGCGCGCAGCGCGGCAAAGGGTTAACGAAGCCACTCTGGCTTGCTCTCTTTTTTGCGCAAACTCGGCTTCGGCGGCGACCCGCACCGCCCGTCGTTCGTCCAGCGGGTCCCTGCCCTTTTCAAGCAATTGGCGCTGGACCTGCGCGAGCTCGCGCGCACGCGTAAGAGTCGCACCGGCCGCTGTAATCGTTGACCGCTCGGCGCTGCCAAGTCCCATATCGCGGCGCTGGCCGGCCGGCGCGGTGTATCGAAAGACCCAGCTTGCGTTTAAACCCGCAACGCGCAGAAATAGGCCACCACCGTCGGCGTGTTGACCCTCCCTGGCAACCTGTACTTCACGAGCACTCAAAATGTGCTGCGCCATTGCAATCTCTTTTCCACGGTCGGCGACGATTTCCGTTCACCGCCCTTTCACCGAAATTGGGCTGCGTCGGACCACACGAAGCGGAATCTGAAGTGCACTTTGCGAAGTATCGAAGGGGATGTTTCCCCTTTCAAATCAGCGAACAACGTTCACTGATGAGCGCTCGTGTGCACTTGTGGAAAAGATGGTAGTGGCGTCCCCAAGGGGATTCGAACCCCTGTTACAACCGTGAAAGGGTCGTGTCCTAGGCCTCTAGACGATGGGGACCTATGTGGTGGAGGTAAGCGGGATCGAACCGCTGACCTCTTGCATGCCATGCAAGCGCTCTCCCAGCTGAGCTATACCCCCACGCGGGAACCCGGCATTATACGCAGCGCCCACATCGCTGCAAAAGAACTTATCGGACGGGAGTTCAAGGCGCGATGGCCAAGAGTGCGCTTCGAGTACGACGCACCACGGTTTCGCGACCCAAAAGCTCCAGTACAGCGTCAATCGAGGGCGTCTGCGTACGACCGCTGACCGCCACCCGCAATGGGATCGCGAGCTGGGCCATCTTGAGTCCAAACTCGCTCAGTACTCCCTTCAACAATGCGCCTATGGACGCGCGATGCCAGTCGACCGCCCCCTCCGCCTGGGTTGTAAAAGCCACCAACGCGGAGCGCGCCGTTCCCCGGATGTGTTCGCGCAGCAGATCCACGTGGACTTGAGGGTCGATGTAAAACAGCATCGCTTCGTCCGCGAGTTCGTTGAGCGTCTTTACTCGCTCCTTATATAAGGCAATGACCCGAGAGAGTTCTGGTTCGATGATCTGCACGCCCCGCGCCAGCATGCGCGGTTTGACTAACGCCGCCAATCGCGAATCGTCCACCTCCTTCAGGTACTCGCCGTTGAGCCACAGGAGCTTGTTTATGTCGTACTGCGCCGGTGCGCGATTGACGTGCTTGAGATCGAACCACTGAACGAGCTGCTCGCGGGTGAACTTTTCCGAATCACCGTGACTCCAGCCGAGGCGCGCGAGGTAATTGAACATCGCCTCGGGCAAAAATCCATCTTCCTCGTACTGCAGAACACTGACCGCGCCGTGTCGCTTGGAGAGTTTTTGCCCGTCCGGACCAAGAATCATGGGCAAATGCCCAAAACGGGGAAGCGGCGCATCTTCGCCGAGAAGCGCCCGGTAGATGTTGATCTGGCGCGGCGTGTTGTTGACGTGGTCATCGCCTCGCAGCACATGCGTGATCCGCATGTCAATGTCATCGACAACGACCGCGAAGTTGTAGGTCGGAACGCCGTCCGCGCGCGCGATCACGAGGTCGTCGAGCTCCGCGTTGGCAATGCTGATCGGCCCTTTTACGAGATCGTTCCACCAGACCTCACCCATATCCGGATTGCGAAAGCGAATAACGGGCGCTATGCCCGTCGGCGGCGACCTTCCGGCGGCTCGCTCCGGTCGCCATCGTCCGTCATAGCGAGGCTTCTCCCCGCGGGCCACTTGTTCGGCACGCAGCGCCTCGAGCTCCTCGCGCGAGGCAAAGCAGCGGTAGGCTTTGCCTTCGTCAAGCAACCGAGCGATGCACTCCTGGTACCGCGGAAATCGATCCGACTGGCGAAACGGCCCCTCGTCGTAGTCGAGGTTTAACCACGCCATGCTATCGAGGATGACGCGCACCGCCTCTTCCGTCGAGCGCTCGCGGTCGGTGTCCTCAACGCGCAGGATGAATGTTCCCGCGTTTCGGCGCGCAAAGGCCCAGCAAAACAGCGCTGTTCGTGCCGTTCCCAGGTGCAACATACCTGTCGGGCTGGGCGCAATGCGCGTTCGAATCTTGGGTTCCATGCCGCTTTCGATCAACGTCCCTCGGCGACGGCGCGCGCCGCACCGCCGCCGGCCGGGTCGGGAGGAGCCGCGCGGTTACCTTCGTGTCGGAACGCCATCGTCGGCACCGTTTGTACCGACCCTGGCGATGCGCAAGAGATTCGTGGTGCCCGAGTGGCCGAACGGCACCCCTGCAGCGATCACCACAAAATCGCCCGCTGCGGCAAAGTCTTCGTGCAAGGCGGCGCGACAGGCAAGATCGGTCATCGTGTTGACGTCGGGCGCTTCGGTCGTGTGCACCGAATGCACACCCCAGACGACCGCCAGACGGCAGGCGGTTCGGGCGCTGGGAGTCAGCGAAAGAATCGGCGCCTCGGGTCGCTCGCGCGCCGCACGCAGCGCGGAGGCTCCCGAAGAGGTATATGTGATTGTTGCTTTGGCGGAAACAATGTGTGCGGTCTGGCGCAAAGCTGCGCAGACGGCATCGGCGACGGTCGAGCGGGCCTCCTCGTGATTGGCCTCGAGCAGCGCTCGGTA
This sequence comes from Burkholderiaceae bacterium, assembly GCA_035623355.1. Classification (GTDB taxonomy): domain Bacteria; phylum Pseudomonadota; class Gammaproteobacteria; order Burkholderiales; family Burkholderiaceae_F; genus GJ-E10. Next base: position 56,373 of record DASPTP010000003.1, on the reverse strand, counting down.
ATACGGATCGCCTTCGACCTGAGCGATGATCCGGTCCATCATCGTCACTGCCTCCACGGGGTATTTGCCCGCGGCCGATTCGGCTGACAGCATCACCGCGTCGGCGCCCTGGAAGATGGCGCTTGCGACGTCGGATGCTTCCGCGCGCGTAGGCACCGGACTGGCGGTCATCGACTCGAGCATCTGCGTCGCCACCACGACCGGCTTGCCTTCCCGACGGCACGCACGGACGATCGCGCGCTGCAAAATCGGCACGCGCTCGGGCGGAACCTCCACGCCCAAATCACCCCGCGCCACCATGACGGAATCGGAAATCCGCACGATGTCGTCCAGCCGATCGATGGCCGAAGGCTTTTCGAGCTTGGTCATCACCGCGGCTCGATCGCCAATAAGCGCTCGGGCTTCGGCAATATCTTCCGGCCGCTGGACAAACGACAGGGCAATCCAATCGACACCCAGCTCCAGCGCATAGTGTAGGTCGCGTCGGTCTTTATCGGTCAGCGGAGAAATGGGTAGCACGACACCGGGAACGTTCACGCCTTTTCGGTCGGAAAGGCGGCCGCCGACCACTACGCGCGTGACCGCAAAGTCCCGCCCAAAATCCTCCACGCGCAGCGCCAACCGGCCATCATCGAGCAGGAGGGTCGCGCCGCGTACCAGCGCCGCAAAAATTTCCGGATGGGGCAGACTGACGCGGTGGACGTCTCCCTCGGCGGAACTGAGATCCAGGCGGAACATAGCGCCGGGCTCCAGCGTGATACTGCCGTCCGCGAACTTGCCAACGCGCAGCTTCGGGCCCTGCAGATCTCCCAGGATGCCGATCGGGCGGTTAAATTGGCGGCCGATACGCCGGACCGTTTCAAACCGCTCCTTATGCTCGGCATGGGTTCCGTGACTGAAATTCAGGCGGAACATGTCGACGCCGGCGAGAAACAAATCGCGGATCACTTCCTCCGAGGAACTCGAGGGGCCGAGAGTGGCGACGATCTTGGCGTTCCGTTTTCTGCGCATAGGATTTCGCTTCTCTTCTTAAAGGGAGGCGGCGCCACGCGCGATTGCCGGTGCCGGCAGCGCGTTGCACGAATCGTACGAATCGAGAGGACCCGCAGGCTTTTCTGCGTGCATCCGATAACGCGCAATTGTACGCAATCGTTGACGAGCCCGCGGCCAATCCACGGCCGGTTGCGCTTTTTTTGCCGCTACGGTTGCGTGATGAGAATTGCCCGCAGCACGCTCGCATCGACCGGTGCCGCTGTCAACAAACGGTAATCGCCCAGACGTTCAAACACGGATCGGGCTTCGCCGGTTGTCAGGCACTTCGCAAGGTCGATGGCGAGCGTTCGACCCCTTGCGAGCGTATCGGGGTCGATATATACGCCAAAGCTCGACGATCGATCGGCCCGCGCATCCGGGCCACAGGCGTAGGCGTAAATCGATTGCTGTGCATTGAGCGCTAACGCAAGAGCAAGAAGAAAGTCGGCCGGCGATGCGAGTCCCGCAGATTCCGATACCGGCCCGCCGGAGACAATCGCGGTAGGAACCATCGGAGCTCCATGACGCACGCACTGCAAGGCAATGGCGGCATGAAAGCTCGCAAGCTCGCGAATATCGGCACCCGCCTGCCAACCGAGCGAAAGCACCACAAAACCGTCCGAGCGAGCCCGGGCCGCCGCTTCTTCCAACATTTGCGAGGGTGTCGCGTCCGCCGATCCCGCAAAAAGATGGGACAGGATGGATCGCGGCGTGGCCGGCACATCAGCACGAGCAATCATCGATAGGGTGAGCGCGGGTCGGTGGACGGTTTGGAGGATACTAAACGGCGAGCTCACAAAAAACGCGTTGCGGGCGAAGAACAATCGTCCGAAAACCCGAGAGGGCGCGACACGTACAAAAGCGGCACCAACGAGGTAATGTGCCCAGCCGGTTCGCCGACTTTTCGCATCGCTTCAAAAATCCGCGGCGCGCGGCGGGGCACGTCAAGGCTCGCTGTGGAATTGGCGAACCGACAATCAAGAAATTCCCGCGACCGTCGAGCTGCGTCGCGTCGTTGCCATCTCCGCTGGCGAGCCCGCCCCCAAGCGAAGAAAGTTTGATGCTACAGACTAGCCCGAGGAGCCGCGCGACGGCGAATCGGACACGGGCAAACGCGCGCCCTCGTGTTTGAGACAAACTCCACCGCCCAGCTCCGCTCGCTGCGAATGCCGCCCGGGCGGCCCCGGAATCGAAATTGGAACAAACGGAGTTGCTCGGGAATCTAAGTGTTGTTCCGATCACTTGCTTTGCCGCACGCTGTGTTGGCGTCGTTTTCTCGGTTCGCAGCGAACCGTTGCGCGGCGGGGCGAAAGGACTGGGAGGATGAAAGTCGGTCTGGGACGCTTCGCGTCGATCGTTAGCGGGATTGTCTTTTTGTTTGGGTTCGCCTGCGGCAGCGCGTCCGCCCTTGCCCACGCCGGGGCCGGTGGCGGAGGCGGTTTGGGTGGCGGCAGCGGTTTTGGCGCGAGCGGGGGCGGCGGTCACGGCGGCGGCTTTGGAACAGGATCCGCCCACGCGTCCGACGGAGGGGGAAATCACGGAGGCAATTGGGGTGGCCACGGAAGAGGTGGCGGCGGGGCAAACGGACACTACCACCACGGTTACGGCTGTTGCGGTTGGGGAATCGGGGGGGTCGATGTCGTGGACCCGTTTTGGGATTCGTATTTGTGGCTCGATTATGGTTACGGCGATCCAAACGACGTTCCGTACGGTACTGACCTGACTCCGCCGATTCCGGGGGCCAACATCCCACCGGCTCCGACATACTGGTACTACTGCCCCGATGCCAGGGCGTATTACCCATTCGTGCGCAGTTGCGCTTCCCCATGGCAGCAGATCTATGCCGCCCCGGCACACTGATGCTGCGTTAAGAATTTCCCGCGTATTAGGTTGATACGGTCGGGGCCGGCGCCGCGTCGAGCGTCGTCTGTGAGGTTCTTGCGAAAACAGCAATCGACTGGCCTCGCACAGATACGCAACGCCCGCCCCGGATCCGCAGACGCCGCAAAGCCTGCTATCGACGATTTAGGTGGTGCCCCATTCCCGGGATGCAAGACGCGCGCGAACGCGGCGCACTGGTGATGGCAAAACGCGCTGCGTCGACAACCCTTACTAGTCCATGGTTGTTGTTTGCAGTTTCGAAAGTTACGCTAACAACCGGAGGCCGGAGAGGTTCCGCGCCGCACAGCGACTTTGTGCGGTCCGGGACCGAGCGTTCCGCGCCGCTTTTAGCCCGCATCGATGGCCCTCTGTCGGACAGTGCAATCTTTTGTCCCACGGTAAAAGACACGGAGGCGATTAAAAAAGAACTCGGGCTAAGCATGGCATGGGCATGTAAGAGTCGCGCATTTCGCTGTGGCATCAGGCGGGGGCTGACTTGGACCAAAGGCGGCAAGATCAGGAGCGCTCTGCCTCCGGTGGCTTCGCTCCGGCATTGCCGGCGACTGTTCTGGGACAGGCGTTTGAGGCTTCTCCCGTCGGCCTGGCACTGATCGATTCGCACGCCGTTATCCTTGCGAGCAACTTGGCGTTGCTGCGTACCTTTGGCTATCAAAGCGCCGATTCCATCGGCAAATCCATCGAACTTCTCGCTCCCAAACACGCGCAGGACCTTCGGCAGTACTTGGGCGAAGTCATACCGTTGTCCCCTCGTTCGGCCACGATCGAGAATGGCCTGGAAGTGTTAGCGCGTCGCGCCGACGGGAGCGAGTTTCCCGTTCAAATCCGCTTTCGTCCGATGACGACGCCGCAGGGCAAAATGGTCGTGGCATCGATCGTCGAGCACCCATCACGCGGTCCGTCCGAAGGCACCCTTGGTCCCACCTTTGCGTCGGCGACCCACGGAATGGCGCTGGTAGATGACGAAGGACGCATTGCACTGCTCAACGAACACCTCGCGACGATGCTTGGATACACCGCCGCAGACCTGACCGGCCAGCGCGTAGAGATCCTATTGCCCGAGCGCTATCGAGCCCATCACGGCGAATTGATGCGCTCGTTTCACCAAGCCCCGACCACCCGGCGCATGGGAGTGGGACGGGACCTTACCGCGCGACATGCCAGTGGTGCCGACCTTCCCGTCGAGATCGGCCTGAGCCAAGTGCGATGGCAAGGGCAACCCATGACCCTTGTGACGGTCATCGACATCTCCGTGCGCCGGCGCATCGAGATGGAACTCAAACAGGCCAACGAGAACCTGCGGGAATTTACCCGTGTCGCGTCGCACGATCTGCGATCCCCGTTGCGCGGTATTGCCGACCTGGTCCAGTGGGTACGCGAAGATTTGGGCGATCAACCGAAGCCGGAAGTTGCGCACAACCTGGAACGGATTGCCGATCGAGTATCCCGCTTAGAGCATCTGATATCGGATCTCCTGCGGTACGCGCGATCCGAGCAGGTTGATGCGGAATGTGTGCAGGTGGATTTTGCGGCTCTCGTACGGGACATCCTGCGAATCGATCCGCTTCCCGATGGCTTTCGGATCGACGTTACGGTAAACGCCGAGCCGATCTGGGCGCCCTGGACACCGCTTGAGACCGTCTTGCGCAACCTCATTGGGAACGCTGTGAAGCACCATGACCGAAAAACCGGCCGAATCGCCGTCGATGTCCGTGACGACGAAGGTTATTGTCGTGTATCGGTGATGGACGACGGACCAGGTTTTCCGCAACATGCGAAGGACCGAGTGTTCCGGCTCTTTCAAACCACGGCCTCTACCAAGCGATCCGGTCTCGGTCTCGGGCTGGCGCTATCGAAGCGCCTGGTCGAAGTTCACGGTGGCCGCATGGAGCTGGTGTCCCCGCTGCTCGAGGGACGCGGATCCAATTTTCGCCTCTGGTGGCCGAGAATCCCCAGGATGACCGATCATGCCTAGCGCAGCCATTTCCATTCTCCTGATCGAGGACGACGACGTTGCCGCCGAGGCGGTGCGCCGCAGCTTGACACGACACGGCGTGCACTGTCCCATTGTCTGGGTCCAGGATGGTCTGATGGGGCTGGCCGTGTTGCGGGGCGAGGCCCCGAAGGGCCCCATCAAGCGACCCCGAATCGTGTTGCTGGACTTGAATATGCCGGGCATGAACGGCATCGAATTTTTAAGCGCGCTGCGGGCCGATAGCGCGTTGCGGGAAGAAGTCGTTTTCGTGCTCACGACGTCCGATGCCGAGGAAGATCGGGCGCGGGCCTATCGAGAGCAGATCGCCGGTTACATGGTCAAGTCGGCGGTTGGCCCGCAATTTGCAAAGCTTGCAGGTCTGCTGCTTGCGTACCAGGAGGCGGTGTGCCTGCCGTGAGCGCGCTGACACCGACCGTGGACCACGGCGCCGATCGCGTGCGCCTACTCGTAATCGACGACGATGATGTGGATCGGGAGCGCGTGGTGCGCCTCGCTGCAAACTCGCCGTTGAGCGCGGAGACGACACAGGCGGCTTCGAGTAACGAGGCCATCGCGCTTCTCAAAAGCCGGCCATTTGACTGCGTCGTGCTGGACAACCAGCTGCCCGATGGGAGCGGCGCCGAACTGCTGCGCGCGCTGCGCGCCGATTTCGGACCTCGCTGTCCGGTGATCATGGTGACGGGTGCTGGCGACGAGGAGCTTGCTGCCGAGGTGATGCGCTCGGGCGCTTCCGACTACTTGCCCAAGAACCGCCTGTCGCCCGACAACCTCTGCCGCGCTATTACACGCAGCATCGAGGCCTATCGCCTGCGCGAGCAGCTTGATCGCTTCGCCAAGGACCTGGCGGCAAGCGAAGCAAAGTATCGGGCGATGGTCGAGGACCAAACCGAGCTCGTTTCACTTTCGCAGCCCGATCTGACACTCGCGTACGTAAACTCGACGTACGCCGCGCACTGCGGACTGCCGCCCGAAAAGATGATCGGCCGCAATCTGCTGGATTTCGTCGCCGACGAACAGCGGGATCTGGTGGCGGCCCAGATGCGTAAGGTGCGACATCACAAAACGGTCGAGCACGGGGAGAGCCGTCTCAAATCGGCCGCAGGGACGGACCCTTGGGTTGCCTGGACCCACCGACCGCTTCTCGATGCCCTGGGCAGCACTCTATCCATTCACTCGGTGGGCCGGGATATTACCGACGAGGTACGCGGGCGGGAGGCGGTGTCGCGCTTGGCGGCCATCGTCGATTCAACGGCCGACGCCATCCTTTCGACAAATTTGAATGATGAAATTACGTCCTGGAATCCCGCAGCCGAGCGGTTGTTCGGACGTGCCGCGCAGGAGGCCATCGGCCGGCCCGTCGGGCTGATCGTACCGGCCGATCGGCAAAGCGAAGAGCGGATGCTGATGCAGCGGGTCCGCGGCGGCGAGTCGATCGTCGAATTTCAAACCATTCGCCTGCGTCGCAACGAGAAACTGATCGAAGTTGCGCTGACGCTATCGCCGATTCGCGACGCGGGCGGCAAGATCGTCGGGGTTTCGCAAATTGCGCGCGACGTAAGCGAACGCAAGCGCCTGGAGCGAACTTTGGTCGCGGGCGAGCGCCAGAATCGGGAGTTGTACGAGGCAACCCCCGCCATGCTCCATTCGATGGATGTGGAAGGGCGGATCCTGAGTGTCAGCGACGCCTGGCTTGCCCACCTGGGATTTGTGCGCAGCGAAGTTTTGGATCGTCCTTTCAGCGAATTTCTTGCGCCCGTCTCAAGGCATATGCTGCAGCAGGAGATTCTTCCCCATTTGTTGCGTACGGGTCGCTGTTCGGAAGTGGCCTTGCGCATGGTGCGTTGTGACGGAAACCTGATCGACGTTCTGTTCGCGGCCCGGCTCGAGCGCGACCCCAGCGGGTACCCTTGGCGCGCGCTCGCGGTAGTGCAGGAGGTAAGCGATTCGCTTCGACGCTAGGGCGTGGCGTCCAATTCGCTCCGCTTTGGGTTCTTGCGAACCGACAAAAAAAGCCAGTGTGGGCGACCCGAGGGCGGCGAAGTCCGTTCTCGTTTGCCCCTCCTCACACCGCCGTCCCTCACCGTCCAGGAGGTTTTTTTCCGTCTTTGCGTGGGCTGCGTGCCGCGGATCGAGCCACGGACAAGGAAACTCTGGTGACCCTTCCGCGGAAAGACCCGGATGCAAGCTACCCGTCGACCCGCGCGCCGGTCGTTCGATTCGTTGGTCAAGAGCGGTGCGCCAAATCCGATCCGTTTGCGCGGCGCTTTTTTCGAATAAGTCCTCTTTTGCCTCGCGCCAAACACAAAAGGCGGCCTTGCGGCCGCCCTTTGCAGAAAAGCCCATGCGCGATGTTCGCGCAATCGCTCCCGTTCTGCTCGCCTATGGAAGCTCCACTTCCTACCCTCCGACCGCCAGCTGCGCCCAAAAGGCAATCGCAAGCGAAACGAGGACCATCAAGACGATGGCGATGTCGTACTCCAAATCGGTCTTGTCCATATCGGTATCTCCGTCCGCCGTCAGCCCGTGAGTTGGATCGATGCCCAGATCTCGTTTTCGCCCAAATCCGCTAAAAGAGAATCGATTGGGAGGAAACGCGTCTCAATATCCGCGCGCGAAAGAACGGCGTCAAGTAAAAATTTAAGACTTCTTAAGTTTTCGATTTTGCAAAGCAACAATGTAACGAAATCGGCCGGTTAGGAGGGGCTCCGGCACGGCGCGAAATGCCGTGTAGGTTGCCTCAAGACCCTACTGCGATCGTTCGCACGTAAGCGCAGGCCATGACGCAAGGCTCGCACCAAAAAAAAGGTGATGATGAAGCGTCGAATCCGGCCTTCAACACCAACGCGAACGCGTTGCCTTCCGAAGAAGACACGCGACGACCCTGTCTTCGGCACCGTCGGACGCTGTCGCACCCGTGCGCCAAGTCGCTGCAGATGTGGACGCGCGCCTTGTGATGCGACTTTTCGAGGACGCGAAACGGCCGCGCACGACTTTTGCCCGTACGTGTCGAATTTTGCTGGTGGGCGGTACAGGGTTCGAACCTGTGACCCCTGCCGTGTGAAGGCAGTGCTCTACCGCTGAGCTAACCGCCCGGGACTGCGACCGGAGGCCGAAATCTTAGCGCAGGCCATTCGGCGTCGGCGCGCAAGGGCATAGCGATGAACAGAACTACCCTGCGCGCCAAACCGCCGTTGCGCGCGTTTCCTTTTCAATGGAATCGAGCAAAGCCTCGTGTGCGCAGGATTCGCTGTCGTCGGCCAAAAGAACGATCAGATCCTTGTCGGCCGCCGGTGCGGCCTCTTCGCTTTGGTCGGGAGGCGCCAATTGCATCACGAGGCTGTCTTGCCCGCGCGTCATTGCCAGGTACACCTCGGCCAACAAACCGGCGTCGAGCAGTGCTCCATGCAACGTCCGATGTCGGTTCGAAATGTTGTATCGCTCGCACAGCGCGTCGAGCGAATTGCGTTTGCCCGGATGAAGCTCGCGGGCCATTCGCAACGAGTCCGTAACTTTCTCGCAATGCTCCGCAAAGGCCGCACGCCCTATGCGCGCGAACTCCGCATCGAGAAACGACAGGTCAAAGGGCGCGTTATGGATAATGACTTCGGCCCCATCGATAAAATCGATCAGGTCCGCAATGACCTCCGCAAAAAGCGGCTTGTCCGATAAAAACTCGCGTGTGAGACCGTGAACCGCAAGAGCGGCCGGGTCGCTGTCACGCTCGGGGTTGCAGTAGCGATGCAGACGATGCTCGGAGAGGCGCCGCCCAATCAACTCAATCGCGCCGATCTCAATAATGCGATGCCCATCGCCGGCCTCTAGACCGGTCGTTTCCGTGTCCAGCACGATCTGGCGCATGGTTCAGACTCTCCGCAGTTCGTCGATGCCACGGTTGGCCAGGGCATCGGCCCGCTCATTGCCCGGATTGCCCGAATGACCGCGCACCCAGCGCCACTGAACTCGGTGCCGGCGCACCTGCTGATCGAGTCGCTGCCACAACTCGACGTTCTTGACGGGCTTTCGATCGGCGGTCTTCCAGCCGCGCCGCTCCCACTGCTTGAGCCACTCCGTCATTCCGAGTTTGACGTACTGCGAATCGGTGTGAACGATGACTTCGCACGGCCGCTTTAGCGCGCAAAGCGCCTCGATCACGGCTGTGAGCTCCATGCGGTTATTCGTCGTGCGGGCTTCGCCGCCGTAGAGTTCGCGCTCCCTGTCGCCGGTCCGCAAAAGCGCTCCCCAGCCACCCGGACCCGGGTTGCCCTTGCAAGCACCATCGGTCCAGATCTCGACGAGCGGCGACGGGCGGTGCTCGGTCGCTGCCTCCGCGCCCCTGGGACTTAAGTCGACGGAACGCGCATGTCTCATCCTTGCGCCGCTTTGATCGCCCGGTCGTTGGCCGCCTCCGCGGTCACGCCGACGCGCACGGTCACTGCTTCGTCGGTGCGATAGGCAAGTTGTGCCACGGGAGTTGCCGGCGCGAGCGCGGCACGCCGCTCCTCGCGCCACTTTTTCACCAGCCCCACGAGCCGCATACCGTGAACACGCTTGACTGCCGTAAGCGCGTAAATGCCACCCAGAACCGGCCACCACCGATCTCCCGCTTTCTCAAGAAATGACAGTCGAGTGATCCACGATTCCGTGCGCACCCAGGGCACGTAACAGCCAAAGCGGCCCCGATTTACCTCGAAAGACAGCAACTTGAGCCAGTCCTTGAGGCGCGGCAGCGCGATCAGCTGGCTCGAGTGCGGCAGAAAGGGACGCAAGCCAATGCGCCGCATCCAGTGATGCGCGCCCCACAAACTCGCCGGATTAAAGCCTGTGAGCACCAGGTGTCCCTCGGGCACGAGTACTCGATCCACCTCGCGCAACACGCGGTGGGGCTCCTGCGCAAACTCCAAGACGTGCGGCAAAACCAGCAAATCGATCGAAGCGGCGGCAAAGGGCAACTCGTCAAACCGCGCCACCACCGTGGCTTCGCGACGGCCATCGATGTGCTGCTCGGTCCAAACCGGGCGACCCGAGGATCCGTCCAGAGCAATACACCGAAGCGGCATGCGGTTTTCGCGCAAGGCATCGATCTGGGGCATCCCAAGCTGCATTGCGTGGTAGCCGAAGATATCCGCAACCGCACTATCCAGTACGCGCTGCTCCCACTCGAGCAGGTATCGCCCCGGCGCCGACGCAAGGAAGTCGGAAAAGTTCACGATAGACTGTGATTCGCTCATCGAAGGCTCATCCGACAAAAATCCATAAGTTCAAAGCGGACATCCGACAACGAAGCAATGGCCCATTCGACCGAAAACGGCTTTCGCGACGAAATCGAAATTACACCCGTTCCGGCATTCCAGGACAACTATATCTGGCTGCTGGAACGTGCAAATCACGCCGTTGTCGTCGATCCCGGCGACGCGCAGCCCGTGCTGCGCCTCTTGGCCCGTGCCCCGCGAAAACTCGATGCCATTTTACTCACGCACCATCACCCCGATCATGTCGGCGGCGTAACCGAACTGCTGGCCGCCCACCCCGCGCAAGTCTTCGGGCCGGCAGATTCGCCGTTTGCGGACATCCGCGTGCGGCTTCACGAAGGCGATCAGGTCGCGGTGCTCGGCGAGAATTTTTCCGTCCTGGAGGTCCCGGGACATACGCTCGATCACATCGCGTACTGGTGCCCCGCGCTGGCGGCCTTGTTTTGCGGCGACACACTGTTTGGCTGCGGCTGCGGGCGGCTGTTTGAGGGAACCGCGGCGCAGATGTTCGCTTCGCTGACCAAAATCGCGCAATTGCCAGAGCAGACGAAAATCTATTGCGCCCACGAATACACGAGCGCAAATATCCGCTTTGCGCTCGCGGTGGAACCGGACAACTCGGAACTGGTGAGCCGCAGCCAGGCCTGCGCGAGCGCGCGCAGCCGCCAGCAGCCCACCGTTCCTTCGACCTTGGCCCTGGAAAAGGCGACAAATCCGTTCCTTCGTTGCGCGCAAGCGACGGTCCGGCAAGCCGTCGCCCGCCACCGGTCGGGTGCGAACGGCGACGGGGCGGCAGTTTTTGCTGCACTGCGTTCTTGGAAAGACGTGTTTTAGACTACGGATCCCGCGCGGCGAGCGAGCCGGACCGCACGGCGCAGCGCTTTTTCGGCTCTTTCCGTCGAATCGGGCCGCTTGCACGGCTCGGAGGCACACCCTACACTGGCTACATCCTTCGTTCGATGATGGTATTACATTCCGTGACAGGTTTTTTTCCAAAAACCCGTTTGCTGCCGTGCGCTGCGGTGTTTGCCTTGGCGCACGTTGCCATTTGCCCATCACAAGCGGCCCCGGCCCCGGCGAATCCGTCCACCGGACAAGAGACGCTCGCTGCGGCGCCCGGCAAAACCGGTGCCGACACTGCAACCGATACGAAGTCGCCTGCCGTGGCGGCGCGCCCGCCCGGCTGGCTCGCGGCCTCGCCATGGGGATTGGCGGCAGTTCAAGCCGCCGCGCCAAGTGCGGCCGTGCGGCCGGCGACAACCGATGCGACGTCGCCCGCGGCGACAAGCTCCCTAAACGCTGCGGCACCGGCACCGGCCCCGGCCGAAGTCCCGGCGGGCTCGGTCGCCGATCACGTCGTCGCGCCGAGCGGGGCCGCGGCAAGTGCAACCGAAGCGAGCGCCGTGGAAGCGCTGGGCCCGAATCCGCCGGCCGCGCCGCCCGACGACAAGGACCTATGGAACCGCATCCGGCGCGGCTTCAAGATGCCGGACCTCGATACCAAGCGCGCGCAGGCCAGCACCCGCTGGTATGCGGCGCAGCCCGATTACATCGCGCGCATGACGAGCCGCGCCAGCATGTACCTGTATCACATCGTCGAGGAAATCGAAAAGCGCGGCATGCCCACGGAACTTGCGCTGTTGCCGTTTGTGGAAAGCGCGATGCAACCCGAGGCCATTTCCTTTGCGCAGGCCGCAGGGCTTTGGCAGTTCATTCCGTCGACCGGCCGGCTCTACTCGCTGGAACAAAACCTCTGGAAAGACGAGCGCTTCGGTGTGATCGAGTCGACGCGAGCCGCTCTCGACTATCTGCAAAAGCTCTACGCGGAGTTTGGCGATTGGCAGCTGGCGCTGGCCGCATACAACTGCGGCGAAGCGGGCGTCGAGCATGCGTTGGCGCGGGCCCGCGCGGCGCATCGTTCGCTGGCATACAAGGATCTGCGGCTGCCCCGAGAGACCCAGTACTACGTGCCCAAGCTGCAGGCGATAAAGAACATCATCGCCGATCCGCAGCGTTTCGGTATCGAGCTGCCCGACATCCGCAACGAGCCGTACTTCGTCGCGATGAACAAGACGCGCGATATGGATGTGGTCACCGCGGCTCGCCTGGCGAACATGCCGATCGATGAATTCCGTGCGCTAAATCCCGCATTTAATCGGCCCCTCATCCTGGGGGCCTCGTCGCCCACGATTCTGATTCCCGCCGACCGCGCGGAGGCCTTTGAGGCAAACCTCGCGGCTTGGGATGCCACCGGGCAGCCATTGGCCAGCTGGACGGCCTACACCCTGCAGACGGGTGACGCTTTGGCGAAGATTGCCGAGCGGGCGGGTCTCACGGAAGCGCAACTGCGCGAGGCCAATCGCATCCCGCCGCGATACCGACCCGCGGTCGGTTCGACCATCCTCATCCCACGCGATGAGACGATGAGCGACGATGTGGCGCCTGGCTACATTTCTGCCTCGTTTTCCCTGGTTCCCGAAAGCGGCAACCTGCGTCAGGTCACGTACCGCGTGCGCCGCGGCGACACCCTAGATTCGGTGGCGCGTCGCTGGCACGTGCAGGCCGACGATATCGTCGCCTGGAACCAGCTGCACTCGACGACGCTTTTTGCCGGTCAGCGTTTAAACCTCACGGTGGTCCGTCCCGCGGCCGCCAGCGCGCACAAGGTCGCCAAGAAGACCGTGCCTGCCAATGCCACCAGCGCGGCGACCCCTGCGGCGCCCGCCTCGGTCGTTGCTGCCACCTCGCGCATGTAAGTAACCCGGCGACGCCCGCAGGGCGTCGAACGGCATAATTGCGCACGATGCGCCCTTCCGAGCTTGGGCCGCATAATCCGGTTCCACCCAACGCGGCAGCTGACACGGACGGGCACATGGCATTTTTATCGGGCAAACGCATCCTCGTCACCGGGGTTCTTTCCAATCGATCCATCGCCTATGGCATTGCCCGAGCGTGCCGGCGCGAAGGCGCGGAGCTCGCCTTCACGTACGTCGGGGATCGATTCAAGGAACGGATCACCGATATCGCGCAGGAATTCGGCTCGGCGCTCGTGTTTCCGTGCGATGTCGGCGATGACGGTCAGATCGCCGCCGTATTTGCCGACTTGGCAAGCGTCTGGGACGGACTCGATGGCCTCGTGCACGCGATCGGTTTCGCGCCACGCGAGGCCATCGCCGGGGATTTTCTCGACGGGCTCTCGCGCGAAGGCTTTCGCGTCGCCCACGACATATCCTCCTACAGCTTTCCGGCGCTTGCCAAGGCGGCTTTGCCCTTAATGCAAGGCCGGCCGAGCGCACTACTGACCCTGACCTATCTGGGCGCCGAACGCGTTGTTCCCAACTACAACACGATGGGATTGGCCAAGGCGTCACTCGAAGCCTCGGTGCGGTATCTGGCTGCGACGCTCGGTCCGCGCTCGATCCGCGTCAATGGCATTTCCGCGGGCCCGATTCGCACACTCGCGGCCGCCGGCATCAAGGATTTCGGCAAGATTTTGGATCTGGTCGAGCGCAACGCGCCATTGCGGCGCAACGTCTCCATCGACGACGTCGGCAATGTTGCTGCCTTCCTTCTTTCGGATCTGGCGGCCGGCATTACGGGAGAGATCACGTACGTGGATGCCGGTTTCAGCCGCGTGGTGGCCGGGATGACGGAGTGATGCTCGCGGCAAGACGCAGCCGCCTTACCGTCGACAGCACGGCGGATCCACGTTGAGCCCGCCGCCGGTTCGCTCGTTGTTTCGCCAAGAGGCGATCGATGCCCAGCGGGAAAAGCTGCTGGGCGAGGTATCCAGGGCGCGGCCCGTGCCCACGTGGGTCTTCACCCTGCTGGCGGCGGTCATCGCGGCAACGCTGGTGATTTTTGCGTTTGTCGGCGAGTACACGCGCCGCGAACGCGTCGACGGCTACCTGGAGCTGGACGTGGGCACGGCGCGGGTCAGCGCGCCCGAAGCCGGTGTGGTGGCCGATCTGATGGTCAAGGAAGGCGATGAGATCGCCGCTGGGCAGCCGATCGCCCGCCTGTCGCAGGAACGCACGACCGCCGGCGGCGTCAACGCTTCGGAGTTGGTGCACCGGGAGCTGACCGGACGGCTGCGCTCGCTAAGCTCCGAGCTGGCCCAGGCGGCCATGCTGGGCGAGCAACAAAGCGCGCAGGCCCGCAAGCGCGTCGATGATCTAAAAAAGGAATCCGATCAGGCCGCGGCCGAAGTGCGTGCGCAACAGCAGCGTCTGGCCTCGGCGCAATTGGAGTCCCAACGCTTCGCACAGCTCGTGAAAGAGGGTTTTGCTTCGGAAGCCATGGCGCGCGATCGGCGCAATGATCTTCTGGACCAGACCACGAAGCTCGAAAGTCTGCGGGGCAGTCAGGCGGCCATCGAGCGGGAGCTGCGCGCGGCACAGGCCGAATTGCCCCTGATCGAGATCCGCACGCGCACCCAGTTGCAGCAGATCGAGCAACGCAAAAGCGAGCTGCAGCAAAACCTGGTCCAGGAAGAAGCCCACACAGAGCTCGAGATCCGTGCGCCAATCGCCGGCATCGTCACCAACATCGCAGCTACGCGCGGCGCGTCGCTCGCCGCCGATGCGACCTTGGCCACGATCATGCCCAAGGGCAGCGGCTTGCACGCGCAGCTGCTCGTGCCAACGCGCGCTATCGGGTTCATCGAAACCGGCAATCAAGTCGTTTTGCGATACGATGCGTTCCCTTTTCAGCGCTTCGGCCAGTATCAGGGAAAGGTAACCAGCGTCGGTCGCACCGTATGGTCGGCGGGCGAACACGTCGGTCCGCTGACGGTGCGCGAACCCGTTTATCGAATCGAAGTGGCGCTGAATCACCAGACCGTTCGCACCGGGGCGCAGGAGTTTCCGCTGCGGCCCGGAATGCTCGTCAGCGCCGACATTCTTTTGGAAAAGCGCACCGTCTTCGAGTGGGTCTTCGAACCCGTATTGGCATTGCGCGAGCGCCTGCGTTGAACATGTTCGCCAGCTTGTTCGGGCGCCGCGTGCCCATGATCCTGCAGAGCGAAGCGCCCGAGTGCGGAATCGCCTGCGTGGCCATGATTGCCAGCTACCACGGTCTGCGTACCGACCTCTCGTCGATGCGCCTGCGGCTGTCGCCTTCGATGAAGGGCGTCACGCTGCAACACATTGCGGCCATCGCCGATACGCTCAAGATGTCCTTTCGCGGCGTGCAGGCGCCGATGTCGGCGCTTGGCAAGCTGCGCCTTCCGGCGATCTTGCACTGGGACCTGAATCACTTTGTGGTTCTCGCGAGCGTCGACGGCAACAAAATCACGGTGATGGACCCGGCGCGCGGCAAACGCATCCTCGCGCTCGATGAGGTTTCGCGCCATTACACCGGGGTCGCCGCGGAACTGGAACCGGCACCCGGATTTGTCGCTCGCGACGAGCGGGAGAAGACCTCGGTGCGCCAGCTGTTTGGCTCGGCCCAGGGGCTGCACGGAGCCATCGCCCAGGTGCTGATTCTTTCGGTCGCACTCGAAGTCTTTGCGATCGCATCGCCCTTTTTCGTGCAAATCGTGGTCGACCGAGTCGTTGTCGGACGCGACGAAGACCTCCTGACGGTCCTTGGCGTAGGTTTTGGCCTGCTCGTCCTCATGCAGGTGGCGGTCACTGCGGTGCGCTCCTGGCTGGGCGTTTACCTCTCGACAATGCTCAACGTGCGCTTGCTCGATGCGCTGTTCGGACAGCTGCTGCGCCTTCCGCTGTCCTGGTTTGAAAAGCGCCACATTGGCGACATCGTGTCGCGGTTTCGCAGCGTCGACGCCATTCAGCGCACATTGAGCGTCACGTTTCTGGAGACCCTCATCGACGGCGTGATGGTGGTCCTGACCTTCATCGTGATGCTGTGGTACAGCGCCGTCCTGGCCTTCGTGGTATTGGCCGCCGCCCTGGCCTACGGGGCAACCCGCTGGCTGTTTTACGGCGCGCAGCGCCGCGCGCTCGATGAGCAACTCGTGCACGAGGGCAAGGCCGGCACGCATTTCATCGAGACCCTGCGCGGCATGATGGCCATCAAGCTCAACTTGCGCGAGCGCGAGCGCCGGTCGGCCTATCAAAACCTCGTGATCGAACAGACCAACGCCGGCGTTCTGGTACAGCGCCTCGCGATCTTCAACCGCGCGGCCAACGGATTGCTCTTTGGCCTGGAAAACGTTGCGGTCGTCTGGCTGGCGGCCAAGCTGGTCATCGGTGGAGGCTTTTCGGTCGGCATGTTGTTCGGATTTTTGTCCTTCAAGCTGCTCTTTCTGACGCGGGTGAACAACCTCGTGGACCGGTGGATCGAGTTTCGCATGCTCGACCTGCATGCCGAACGCATTGCCGACATCGCGCTCGCGCCGCCCGAACAAACGCGCGCCCCCACCGCGCCAGCACCGGACGCTCCCCTGGCCCTCGTGGGGCGCGGCCTCGGGTTTGCCTACGGCGTTGAGGGATTTGCCTTTCGCAACATCGATTTTTCCATTCGACCCGGCGAGGTCGTGGCCATCGTCGGCCCATCCGGGGCCGGCAAAACTACACTGGTCAAGGTGCTGGTCGGCCTCCTCGATCGCACGGAGGGAGCGCTGGAAGCCAACGGCCGGGACCTACGCGACTGGGACCAAAGCGTCTATCGCGCGCGCCTGGGAGTGGTGATGCAGGACGATCCCCTGTTTGTCGGCTCGATCGAGGACAACATCAGTTTTTTTGATCCGCAGCACCAGCCCGCCGTGGTGCGCGCGGCCGCCAATGTCGCCGGAATCGATGCCGACATCATGGCCATGCCCATGCAGTACAACACAATCGTTGGCAGCCTGGGAGTGGCGCTGTCGGGCGGTCAGAAGCAGAGGGTCTTGCTTGCGCGCGCCTTGTACCGCAAACCGCAGGTGCTGTTTCTCGACGAGGCATTCGACCAGCTCGACCTGGCTCGCGAACAGGAAATCAGCGAACGGCTGCGAAAACTGGGCATCGCCATCGTCATCGTGAGTCACCGGCCGGAGACGGTTCGCGACGTCGATCGCATCGTTCGCCTGGGCGAGCCGACGTTCGGTGAGCCCCCCTCCTCGTAAACGCGCGCACCGGGCCGCGTACGCACGGCGCGCCGCACACGGTGCTTTCCTTGACTTGACCGAAGCCGCGCATGTTTTCG
Organism: Burkholderiaceae bacterium; assembly: GCA_035623355.1. GTDB lineage: Bacteria > Pseudomonadota > Gammaproteobacteria > Burkholderiales > Burkholderiaceae_F > GJ-E10. The sequence continues at coordinate 39,051 of DASPTP010000003.1, read as the reverse complement.
TATCCCTTGCCCGCGATCATCACGCTGCGCAATGTCGTCTTGCCGTTGTCGCTCGGCACGTTGGTCGGGCGGGCGCGGAGCAAGTACCGCATCGTCGCTCTGACGACGAGCGGCGAGCCCATGTTCGAGCGCACGTTTCGCGTTTAGATGAACACGATCGAGAACACCGTGATCTTCCTGCCGGCGCTTTGGGTGGCAGTCCTGTTCGGCGCAACGACGATCGTTGCCGCTGTCGGCCCGGTCCGGACTCGCGCGCGCATCCTGTACTCGAATGCGTACCGCAAGGACCCGACCAAGCGAGGATCGGGCTATGGCATTTCGTTGACCGCTTTTGCGGTGATCTTTGTGGATGCGGCAACCGGTGTTGCGCGAAGCTTGCTGACGAGCTGAGCGCTTTCGCGCGCAAAGGGCGCGGCGGTGCCGGCATGAGGTCGTTGCAAAGGGCGCCCGTCCCGCGTTGCGTCGATCGGTCCGTGCCCAGAGCAATTTTCGGTGGCGCGCCTCGCTATACTTGTCGCACCAAGGCCCACGGCACACCGGCACGCAACGCGCAGCAAGACATGCGGCAATACGAAGATTTCATGCGCCACGTCCTGGAACACGGCGTGGACAAGAACGACCGCACCGGCACCGGGACGCGCTCGGTATTCGGCTATCAGATGCGTTTTGACTTGGCGAGCGGATTTCCGCTCGTGACGACGAAAAAACTGCATTTGCGCTCCATCATTTACGAATTGCTTTGGTTTCTCCAGGGGTCGAGCAATATCGCGTACTTGCGCCAAAACGGGGTCAGCATTTGGGACGAGTGGGCCGATGCCGACGGCGAACTCGGTCCGGTCTACGGCGTGCAGTGGCGCAGCTGGCCGACACCGGAGGGATCGCACATTGACCAGATCGCGCAGGTACTCGAGCAGGTTCGAACCAACCCGGACTCGCGCCGCCTCATTGTTTCGGCGTGGAATGTCGCGGACCTTGCGCGCATGCGCTTGCCGCCCTGCCACTTGCTGTTTCAGTTCTACGTGGCCGAAGGCCGCTTGAGCTGCCAGCTCTACCAGCGCAGCTGCGACATCTTCCTTGGGGTGCCCTTCAACATCGCAAGCTATGCCCTGCTCACCCACATGGTGGCACAGCAATGCGGCCTGGCGCCCGGGGATTTTGTCTGGACGGGTGGCGACTGCCACATTTATCGCAACCACTTTGATCAGGTGCGCGAGCAACTCTCGCGCGAGCCCTTTGCCTACCCGCGGCTGCGCATCCGACGGCAGCCGCCTTCCCTTTTTGAGTATCGTTTCGAGGACTTCGAAATCCTCGACTACCAGGCGCACCCGCACATCAAGGCGCCGGTGTCGGTCTGAGGCCGTGACGAAGATCCACTTGATCGTCGCGCGGGCGCGCAACGGCGTCATCGGCCGGGATGGCGCGCTGCCGTGGCGCCTGCCCGAAGATCTGGAACATTTCAAGCGCGTCACAATGGGGCATACGATCATCATGGGACGCAAGACCTGGGATTCGATCGGCCGGCCCCTGCCCGGCCGGCGCAACATCGTGCTCACGCGCGATCCGAACTGGCAGGCAGCGGGCGCCGAGACTGCGCGGAGCCTGTCGCAAGCCCTGCGCAAATGCGCCACCGGCGCGCGCGAGCGCGACGTCTTCATCATTGGCGGCGAGCAGCTCTATGCTCAGGCGCTGCAGCAACACGTCGATTCGATTTTCCTTACCGAAATTGACGCCGACTTCGAGGGCGATGCGCGTTTTCCTGCATTGGACCCGGCGCGCTGGCGCGAGCGCTCGCGCGAACATTTCGCGCCCGCCGGCGATCGGCCGTTCGGATTTGACTTTGTCCGCTACGAAGCGGTCGCCACCAAAAGTGCCTGACGAGAGGGAGAGCCTTTGATGTCCACGGACGAATTTCACGTTCATGGCGTACACGACCATGCGGTCGACCACGCGGCGGCGCACGGCGGGGGCGATTCCCTTGCGGGGCGCATTGCCGTGTTGTCGGCCGTACTGGCAACCTTCGGTGCGCTGATGACGTTTGCGGGCGGAGTCACCCAGGCCCGGGCGCAGCTCTTTAAAAACACCGCGTCGATCACCAAAACCAAAGCCAACGACGAGTGGAACTATTACCAGGCCAAGGGCGTAAAGCACAACCTCGCGGAATTCGGGGCCGATATGGCAACGCGCCCCGATCGCATCGAGGCCTATAAGAGCGAGGCGGAGCGCTACAAGAAAGAGCAGGCGGAGATCAAGGCCCGGGCCGATAAGCTCGAGGAAGAAGTCGTCGGGTGGGACGAGAAAAGCGAGCGGCAGATGCACCTGCACCACCTCTGGGCCGTAGGCGCAACCGCCATGCAGATCGCCATTGCGTTATCGGCGATCGTCCTTTTATCGCGCAAGACTTGGCTGCTGTGGGGTGTTGGCACCGTTGCCGCCACCGGCCTTGCCTTCGGCGCTTGGGCACTGGCGGGCGCCTGATACCGCGGAGCACGAACCCACTGCCAAAGGTGTCACTGGCGGCCAACCCCTTTTGCGCGCACTCGGAAACCCATTCATGATTTTTGTCGCTCTGATTTTGCTGATCGTTGTCCTTGCGGGTCTTCGCATCGTTGCGCAGTACCAGCGCGCCGTGGTGTTTCGGCTCGGAAAATTTCAGTCGATCCGGAATCCCGGTCTGACCTGGATCATTCCGCTCATCGATGTGGCGCGCCTGGTCGACGTTCGGGTCGTGACTCTTACGGTCGAACCGCAGGAGACGATGACCAAGGACAACGTTCCGGTGAAGGTGCGTGCCGTGGTCTGGTACCGGGTAACGCAGCCCAAGGATGCGCTGATCGAAGTGGAGTCCTATGGAGCGGCCGTGACGCAGACTTCATTGACCGCGCTGCGCATGGTCATGGGCAAGCACACGCTCGATGAATTGCTTAAGGAACAGGCCATGCTGTCGGTCAGCTTGAAGGAGACGATCGACAAAGTCACCGAGCCATGGGGCGTGGCGGTGGAGCGCGTCGAACTCAAGGACGTGGAGATCCCGCAGACCATGCAACGGGCCATGGCGCAGGAAGCCGAGGCCTTGCGCGAAAAGCGCGCGCGCATCATCAAGGCCGATGCGGAATTCGAGGCCGCGGTCAAATTGCGCCAAGCCGCCGATGAAATCAGCCGCTCCGGTGCGGCGCTCGAGTTGCGCCGCATGCAGATGCTCACCGAGATCGGCGCAGAGCAAAACACCATGACGGTCGTGATGCTGCCGAGCGAATTCGTCACGGCGGCGGGCGCGCTGGCCAAGATGGCCGCGGCGCGTGCGCCGGCGGCACCCGACGCCGGCGCTCCCCCACCGCTTAGCGCAGGCTAAGCCAACCCGCTGCCCGGGCTACCGTGCGGCTGCGGCTAGCGCCCGTATCGTGCGCTAAGAGTCGCCGAGCCCAAGCTGTTGGCTTTGATGTTAAATCCGATGAGGGCCGCCGTGGCGTCGGCGGGTACGCCCAGTTTGTCGACTTTCAGCGCGTAGATCGTGAAGATGTAGTGGTGAGGCTTATCGCCAACGGGTGGGCAGGCGCCGCCAAAATCCGTCGTTCCGAAGTCATTGCGCCCCTGATGCGCTCCCGCGGGAAGCGCTGCACCCTTTCCGATTCCACGCGGCAGGCCGCTTGTGCTGGCCGGCAGGTCGTAGACGATCCAGTGCCACCATCCGCTGCCCGTGGGCGCGTCCGGATCGTACAGCGTCACAGCAAAACTCTTGGTGCCGGCCGGTGCCCCGGACCACTGCAAGGCCGGCGATAGGTTCTCGCCCGTGCAGCCGAAGCCGGCAAACACCTGTGCATTGGTAAGCGTCGATCCTTCCGCGATGTCCGTGCTTTTGAGTTCAAACGCTTCGGCGGACGCCCCCGCGAACAATCCCGCAAAACAGACGGCCGCCGCCGTGCGATGCCAAACGGTGAACTTGTGCATGTTCGTTTTCTCCCTTGTCAAACGTTTGTTCAACGTCATGTTACTTCAGCGGCTTAAAGCGCAACCGATGGGGACGCGCGCCCTCTTCTCCCAGCCGACGCCGCTTGTCTTCCTCGTATTCTTGGTAGTTTCCCGCGTAAAAGGTCCACTGCGAATCGCCTTCGCAGGCGAGGATGTGGCTTGCGATCCGGTCCAGAAACCACCGGTCGTGCGAGATGACAAGAACGCTACCGGCAAACTCGAGCAGTGCGTCTTCGAGCGCACGCAGCGTCTCGACGTCCAGGTCGTTGGACGGCTCGTCGAGCAGCAGAACATTGCCTCCCGCAATCAGGGTCTTGGCCAGATGCAGCCGGCCGCGCTCCCCTCCGGAGAGCTGACCGACGATTTTCTGCTGATCGGCTCCGCGAAAGTTAAAGCGACCCAGGTAGGCGCGTGAGGGCATTTCAAACCGGCCCACCGTGAGCATGTCGTGCCCGCCCGACACCTCCTCCCAGACTGTCTTGTTGGCGGCAAGCGCGTCACGGGACTGATCGACGAACGCCAAGCGCACGGTTGGACCGATCCGAACCTGGCCGCTGTCCGGACGCTCTTGCCCCGTAATCATGCGAAACAGCGTGGATTTACCGGCACCGTTGGGTCCGATGATCCCGACGATTGCGCCCGCCGGCACGCGAAACGACAGGTTGTCGATCAGTAGCCGCTCGCCAAACGCCTTACGGACATCCTGGAACTCGATGACTTCGGCGCCGAGCCGATCGGCCACGGGAATGAAGATTTCCTGAGTCTCGTTGCGTTGCTGGTACTCGTACGAGTTGAGCTCCTCGAAGCGTGCCAGGCGGGCCTTGCTCTTGGCCTGGCGGCCCTTTGGGTTCTGGCGCACCCACTCGAGCTCGTGCTTGATGCTGCGGATTCGCGCGGCCTCCTGTCGCGATTCGACCGCCAGACGCTGCTCTTTTTGCGCAAGCCAAGAGCTGTAATTTCCTTCCCAGGGTATTCCGTGACCTCGGTCGAGTTCCAGGATCCAGGCACAGGCGTTGTCGAGAAAATAGCGGTCGTGCGTGACGCCCACCACCGTGCCGGAAAAGCGCTGTAGGTACTGCTCGAGCCACTCAACGCTTTCGGCATCCAGGTGATTGGTCGGCTCGTCCAGCAGCAGCATGTCGGGCTTGGACAAAAGCAGGCGGCACAGGGCCACTCGGCGCTTTTCTCCGCCGGAGAGCCGTTCGATGCGCGCGTCCCAGGCCGGCAGACGAAGGGCGTCGGCGGCGATCTCGAGCTGGTGTTCGACGTCCGATCCACTGGCCGCGATGATCGCCTCGTAGCGCGCTTGTTCGGCCGCGAGCTTGTCAAAATCCGCGTCCGGTTCGGCGTACGCGGCGTAAATGCCCTCGAGTTGGGTGCGCGCTTCCAACACTTCGCCTAGCCCCTGCTCGACGGCCTCGCGAACCGTCATCGTCGGATCCAGGGCCGGCTCCTGCGACAAATAGCCGATGCGCAAATTGGGCATCGGCACCGCCTCCCCTTCGAAATTGGGGTCCTCCCCGGCCATGATGCGCAGCAAGGTGGATTTGCCCGAGCCGTTTAAGCCCAGCACCCCGATCTTGGCGCCCGGGAAAAAGGAAAGCGAGATGTCCTTCAGGATGTAGCGCTTGGGCGGCACGATCTTGCCCACGCGCCGCATGGTGTAGACATATTGCATAGCGAAACCTCGAAAGCAGGACGCTAGCTTACCGAAAGACGAAAGCTACACCGTGCCCGCGCCGGCTTGCGGCGTCTCGGTCCAATCGGCAAGCGGAGCGCAACTGCAGGCCAGATGCCGGTCGCCGTACACGTTGTCGATCCGTGCGACCGCGGGCCAGTATTTCGTGCGCCGCAGTGCCGGCGTCGGAAACGCGGCCAGCTCGCGCGAGTAGCGGTGCACCCATTGGTCCGCGCACACCATGGTTGCGGTGTGCGGGGCGTTGCGCAGCGGATTGTCTTGCCGGTCCGCGGCACCCGTTTCGACCGCACGAATCTCCTCCCGAATGCGCACCATCGCGTCCACAAAACGATCGAGTTCGCGCAGCGACTCCGACTCGGTCGGTTCGATCATCAAGGTGCCGGGAACGGGGAAAGACAGGGTGGGCGCGTGAAAGCCGTAATCCATCAGGCGCTTGGCCACGTCCTCGGCACCGATGCCGCAACGCTCCTTTATCGGTCGCAGATCCAAAATGCACTCGTGTGCCACGTATCCGTTGCGGCCGCTGTAGAGCAGGGGATAGTGCGCCGAGAGTTTGCGTGTCAGGTAATTGGCGTTGAGCAGCGCAACTTGCGTGGCCAGCGTCACGCCCGCCGCGCCCATCATCGTCAGGTACATCCACGAAATGGGAAGAATTGCGGCCGACCCATAATTTGCCGCACTGACCATTCCCACGGCACCGCCTTGCCCGAGGTGGCCCGGAAGAAACGGGGCAAGATGCGATTTGACCGCGACGGGTCCTACGCCCGGTCCACCGCCACCGTGCGGAATGCAGAAGGTCTTGTGCAGATTCAAATGCGAAACATCGCTGCCAAAATCCGCGGGTCGAACCAAACCGACCATGGCGTTCAAATTGGCCCCGTCCGTATACACCTGTCCGCCATGGCGATGGACAATGTCACAGATCTCGCAAATCGCCTCTTCGAACACGCCGTTGGTGGACGGATAGGTGACCATCAATGCGGCAAGCCGCTCGGCGTGCTGTTCGGCCTTGGCCGCGAGGTCGGCAACATCGACATTGCCACGAGCATCACAGGCCACGACCACGACCTGCATGCCGGCCATCGCCGCGGAGGCCGGGTTGGTGCCGTGCGCGCTCTCCGGAATCAGGCACACCGTCCGCTGTGCCTGGCCCCGCGCGCGGTGATAGGCGCGAATGGCCAGCAGTCCCGCAAATTCTCCCTGCGCGCCCGAGTTTGGCTGAAAGCTGACGCGGTCGTACCCCGTGCACTCGGCGAGCATCTTTTCCAGCGATTCGATCAGTGCTCGGTAGCCGGCGCTTTGCTCGGGCGGGACAAACGGGTGCAGGGCCGTAAATTGCGGCCAACTCGCCGGAATCATCTCCGAGGTCGCGTTGAGTTTCATCGTGCAGGAGCCAAGCGGAATCATCGTGCGATCCAGCGCCAAGTCGCGATCGGCCAATTCGCGCAGATACCGCAGCATCGCCGTTTCCGATTGGTAGCGATGAAACACGGGCTGGCGTAGGAAGTCCTGTCGACGGCGCAGCGCCGCGGGAAGCGCATCGGCCTCGGTGCGCTCGAGCTCATCGAAGTGCGCCTTCACGCCCAGCGCCTCCCACAGGGCAAGCACATCGTTGCGCTCCGACGTTTCGTCGAGCGAAATGCCAACGGCTCCCGCTCCCAGGTCGCGCAAGTTATAACCCCGCGAGCGGGCGGCCGCATGCACCTTGGCGGCGTCCACGCCCTCGATGAGCACCGTGTCAAAGAACGATTCGTTGACACGCAGACCGGCGTTGCGCACTCCGGCCGCCAGGGTGACGGTCAAGCGATGCACGCGCAGGGCGATGCGCCGCAGACCCTCGGGGCCGTGATAGATCGCGTACATCGCCGCGATAACCGCGAGCAACACCTGCGCCGTGCAGATATTGGACGTGGCCTTTTCCCGGCGAATGTGCTGCTCGCGTGTTTGCAGCGCAAGGCGCAAAGCGGGCGCTCCTTGTGCGTCGACCGAAATGCCGACCAAGCGCCCCGGCATCGAGCGCTTGAATTCCTCGCGACAGGCCAGATACCCCGCGTGCGGTCCACCAAATCCCGCGGGCACGCCAAAACGCTGCGCACTGCCCACGACGATATCGGCGCCCCAGCGCCCCGGCGGCTCCAGAACCGTCAGCGCGAGCAGGTCCGCCGCCACCGCGACCAGAGTTCCCGAGGCGTGGAGCCGCTCCACGGCGTCGGCGTATTCCCGGATCTCGCCCGTCGAAGCCGGATACTGCAGCAAGGCCCCAAAGCAATCGGTGCCAGCCTGGGCAAGCTCACCGACGACGACCTCAATGCCCAAGGGTTCGGCGCGCGTACGCACGACGTTGATAGTCTGCGGATGGCAGTCCCGCGACACGACAAACCGGTTCGAAGAGCTGCGCGCCGAGCGCCGCGCCAGCGTCATGGCTTCGGCCGCGGCCGTAGCCTCGTCGAGCAGCGAGGCGTTGGCAATGGGCATCGCCGTGAGCTCGCCGATCAAGGTCTGAAAGTTTAGGATCGCCTCCAGGCGGCCCTGCGAAATTTCGGCCTGGTACGGCGTATAGGCCGTGTACCACGCGGGGTTTTCGAAAACGTTGCGCGCGATGACCGCCGGCATAACCGTTCCGTAGTAGCCCATGCCGATGACGCTGCGCAGCACCTGGTTGCTTTCCCCCAGTGCGGCGATCTGCTGCAGCGCCCGTGCCTCGCTCATCGGGGCTCCGAGGCGAAGGGACGAGGCGCTGCGGATCGACTCGGGCACGACGGCCCGGACAAGCTCCTCGAGACTGGCGTGCCCCAGCTCGGCGAGCATGGCATCGATCTCCTGCGGATTGGGGCCGATGTGCCGCGCGAGAAACTCGGCCGAGTTTTCCAGCACTTGCAGCGGCACGCCCGCGCGTCCCTTGTCTGCGTCCATCATTTCTCCGAGTCGATTTTTGCCTGATAGGCCGCGGCATCGAGCAGACGGTCTACCTCTGCGATGTCCTGCGGTTTCAAGCGAAACAACCAGGCCCCGTACGCGTCGCGATTGACCTTCTCGGGGGCGTCCTTGACCGCGTCATTGACCGCCGTCACGGTTCCGCTGACCGGCGCGTAAATGTCGGAGGCGGCTTTTACCGATTCGACCACCGCAATGACCTGGCCCGCGGCAAACGACTTGCCGACCTGCGGCAGATCGAGAAAAACGAGATCGCCCAGCGCTTCCTGCGCAAAATCCGTGATACCCACCAAGACGCTGCCATCGGCTTGCGTTTGCACCCACTCGTGCGATTCCGTATAGCGCAGCTGCGCCGGGTTGTTCATAGTTCCCTCCTTCTCGGTGATGGGTGTGCTTGGTCGCCGTGCGCCCGATCCGTCAGAACTCTGCCATGCCGCACGAAGCCAGGACGACAGACAAGAGCCCTTGCCGGACCCGCGCGCAAGGCCACGACGACCTCTTGTCCCGGCACTACGCCTGCGGGCACACGGGCCAGGGCGATGGAACAACCGACCGTCGGTCCAAACGTTCCGCTCGTAATCTCGCCCGCCCCCTGCGGTGTGGTCACCGACTGATGCGCGCGCAATACGCCGCGGTCGAGCAGCTTTAATCCCAGCAGCTGGCGCAGATGCGGGTTGGTGCGCTGGCGTTCGAGCGCCGTGCGGCCAATGAAGTCGCGCGGTGCACCCCAATCCACCGTCCACGCCAGTCCCGACTCGAGCGGCGTCACCGACTCGTCCATCTCGGCGCCGTACAGGTTCATGCCGGCCTCCAGCCGAAGGGTGTCGCGCGCGCCCAGTCCGCAGGCCGCGACGTCGGCCCCCGTCACCGCGCCCCAAAATTCCGCGGCCTGCTCGAGCGGAAGCGCGATTTCGAAACCATCTTCCCCGGTGTAGCCGGTGCGGCCGATAAACCAGTCGTCGAACCTTGCGCAAAAAAACACCGCCAAGGCCTCGACGATCGAGGCCAACTTTGGCACCGCGCGGATCAGCCGCGCGCGCGCCGCGGGGCCTTGCACCGCAAGAAGCGCCAGGTCGGTGCGCATGCGCAGCTCCACGTCAAAACCGCGCTCTTGCCGCACCTGCTGCATCCAGGCCAGATCGCGCTCGGCGGTGCCGGCATTCACAATCAGGCGGAAGTCCGCCGCATCGTCGGCCAGTCGATAGGCAATCAGATCGTCCAGGACCCCGCCGTCGGCCCGCAACATGCAGCTATACAGGGCCTTGCCGGGGACGAGCCGGCCCGCGTCGTTGGCCAGAAGGATGCGCAGCGCCTGCAGGGCGTCGTGTCCGCTCACATCGACGGCGCGCATGTGCGAGACGTCGAACACACCCGCCCCGGCGCGCACCGCCAGGTGCTCTTCAATCTGCGAGCCGTAGTGCAGCGGCATCTCCCAGCCGCCGAAGTCGACCATCTTTGCGCCCGCGGCGCGGTGGATATCGAACAATACGGTGCGCTTGAGCATCTCGCGGATCCGGAACAGAAACGACGCGCACCGAGTTCTCGTTGCGCACCCCTCTGTCCTTTTGCCTGAGAGTTCTGGGGCCGGCGCTCGTCCATTGCGGCTTGCGCCAGGAACCCCTTGCACCTTCGGCGTCGGACCGGCGGTCCGATCTCTCCAGAGACGCCCGCGCGGCGCGGTTCCTTGACCTGAGCGATTACGGGTGTTGCGCCTTCGGCGGTCAGTGACGCGGAGCGCAGCCCCTTTGCGTCCTGACGCTCTCCCACGTCGCGGTCACGAGCGTGGCCTCAGCATACACGAATCCGTGCACCGGCCCGGTGATGCGTTTATCAGGTGCGCGGCAGCGTAACTCCGGTCTGGCCCTGGTACTTGCCGCCGCGATCCCGATACGAGGTCTCGCAGACCTCGTCGGCCTCAATAAAGATCACCTGGGCACAGCCTTCCTCGGCATAAATCTTCGCCGGCAGCGGTGTCGTGTTGGAGAACTCCAGCGTCACGTGCCCTTCCCACTCCGGCTCAAGCGGCGTGACGTTCACGATGATGCCGCAGCGCGCGTAGGTGCTTTTTCCTAGGCAGACGGTCAGGACATTGCGGGGAATGCGGAAGTACTCGACCGTGCGGGCCAGAGCAAAGGAGTTGGGCGGAATGATGCAGACTTTGCCGCGGAAATCGACAAAGGAATTCGGATCGAAGGCCTTCGGATCGACGATCGTGCTGTTGATGTTGGTAAAAATCTTAAATTCCGCCGCACAGCGGATGTCGTACCCGTAGCTGGACGTCCCGTACGACACGATCCGCTCGCCCTGGACGCTGCGCACCTGCCCGGCTTCGAACGGTTCGATCATGCCCTGCGCCGCCATGCGCCGGATCCAACGGTCGCTTTTGATCGACATTGCCACCCCTCCCAAGCCTTGGGATTCTACGGTAGCGGCCGCGTCGTCCCGGCGCCCGGATGCCGCGCCCACAAAAATATCGGAAGCTCGGCATTTTCGCTACAAATCCGTGACTTGCGCTACGCGCCAATGTCGGATACAAAACCCGCCGCAGGGCGTGCGCACCGTTGGCGCCCGCCGCCACCGACACTGACATGGCACTGGACTGGACAGCCTCCAAGCAAGGCTTGGCGGCCAAAGAGCTTCGCCCGCGGCGAACCTTACCGAGCGACTGGATGCCCGCCCAGGTCGGTGACCTGCTGCGCGACGTCGACACCCCGGCGCTGATCGTCGATCTGGACAAATGCGAGTCCAACATCGCCAAACTCATGGCGGCGTCCGCGGGCGCGCCGGTGCGCGTTCGGCCGCACGCAAAGACGCACAAGTGCGTGGAACTTGCGCGCCGGCAAATTGCCGCCGGAGCGGTCGGTGTGTGTTGCCAAAAGCTCGGAGAGGCCGAGGCAATGCTCGCGGGCCAGATCAACGACGTGCTCATCACCAACGAAGTCGTCGGCGAGTCCAAGATGCGGCGCATGGCGCGCGTAGCCCGCGCCTTTGCTCCGGCGCGCCTCGGGGTTTGCATCGACAACGCGGAGATCGCGCGCCAGCTGGCGAAGATTTGCCGCACCGAGCAGGTCGTTCTGGACGTCTACGTCGAGATCGACGTTGGACAAAACCGCGGCGGCCTTGCCGAGCCGCGCGCCGCGGCCGCGCTGGCGCGGATCTTGCAAGACACCTCGGCGTTTCGTTTCCGGGGTGTGCACGCGTACGCCGGTCTTGCGCAGCATCGGCGCGGCGTTCCGGAGCGTCGCGCCGCTGCGGAGGCCGCAGCAACGCGCGCGGCGCAGGCCCGCGACGCGATCGTCACGGCAAACCTTCCGTGCGAAGTCGTCACCGGCGGCGGCACCGGAACCTTTGCCTACGATGTGCGCAGCGGCGTGTATACGGAGGTGCAACCCGGCTCCTACCTTTTCATGGACGCCGATTACGCAAGAAACGAACAAGACGCGCACGCACCGCAATTCGAAGTGGCTCTCTTCGTGCTCGCCACCGTAATGAGCCTGCGCGAAGACCGCGCGACGCTGGATGCCGGCCTCAAAGCCTTTTCCACGGACACCGGCCCGGCTCGCCCGACGTTTGCCGGCTGGCGGGTGCGCAACGTTTCCGACGAACACACGATTTTGATGCGCTCCGACGATGCGACGCCGATTCGGCTGGGGGACAAGGCGCTGCTCGTTCCCGGGCACTGCGATCCCACGGTCAACCTGCACGATTGGCTCGTGGCGACGCGCAAAGGCCGTGTCGAGGCCGTCTGGCCGATCGACGCGCGCGGCCGGATCTACTAATCCGCGCGCGCGGCACCGCGGCCGCTTGCCCCGATGCGCATCAGCGCCGGGCAAACAGGCGGCGCAAAATGGCCCACAGCAAGCTCCAGAGTCCGGGGCCGCGCGGCGCCTCTTGCGCGCCGGCCGCGGCCGCGCCTGCTGGGGCTGCGGCCAGACGCTGGGAAAAGGAAGCGAAGAATTTCTCCGACATGGCCCCGGCGGCCGCATCGATCAGGCGCGAGCCGATTTGCGCAAGCTTTCCCCCCACCTGCGCGCTCGTGGCGTAACTCAGGATCGTGCGATCGGGACCATCGGCCCGCAGCACGACGCGCGCCTGTCCGCGCACAAAACCCGTGGCGCCCCCGCTGCCGTCAAAGCGCAGCGTGTAGGACTCGGGGGCGTTGACATCGGCAAGCGAAAATGTCCCCGTAAAGCGTGCGCGGACCGGGCCGATTGCCGCGTTGACCGTCGCTTCGTAGCGATCTTGTGCGGTGCGCTTCATGCTCTCGCAACCCGGCACGCACGCCTGCAGCACATCCACGTCGTTTAATGCCGCCCACGCCCTCTGCTGGTCGACCGGCAGAAGTTGCTCGCCACTTAGTTCCACTTTTTCTCCCGAACGTTCGGTCGCGGCCCGGCCTCGACGAGCACGTGCGCCAATTGCGCAAGGCTGTCGACGCTGTGCACCGGAAGCAGCTGATCGACGTGCGGCAGCATCGCCCGAACGCCCTGTGCCTTGGGCTCGAAAGCATCGTAGCGCAACAGGGGATTGAGCCACACGAGGCGGTGGCACGACTTGGATAGGCGCTCGGTCTGCCACGACAACGCGCGTGCGTCGCCGCACTCCAGGCCGTCGCTCATGAGCAGCACGGTCCGACTGCCGCTGAGCACGCGCCGCGCCCAGCGCCGGTTGAATTCTTCCAAGCACTGCGAAATTCTCGTCCCGCCCGACCAGTCCTTTACGGTAGCAACGACGCGCTCGATTGCCGCGTCCGGGTCCAGCGCGCGCAGCGCCCGGGTGATGCGCGTCAAGCGCGTGCCAAAGACGAAAGACTCCAGGCGAAAATCGGCGTTGCTCAGCGCATGCAAAAAATGCAGAAAAACCCGCGAGTAGCGGCTCACCGACCCGGAGATGTCCACGATCGCCACAAGCGGTTCGGACCGCAGCCGGCGCCGCCGTCGCGGCACGTCGATGAATTCGCCGCCGCGGCGCGCCGCGGCGCGCAGGGCCGCTTGCAGATCGGGGCGCCGCCCGCGGGGCGCGGGGGCATCGCGCCGGGTTGCCTGACGCGCCAGGAACGGACGGATTTCCTCGACCATCCGCCGCGCATAGATCCACTCCGTGGTGGACATCGTTTCGAAATCCGCCTTGCGCAGCTGTTCACGGTCCGACCAGGTACCGACGGCGGTAATTTCGATGGGTGCGACTTCGGCCCGCGCCTCGCGTGCGAGCGAAGCCCGCGCGCGCAGCGCCTCGTCCAACCGCTGGCTGCGATCCTTCGGCCCACCGGTTTGGTTGCCGACCGAGGGTAGTAGCAGGCGCAGCATCTGGCCCAAGAGGTCGGGGTCGCGCCAAAACGCCGCGAACGCCTGTTCGAACAACAACCGATGCTCGCTGCGATCGATCAGGCAGGCAAAGAGGGCATCGTGAAAATCCTGGCGCGACGCGATGCCCACCAGCGGCACGGCGCGCAGCGCAAGCGCGATGCGGTCGGTTCCCACGGGCAGACCGGCAGCGCGCAAAACACGCCCAAAATGCACGACGTTTTCTGCGATACGACCGCCCGAAAGGCGGCCCGCTGGCAGCGGTGGCATCGCCCGTCCGAGTCTCAGGCGCGGGCCGCCTCGAGGCGCACGCGCTCGAGCAGACGCGCCACTTCCGAGCCCTGCAGCCGCGCGATATCGTCCTGGTACTTGAGCAAGACGCCCAGGGTACTTTCGACGGCCTGCGCCTCCAGCGCCACGGCATCGAGCGCAACGAGCGCGCGCGCCCACTCGATGCTCTCGGAAACTCCCGGCAGCTTGTACAAATCCATCTCCCGCATCGCCTGGACAAAGGCGACGACCTGGCGGCTAAGCTCCTCCGCGCACGTCGGTGCCTTGCGCCGCAGGATGTCGAACTCGCGGGCCGCGTCCGGGTAGCCGACCCAATGGTAGATGCAGCGCCGTTTCACGGCGTCGTGAATCTCCCGAGTGCGATTGGACGTGATCACGACCAAAGGCGGCTGCGGCGCCTTGATCGTCGTCCATTCCGGAATGGTGATTTGAAAGTCCGACAGGATCTCGAGCAAAAACGCCTCGAAGGGTTCATCGGCGCGGTCGAGCTCGTCGATCAGCAGCACGGGGGGCACGGCATGGGGCTGCAGTGCGCGCAGGAGCGGCCGCGCAATCAAAAAGCGCTCAGAAAAGAGCTCCCGGGCGAGCGCGGCGCGCCGATCGACGCCGCGCTCGCCCTGCGCTGTGTCGTCGGAGAACGCTTCGCCCAGGCGAATCTCCAGCATCTGGCGCGCGTAATTCCATTCGTACGCCGCGTCGTGAATGTCCAGGCCCTCGTAGCACTGCAGCCGAATGAGCTCGGCGTCCAGCGAAGCGGCCAGCACCTTGGCGATCTCGGTCTTGCCGGTGCCGGGCTCGCCTTCCACAAACAGCGGGCGGCCCAGGCGCAGCGCGAGAAAGACGGCCGTTGCCAGCGCGCGATCGGCCACATAGTCGCCGCGCGCCAAAAGTGCCAGGGTCGCATCGACCGAGTCGATTCGGCTCGCCTCCGACGACCGGTCCTCGGACTTCTCCCGGGGCACTCGCGTCAACCCAGCGCCCGTGCGACCGCCCTTTTTGTGAGAACCGGAATCAGGTGCGCGCGATATTCGGCGGAACCGTGCAGATCCTCGTTCAGGCCGTTGGCGCCAACCGCCACGCCGTCGCACGATTCGGGCGCGAATTTGCGGCTGAGCGCGGCCTCCAGCGGCTGGCAGCGAAATACGCCGCCGCTCGCGGCACCGGTGATCGCAACGCGAGCCCCCCCGCTCGTCTTGGCAACCATCACCCCCACGATCGAGAAGCGCGAGGCGGGCTGACGGAATTTTTCGTACGCCGCGCGCTCGGGAATCGGAAAGTGGACTGCGGTGATGATTTCGTTCGGACGCAGCGCCGTTTCGTACAGACCAACAAAAAACTCGTCTGCGGGAATCTGCCGTTGGTCGGTCTGGATGGTGGCACCCAGGCCCAGCGCGGCGGCGGGGTAGTCCGCGGCCGGATCGTCATTGGCCAGAGCGCCCCCGATCGTGCCGCGATCTCGCACCTGGCGATCGCCAATGCCGGCGGCCAGGTGCGCCAGTGCCGGAATCGCGCGCGCCACCTCGCGCGAGGCCGCCACGCTGGTGTGGGTTGCCATCGCGCCAATGGAGACACGTTGCGCATCGACTCGGATCGCGTCAAGGCCCGCGACGCCGCGCAAATCCACGAGGGAGGAAGGCGTCGCCAGGCCAAGCTTCATCGCCGCGACCAGCGACTGGCCGCCTGCCAGCAGGCGGGCATCGCCGCCAAGCAGCTTGGCCGCTTCAGCAACCGATGCGGGACGGTGATATTGGGTTTGCATAAGCGTGTCTCCTCAGCGCTTGGCCGCGGCGCGGATCGCGGTCCATACCGCGTACGGCGTCGCCGGCATCGGAACGTCGCGCACACCGAGCGATGCCAGTGCGTCGGTGATCGCGTTCATGATGGCCGCTGGACTGCCGATGGCACCGGCTTCGCCGCAACCCTTGACTCCCAGCGGGTTGTGCGTGCAGGGCGTTCCGGCCACCGTCTCGACCTGCAAGGTGGGCACGTCGTCGGCGCGCGGCATTGCGTAGTCCATGAAACTGCCGCTTACCAGTTGCCCGTCCTCGTCGTAGCGGCAGGACTCGAGCAAGGCCTGTCCCAGGCCGTGCGCAACGCCGCCGTGGACCTGTCCCTCCACGATCATCGGATTGACGACGTTGCCAAAGTCATCGCACGCCGTAAAGCGATCCACCCGAACCTTGCCCGTGGCCGGGTCGACCTCCACTTCGCAGATGTGAGAGCCCGCCGGAAAGGTGAAATTGGTCGGATCGTAGAAGGCGTTTTCGTTCAGACCCGGTTCGAGCTTATCCAAAGGATAGTTGTGCGGAACGTAGGCCGTAAGAGCGACCTCCCCGAAGGTTTTTTTCCGGTCGGTACCCGCGACACGAAATTCACCGCCGGAAAATTCAATGTCCGCATCCGAGGCCTCGAGCAGGTGAGCGGCAATTTTCTTGCCCTTGGCAATGATCTTGTCCACCGCCTTGATGATAGCGGTGCCACCGACGGCCAGCGAGCGGCTGCCGTAGGTGCCCATGCCAAAGACGATCTTGCCGGTATCTCCGTGCTGGATATCGACGTCGTCCATGCTAATTCCCAGACGATCGGCGACGACCTGCGAAAACGTCGTCTCGTGTCCCTGGCCGTGACTGTGCGAGCCCGTAAAGACCGTCACCTTGCCCGTCGGATGCACTCGCACCTCGCCGGCCTCGAACAAACCGGCGCGTGCTCCGAGGGCTCCCGCGACGTTGGAGGGTGCAAGCCCGCAGGCCTCGATGTAGCACGAATAACCGACGCCCCGCAACAAACCCTTCGCGGCGCTTGCCGTGCGCCGCCCGGCAAAGCCGTCCACGTCGGCAAGCTGCCGGGCGCGCTGCAGGGTTGTCTGGTAGTCCCCGGTATCGTAGGTCAGTCCGACGGGCGTTGCGTACGGGAACTTGTGTATGAAATTGCGCCGGCGCAGCTCCGCCGGATCCATGCGCAGCTCGCGCGCGGCCATCTCGACGATCCGCTCCACGACGTACGTCGCTTCGGGCCGCCCGGCACCGCGCACCGCATCGACCGGCGCGGTGTTGGTGAATACCGCCTGCACCTCGCAGTAAATCGCCGGTGTCGCATACTGCCCGGAGAGCAAGGTGGCGTACAAGATCGTCGGGATGGCCGAGCTAAACGTCGATAGGTACGCGCCCAGGTTGGCCGTGGTGTGCACCCGCAGACCCAGGAACTTGCCGTCCTTGTCCAGCGCGAGCTCGGCGCGCGTGACGTGGTCGCGCCCGTGGGCGTCGGTCAAGAAACTTTCGCTGCGCTCGGCGGTCCACTTGATCGGACGGCCGATGCGCTTGCTCGCCCACACGAGGGCGGTTTCTTCGGCGTACAGGAAGATCTTTGAGCCAAAACCTCCGCCCACGTCGGGGGCGATGACGCGAACCTTGTGCTCGGGCAAACCCAATACAAAGGCGGTCATCAAGAGGCGCTCGACGTGCGGGTTCTGGTTGGCCACGTACAGCGTGTAGCTGTCGTCGGCCCGAGAGTACATGGCATTGGCCGCTCGCGGCTCGATGGCGTTGGGAACGATGCGATTGTTGGCAAACTCCATTTTTGTCACGTGCGCCGCTGCCGCAAAGGCCGCATCCGTAGCGTCCTTGCCGCCCCATCCCCACGTATAGCAGACATTGTCGGGTGCCACATCGTGCACGGCGGTCGCGGCTTTGGCCGCCGTGGCCGTTGCCGCGACGGCCGGCAACACGTCGTAATCGACTTCGACCAGCGCCGCGGCCGCTCGCGCCTGCTCCAGCGTATCGGCCACCACTAGCGCGATTGCCTCACCGACGTAGCGCACCTTGTCCTCCGCGAGCACAGGGTGCTTGGGCTCCTTCATGGGCGAGCCGTCCATCGAATGGATGAGCCAGCCGCAGGGCAGTCCGCCGACGGCCGCCATGTCCTTGCCGGTGATGATCCCCAGCACGCCCGGGGCGCGCGAGGCTTGCGCCGTATTGACGGCACGCAGCCGCGCATGGGCGTGCTGGCTGCGCACAAACACGGCATAGCTTTGTTCGGGCAAGACGATATCGTCCGTGTACTGCCCCCTGCCCGTGAGGAAGCGGTAATCCTCCTTGCGCTCGACCGAGCGTCCGATCAGTCCGGGTGCTCCCATGGCGGCCTCCTCACAAACCCATGGCCTTCGCGCCTTGCGCGACGGCCTTGACGATATTCTGGTACCCCGTGCAGCGGCAGAAATTGCCCTCCAGACCCGATCGGATCTGCTCCGGCGTCGCGTGCGGGTGATGCGTCACCAGGTCCAGCGCGCTCATCACCATGCCCGGCGTGCAAAAGCCGCACTGCAGGCCGTGGCAGGCACGAAACGCCTCCTGCATGGGATGCAACGATCCGTCCTGCGGCGTTACGCCCTCGATGGTCGTCACCGTGCTTCCCGCCGCTTGGACCGCGAGAACATTGCAGCTTTTGACCGCGCGCCCGTCGACATGCACCGTGCAGGCGCCGCACTGGGCGGTGTCGCAGCCGATATGCGTGCCGGTCAGGCGTAGCTGCTCACGCAGAAAGGTGGAGAGCAAGGTCGTCGCACTGACTTCGGCCGATACCGCTCGCCCGTTGACCTGAAGTTGAATTTTTTGCGCCATGTCTTCTTATCCTCCCGTTGCAGGAACCTCGGTTGTGGCGCGACGATCATAGTCCGGAAGGCCACAAGCGACGCGGCAATCTTGCTTGTGCGACGCAATATCAAAGGACCGGTACCGACAAGAAGGGACGATTGCTTATACCGCTCGCGAGGTTATAAACGGCCATCGGATCGCCGATTGCGTGCCCGCGTTTTATGGCATCGTAGGCGCTGGCTTGGGGACAAACATATGGATAGCGTCGATACGCAGGTTCTTAAGAAGGCGCAAGAGTGGGTTCACGCCGGACAGCGCGGCGTACTCGGGACCGTCGTACGGACATGGGGTTCGGCGCCACGGCCGGTTGGTGCCTTGGTTGGAGTGCGCGCCGACGGGCAGGTCGTCGGTTCGGTCTCCGGCGGGTGCATTGAAGATGACCTCATTGACCGGGTCCGCTCCGGGGATTTGCTCATTGATCGACCGCAGCGCGTCAAATACGGCGTCAGCGCAGAGGAAGCCACGCGCTTTGGTTTGCCCTGTGGGGGGACGATCGAACTCGTTCTCGAGCCTCTTGGGCCGCAAACGAAGATCGATGCCTTACTGGAGCGGGTCGCGGCCGGACAGCAGACCGCACGCCGCCTGGACCTTCGCAGCGGCGAAGTCACCTTGAGCGACGGACAGGGGTTTGCCGCGCTTTCGCTCGACGACAAGACACTCGTGAGTGTTCACGGCCCGACCTGGCGCCTGTTGCTAATCGGCGCCGGGCAACTGACGCAGTACCTAGCGGAAATGGCCTTGGCCCTGGATTATCAGGTACTGATTTGCGACCCGCGCGAAGAGTACGCCGACGCCTGGTCGTTGCCGGGAACGACGCTGCTTCGCACGATGCCCGATGACACGGTCGTCGAGTGTCACCCGGATCGACACACGGCGATTGTGGCGCTTACGCACGATCCCAAGCTCGACGATCTGGCGCTTATGGAGGCGCTGCGCTCGCCTGCGTTTTATGTCGGCGCAATCGGGTCGCGCAAAAACCAGGAAAAGCGCAAGGAGCGCCTCAAGGAGTTCGGCGTCACGGACGCCGAACTCGATCGGCTGTTCGGTCCGGTCGGACTGAAAAATGGCGCGCGCACCCCCTCGGAGATCGCCGTCTCCATCCTTGCCGAGCTCACGGCCGTCAAGTACGGCTACCGCATTCCGCCGCCGGTTGCGACCGCGGTCGCCACGAGCGTCGAGGCCGGTTGCGCGACCCCCTAGTTGCGCCTTAGGTGTTGGAAATCTTGATCGCCGGCATCTTTGCCGACAGGTCGCGTGCCCGCTCGGCAATACGTATGGCCACCCGACGCGCGATCGCTTTGTAGCTGCGCGCAATATCCCCGTCGGGATCGGCCACGACCGTGGGTCTTCCGCCGTCGGCATGCTCCCGGATGTGGATGTCCAGGGGCAAGGAGCCAAGCACTTCGACGCCGAACTGCTGCGCCATTTTGGCGGCGCCCCCCGAGCCAAAGATGTGCTCCTCGTGGCCACAGCGCGAACAGATGTGTGTGGCCATGTTCTCCACGATGCCGAGGATGGGCACGCCGACCTTCTCGAACATTCGCAGGCCCTTGGCCGCGTCGAGAAGCGCAATATCTTGCGGCGTCGTCACGATCACCGCCCCGGTCACCGGCACCTGCTGCGCCAGGGTCAATTGGATGTCCCCCGTGCCGGGAGGCATGTCGATCACCAGATAATCCAGGTCGCGCCAGTTGGTTAGCGTGAGCAGCTGCTGCAGCGCCGAGGTCACCATTGGGCCGCGCCAGATCATGGGCTGGGAGGGATCGATCAAAAATCCGATCGAACTTGCCTGGATGCCGTGGCCTTCGAGCGGATCAAAGCTCTTGCCGTCCTTGCTTGTGGGCTGACCCTTGATCCCGAGCATGGTCGGTTGACTCGGACCGTAGATGTCGGCGTCGAGCATTCCCACGCGCGCGCCCTCGGCAGCCAAGGCCAGCGCCAAATTGGCCGCCACGGTGCTCTTGCCCACACCGCCCTTGCCCGAAGCCACAGCGATGATGTTGCGCACATTGGGCAGGACCTTGAGCCCCCGCTGCACCGTGTGGGCAACGATCTTCGAGCGCACGCTCACCTCCACCGCACCGGCGCCCGCGGCCTGCAACGCTTGAAGGATGCGCGCGCGCATCGGTTCGATCTGGCTTGCCGCCGGGTAACCGAGTTCGACTTCCAGGCGCACGACGCCATTGGCAATCTCCGCCTTCGACAGCGCGCGCGAGCTCAGGAGGTCTTTGCCGGTATTCGGATCGACGACGGTCGCCAGGATGCTTCGGACTTGTTCGAGTTCGATTGCCATGTTGCTTTCGCGAAACGCCCGCTCCTCCTGTTCTCCGATCAAAGAGCGCAAGCATACGGCACCCCGTACGGGCAAAACCCCACCGGCTGATAGACTGCAAGCCGGTCGGCAGCCTTCGTCTCGCACGGCCGTCGCCGGCCGCGCGCAATCCGCGCCGATGGCCGGCTCTCGGGACTCGGATCGCCACGCGACACGTCGCCAAAATGACGCAACGAGAACTTTTCGTGACCACGGCGCTGCCTTATGCCAACGGAGCGCTGCACATCGGCCACGTGATGGAGTACATCCAGGCCGACATCTGGGTGCGCTTTCAACGGCTGCGCGGTCACAAGGTGCTCTTTGTCTGCGCCGACGACGCGCACGGGGCGCCCATCATGATCGCCGCGGAAAAGGCCGGCATGACGCCCCAGCAGTTCGTCGCCTCGATCGCCGCCGCACGCAAACCCTACCTCGACGGCTTTCTGATTGGGTTTGACCACTGGCATTCGACCGAATCGCCGGAGAACACCGAACTGTCGCAAGACATTTATCGGCGGCTGCGCGCCGCCGGTCTGATCGCTAACCGTGTCATCGAACAGTTCTACGATCCCGTCAAGCAAATGTTCCTGCCGGACCGCTATATCCGCGGCCAATGCCCGCGCTGCGGCGCGCAGGACCAGTTCGGCGATGCCTGCGAGGTTTGCGGGGCGGTGTACGCCCCAACGGAGCTGCGCAATCCCCGATCCACGCTCTCGGGCGCGGTGCCGGAGCTGCGCAGCTCGGAGCATTTCTTCTTTCGCCTCTCTGACGAGCGCTGCCGCAAGTTTTTGCGCACGTGGATTGCGGGCGGGCGGTTGCAGCCCGAAGTTGCCAACAAGGCCCGCGAGTGGCTCGACGGCGATTCGGGCCTGGCGGACTGGGACATTTCGCGCGACGAGCCGTACTTTGGCATACCCATTCCGGATGCACCGGGCAAATTCTTCTACGTCTGGCTCGACGCCCCGATCGGCTACCTCGCCTCGCTCAAGGCGTATTGCGCGCGCCAAGGCATTGACTTCGAATCCTTGCTGCAAAATCCGAAAACCGAGCAGATTCACTTTATCGGCAAGGACATCATCTACTTTCACACCCTGTTTTGGCCGGCGACGCTGCATTTTGCGGGCGCGCCCTACAAGGTTCCCGACCGCGTCTACGTGCACGGCTTCATCACCGTAAGCGGCGAGAAGATGTCCAAGAGCCGGGGCACGGGAATCGATCCCTTGCGCTACCTGCAACTGGGCATGAACCCCGAGTGGTTGCGCTATTACATCGGCGCCAAGCTCAACGCGCACGTCGAGGACCTGGATTTTCACCCCGACGATTTTCTGCAGCGGGTTAACAGCGACCTGATCGGCAAATACGTCAACATCGCCAGTCGCGCCGCGACGTTTCTCACGCGCCATTTTGACGGGCGGGTAACGGACACGGACTCGGACTTCGGTGCCGAGGCCCTCGTACCCGCGAGCATCGGTGCGGAGATTGCCGAGGCCTACGAAGGGCGCGAGTTTGGCAAGGTCGTTCGCCTGGCGATGTCCTTTGCCGATCAACTGAACCGTCAGTTCGACGCGGCAAAGCCCTGGGAGCTGGTCAAGGACTCGGGGCAGCGCGATACCTTGCACCGGGTCTGCTCGCATTGCCTGCGCGGTTTTCAATACCTTACGCTGTGGTTAAAACCGATCTTGCCGGCGCTCTCGGCGGCGGCGGAGGAGTTTCTGGGTTGCGGCGAATTGCGCTGGCGGGGTGAACTTGTCCCGCTGCGCCGCATCGGGACCTATCGCCACCTGATGCAGCGTGTCGAAACGCGGCAACTCGACGCCTTGTTCGCGCTGCCGACCGCCAGTGCGCAGGCCGCCACCGCCACCGCGCCGCAGGGGGCAATTGTGGCTCCCGCCGACGCAAGTTTGCCGGCGACGATCTCGATCGAAGAGTTCGCACGCTTGGATTTGCGCGTGGCGCGAATTCTTGCGGCCCAGGAGGTCGAGGGCAGCGACAAGCTGCTGCGGCTCGAATTGGACGTCGGCGAACCGCACCCCCGCCTTGTGCTCGCGGGCATCCGAACCGGATACAAACCCCAGGAACTGATCGGCCGCCTTACGGTGGTAGTCGCCAACTTGGCGCCCCGCAAGATGAAATTCGGCACGAGCGAGGGTATGGTACTCGCGGCAAGTCCTGCCGGCGGCAAGGATCCGGGCGCAATCTACCTGCTCGCACCCGATACGGGTGCGCAGCCCGGGATGCGAGTCAAATAAGCGCGGTGGCGCGCAACGGGAGACGTAATGGCAACGTACGAGTCGGAACTGACCGCCTTTTTGCGCACGCTGCGTCAGACCCACCCCGGATTGGAGCGCCGACAGGCGGAGGGCCGGGCGTTGTGGTGGGATCGGCAATTGGATCTGGACGAGTTGCGGCGCTGGCAAGCTTCCCGTGTGCGCCAGTCGGCGTACGTGTATTACCCTGCCGAAACGCTCAAACCGGCTGCAGACTCATGAGCGTCGCATTGCCGCCGGCCGCGGCGGTGTTGGTCGTCACGACTTGTTCGGCCACCAGTCGGTCGAGCGCGTAACGACCGGCAATTGGCTGCAGCAGCACCACGCGCGCCCCTTCGCGGTGAGCGAGCGTGCGCCGTATTGCGCGGGCCGGCTCCTCGTCGCTTGCGAGCAGCGCCACCTCGAAGGCTGCCGCCGGCCAGTCCGCGGTCCAATCGATCCAATCCTGCAGCGAGGCTGGCAAATCGCCCGTGGCCGCGCGCGCCGCGGAATCCTCGGGCAGCAGCGCGCGATTTGCGGTTGCCAGGGCGGCGGCAAGCTGAGTGAACAAGGCCGCGGAATCAAATTGCGCACCGCCTCCCAGGCACAGTGCGCGGCCGCGCGGCCGGTACTGCAGGACGTTGGACTCGCCCGTGGGCCCCGGCAGATCGAAGCGCCAACCCATCGGTGTCTCGAGCGCGTAAGCCCGGCAAATGCGCACGAGCGCTCTGTCGCCCCGCTCGTGCAGCCAGGCCTGAAGGTCGGTCAGTGCCGTCGGAGCCGGCATGATGCGTCGGGCCCCGAGCCATCGGGGCGCGAAAGGTAGCGGCGAGGACTGTCGGCGCAGCCGCGGGAGCGTCCAGGGGCCGCCGGCCTTCGGACCGGTTCCCGAAAGACCCTGCCCGCCAAAAGGCTGCACGCCGACCACGGCTCCGATCATATTGCGATTGACGTACACATTGCCCGCGCGGATGCGTGCAACGATGAAGTCGATCGTCTCGTCGATGCGGCTGTGAATTCCACAGGTCAGTGCGTAACCGGTCGCGTTGATGGCGTCGATCAGTTCACCAAGCCGCTCGCGCCGATAGCGCAGCACATGGAGCACGGGACCGAAAACTTCCCCTTCGAGCTCGGCCACCGAATCGATCTGGACGATTGCCGGCGCGACGAAGCAACCCGCCGCGCACGCCGGTGCCAGCGGAGCGCGCGCCAGCAATCGGTTTTGGGCAACGCCGGCGATATGCGCTTCAATCGCGCGGCGGGCGGGCTCGTCGATCACCGGACCCAGGTCGGCGCTGCGCTCGATGGGATCGCTCACCCGCAGTTCGGCGGCCGCGCCAATCAGCATCTCGACCAGGGAATCGGCGATGTCTTCCTGCAAGCACAAGATCCTGAGGGCCGAGCAACGCTGGCCGGCACTGCCGAAGGCCGATGCGAGCGCATCTTGGACGACCTGCTCGGGCTGTGCGCTCGAATCGACGATCATCGCGTTTTGTCCGCCGGTTTCGGCAACGAGCGGCGTGTCGGCACCCCCGGGCAAATCGGCAAGCGCACGGTCGATCCGCGCCGCAACCTGCGTGGAGCCCGTAAAGAGCACAGCGCGCACGCGCGGATCTTGCACCAGCAGGGCCCCGACCGAACCGTCGCCCGGCAACAGCTGAAGGGCCGAACGTGGCACGCCGGCCTCGTGCATCAACTGCACGGCGCGCGCCGCGATCAGCGGGGTTTGCTCCGCCGGCTTGGCCAAGACCGGGTTGCCGGCAGCCAGCGCCGCACTGATTTGCCCCGTGAAGATCGCCAGCGGGAAATTCCATGGGGATATCGCCACCACCAAACCCAACGGCGCATCGCGGTCGGGCCGCATCAGCCGCGCGCGCTGGGCGTAGTAGCGACAAAAGTCGACGGCTTCGCGCACTTCGGCCGCCGCATCGGCTAAGGTCTTGCCGGCCTCGCACACCGCAAGCCACATCAGCTCCTCGCGCCGATCCTCAAACGCTTGGGCGACCTTCTCGAGCACCGCCGCCCGCGCGGCCCACGAAATGCGCTCCCACGTCTGGCCGTCGGCGCCGGACAGCGCCGCCTCCACGTCCCGCGCCGACGCCATGCGCACGCTGCCGACGATGTGCGTGTGCCGCGCCGGATTGCGCACGGGTTGCGCCTCGCCCGAGTCCGGATCGCTTCGCGCGGAGGCCAGGATCGATTGCGCGACCCACGATTGCGCGGATGCCGCGCGAAACGACGCCTGCAGGCCTTGCACGGTACTTTCATCGAGCAGATCGATGCCGCGCGAATTGCGTCGCGTCGACCCATACAGATCCACGGGCAGGGCGATGGCCGGATGGGCTCGGCCGCCCGAGCGCGTGCAGGCAACAAACGGATCTTCGAGCAGTTCGTCCATGGACACGCTCTCGTCGAGCACGCGGTTTACAAAGGAAGAGTTGGCGCCGTTTTCCAGCAGCCGCCGCACGAGATAGGCAAGCAGCGTGTCGTGACTGCCGACCGGCGCGTAGATGCGGCACGCAAGGCTCGGATGGTCGGGACCGATGAGCATGTCGTAGAGACTCTCTCCCATCCCGTGCAGGCATTGCAGTTCGAAGCGCGAGACCTTCGCGGTTTCGACCAACTGCAACACCGCGGCCACCGTCAGCGCGTTGTGGGTTGCAAATTGGGAATAGATGCAATCCGCGCGTGCCAGCAGCCGCGCTGCACACACGAGATAGGCCGCATCGGTATGCACTTTGCGCGTAAAAACGGAAAAGTCCGACTGCCCCTCCACCTGGGTGCGCTTGATTTCGCTGTCCCAATAGGCCCCTTTTACCAGACGCACCGTGATCCGTCGACGCGATTGCGCGGCCGTTTCGGCCAACCAATCCACCAGCGGCAGGGCACGCTTCTGGTAGGCCTGCACGACGATTCCCAGTCCCTCCCAGTCGGTCAGTCCCGGATCGAAGGCAAGATGCGCAAACAGTTCCAGAGTGATCTCCAGCCGCTCGCTTTCCTCCGCATCGATGTTTAGCCCGATGTTCGCGGCGCGCGCCAAGCGGCACAGCTCCTGCAAAAGCGGCAGCAACTCCCCCAAAACGCGCTCGCGCTGCAGCGCGCTAAAGCGCGGATGCAGGGCCGACAGTTTCACGGAAATACCCGCACGCGCTTGCGAACTGGTCCCGATGCTTTCCGAGCCGCTCGAGACGGACGCGCCAACGGCTTCGATCGCGTGCGCGTACGAAGCGAAGTAGCGCGCGGCGTCGGCCGCCGTCAGAGCGGACTCGCCCAACATGTCAAAGGAATGCCGGTAGCCGCGCAATTGCGCCTCGCGCGCGCGCGCCAGTGCCTGCTCGATCGTGCGTCCCAGCACGAACTGCTGGCCCAACAGGCGCATGGCCATGTCGACGCCGGCGCGGATCAGCGGCTCGCCGCCGCGCGCGATCAGGCGGCTGACGGCTGCGCTCAAGCCCACTTCGCTGTGGGTTGCTACGAGCCCCCCGGTGATCATCAATCCCCAAGCGGCGGCGTTCACGAAGATCGAGCGACTCGAACCGATGTGGGCACGCCAGTCCCCGTGGGCCAGCTTGTCGCGAATCAGGGCGTCAGCCGTCACGCGGTCGGGAATGCGCGCCAGGGCCTCCGCAAGGCACATCAGCGCCACGCCTTCCTGACTGGAGAGGGAAAACTCCCGCATCAGCGCGTCGACCCCGCTGCCGCGGCTGCGCTGGCCGCGCAGCGCCGTGATCCACCGGCGCGCCTGTTGCTGCGCCGCCTGCCACTGCTGGGGCGAGAGCGCAACGCGCCGCAGCACGGCCGCCACGCACTCGGTCTCGGCGAGCCGGGTATGGGCGCGCAGCGCGGCAAGCGACGGCACGGACGGCAGGTCGTTTAAAATGATGTTTTCCTCCCGACGCGCATTTTATGAGCTTGCGTGACCACGCTTTGACGGCCGGTGCGCCCGGGCCGTCGCCCGCGAGATCACCCCGACTGGGATGAGTTTCGAACGCCTCAACGAAATTGGCGCGCCCGCTTCCGACCCCGAGGCGCTGCTCGAGGATCGCCGTCGGCGCGACCCGGGTGCGCAAATGACGCCGCACATCGTCGACGGAGTTGCGCTGGCGCGCTTGTACGGCGAGCCGCTCTTTGACCTGCCGCAAGACCTGTACATACCCCCCGATGCCCTGGAAGTGTTTCTCGAGGCCTTCGAGGGACCGCTCGATCTGTTGCTCTATCTCATTCGGCGTCAGCATTTCAACGTGCTCGACATCCCGATGGCCCAGCTGACGCAACAGTACCTGGCCTATATCGAGCAGATCCGTGCCCGCAACCTCGAGCTTGCGGCCGAATACCTGTTGATGGCCGCGCTGCTCATCGAGATCAAGTCGCGCATGTTGCTGCCCGTACGCAAGGCCGATACGGGCGAAGAAGTGGAGGATCCCCGCGCGGAGCTCGTTCGGCGCCTGGTCGAGTACGAGCGCATCAAGCTCGCCGCGCTGCGCTTGGACGAGCAGCCGCGCGTTGGGCGCGATTTTTTGCGCGCGCTCGTCGCCTTCGAGACGCCGACCGCGCCACGCCCGCCGACGGTGGCAGTTGCCGAGCTGCAGGCCGCCTGGAACGACATTTTGCGCCGCTCCCGACTGCATGCGCATCACCATATTGCTCGCGCGGAGCTCTCGGTGCGCGAGCACATGAGCCGGATCCTCAAGCGCCTGCAGGGAACGCGCTTCGTCGAATTTGCCGAATTGTTCGATCCGCGCGAGGGAACGGCGGTCGTGGTCGTGCACTTTCTGGCGCTGCTCGAACTCACGCGCGAGGGACTGGTCGAAATCACGCAGGCCGTTCCGTTTGCACCGATGTACGTGCGCCTGAGCTATACGCCCAGTTAAGGGCACAGCGCCCAGCGTGCGGAGCCCGGGAGGTTGCCGATGTACATTCCGCAGCATTTCGAAGAACGCCGGCCCGAGGTTTTGCACGCGCTGATGTGCGCGCATCCGCTGGCAACCCTCGTCACGCGCACACCGGAGGGCTTAGCCGCCAACCACATCCCGCTGCACCTGTATGCCGGCGCAGCCGGAGGCGATACGCTGCGCGGTCACGTGGCCCGCGCCAACCCCCTGTGGAGCGATCGGCTCGAAGAAAGCGAGGCCCTGGCGGTGTTTCAGGGCCCCGACGCATACGTCTCGCCGTCCTGGTATCCCAGCAAGCAGGACAACGGCAAGGTGGTGCCAACCTGGAACTACTGCGCGGTTCACGCCTACGGCGTGCTGCGGATCCACGAGGAAGCGGAATGGATCCGAGCGCAGGTGGAGGCGCTGACGGGCTGGCAGGAGTCTTCGGCAAGCCAACCCTGGGCGGTTGCCGATGCGCCGCGCGAATATATCGACACGATGCTGCGGCACATCGTCGGAATCGAGCTCGTCATCACGCGCCTGCTTGGCAAATGGAAAATGAGCCAGAACCAGACGGCGCGCAATCGCGCGGGCGTGCTCGCGGGTCTCGCGGGGCGCGATGATGCGAGCAGCGCACAGGTCGCCGCGCTGATGCGCGAGCGCGAGGGTCGCTAGCCGCGCACGCCCAAAGCCGTCAGTCCTGCAGCAGCCGTAACTGGAGGGACGCCGATGGGGCGGTGGAGCAAACGCCGCTGCCCGGGCTTTGGCAGCCGCTGATCACCAGCGTCTGCACGGAACCGGCCGCAAGGTCAAACGGCACCCCGGCCGTCGTCGGCAGCACCGGTGCGTTCTGCCCGCTGGGCACCAGCGCGATCGTATAGGAGCCCGCGGGAAGCGACAGGTACTGCGAGGCCCCTGTGTAGCCAAGGCCGCTGACAAGCGGCGGGGTGGTCGGCGTGCCCGGTGCGCTGAGTACTACGACATCGATCAGGCTGTTGCTGACATTGTTGTTGACGTTGTTGACGTCCGGCGACAGTTGCACCACGCGCAAATTGGCAAAGCCGGTGGCCGGCGCCTGCAGATTGTCCAGGAGAGGGAGCAGCTGCAAATTGTTCGGCGAACCCTGCGTCGCAAAGCCAACGGAAAATACGCTCATCGCCGTGCTCGCCGCCACCGCCAGGTTGCTGCCCAAGCCGGAGATTTCCGCTGCCGAACCGGCCGCGGTGAAAGAGACGCGGTAGGACGCCGGCATGACGATCTGATACGAACTGGCGCTGCCCAGTGCCATGCTCGAGCCCAGCACGGTACCCGTCGACCCCGAAGAGCCCACCGCGTCCAGGTACGCGCTGACCGGTCCGACCGCGGGCGCAAAGTTGCCCACGCGCAGCTGCACGCGCTGGTCAAAGATCTGGAACACGTTGCTCGAATCGTCGAGCGAGAGCAGCGAGAACGTCGCGACCGAACCGGTGGTCGGCAAAATTGCAAGCAGCAGGTCGCCTCCGGAATCCAGGCTGATACGGCCCGAGTCGTAGAGGATGGTTTGCGTTGCGTCGCCGGTAGCGGTGGCGCGGATGCGCCAGGCGCCGGCGTTAAGAAGCAGCGGCACCGGCGCAACGGCGGTGCCGTCGCCCGCATACGAAACGGCCGCAAGCGTGGCGCTTGCGGGCAGGGGCGCCGTCGGCGCCGTGATGTACAGGTCCAGGCTGCCCGCGGAGGGCGCCACACCTACGAAGGTCAGTCGCGCCTGCCCCGAAGGAATGTTCGCATTGGTCTGGGCCACTGCGACCGTCGTCAATGCCGAGGAACCCTGGAGAGCCAGCACCGTGTAGTTAAAGCCGTTATTGGTCGAGAAGCCGGCCGTCATCGCGTTGGTCGTCGTCCCGGTGGGTTCGAACTCCACGCTGGTGCTGCCGGTGGATACGGTCCGAAACCCGGTCGCCTGCAGGTACGCCAGGTTGGTGACGGTGCTCACCGAGTTGACCAAGACATCGAAGTTGTACGGCGCGTTTTTCGCCGCGTTGGCAACGCGCAGCTGCGGGGAGCCCGAGCCGCTGCTGCCGCCGCCGCACGAAGCGAGCGCAACGGCTAGGAGCGCGAGCGCCCATTGCACCGCCAGAGTTTTGCTTCGCATGGAGCCATGCTACCGCAGGAGCTGCGCCGACCGCGCCGGGTCGTACCGGCCGGGTGCACCTGTGTATGACGGGCGGGTTACTCCGCCGCGAAAAAACCCTTCATCTTGTCCATGAAGGATTTGGCCTGCGGCGAGTGCTTGGCACCACCTTCTTTGATCGACTGGTCAAAATCGCGCAGCAGTTTCTTTTGCTTTTCGTTTAGCCGCACGGGTGTTTCGACACGGACGTGGCAGTACAGGTCGCCGGGGTAGCTCGAGCGCACGCCCTTGATGCCCTTGCCGCGCAGGCGGAAAGTCTTGCCGCTTTGCGTGCCCTCGGGAATGGAGATGCTCACTTTTTCCTTCAGCGTACCTACTTCGATGTCGCCGCCGAGCACGGCCGCGGCGATCGAGATCGGAACCTCGCAGTGCAGATCGTCGCCGTCGCGCTGGAACACTTCGTGCGGCGTGATGCGGATTTCGACGTACAGGTCCCCGGGCGGGCCCCCGTTGGAGCCGGGCTCTCCCTTGCCCGCCAGACGGATGCGCTGGCCTTCGTCGATGCCCGCCGGGATCGACACTTCGAGCACCTTGTTGTGCTTGACGCGCCCTTCCCCGTGGCAGTTCTGGCACGGATGGGCGATCACGCGTCCGCTGCCGTGGCAGGTCGGACAGGTCTGCTGGATGGAGAAAAACCCCTGGGCCATGCGCACCGCGCCCGAACCCCCGCAGGTCGCGCAGCTCTTGGGCTTGGTTCCCGGCTTGGCACCGCTGCCGCCGCAAACCTCACAGCTGTCCCAAGCCGGAACGCGGATGTCGGTTGCAAATCCGTGCGCGGCTTGCTCCAGGGAGATTTCCATGTTGTAGCGCAAGTCGGCGCCGCGGTAGGCGTTGCTGCGCCCCCCGCGCGCACCGGCGGCGCCTCCGAAGATGTCGCCGAAGATGTCGCCGAATGCCTCGGCAAACCCCCCGTTAAAGCCCGCTCCACCGGCCCCACCAAAGCCGCCGGGCGCAGCCGCGTTGGGATCGACCCCTGCGTGGCCGAAGCGGTCGTAGGCCGCACGCTTTTGCGTGTC
This sequence comes from Burkholderiaceae bacterium, assembly GCA_035623355.1. Lineage (GTDB taxonomy): Bacteria > Pseudomonadota > Gammaproteobacteria > Burkholderiales > Burkholderiaceae_F > GJ-E10. The sequence continues at coordinate 7,592 of DASPTP010000003.1, read as the reverse complement.
GGAGAGCATCTCGTAGGCTTCCTTGGCCTCCTTGAATTTTTCTTCCGCCGCTTTGTCCTCCGGATTGCGATCCGGATGGTATTTCATCGCCAGCTTCCGATAGGACTTCTTAATTTCCTCTTCGGAAGCGTTTTTTGCCACGCCGAGAATCTCGTAGTAGTCGCGCTTGGCCATAGGGGAGCGTCAGCTGGATGGGAGGACAACAGGTCCGGGGCAAGGCATCACACAGCACCGTCGGCGGTCTTGCTTGGCCGCAACGCCAAGACCGGGCCGCACGCGGGGCGACGGCCCAACATGCGGTCCGGAACAAGCGAAGCGATCCGCGTTTGGATTAGCCGCGCTTGACCTCCTTGAAATCGGCGTCAACCACGTCCTCCCCGCCCGCCTTGGCGGTCTTTTCCTCGGCCTCGGGTCCCGCACCCGTGGCCTGGGCCGCGCCCTTCGCCTGGGCGTCCGTGTACATCTTCTCACCGAGTCGCTGCGACGCACTGAGCAGGGCGGCCGCCTTGGCCTCGATGGCCGCCTTGTCCTCACCCTTCAGAACTTCCTGCAGATCCTTGATCGCTGCCTCGATCTTGGCCTTGTCCGCGTCGCCCAGGCTTGCACCGTGCTCGGCCAGCGCCTTGCTCACCTGGTGCAACGAGGCCTCGGCCGAATTGCGCGCCTGCACGAGTTCGAAACGTCGGTGGTCCTCGGCCTTGTTGGCCTCGGCGTCCTTCACCATCCGGTTGATTTCGTCTTCGGTCAGACCGGAGTTGGCCTTGATCGTGATCTTGTTTTCCTTGCCGGTGGCCTTGTCCTTGGCCCCGACGTGCAAGATCCCGTTGGCGTCGATGTCGAACGACACCTCGATCTGCGGCATGCCGCGCGGGGCCGGCGGAATGCCTTCGAGATTGAACTCGCCCAACAGCTTGTTGCCCCCGGCCATCTCGCGCTCGCCTTGAAAGACCTTGATCGTCACCGCCGGCTGATTGTCGTCGGCCGTCGAGAAGACCTGCGAGAACTTGGTCGGAATCGTGGTGTTCTTTTGAATCATCTTGGTCATGACCCCGCCCAGCGTCTCGATCCCCAGCGAAAGCGGTGTGACATCGAGCAGCAGCACGTCCTTGCGCTCGCCCGAGAGCACGGAGCCTTGGATCGCCGCGCCAACGGCGACGGCTTCGTCCGGGTTTACGTCCTTGCGCGGCTCGCGTCCGAACAGTTCCCGAACCTTTTCCTGCACTTTGGGCATGCGCGTCATGCCGCCGACCAAAATGACGTCGTTGATCTGCGAAGTCGAAACGCTCGCGTCGCGCATCGCAATGCGGCACGGCTCGATGGTCTTTTCAATGAGGTCCTCCACGAGCGCCTCGAGTTTGGCGCGCGTGAGCTTCATGTTCAGGTGTCGCGGACCGCTTTGATCGGCCGTTATGTAGGGCAGGTTGATTTCCGTCTGCTGACTCGACGACAGTTCGATCTTGGCCTTTTCCGCCGACTCCTTCAGACGCTGCAGCGCAAGCACGTCCTTGGCCAGGTCGACGCCTTGGTCCTTCTTGAACTCGCCGATGACGTAGTCGATGATCCGCTGGTCAAAATCCTCGCCGCCCAGGAACGTGTCGCCGTTGGTCGACAGAACTTCGAACTGCTTTTCGCCCTCGACGTCGGCAATTTCGATGATCGAAATATCGAAAGTGCCCCCACCCAAGTCGTAGACCGCGATCTTCTTGTCGCCGCGTTCCTCTTTTTTGTCCAGGCCAAAGGCCAACGCGGCCGCGGTGGGCTCGTTGATGATGCGCTTGACCTCGAGCCCGGCGATGCGTCCGGCGTCCTTGGTGGCCTGCCGCTGGGAATCGTTGAAGTAGGCCGGGACCGTAATCACCGCGTCCGTGACGCTCTCGCCCAAGTAGTCCTCGGCGGTCTTTTTCATCTTGCGCAGAACTTCCGCCGATACCTGGGGCGGCGCGATCTTCTTGCCGCGCACTTCCACCCATGCATCGCCGTTGTCGGCCTTGACGATCTTGTAGGGCATCAAGCCGATGTCCTTTTGCACTTCCTTTTCCTCAAAGCGCCGGCCAATGAGCCGCTTGACCGCATACAGCGTGTTGCGCGGATTGGTGACCGCCTGGCGCTTGGCCGGGGCTCCGCACAGCACTTCGCCGTCCTCCATGTACGCGACAATGGAGGGAGTCGTGCGCGCCCCCTCGGCGTTTTCGATGACCTTGATCTGGCCGCCCTCCATCAGGGCGACACAGGAATTCGTCGTGCCAAGGTCGATGCCGATGATTTTGCTCATCTGAGTTTCCTTTTTCTGCGCTCCTACGGCGCTGCCTTTTGCAACTGCGAAGTTTCGAGTTCGCTTCCTGTCACCTAACGTGCGTCCGAATCGACCGCTTTCAAGAGCTCTGGGCGACCGTGACCAGGGCCGGTCGCAGCACGCGATCGGCGATCATCCATCCCTTTTGCAATACCGTGACCACATGGTTGGGGGCTACCGTGCCGTTGGCCGGCACCGCGGAAATGGCCTGGTGCCGATGCGGATCGAACTTCTCTCCCACCGGGTTGATCTCGGTGAGGCGGCCGCGATCAAACGCCGCGCGCAGCTGGCGCAAGGTGATTTGCACGCCTTCGCGCAGCGCGCCTGCGTTCGAGGTTTCGTCCTGCAGCGCCTTTTCCAGACTGTCCATCACCGGCACGAGCGCTTCGGCAAACGTTTCGATCGCGTACTTGTGGGCCTTGCTCACTTCTTCCTGCGAGCGTCGGCGAACGTTTTCGGTTTCGGCCCGGGCACGAAGGTACAGGTCGCGGTTTTCGGTCGCCGCGGCCTGCGCGGCCTGCAAGGCAAGTTGCAGCTGTGCCATGGGATCGACCGCCGTCTGCGCGGCAACGTCCGCTTCGGCTATTGGCTGCGGCGGTACAGCCTCCCCCGACGCGACCTCCGACTCCCCTGCTGCCATGCAACCTCCAGAAAAATCAACGAGTTGACTGATGCGCAGGGCAGGTTGGGGCATTTGCCGACATTTCAAGGGGGTCGCCGCAAAAACGCCCCGATCCTCAGGGCCGGCGGGCAACTAGCGCTCGGCTCCGAGCTGGCGCGCGCGCTGCGCGCCTGCGCGGGCGAGCTCCTCTCGCTGCGCGCGGCTCTGAGCGCGCACCGGCCAGCCCTGGACGTGTCGCTCGATGAGGTCGGCCAGTGCCTGAATAAAGCGCGGTGTGTCGTTTACGCACGCAATGTAGTGAAACTCGCGCCCCCCGCTGGTCAGAAACACGCGTCGGGCTTCCATCGCGATTTCCTCCAGGGTCTCCAGGCAATCGGCAACGAATCCGGGACAGACCACGTCCACGCGCCCCGCACCGGCGCGACCGAGCGAACGCAGGGTATCGACGGTATACGGCTCGAGCCAGCGGCCGCGGCCAAACCGCGACTGAAAGCTCAGGACGTATTCGTTGCGGTCGATGCCCAGCGCCTCCGCGAGCAGTCGGGCCGTCTTGGCGCACTCGCAATGGTAGGGGTCGCCCAGCTGCAGACTGCGGCGCGGCAATCCGTGAAAACTCATCAGCAGCTTTTCCGGTCGGCCCTGTTCGTCCCAGTAGGCACGTACCGTACGCCGTAGCGCATCGATGTAGCCGCTGTCGTCGGCAAAGCTGCGGACCCAACGCAGCTCGGGCAGGTTTCTCGTCTGTTCCAAAATGCGCATCACGGCGTCGAAAGCCGACGCCGAGGTGCTCGCGGAATACTGGGGGTACATCGGCAGCACCAGCAGGCGAGTGACTTGCTCGCGGCGCATGCGCTCGAGCGCCGCGCCAATCGACGGATCGCCGTAGCGCATCGCCAGGTACACGTCCAGATCGAGTCCGCGCCGCTGCACTTCGGCAAGCAGCGCGCGCTGTTGGCGCTCAGAGTGCGCAAGCAGTGGCGCGCCCTCCGGGGTCCAGACCGAGGCGTATCGCGCCGCCGAGGAACCCGAACGGGTCGGAAGAACGACGCCCTTGAGCAGCGGCCACCACGCCAAGCGCGGAATTTCCACCACACGCGCATCGCGCAAGAACTCATCCAGGTAGCGGCGCACCGCACCCGCCGTTGGGGTGCGCGGCGAACCGAGGTTGATCAGCAAAACCGCGGCGCGATCGGCGACGCCATGCGTATGCGCCGCAGGGGAGAGAAATTTCATTGACAGCTGGACAAGCGCGCGATGCCCGCGGTTATTCGTCGCGCGACAGCGCGCTCGAGAGCAGCTTGGCCGTGATGTCGACAATCGGGATGACCCGCTCGTAGGCCATGCGCGTCGGTCCGATCACCCCGAGCGTTCCAACCACCCGGCCGTCGACTTCGTAGGGCGCCACCACCATGCTCATCTCGTCCAGGGGAACGAGTTCCGATTCCCCGCCGATGTAGATCTGCACGCCCTCGGAGCGGCTGGAGTCGTCGAGCAGTCCGATCAACCGGGCCTTGTGCTCGAACAAATCGAACAAGGCGCGCAGCTTGTCCATGTCGGCGGCCAGTTCGCTTACGCCGATCAAGTTGCGCTCGCCCGATATGACAACCGGATCGGCGTGCTCGACGGCCTCCGCGCCGGCGCGCACGGCGGCGTTGACCAGTGCGAGGATCTCGGCGCGCAGCTGCAGCAAATCGTGCTCCAGGCGCTCGCGCGCCTCCTCAAAGCTCAGCCCCGCAAAATTCTGGTTTAACGCGTTGGCCGCTTCGAGCAGCTGAGCCTGGGAGTAGGGCCGATCGGTCAGCAAAATGCGGTTGTGCACGTCCCCGTTGGGGGCGACCACGATCATCAGCACCCGCCGGTCCGAAAGGCGCAGGAATTCAACCTGGCGAAACGTCGACGTGCGCCGCGGCGTCAGCACCACACCGGCGAAATGCGACAGGCTCGACAGCAGCTGGGCCGCGGTGTGGATCGCGCGCTGCGGTTCGGCAATTTGCATCTGCCCGTGGAGCAGTTCGGTTTCTTGCGCTTCGAGCGGCTGTACGGTGAGCAAGGAATCGACAAACAGGCGATAGCCGCGCGGCGTTGGCACGCGCCCCGCCGAGGTGTGCGGACTGACGACGAAACCGAGTTCCTCCAGGTCCGCCATCACGTTGCGTATGGTCGCGGGCGACAATTCCAGGCCCGAAATCCGGGCAAGCGCACGCGACCCCACGGGCTGTCCCTCCGCAATGTAGCGTTCCACCAGGGTCTTGAGCAAAAGACGCGAGCGCTTATCAAGCATGTCCGGGTCGGCGGCCTTTATCCGTTCGCGATGTCGCTGACAATACCGAAAATGGGGATCGTTTCAAAGCAATTCCCGAGATTGGACCGGCGCGCCGGCAAAAGGATCCCGGCAAAAGCGGGCACGGGTCGCGCACCCGTACGGGCCAGTCGCCGGATGCGGCGGCCGGCAGCATTTCTTGCATAATCGGCGGATGAAAGTGCCGTTTCGCACCGCTGCGGTTTTCGCCAAGACCCGGACGGAGGGCAGTCGCGCGGCTCTCGTTGAGGCGCTCAACGCGATTTTGGGAATCGTAGAGCGCGCCGGCCTGCGCAGCATGCTCGACCAGGAGTGCTGCCTTGCGCTGGGGCGCAAGCAAGACGGCCACTCCCTGATGGAAATCGGCAACCGCGCCGACCTCGCGATCGTCCTGGGTGGCGACGGCACGATGCTGAGCATTGCCCGAGAGCTGGCGGCGTACGACGTGCCGCTGATCGGGATCAATTTCGGCCGCCTCGGCTTTATTACGGACATCGCGCTCGATCAGATGCCCGGCGTGCTAGAGCAAATGCTCGGGGGCAAATTCGAGTCCGACCGGCGCACGCTGCTCGAGGGGGAAGTGCGGCACGCGGGAGTCACGGTACTGCGCACGCATGCCCTCAACGACGTCGTGATCTCCCACGGAGTGGCCGGAGGCATGGTCGAGTTCACCGTCCGCGTCAACGGCGTGAACATGTACAACCAGCGCGCCGACGGCGTGATCTTGGCGACCCCGACCGGTTCGACCGCCTACGCGCTTTCGGCCAACGGACCGATTTTGCATCCGTCCCTGGCCGGCCTGGTGCTGGTGCCGGTTGCTCCGCATACGCTGTCCAACCGGCCGATCGCACTGCCCGACGATGTGCAAATCGAAATCGAGCTCACGGAGGTGCGCGACGCCAGCGCCTTTTTCGACATGCAGTCGTTCTCGACGCTCAAACCGGGCGACGTCGTGCGCGTGCGGCGCAGCGCGCATGTGGTGACGCTGCTGCATCCGGCCGGGTACAACTATTTCGCGACGCTGCGCCAGAAGCTGCACTGGAATGTGATGTCCAGCGAAGAGCATGGACGCGCCTGATCGGCGAAGCGGCGGGGTGCGGCCGGTAGCGCTGCGAACGGGGCCGCGAGGCGAAGGGCGGTTTGCGCCGCCCGGGTAATACCGCGTCATGTTGCTTGCGCTATCGATACGCGACTTCGTGATCGTCGAGGCCCTGGAGCTCGAATTCGGACCGGGCTTTACGGTGCTCACGGGCGAAACCGGAGCCGGCAAATCGATCTTGATTGATGCCTTGGCGTTTGTTCTGGGCGAGCGCGCCGAGCCGGACATGGTGCGCGAGCCGTGCGCGCGTGCGGAGGTGGGCGCCGAGTTTCGCGTCAACGCGACCGTGCAGGGGTGGTTGACGCAAGCGGGCTTTGAGTCCTCCGCTTCGGGTGCGCACGCCCCCGCAGAAGGCGCGGGCACGGTGCTGGTGCGCCGCACCTTCGAGAAGTCGGGACGCAGCCGCTCTTTCGTAAACGGTAGTGCCGCCACGCTCGGCCAGTTGCGCGAGCTCGGCGAGATGCTGCTCGATGTGCACGGGCAGCATGAGCACCAGTCCCTGTTGCGCGCGGCGGCCCAGCAGCAGCTGCTCGACGCGCACGGCGGTCTAAAAGAACAAGCGCAGGACGTCGCGCAGGCCTTTGGGACTTGGCGCCAGGCCATTCAGGCGCGCGAGCGCGCCGAAGCGGCGCGTGAGCAATCGGCGGCGCAAAGCGAACGGCTGCGGCAACTTGTCGACGAACTGGATCGCTTGGGGCCGCAGGCCGGCGAATGGGAACGCATCGAGGCCGAGCAAAAGCGCCTCGCGCATAGCGCCGCGCTGCTGGACGGCGCCCGCGCGGCCCTCGATGCCATTGCCGAGGGCGACGAGGCGGCGCAGCCGCGCCTTGCCAAAATGAGTGCCCGCCTTGCGGTGCTCAGCGCCTTTGACCCGCGGCTGGAACCGGTCGTCTCGGCGCTGTCCAACGCCGGCATCGAGCTCGAAGAAGCGTGCCGCGAATTAAACCTGTATGTGGCCGACGGCGAACCCGACGAAGGCCACAGGGACTTTGTCGAGGAGCGCATCAGCGCGCTGCACGCCGCCGCGCGCAAATGGCGCTGCGCCCCATCGCAGCTGGCCGATCTTCTTGCGAGCTCCCGCGAGCAGTTGCAAAGCCTGGCCGACTCGCAGGATCTCGAGGCGCTGCGCGCGGCCGAAGCGGCGGCCGCCAACCGCTACCAAAATCTGGCCAAGGCGCTTTCGGCCTCGCGCCAACAAGCGGCACAGAGTATGGGGCGTGAGGTCAGCCGGGCGATGCAGGATCTGGCAATGCCTGCAGGCGCCTTTGCGGTTCGGCTG
>DASPTP010000002.1:0-45330 GCA_035623355.1 Burkholderiaceae bacterium | reverse complement strand
TCCCCACGGCATCCCGAGGACGTCCGTGAGAACGCCCGTCTCCGCCTGGGGGATGTCGACCGGATCCTGCGCCTGGAAGATGCAGGCCTTCATGCAGTCGTTGCAGATGCGGTGCCCCGTCCCGGCGACCATCGGGTTATCCACCGTGATCATGGCCAGCGCTCCGATGGGGCAGCCCTGCGACTTGAGCAGGTGAAATTCGGAGATCCGCTCCTCGAGCGGGCAGCCCGATAGCGCCACGCCAAACGCACTTTTCTTGTACACGACCGTTTGCGGAGCGTCTTTGCTGGGTCGCTCTTTCAGTCCGTCCGAGCAGGAGTCTTTTTTTTGCGGATGGCACTGGATGCAGTAGTGGGCCTGGTCCAGGGCGCCGGCGAGGTCAAATCCGGCGTCGGTCAGGCCAAAACCTTCTCGGCGCCGAATGTGGTCCGGCCGGATCCGAAACTGGGGCACACCGCCATCGTCTTGCCACTGCGCCGGACGAACCAGGTTCATCGGATCGATGTTGCCCGGGACCTTGAACAGCAGGCCGCCGTGGTGGCGCTCGCGCCCCGCGGCCGTGTGCACCGCCCACGCGGCGTACTGCTGCGCAACGGCGAGCGGTTGCGCGTTGGCCGCTTCGTCGAGCAGCCAGCCGCTGACCTTGTGGGCAAAGAGCTCCTCGCGAAAGGGTGCGCCCAAGAGTTGCTGCAACTGCTCAAAGAGCGCCTCGCCGTTGAACTGCGCCGCCTCCTGTGGCTTGATTTTTTTTGCGGCCTGCCGCTGGACGAACTCCCGCTTGATGCGAAACAGCGGCTCAAGATCCTTGTGCCGTTGCTGTAAGAGGGCCAGTTCCGTTTGCACGCCGAAGAGCCGGGCAAGGAACTCTTCGAGCTTTGGTGCGATCCGAATGGCTAAGTCGGACGCCGCGCTGCGGGAGACATCGGCCGCACGGCCACGGGCCTGCACCAGTTCCTGGCAAAGGGCGGGATCTGTTGCGCCGAGTTCCGAAAGAAAGATTTCGTCAAGCCGCAGCAGGCCGTCCCGACGATACAGGTCCGCCACCGAAAATCCGTGGGCAAAGCTTGGCATTTCTGTGCGGTTCATCGTGGGCCGCGCTTGGGATTTAAGAGATTTTTGCCCGCGGTTATCCGCCGCCCCGGACGGGGCGAAGCCGTACGTATGGACACAGGCAAACTATTCATGATACCGGCAAGAGCCAGCGGCGCGGAAGCTCGCGGCTGTCGGAAATCTTCGACCGACGGTTTTCGTTCGCAAGCAACCTTCGGGCAGGCCGTCAGGGTTGCAGCTGAAACTCCTTTAACTCACAGGAGACTTCGGCGCCGATCGGATGGGAAATCGAATCGGACTTGACGATCGCGTGCGCTGCGGGCGCGTAGTAGTACGTGGCGTCCAGCGTTTCGGTGTGCACTCCGCCACTGTCCTGAAAGGTGGAATTCAAGGTGAGCTTAAAGGCATCGAATTCCCCGGCGGGCACGCGCACTTTTTCCAAGCTGACGACCGAGACGTTCAAATACGCCTTGCCCTCGCCCGTGAGATGACGCGACGGCTTCGCGCCGCCCGCGACGACGTACTGGTCGCTCGCTTCCCAATGCTTGCCGACTTCCAGCGGAAAGCTCAGCAACTTTCTGTCGGAGTCCTTGCGTCGCGGCGATTCCAGCTCGTTAAGGTCCAAGGTCAGCAGCAGCAGCTGACCGTTCTCCGTGGCCTTGATGCCTGTCGGATCTACGGCGGTGACTACCCAAAGGCGATTGGTGGCGCCTTGGGCGCCTTGCAGGCATGCGAAATTCCATCGATCGCCGACCTTGGTCTCGGGCCTTTCCGCTGGCGCCGCCAAAGCCGCGTGCATGACATTACCCGCGCAAAGCGCAAGAAAAATGATCAGCGCGAATTGGATCGTCTTGTGCGACATACGTTTGCCCCTCAGAGAAACCATGGTTCGGTGCCAAATTCGGTATGCGTTCGCCTTGGGTATCTCAAACTTCGGTACGCAGCGCTGCACCCCCGAAAAATCGACGGCAAGCTTGTTGGCCAATTTGCCGCAGATCGGAGCATCGCGCCGTTGGAGAGTCTGCACTGCCCCCGCGACGCGGTCGCTCTTTCGAGGCGCGCTGCCCACCCGATGCGCCCCGTGTCGACCCCCGGTAATTCTTCGTTGTTTCCTATTGGAGAGTTGCTCGGTTGGCAGAATAAGCATCGCATGTCTCCGCGCGAAGAGGCAACACCGGCCGGGTTCTTTCCAAGCCCGGTTACAAAAAACAGAATGTGCGTCGACGAATGTTCCTTTTGGCGGCATGGATTTGGTTTTGGTCCCTGCGCTGGCGTCCGGCTTGCCGTATCGGAACCACGAGTCCGTCCCTTTGTGTGGCGAAGTGCGTCGATTCGGATTTTCGCTAGCGCGAAAATATCCGTCACTGCTCGGGAGTGCCGTTTAACATAGAAATTCGCCCGCCCGTCCCATGGTCAATCCGCTGCGGGAAGGCGACCATCCGTTTGTGACGTCCCGGCCCACGCAATGCCTGAAAATCGCCTCGCGCTCGAAAGTCTTCTGGATCGCTTCGTAGTCGCGGCGGACGATACGGTGGCGCTATTTCGCGCGCTGGTGGACGCGCTGCGCCCAAAGGACCTGATGGACGGTGTAGCCGCCTCCAAGAATCTTTTGCTACTTACGCAGTTGCTATCCGAGTCCGAGCCCCGGCGCAATGCAGTGCGTCGGCAGATGCTGGAGCTGTTTGCCAACCGCGAACCGCTACGGCTTTTCACCGATGCCGGAATTTTGCCGGCCTCGGCCTTTTTCCCCGAGCTATGGCGACGCGCCATGCAGCGCTTGCTGCCCCCGTTGTTGGATCCTGGGCAGATCGTCGATTGCCTGGCAATGATCTACCACAAACGCAACGATCATCTGTGGTTTGGGGAGATCTCGCCGGAGGCTCGCCGCGGCTTCTGGCAGACGCTGTACATGGCCCGCGAAACGGACTCCGACGCGTACCACCGGCTAGAAGACGCGATGCTCGAGGCGATGCGCGTGCTGGCGGTGCGGATTGCCGCGATGGGCACGGATCCGGAACTTAAGCGCGTGCTGCCCGAGCAGGGCCGATACGAATCGCCCTTCTTGGCCCTGGCCGCGCAAGTGGAGCAATTCGTTGCGGCGGTGCGGTCGGGCCAAGATGCCTCCGAAGAGGCCAAAATCGCCCATGGCAAGCAGCTGCTTGTGTTTGTCGATCAGTGCGGCGAAGTGCTCAAGCGGGCCAAAGTCACCAGCGCCCGCCAAGGAACCAGCCTTTTGCTGACGTATCTACTTGTGCGCGCGTCCCAGTGCCTGCGTCGGCTGGAGATGCTGGCGCGTGCGCGAACGGTTTACGTGAACCGCGAACTGGAACCCGTGCTGCTGGATGCGTGGATCGACTTTCTCGGAGACGCGGTGCGAGGCGTCGTACGGCGAAACAGCCTCCGAGAGCATTTTCGCGAACTGGTCGGCTTGCTCGCGCTTCGGGTAACGGACAACGCCAGCCGGACCGGCGAGCATTACATCACCTCGGACCGAACCGAATACACGCGCATGTTGCGATCGGCGGCCGGTGCCGGGCTGATCATCGGTGCGATGGCGCTTTTGAAGATTCTGCTCTCGCATTTTTCGCTTGCTCCGCTGCAGCAGGCGGCTGTCTACAGCATGAACTACTCGCTCGGGTTCGTGCTGGTGTATCTGTTCCACTGCACGATTGCCACCAAACAGCCGGCCATGACGGCCGCCACAATCGCCGGCTCCATCGGCCAGGCGCACGGCGAGCTGCGTCAGCTCCCGATCGTGGTCGACATGGTGGCGCAAACCTTTCGCAGCCAGATCGCGGCAATTTTGGGCAATGTCCTGGTGGCCCTGCCCACCGCGATGGTTCTCGATTTGGGCCTTTCGTCGCTTTTGGGGCAACCCGTGGTCGAGACCGAAAAGGCCGCGCACTTGTTGCACGATTTGGATCCCGTGCGCAGCTTGGCTATCCCCCATGCCGCGGTCGCAGGGGTGTACCTTTTTCTCTCTGGGCTCATCGCCGGTTACTACGACAACGCCGCGTCCTATCGCCAGATTCCGCGGCGCATTGCCGCGCTTCCGTCTCTTCGGCGGCTGCTTGGCCCGGCGCGCGCCGAGCACTTGGCCGCGTACCTGGATCTTCATTTGGGCGGATTGATGAGCAATTTTTTCTTCGGCATATTTCTCGGTTCGACCGCAACGCTGGGCGGGTTCATGGGTCTTCCCCTGGACATTCGCCACATCGCCTTTGCCGCGGCAAACCTCGGCTATGCGCTGGTGGCCTTCGATTTCAACGTGCCGGCGGCGACCTTGGGTTGGAGCGTGCTCGGCGTTGCGTTGGTCGGCTTTACCAACTTGACGGTGAGCTTTTCCCTGGCCCTTTGGGTTGCGCTGCGCTCGCGCGGTGTCGAGTTTGCGCACTGGAGGCAGCTGGTCGGACAGATTGTGCGGCGGTTTGTCTCCCGGCCACGAGATTTTTTGCTGCCACCCCCGCGGCAAGCGCCGCTTGCCCCGTCTCGCGGTTCGAATTGAGCGGGGTGTTGAGAAAGGCTTGCGACGAGCGCGTGCGAAGGCTCCGGCTGCGTGACGGGCGTCACTGCTGCCGAAAGTAGCGACGGAACGTCGCAACGACCGAAACGCTGAAGCATCTCGCCTTGCCTGCCTCGCCGATGGTGGGGCGGCCGGAAAACCATCCCCGGCGCACTCGGAGCTTGCACCGCGCTCAGCGCCTTGGCCTCACAAATTGCGTCCCAACGCAAATTCTCGGGTTGTTTGCAACGGATGCGGCTGCGGCCCACGTCCAGGAGTCCACGAACGCCCCATTGGGACTTTGCTCGACCTGCGGGCGTCCGCAAATCTATTCGGTCAACTCGCGCACCGGGGAGAGCAAGAAGGCATGAGATCGGCCGCCAATGGTTCCGCTGCCGACAATTTGTCCGCGGTCGTTGATCGCCTCGGCATAGTTCAACGAAGTCCAACCGGCTGCCGATACCTCGGGCAACTCCGATAGATCGAGCATCCCCACGTCCTCGCGGTAAAGAAACGCATGATGGTTGTACTCGACAAGGTCACCAATATGAGCGAGGGTTCGTCCGCGATCGTCCGCCGTCAGACAGTACGCGACCCGCGCGGCCATGCCGCGCGAGCGCGACAGCGTCGAGATGTTTGGCTTGTCGGTACTGGCGCCGAACTGGTAGTGAACCGCGATCGGGGTGGTATCGGAGTAGCCGACCACCTGGTTTCGATTGTTGATTCCACGCGCGTAGCTGTTCTTTCCGCCGAGAGTGCCCAGGTCTTGCATCGTTGCGCCGCGATAGATAAACGCGTGATGCGCGAAGTTGCCTTTCGTGTCCGCATCCCCCACGACTTGGCCGCCTTCATTGATTGCCCGGGCGAAGCTGGTCATGCCGCCCAACGTACCCAGATCCCTCATCCGACCCGCGCTGTAGAAAAACGCATGGAGCGCGCCGTCACCCGGCGTGTCCGAGTCTCCAACCACCTGCTCGCGGCTGTTAATGGCCCGCGCATGGCTGCTCGACCCGCCGAGAGTGCCGAGGTCGCGCATCTTTCCGTTTTTGTACAAAAAGGCGTGGACGCAGCATCCGAGAGCGATATCCGAAAAACCTACGACAAGAGCACTGTCGTTGATGCCGGTAGCAACGCTGTTTCTTCCGCCGAGAGTTCCCAGATCCGAAAGCTTGCCGTGACGACTCAAAAACGCGTGCTCCGCAACGCCCGCAGCGGCGTACGAACTGCCTACCACGGCTCCCTGATTGTTCACTCCGGTGGCAACGCTGCTCGCCCCGCTGAGCGTGCCCAGGTCGTTCGCGTTTCCGCGATCGAAAACAAAGGCATGGTAGTCATTGCGGGTCGTGTACGCGCCCCCGACGACCTGTGAGCTTTCATTGATGCTCTTGCCAACACTGGACAGGGCGTTGGCCGGTCCCAGGTCAACGATTGTCCACTGCGCCGCAAGTGCGGGTGTCCAAAAAAGGCAAACCGCAATCGGAACCGAAAGCCGGCGACGCAATGGACCGAAAGGCAAACGCCCCGCCTTTGCGTGCTGGCGCCGCTTCGCGGGGAAAAAGCGGGTGTGTCGATTCGACCCTTGAATTGCAACGAGCGGCAAGGCCACCTCCCGACCGTTTGTTCGCGAGCGTCCCGCGGCAAATCGGCGAGCGTTGCTTTGGGAAAACGCATCCCGTGGAACGACTGCGGTTTTCGCTTGCGGTTTTTCTTGAAATTCAGCCTACGTCAGATGGAGTGCATCGTCAATCGCGCAACAATCGATATGGGCATCTGCGCACGCGAAGTGCGTAGCGAAATCCGGTAAGTCGCGTGTAAGCAGCTGACAATTACCCTATAGTCGGCGTGCTCGTAAAGCAGTAGGAGCTTCTCGCGCCTTTCGTTTTTGCCAACGAACGCGAGAGGGTTTTCGCCGGGGACTCGAGAAGGCAAGGCTCGTGAAGCTGCGGCTCGCCTTGCAGGTTCTCTGCGAGGAACTCGTCGGCACGATCTGCAAAATCGTGTGCCGCGCAGTCGCACCGGCGCGTCTTGCCATCAATCGTTATAGGCCAGGGCGTGAAGGGTCCGCGGCGTTTCCCCACCGCAAGGTTGCCGCAAAGCGAAAATCGAAACCGCACCTTAGCAAACACCGAGAATTGCGTCCTAGGTTTGCGCACTCGAAGAATTGGCACCCTCGAGAAACATAGAGATTCCCAATCCCGCCGCTGCCCCAGCCATCTCAACAAACACAAATCCGGGAACGCTTGCGGGCGCGATCCCGGCAAACGTGTCGCTGAACATGCGGCCAAAAGCGGCTGCCGGGTTCGCAAAGGATGTGGAGGAGGTAAACCAGTACGCGGCGCCGATATAGGCAGCCACCAGGATGGAAACCCGGTGAGCCGGGGCGCGGAGAATTACGAGCAACAGGCCCGCCGTGGCGACAAATTCGGAAATCCACTGCCCCGTACCACCGCGCAACTTCGTGGACCACTGCCAGACGCTAAGATCAAACATGGCGTTTGCAAGCCAGGCGCCGAGCATCGCTCCCGTCAGCTGCGCGGCAACGTAGGACAGCAGCATCCGCCGCGGCAAGCCGCCTCGCATCGCCATCGCGGCCGAAACCGCCGGATTGAAATGTGCGCCGCTAATCGGGCCAAAGACTTCGATCAGGACGTGCAACCCACCGACGGTCGCCAGTGCATTGGCAAGCAACTCCAGCCCGGCATTTCCGCCGCAAAGGCGTTGCGCCATGATTCCCGAGCCGATTACCACCGAAAGCAGGAGCGCCGTCCCAAGCCCCTCGGCCAGGATTTTGCGCGCATTCATGAGCGCGATATTTCGTTGAGTGCCGCTTGTAATTGCGTGTCGCTCATCGAACCGAAGGGCAGTTCGACCAGTTGCAGCATCCGGTAAGCAATTGCTTGCCGGGTCAACTCGAACGCCGTTAGCCGCTCGGCTTCGGGACTCTTGGACGGATCGGGGTAGCTCCAATGAACCGTGACCGGACCGCCTGGCCAGTACGGACAGGTCTCCGCGGCCGCCGAGTCGCAGACCGTGATGACGACGCGCATTTGCGGCGCGCCGGGCGCGGCAAACTCGTCCCAATTTTTGCTGCGAAACGAAGCCGTGTCGATGCCGAGTTTCCCGAGGACCTCGAGTGCCGCGGGATTGATCCGGCCACTGGGCGAACTTCCCGCGCTATAAGCGCGCACGTCCCGGCCCCGTACGCTTGCGAGGTAGTTCAACATGCCTTCCCCCAGCACGCTTCGCGCCGAGTTGTGCGTGCAGAGGATCAGTACGTTGGTCGCCATGGTCTAGCCGCAGCCCTTCACCGGGATGCCCACCGGTTTGCCTCGCGCGGCGGCCGGTGCACAGCAGGACGAGGCAGTTTCGGGTTGCCGTTCGGAAAATACGGGGATGTTTTCGAGCGTCCGAAAATGCTCCCAAGCGATCCCCTGCGGGTCCGTTACCCAATGCTTCTCGCTGCGGGCATAACAGCACGTCGTTGCGCCTTCCTCGAGCATCGGAGCATCCGAGTCTTTCGCCAGCTTTCTTAACCCCCCAAGTTCTTCGTCGGTCTCCGCCTGGATTCCAAGGTGGTCGATTCCTGGCCGGTTGCCGCGCGTCGAGATGGCGAAGTTCAGCCTCGGATCATCGAGCATCCACTTCGCGTAATCCGCCTCCCTCCGAACGGGACCCGTGCCGAAGAATCGGGAATAAAACGCGATGCTCGTCGCCAAGTCGTCGACATGAACGTGAACGTGAAAGCGCTTCACAAGTTGGCTCCTAGCATTTGCACTCATCAAGGCACGACTGCCCTTGACAGCAGTTCGAAGTTAAATATCCCAATACCTCGTTCATCCGCGCGTACGCCGCCCGATAGATCAGGTTGCGGCTTGCCCGCTCCTGTGTCACGAGCCCGGCGCTCGTCAGTTCCTTCAGATGAAAGGAAAGCGTGGCCGACGGAATTCCGAGGCCCTCGGCCATGGCTCCAGGCGTCAGACCGGTCTTACCCTGCACGACGAGGGCGCGAAAGATATCGAGCCGAACCGGGTGCGCCAGGGCGGCGAGCGCTCTTATGACGAGATTCTTTTCCACGTTTCTAGTATCATCGAAATAGTATCCAAATGCAAGTTCGATGAACTCGCTGACGCCCGACGTCAGATGCCATGAATAGCCGCGAAAATGCCGCGCACTTGCTGTCCGCTGCACGGAGAAAATTGCGTGCGGCGCGAAGACCCGCAAGTGGCGGCGCAGTGCCACGGGGCAGTTGGCCGACCGTATTTTGGCAACCCGTCGCATCACTGGCTTAACCCCTCGCGGTCGGGAGGCGTCGTCTTACGGTAAACCCGATTCAGTCCGGACTTTCGGCCCGGCCCATGGCCGATTTGCGCATACTCGAAAGCAAATTTGTTGGCACCTCTCAGGCCGCAGATTCCTGGGGCACCTCCCATCCGGGAAACACGAGTACGGCGGGATGGCACTTCAGTGCTCGCGCAAGAACCTTTGCCCGTTCCACGCCCAGGTTCACTCGATCGTTCTCAATTGCCGAAAGGGTTGCCTGCGGAATTCCGGTCAACCGTGCCAGTTCGCTCTGAGTCAATTCCTGCAATTCCCGCAAGATGCGAACGGATTCCCCGACGGAAACCTCAACACGCTTCCTCGCCACTCGATAATTGCTCATTTCATGGCCTCCGGTAGTCGTGCGGCGTGACCTGTACCACTTCGACCAGTAAAACGTCTGCCTGAACACGGTAAATCACACGCCACTGCAAATTTAGCCTCGAAGATCGGTGCCCTTGCCATTTGCCTCCCAGAGCTTCGTCACGGAAGCCCTGGATGGCGCGCAGGCCAAGTAGCCCCGACAGACGCGCGATGTCCTTCCACTTCTCGTAGCGCTTCAGAACCTCGGTTGGTACGCGCCCAGACAGCTGCCGGTCGACCCGTCGATGCTCCTCGATCCGCCACATGCCATATTATGTATATACTAAATATAGTATGCCAAGCCAAATCGGAGGAACGTTGATCGGCGCGCAAACAGCGCGAAAGCCGTCGCCGGGGCGTCTGCCTTGGTAAAAACCCGGCACCGGTGTGCCATCTCCGGAAGTGGCCGTACGGTGCCAAACGCAAGCTGCTTCTTTGGATTTCCGCAAGTTGCCGCATCACTGCCTTTATCCCTCGCCGCCGGGAGCGGTCGTCTTCCGGTAAATCCGACTCGTTACGGGCGGGACATTGCGGCAAAGCGCACGCCCGGACGCTTGGAAATCCGACGCAAGATTTTGCGAGGTTGCCCGTTCACCGCTCCCGTGAGAGTTGCTGAGTAAATCGACTCGTCGCCTCGGCGCTTCCGCAGACGTAAGCGGCATCGCCTGGCTGAAAGCGGAAGTCGGCAGAAAACTCGACCAGCACGTCGTCGCCGCGCTCGACTGCGATCACGGTGCAGCCGGTGCGTTCGTGAAGCTCTGTCTCTCGTGGGTGACGATTCTCGAGGCCGCGGGCCGAAATCTTCACGACCTGCAATTCCGGGCCCACGATGATGGATTCCTTGCCCAGAAGGCGGTACGCGAGGAGCTGCCCGGACACTTGGCTTACCGAGAGCGCGAAATCCGCACCGGCCACGTACAGTCGTTCGACGTTCTCGGAGTGGTTGACGCGGGCGATCACGGGAACGTCCGGCGCCAGATCCTTAACAATTACCGTGGCAAATATCGCGGTAGCGTCCGCATTGACCGCAAGGACCACGGCCTTGACGCTCGCCAGGTCCGCCCGCTCGAGAACCTTGCGGTCGAGCACATTGCCGACAAGGTCCACGCCCAGGCCGGGCCGGCTGTCGATCGTGAGGGTCTTCTCACCGGCCTCGGCAAGGAGGTCCACCACCTTGCGTCCGACCTCGCCGCATCCGGCAACGAGGTACGTTCCCGAGGCGCGCAGCCTGCGCGCGCCCGCGCACACCTCGATGCAGCGCCCAATGTTTTCGTCGCTGCCCACGAGAACCAGGATTCCGCCGGGTTCGAGCCGCATGTCCCGCGTCGGGGGAGAGACAAACCGGCCGCCGACCCATTGGCCGATCACGCTGACGCCAGCGTGCTGCTGCAGACCAGCCTCCTCGAGATTCATGCCGCAAAGGACGCTGTCGCGGACGACGCGCACCTCGGCGACCTGGAGCTTGTGCCCGAGATGCTGAATCCCGGCAATCCTTGGACTGACTTTTTGACTCGCGCGGGCGGCCAGGGCTGCACCCAGGACATGTCGCGGCGTATAGGCCTCGCTGGCGCCGGCCAAGAGAATCGGGTGGCGATGATACGGGTCTTCGACAAGTGCGAGGATCTCGCCGCCAAAACCCAGCTGACGCGCCGCAAGAATTATCACGGCGTTGCGATCGTCGCTGCTATTGACAATGAGGGCGCGCGCCTGGCGCAGGTTGCATCGCTCGAGCACGCCGTCATCGAGATTGCCGAAAACAACGCGGTGCGCCTGAGCGTGTAGGTGGCGCGCCTGCTTCTCGTCCTCGTCGATGATTACGCTCGGGATTCCTGCTTCCGAGAGTTCCGTGATCAGCGTGGCGACCGTTGCGTCGTAGTCGAAGATGACCACGTGGTTTGTCGCATCGGGTGCGGCACTTGGCAACCGAGTCTCAAACCGTTCCTCGAAGAATGGCATCAGGTACATCGGCAGGACGACAAAAAAAAGGGCGACCCCCATAAACTGGGCGAGCACAACGAACACGATCATTACCGGATGCTTCCAGGTGGCATCCGGGCCAAAACCGGTCGTCGAGGCGGCCCCGGCCGCCCATTGCAGCGCCTGCCAAAAGTCGCGCGATTTGCCCTCCAGCAGGGCCATGCCGAGCATGTACAGCACGGCCATGGCAACCAGGACCGCAGCCAGGGCGCCGAAAACGGTGAAGAAGCGGTAATTCGAACGCACGATGAAAATGACCTTCCGTCCCGCCGCGCCAAGAGGCGGCGCTCAACATGCGAGCCGCTTGGTTCGCACTTTCTGAATGCCTATTCTCGGCGGCAACTACTTCGCCGGCCGCCGTGCGACGAAGTCGGTGCGCCGCCAATGCGCGAGCCCAGATAGGGTGGCACGATTGCGGCGCGCGCCTCAGAATACCTTGAAGCTAGGACCCCAAGCTACTTATTCGCAGGTCGATTGGAAGGCGCGAGCGAGCCCGCCTTCCGCGGCGCACTGAAGTAGCCGCAAACCGGCGCGCAAGATCCGTGCGAAATGGATAAGACGGCCAAGGCAAACATTGGGTCGTGACCGACCTGCGCGATGCACCCGTTTTCCGCGGTTTCAAATGTCAGGGCACGTTCGGGCTCAATGCCAATGTCGGCACATGGACGCGCACTACCCAAGCCCAGGTGGTTCGCCCTATTGCCCGCCCACCGCCGCGGTGCTGGCTCAAGCCATTGTCGTCCAGAACAGTCGTCTTGCCGTATATCCTACCCAAGACGGGCAAGGCGGACGCGCGGCCAGCTCCGCTCGGCCGCACGCAATGCCGCTGCCAAATACGGGCGGTGCTACGAGACTTCCTTCACCTCCGGGATCTTCCAAGTCCCATCCAGCAGCGAGGGCGGCTTTTCTTTGGGCCAGTACAACCGCAACATCAGAACGAAAGCATCGGCTGGCGCGGGCAGCCAGTTTGCCTCCTTGTCTTTGCCGGGCGAATCGTGCTGCACGTACAGATCGACGGATCCATCGGGGTTCACTTTGAATTTGTTGCGCTGACTGAGCGTGTAGCGATTCAGGGAGTTCGGGACGAAGAAATAGCTTGCGTCGTACATCGTGAGCGACCAGAACCCGTCGACCGGCGGCATTTCTCCCTTGTTGAAATGCACGACGTATTTGTGCTCGCCGCTGTATTTCTTCAGAACATCCGGTCCCTCGGAGGTGGGGTACACCGCGTCTTGCGGTCGGTTGGCGCCAAGTCCGACCCACGTAATCATCGCGCGCTGGCGGTACTCGGTGCCGTAGGTGCCCGCCTTGGTCGTAAACAGCCATCCGTTTTCGAGCTTGGCATAACCCGCGACGACGCTTTCTTTCAACCAGGAGCTGATCTTGTCCTGCGCCGGTTTGGGCGCTGCCCCGATCCCTCTGGCGACCGCCGGATCGAGCTTCGATGTATCGAAATCCTGCCCCGGAACGATCCCGATCTTCGCAAGCTTGGCGACCATCGGGGCGTCCTCGGCCGACGGCGGGTTGGTCTTCAGGAGCTGCGCGAACAGCTTGAAGTACGTGGCCGCGTCCATCGCATTGACCTGTTCGCGCACCGCCGTCTTGCGATCGACGCTCGGGTCGATGACGCCCGCGGGCGGCGTATAGGGTTTGCCGTAGGCCGAAAGCGGCGCCACGGAGATCTTGTCCTGCAGCGCGTGGACCGCCTTGTAGTCCTCGGGCGTGCCCGTGCAATAGATGCGACCCAGCATCCAGACGATGCCGGTGGGCGACTTGTATTCGGTAACGCCCGCCGGCAGCGTGCCCGTCCAACCCGGACCCGTGATGGCAAAAGTTTGCGCTCCCGTGCCGGTTGTGCGCTTGCCGGGAACCTCGAACACGTCGGTCCAGCCGTCCAGTAGCGGCAAGAGGAAATAACGCCCCTTCATGTCCGGAATGCTCACCACCCAGGGCTCCTTGGAAACATCGAGCCAAGTCATCGTGTAGAGCGTATCGGCGTTGGGCGCCGTTACCGCATGATTGTCGGCAGGAGGGTACTCCCGGAGCTTGATGAGCTGGCCCATGGGTGCAGCGGCTCCCTCGGGCTGCGCCACGTTGGTCAACACCCTTCGCGTCATCTCCATCGTGACGAGGGGATAGGCGTACATATAGGCATCGATGCCCGTTTCGCGCGCCTCGATTTCCTTGACGTCCCCTTCGACCTTATTTACGGCGCTCGCGGCCTCCTTTTTTACGTCCGCGGCCGCATTTTCCGCTTGCTTGCCGCAAGACGCCAAAAACGTCGCCGCCAGAGCCGTCATCGCGGCGACAGCGATCTTCCGGAATGCTTCCTTCTCGTGCATGGACCTTTCTCCCTCAAAAAAATAGAAGACTTTTTATTGGCAGCCGCTCGTGAACAAATTGCCGTGACTAAAAGCTAGGTGAGCCGGTCAGACGGACTTTTCATCGCCTACGCGTCCGCGAAACCCGCGCAAGTGTACAAGCAGCGTCTCGGGCCGGCCAAGTCGATCCGTGAACGTCGGCTCTTGACGGCGAGCTTCGACCGTCTCTGGGTGCCGAGTCCACGTTGGAGTTCGAACGACCGCCGTACCTCCGACCGCGGCCAGTGGTCCGACCTTAGCGCCACCGGCCGCATTTCGGCCAAGCCGACCTTAAGCAGACCTCACGCCCGACCGATAGCCGACGCAGCCGTCGCGAAAAGCAGCCGTTCAACTGCGAAATCGACCCAATATCGGTACTCCCTCAAAGCGTAAAGTTCTCGGCCTATGAAGCGTTGTCCACAATGCAAGAGTCTGATGCCCGAGGACGCAGGCCGCTGCCTATGTTGCGGTTGGCAGGCCGCAAACGCGGCTTCTGCGGCACCACAGACTCCCGAGCAACAGCAAGCGGCGGATGCGGAGAAACGCTCCCGCTCAAACCGGATGCGCACCCGTGCGATTGTTCTCTCATCGCCCCTCTTCTTCCTCGTGAGTTGCAACGGCATCGCGGCGATCGGCTCTCGAGTTACGGCCGCAATTGAGAACGAGTCAAGACAGGTCCCGATTGAGCAAGCAAAGGAACCCCGATTCTCGGTCGCGGTAGTTGCAACGACGGGCGACCCTTCGACCCCGGGAAAGAAACCGCTGACTTATTGGATGGTGAAGGAGCCAAAGGAAGATCTTGTGGAATTTCGACGCAGGTACCCCGGGTGGAGCTTTCTCCCTCCGACGGATCGGGGCACTGTTGCAGACCCAGCCTCGGAGACGAACGTCGAATATTGGGTTTTGAAGCGCGAATCGGGAAAAGCGCTAGTAAAGACCCATATGAATCACTACGTGCTCATGGGCCTAGATGTGCGCGCGACCTATGAAGCGACAGACTCCGAGGTTCGCTTGATCAGCTACAAGGCGGGTTCGGACCTCGGCGTCTGGCCGATAGTCTGGGGACCCATGCGGGCGAGCGTGCTGGGAATTTTGGGGGAGTTTCTCCAGCAAAGAGTTGTCAAATCCGAACTGCGGGCCGGCTATAGGGACGCCGACCTCTGGGCTAAGGCCCTGGCCAAGGCCAAGGGAAACGTGCGTAAGGCGCAGTCCCGATATGTCGCCATGCGAATCAAGCAACTAAAGCGCAGCGGTGACGCGAAAACCGAATCCGCTTCGTCTCCACCGGCTGGTGGGCTTGCAGCTACGGCCCAACCGCCAGTCGCAAAAGTCCGCAAGCGGATACTCCTGGGCACGGTTGCTGCGCTCGTAGTGAACACTGGCGCATACGAGATCGCAAAACCAGCGGACGCCACGGCTGCCGACGTGATCGGAACGGCGAGCGTGCCCTTGATATGTGCCGTCCTTGCCTGGGTCATCGTATCGCTGACGCGAGGAGCCAAGTTCCGGGCATCGTGGAGAGTGTATGAGGGAACGCTGCTCGCCGTATCGGCATTGCGGCTCCTGGGCCTCGCCATCTATGCAACGACACACTGAAGACCCTGAAGAAGTCCCTTGTCGACGTGCGGCATCCCACTGCCCTGCAAGCACAGCGACCGCAACGACACGGCTCCCATTTTCTTACGCGGCTCTGTCGCCGATCCACAGCGCCAAGTTGCCTTCCGGAAGACGGAGTTCGTGCGTCTCTTGATGTCGGACAGCCGCAGCGCTTTGCTCCACGCGAACCCTCGACCAAGCGTCGGCGTCGCTCGAAAACGGCCATCCGAGCCGCCGCAAGCCGACGATCGCACCGACAGTTATCGGCTGAAGACGGGTCCGCGTGCACCCACCCCGGCGGTCGTCGCGCACCGAGAGAGCCGATCGGCCCTTCTCAGCATCTCGGGAATTCGGTGTCTGCCGGCCATCTGGCGTACGTGTTGACTGGCGACCTCCAATTCCATGCCAACAGCCGTGACGAAGAGCGGAGTCCGTGACGAGCCGCGATAGACGCGTGCGACGGCGCTGCAAGCTTCGACTTGCCCAAATGCGGTCTTGGCGACGCCCACTACCACGGCCCTTCGACCAAGCGCCTCATACAGATAAGCGCCAAGACCGGGACGCCGAACGGACGACAACCAAACATAGCCGTCCACGACAAGTACCTTCGGCAATGAGGGCAGTAGACGAAGCACGGAAAGAAGGCACGGCAGCTCCCGACGAAAGAATTTGCCTGGCTCGTACGGCTCTACCGTCTCGATGTCCTGCGTGTACGTTTGCATGGGGGATTCGGATTCCCACGACTCGCTTAGGACGCAGGCTGCGCGTGCTCCCGGACCTTTGTAGTGAACGTCAAGGAACGCGATTGTCACAGCTGCGCTGCCCAACGTCCGGCTTGCGCCGCCGCGCATCTTCCGCCGCGGCGCCAAAATGCCATCTCTTCTTGAGGACAGGACTGCGCTTCCCCATCCGGCGCCGCCGTAGGCCTCGACCAAACCAGTTGCTCAACCGTCGCTTGTGGGAAATGGTCAAAAAGTGGAAATAAGTTCCATTGAGCCAGCCGCATCGAGGGCTTTGGCGATCTACCCGAATCCGTTACTGCCGACCGCAATTCTTTGAGCCGATCGTGCGTGCGGTGCGCCCCCCTTCGGATTGGAATCAGACCTGCCACAAGAGCGGCACGTCGAGAGGCAACGACGGCGCGCGGGCCGGCACCACGTGCTCGCGCTCGAAAATATCGATCGGCGCCGGTCGACCAAAAAGAAACCCCTGATACCTCAGGCAACCGCGCTGCAAAAGTATGGCCTTTTGTTCCTCGGTTTCCACACCCTCGGCCACTACTTCCATACCCATGCGTTGTCCCATCTGAACAATCGTGTGCACAATCGCGTCGCTGCTTCGGCTGACGGGCATGTCGCGCACGAAGGCGCGGTCGATTTTCACAATACTAATCGGCAGACGGTGCAAATAGGAGAGCGACGAATAACCGGTGCCGAAATCGTCGAGCGCAAATCTCACCCCCCGTAAGCGAAGCGCCTGCATTTTCTCGATGATCCGCTCCATGTCCCGAAGAAGCAGGTTTTCGGTAATTTCCAATTCGAGCCGCGCGGGATCGGCGCCGGTCTTGACAAAAAGATCCGCAAGGTCCGATACGAAAGAGTCCTCGGAAAACTGCCTGGGACTTATGTTGACCGATAGGTGCAAGCCGCGCGTGGCATCCTCCCGGGACCATTGGGCGAGTTGGACGCACGCTGCCTCGAGCACCCACCAACCGAGTGGCACGATCAGTCCGCTCTCCTCGGCGGCGGCAATGAAGTCGGCTGGAGGGATGATTCCCCGCTCCGGATGAAGCCAACGAAGCAGCGCTTCGGCGCCAAGCAGTACGCCCCGGTGATCGACCCTTGGTTGGTAGTACACGGCAAATTCGCGCCGCTCCAGCGCCTGTCGGAGCTGTGCATCAACAAGGGTGCGGTGCTCAAGAACTACCTGCATGGCAGGGTCAAAGAAGCAAACCGAGTTGCGACCGGCCTTCTTCGCCTCGTACATTGCCAGATCCGCTTGCTTGAGCAGTTCGTGGGCGTCCGTTTTCTGCCCACATTGCCACAGCGCAACACCGATACTGGCCGAAAACGACTGACGCCTTTCACCGAGCTGATGCGGCCGGGCAATTACCTTGAGCAGCTTGTCGGCGATCTTCTTTGCCGCAATCGCCGCTTGCTCGCTGGACTCGCCCAACCAGTCAAGAAGCAGGACAAACTCGTCCCCGCCGAACCGCGACACGGTGTCGCTTTCGCGCACGTTGGTGCGCAGGCGCTGCGCCATTTCCGTGAGCAACCGGTCGCCCTGCGCGTGTCCCAGCGTGTCGTTGATGTTTTTAAAATGATCCAAATCGATGAACAGCATGGCTCCGTGTCTTTTGACGGTCGCACGTGTGCGCAGCACGTGGGACAAGCGATCCATCAGGAGCTGCCGATTCGGCAAGTCGGTCAGCGAATCATAGTAGGCGAGGCGCTTAATCTCCTCTTCGGCTCGTTTGCGATCCGTGATGTCCGTAAGGCTTACGACATAGTGGGTCGGAACGCCGTGGGAATTGCGAACCGTGGAGACGTTGATCCAGGCCGGAAACATGCGGCCGACTTTGTCTCGGCACCAAACTTCGCCGGTCCACGACCCGGCGCTGCGAACTTGTAGCCAAATGGCGTCGTAGAAGGCCCGGGGGTGCCGTTCCGAGTGGAACAGATCGGGCCTTCGCCCGGCCAGCTCTTCGGCGGCGTAACCGGTGATACGCGATAAGGCACTGTTGGTCCGCAAGATCGCAAGCTCCGTATCGCAGACCATCATGCCCTCCTGCGACTCAAAGGCGATGGCCGCTATACGCAATGCCTCATCGCGGTTTTGCAGCTCTTGTAATACCTCCTTGCGTCGTTCGTTTTCCGTCAGTACATGCGTGGCGCTCATCACGATGACCACCGCAAACAACCCCAGCGGCGCGACCGGCGAAAAGGAAATAAGATCCAGCCGCACCCCGATCCCGTAAAAGTTGTTGGCGGCAAACAGCACGACCGCAAGAAGCATGGCTAGGGTCGCGCGGGAACGATGGACTCGATAGTGATGAGCAAAGGCGATAAGCGCGTAGACAATGAACGCACAGATGCCTGCCGCTGCGACGTAGGACCAGGCTCCCGGACTTCCGACCCCGTAGGTCCAGATCTCCTGGCCCTGAGTCAAAAGCGTCTGCAGGCCGTCGAGCTCGGCGTATTGCACACTGTAGGGCAACACGAGATTTGCCACGAACAGGATCGCCAAGAACGCCCCGAAGAGCCAAAGCGCCGTCGGCCGACGTACCTGCACATACAGCGTGATGAACCAGAGGAAAAATGCCAGCCAAAGAAATCCCAGGGAGATGTTCCACTTTAGCAAGCTGACAAACGTTTGAGTGTCCGCGGAATGATATGTCCTGTCGAAGGAGAGCACGTACGGGATGTTTGACAGACACATGCCCGTGAACGCCAAGTGGACACGATTTGCGGGCCCTTGCAGTGCTGCGATCAAGTGCACGGCGGCGGCGTAGGCGCACACACCGGAAAGCAAGTACAAGTAGAGAGTCACCGCCGTGCCCACCCGTACATCTCCTTGTTTCGTCGGCGCGTCTGTATCGAAACGCTGGGCGATGCCGAATCCGTTTGCCGACATGTGTTTCGGTTCTCTCGTCCGCTTGCGTTCCCACAGAGCAGACGGCCCCCGACTCTAGAAATTATGTTGTCGGCAAAGTGCCGGGCAAGAGCCGAAATGCTGGGCAATGTCCCGGCAACTTGCTTTTACCCGTGTCGCTCGATGGCAATCGGCCGAGGGAATTGCACCGTTTCGGGCGACGCTGCCGTCGCGAAGGGCTACCGCAAAGCTTCGCCTCGCGGCAAGTCCGAGGGCGTCCAAGCGACGAGCCGCCAAGTCGCAAAAAGCCGGGTTCGAACACCAAAAAGCCAAGGGACCCTTCGGGTTGAGCCTCGATGAACTCCCCACCGAGCGAAACGAAACCCCGGGGACATTGCGTCCGAGCGGGTTTGCTCCGTGGATCCAGATCTTTCGGAGACCGTGCTTTGATCTCGTGATCGCGTCGCCCGCCGTCACACGAAGAGTGCTACGGCGCAAGTTGGAGTCCGGCTACGCGGAAGTTCTTCCTACGACCGGTCCGATTCCCTCCGGGAACTCGGGCGTTACGAACATTCCTGTGGCACCGAAACTCGGGCGCAGGTCGCCGCGGTGCCACGCCCCGCTGCGAGCGGGCCCGGCCGATCGTTTGGCACTCCCCATTTTGGACCGGCAGCTTGCTTTTCGGAATTCGATGCACGGCCACGCTGCGCCGGCTTTGGAAATTTATTCATCGGCACCGCGCGGCGCTTGCCGGCTACTCGACCGTCACCGATTTGGCCAGATTGCGCGGCTTGTCCACATCGGTGCCGCGCGCCACGGCGGTGTGATAGGCAAGTAACTGCAGGGGCGCGACGTGCAGAATCGGCGAGAGTTCGCCGTAGTGCTCCGGCATGCGAATGACGTGCATGCCATCGGCGGGCTGAATGCGCGTGTCGGCGTCGGCAAAAACATACAGCTGACCGCCGCGCGCTCTCACCTCCATCATGTTGCTCTTGAGTTTTTCGAGCAGGCGGTCGTTGGGTGCGACGGTGATCACCGGCATCGCCTCGGTGACCAGCGCCAGCGGTCCGTGCTTGAGTTCGCCCGCAGGGTAGGCCTCGGCATGGATGTAGCTGATCTCTTTGAGCTTCAGCGCGCCTTCCATGGCGATCGGATAATGCAGGCCCCGCCCGAGAAACAGGGCGTGCTCCTTGCGCACGAACGTCTCGCTCCAGGCGATGATGTGCGGTTCGAGCGCCAGCACGCTTTGCAGGGCCGCCGGCAGATGGCGCAGCGCGCGAATGGCGGCGGCTTCTTGCTCGCCCGTGAGGCGGCCGTGCGCTTTGGCAAGGGCGTTGGCAAGCAGATACAGGCCGACGAGTTGCGTGGTAAACGCCTTGGTCGACGCGACTCCAATTTCGACCCCCGCGCGGGTGAGAAACGCCAGGGCCGTCTCGCGCACCATCGCGCTGGAGGCGACGTTGCACACGGCAAGCGTCTGCCGCATGCCGAGGGCCTCCGCGTGCTTGAGCGCGGCCAGCGTGTCCGCGGTCTCCCCGGACTGCGACACCACCACGACCAGCGTGTTGGGATTGGGCACCGATTTGCGGTAGCGGTACTCGCTGGCGATCTCGACGTCTACCGGCACCTGTGCGATCGATTCGATCCAGTAGCGCGCAACGCACCCCGCGTAATAGCTTGTTCCGCACGCCAGGACCAGGACGCTGCCGATGCGCGAGAACACCTCCGGGGCCACGTCGCCAAACTGCGCGGGGTCGATGCTGCTGGTCTCGCCCAGGGTGTCGGCAATTGCCTTGGGCTGCTCGAAAATCTCCTTTTGCATGTAGTGGCGGTACGGGCCCAATTCGACGGCGTTGCTAAAGGCCGCAAACCGGCGCTCGGGCCGCTCGACGGGTCGGCCCGCCGCGTCAACGACGCGCACCCGCTCGAGCGTCAGATCGACGACGTCGCCGTCGTCCAGATACACGAACCGCTCGGTGGCCCCGGCCAGCGCGAGCGCATCGGAAGCAAGAAAATTTTCTCCGGCACCCAGGCCCACCACGAGCGGGCTGCCGGCCCGCGCCCCGACCACGCGCTTGGGCTCGCGGTGATGCAAGATGGCGACCGCGTAGGCGCCGTGCAGGCGCTTGACGGCTTTTTGGACGGTGTGAAACAGGTCGCCGTCGTACATATGATCGACCAGGTGCGCGATGACCTCGGTATCCGTCTGGCTTTCGAACACGTAACCGGCGGCCTCGAGTTCCTTGCGCAGCGCTTCGTAGTTCTCGATGATGCCGTTGTGCGCCAGCGCCACATGCGCGCCGCGCGAGCCCTCGGGGACTCCGGGTCCGTGCGAGACGTGCGGATGGGCGTTGGTGGTCGTCGGGGCTCCGTGGGTCGCCCAGCGGGTGTGCGCGATGCCGGTCGTTGCCGACAGGCCCGCGCATTGTGCGTCGAGCTCGGCAACGCGCGCGACGCTGCGCAGGCGCTGCAGCTTGCCGGCCGCTTGCACGGCAACGCCGCACGAGTCATAGCCGCGGTACTCCAGCCGGCGCAATCCCTCGACCAGCAGCCGGACAATGTCCCGCTGCGCTACGGCTCCAACGATTCCACACATGGGATGCTCTTTCGCACGAAATTGCCGCCGGCGCGATGCGCACCGAGCCAAGGCGGCAGATGATAGGTCCAACCGGATTGCCTCACCAAGTCGCACTCGCTGCGTAGCGCAGCCGGTCGAAAGGACGCGCGCGGGCCGCCCGGGCCATGCTGCGCCTTGCGCTGGATCCCGAATCGGCAAATAAGCGGGCAATAACACCCCGCGAGGCACGGCTTAGCAGGCTTTACAATGTCCCGTTTGTCGATGCGCCGTCCCCAGCCATTGTTGGCCATGAGCACGCAACAAGAATTTCGCCAAGGCAAGGCCCCGGCGCAAGCGCCCGGGACCATCGAGACCGACGCACTCGTGATCGGTGCCGGCCCGGTCGGACTGTTTCAGGTGTTCGAACTGGGCCTGTTGGAAATCAAGGCCCATGTGGTCGATTCGCTCGCCCAGATCGGCGGACAGTGCATCGAGCTGTATCCGGACAAACCGATCTACGACATTCCCGCGGTGCCGGTGTGCACGGGGCGCGAGCTCACGCAGCGCTTGCTTGAGCAAATCAAGCCCTTTGGCGCACCGTTTCACATGGGGCAAACGGTGACCGAAGTCGAGCGCCGCAGCGACGGGCGTTTTTTCGTGCGAACGTCTCGGGGCGAGCAATTTTTGACGCGGACGATTTTCATCGCTGCGGGCGTCGGGGCGTTCGAAGCGCGCCGGCTGCATGTGCCGCAGATCGAGAAGTTCGATGGCCGTCAGCTTTTTTACCGCGTAAAAGATCCCGCGGAATTTGCCGGCACGGACCTCGTCGTCGCCGGGGGCGGGGATTCGGCCCTGGACTGGGTGCTGAACTTTGCGCAGCAAGGTCCCAATCGGCCCCGCCGTCTGACCTTGGTACACCGGCGCGAGGGGTTTCGCGCCGCCCCCGCAAGCGTCGGCAAAATGCGCGAGCTGTGCGAGCGCGGGCAGATGCAGCTGCGGATCGGACAGATCGTCGGATTCGACGAGACGGACGATCGATTGACGGCGCTGCAAGTGGCCGATGGCCAGGGGGTCGTGCACCGCTTGCCGCTCGAAAGGCTGCTCGTCTTTTACGGCTTGTCGCCGCGGCTGGGCCCCATCGCCCACTGGGGACTGACCCTGGAGCGCAAACAGATCGTCACCAATACCGAGACGTTCGAGACCAGCGCCGCCGGGATCTTTGCCGTGGGCGACATCAATACCTATGCCGGCAAAAAAAAACTGATTTTGTGCGGTTTCCACGAGGCCGCGTTGGCCGCGTTCGGTGCGGCGCGCTACGTATTTCCGGACAAGCCGATCCGGCTGCAGTACACGACAACCTCGGCGAAGCTGCACAAGGTGCTCGGTGTGCAGGCGCCGGTTCTTGGCGACTAGTTTTTTTGATCGAAGACCACGATGTTTCCTCTTCCCCCCGGCACGCAGGCCCTGTTGTGGACGAACGTCATCGCCTTTTTGCTCGACAGCTATCTGGGAGGCCGCCTGAGCCAGGAACTGGCCCTGTGGCCGATCGGCTCGGATACGGCCGGCGGCACCGGCTTTTTGCCCTGGCAGCTGGTTACGTACAGCTTCTTTCACGAGGGCTTTTCGCACATCTTCCTGAACATGCTCGGCCTGGTGATGTTTGGTTCGGACATCGAGCGTGTCTGGGGACGCAGTCGCTATCTGACGTATTACTTCACCTGCGTACTTTCGGCCGGACTGACCCAGCTCTTGTTTACCTGGGCCACCGGTTCGGTTGGCCCGACCGTGGGCGCCTCCGGCGGCGTGTTCGGATTGCTGCTTGCCTTTGCCCTGCTGTTTCCGCGGCGAACCGTGATCCTGATTTTTCCGCCGATCCCCATGCCGGCCTGGCTGTTCGTTACGGTCTACGGCGTCATCGAACTGTTGCAAGGCGTAACCGGCACCCAGGCCGGAGTCGCGCATTTTGCGCACTTAGGCGGCATGCTGGGCGGCTGGCTGATGATTCGCTACGGTCGCAGGCGCCGTTAGCGGCGCGCGGTCCACGCGCACGGCCTTGGCGCTGCCCGAGCGCGCCGATGCCGGCCGGCCGCCTTCAACCGGCCCCGATCCGGCTGGCCGTGCCCATGTTACGGGCATGGCGGCGACAACCGTCGATCGCCCGGTGAGCGCCCGCTCGTCCCCGCAATTGTCCCCAGGCCTTGAGATCGCCCGCCCCGTACCGATATAGGGGGTAGGAAGCGGCGCCAGCCGTAGGTCGGCTGGTGGGCTGCGGTGCGCGGAGTGCCCTTTGCGATGAACATGGTCTACAACAGCTCGAATTTCTGCGTCGTGCAATTCTCCGACTTTGGAGACGACGGCCAGCATCCGGCGGGTGGCTTCGAGATCATGGACAAAGGCCTGCGGCGCGAAATTTTTCTCGACGGCAAACGGGCCGAGCAATTTCGCGACGATGTCGTGCGCCTGATCTCCGACGAGACGACTCCGGACGACTTTGACGCCTATCTGGAGAGCTACGCCGGGCTGATGACCCAGCCGGTGGCGCTGCACTAAGTCGCCCAGTCCGCCGGCGCAGCGGCGCCGGCCTCCTTGCCTTCCCTCGGACACCATGGCGGGTTTTGCGCCGTGGCTCCGTACAATGCGCATCGTGATGGAAGCATCGCCTTTGCGCCGCACGCCCAATCCCACCGCAACGCATCGCTTCAGCGAGCCGACGCTGCGCGATGTGCTGGGTCGTCGCGTGCTCATTTTGGACGGGGCGATGGGGACCATGATCCAGCGCTACCGCCTGGCGGAGGAGGACTTTCGGGGCCTGGATCGCACGCAGCGCTTTGCCGCGCATCGGGTGGACCTGAAGGGCAACAACGAGCTGCTGCAGCTCACCCGCCCCGAAGTGATCGAGCAGATCCACGAACAGTACCTCGAGGCCGGCTCCGACCTCATCGAAACCAACACCTTCGGTGCGACGCGCATTGCCCAGGCCGACTACGGCTTGCCGGAGCTCGCGTACGAAATGAATGTGGAAGCCGCGCGTCTGGCTCGCCGCGCCTGCGCGCGCTTTGCCAGCGAAGCGCGCCCGCGTTTTGTGGCCGGGGCCATGGGGCCTACGCCCCGGACCGCGTCGATCTCCCCCGACGTGAACGACCCGGGCGCGCGCAATGTGACGTTTGCCGAGCTTGCGGTTGCCTACGCCGAGCAGGCCCGCGGTCTTCTGGACGGGGGCGTGGACCTGCTGCTCATCGAGACGATCTTCGACACGCTCAACGCCAAGGCGGCGGTCTTCGCGATCGAGGAAGAATTCGAGCGTCGCGGCGAGCGCGTGCCGCTCATCATTTCGGGCACCGTGACCGACGCCTCGGGGCGCATCTTGTCGGGGCAGACGGTCGAAGCCTTCTGGAATTCGATGCGCCACGCACGGCCCCTGGCCATCGGCCTGAACTGCGCGCTGGGTGCCGCCCTGATGCGGCCGTACATCGAGGAGCTGGCACGGCTGGCCGACACCTTCGTCTGCGTCTATCCCAACGCGGGCCTGCCCAACCCGATGTCGGACACGGGCTTTGACGAAACGCCGGAGATCACGTCGCGCCTGATCCGGGAGTTTGCGCAAAGCGGCTTGGTCAACATCGTGGGCGGATGCTGCGGAACCACGCCCGATCATATCCGCGCGATTGCCAACTCGGTGCAGGGTTTGCCGCCGCGGCCCATTCCGCGCATCGAGCCACGGCTGCGCCTCTCCGGGCTCGAGGCGCTGAACCTGGGACCCGACTCGCTCTTTGCCAATGTCGGCGAGCGCGCGAACGTAACGGGCTCGCGGCAGTTTGCCAAGCTCATCTTGGAGGGCCGGTTCGAGCAGGCGGTGGGAGTGGCGCGCCAGCAGGTGGAAAACGGCGCGCAGATCATCGACGTGAACATGGACGAGGCGATGCTCGATTCGGCCGCGGCCATGCGGCGCTTTTTGAATCTCATCGCGGCCGAGCCCGACATCGCCCGGGTTCCGGTCATGATCGACAGTTCCAAGTGGTCGGTGATCGAGGCCGGCCTGCAGTGCGTGCAGGGTCGGTGCATCGTCAACTCGATTTCGCTCAAGGAAGGAGAAGCCGAATTTTTGCGCCAGGCTCGCCTGGCTCTGCGCTACGGCGCCGCGATGGTGGTGATGGCCTTCAATGAGACGGGCCAGGCCGACACGTACGAGCGGCGTATCGCGATCATCGAGCGCAGCTACCGGCTGCTCGTCGAACGGGCGGGCGTGCCGCCGCAGGACATCATCTTTGACCCGAACATCTTTGCCATTGCCACCGGGATCGAAGAGCACAGCCACTACGCGGTGGATTTTCTCGACGCAACGCGCTGGGTTCGCCGCAACTTTCCGCTGACCCACGTGAGCGGCGGCATTTCCAACGTCTCGTTTTCCTTTCGCGGCAACGACCTCGTGCGCGAGGCGATCCACACGGTCTTTTTGTACCACGCGATTCGCGCCGGGCTGAGCATGGGGATCGTCAATGCGGGGCAGCTGGGCGTATACGAAGACATCGAGCCGGAGCTGCGCGAGCGCGTCGAGGACGTCGTGCTCGATCGTCGCGCCGACGCCGGCGAGCGCCTGGTACAGCTGGCCGAACAGCGCAAGGGCGCGGGGCGCCGGCGCGAGGAGGATCTGGCTTGGCGCGCCGAGCCGGTGGAAAAGCGCTTGGTGCACGCCCTGGTGCACGGCGTGACGCAGTATGTCATCGAGGACACCGAGCAGATTCGCGCGCAGATTGAGCAGCGCGGCGGGCGACCCATCGAGGTTATCGAGGGGCCTTTGATGGAAGGCATGAACGTCGTCGGCGACCTGTTTGGCAGCGGCAAGATGTTCTTGCCGCAGGTCGTCAAGTCCGCGCGCGTCATGAAGCAGGCGGTGGCCTACCTCGTTCCTTTTATCGAGGCCCAAAAGGCGGCCACGGGCGAGGTCGCGCGCGCCAACGGCAAAATCGTCCTTGCCACCGTCAAGGGCGACGTCCACGACATTGGCAAGAACATTGTCGCCGTCGTGCTTCAGTGCAACAACTTCGACGTCATCAACCTGGGCGTGATGGTGCCGGCAGAAAAGATTCTGCAGACGGCTCGCGAGCAAAATGCGGACCTCATCGGTTTAAGCGGCCTGATTACCCCTTCGCTCGAGGAGATGGCCCACGTCGCCGCACAAATGCAGCGCGAAGCTTTTACGATTCCGCTGCTCATTGGCGGGGCCACCACCTCGCGCATGCACACCGCGGTGAAGATCGCTCCGCGCTACGACGCGCCCGTGCTGCATGTTGCCGACGCCAGCCGCTCGGTTGCGGTCTGCCAGGCCCTGGTCTCGCCGCAACAAAACGCCTCGTTTGTGGCGCAGCAGCGCGAGGAATACGAGCGCCTGCGTCAACGGCACGCCTCGCGCAAGGCCCCCGAGTTGCTGCCCCTGGCCCAAGCGCGCGCCAACCCGACCCCCATCGATTGGCACGGCTACCAGGCGCCGCGGCCGAAATTTCTCGGCTGGCGCGAACTGGCGGGCTTGGATCTGGCGCAGATCGCGCGCTATATCGACTGGGGACCGTTTTTCAAGACCTGGGAGCTTGCCGGCTCGTATCCGGGTATTTTGGACGATGCGCTTGTCGGGGCGCAGGCGCGGCGCGTGTTGGCCGACGCGCAAAAGATGCTGGCGCAACTCATCCGGGAACGCTGGCTCACCGCCAGTGCGGTCGTTGGTTTTTACCCGGCGAACGCCGAGGGCGACGACATCGTGCTGTTTTCCGACGCTACGCGCCATGCGCGCCTGTTCACCTGGTACGGGCTGCGGCAGCAAAGCCGCAAACCCGTGATCGACGGCGTCCCACGGCCCAACCGGGCGTTGGCCGACTTCGTTGCCCCGATCGGCATGGACGATTACCTGGGATTGTTTGCCGTCACCGCGGGCCTTGGCCTGGAGGCGCGCGAAACTCTCCTGACTCGCGAACACGACGACTACCGCGCCATCTTGCTCAAGGCCCTGGCCGATCGACTGGCCGAGGCCGCGGCGGAGATGCTGCACGAGCGGGTGCGGCGCGACCTGTGGGGATACGCCCCCGAGGAGCACCTTGCCGCCGAGGAGCTGATCGCGGAGTCCTATCGGGGCATTCGCCCGGCGCCGGGCTACCCCGCTTGTCCGGACCACAGCGTCAAGCGCGAGCTCTTTGCCACGTTGCACGCCGATCGGATCGGAATGGGTCTGACCGAATCCTTTGCCATGACGCCGGCCTCGTCGGTAAGCGGCTTTTATCTTGCGCACCCGCAGGCGCGCTATTTCGCGGTCGGTCCGATCGGCCGTGACCAGCTCGAGGATCAGGCGCGGCGCCGAGGACTGGACGTTGCGGTGCTCGAGCGCTGGCTCGCGCCCAACCTGGCATAGGGGCGGCCCGGCGTTATGTCCCCGCCCCGCACGCGGCGCCGCCCGGTTGCGGCACGACTTTGCCGCGCAGCGGCTTTTGGGCTCCTGGCGGCCGTGGCCGCATGCGCGTCAACCCCCGCATCGTCGCCCCCGCCCGCGACCGTGGAGGCGCTAAGCCAAGCCTTGATGCGTGAGCCCATTGTGGTGCTGGGCGAAGTCCACGACAACGTCGCGCAGCACGCACTGCGCGCGCAGGCGCTTGCCCGCGTGATCGAACGGGGACGGCGGCCTGCCATCGCGCTCGAGCAACTCGACCACGATCGGCAGCCGGAGGTCGAGCGCGTGCGCCAAGAGCCCGGCGACACGGCATCGCGGGTTACGCATCTGATCGAGGCGGCCGGCGGCCGCGGATGGAACTGGGATCTGTATCGGCCGTACCTCGCGTTGGCGCTGGAAAACAACTTGCCAATTGTTGCGGCCAACCTCTCGCGCAAGCAGGCCATGAATGTTGCGCGCGAGGGCCTGGGCAGCGTTTTCGAGGAAAGCCAGCGCGTGGCGCTGGGGCTCGATGCCATCTCCCCGGACCTGCTCCTTGCGCAGGAGCACGAGATCGAGCAGGGGCATTGCGGGCGCGCGCCGCCCGAAGCGCTTCCGGATCTGGCGCTTGCACAGATCGCGCGCGACGCCATGCTGGCGCAATCGATTGCGCCGTACTTTGACCAGGGCGTCGTCCTGCTGACGGGCAACGGCCACGCGCGCCGCGACATCGGGGTATTGCAACACGTCTCGGCGGCCGACGCCGCGCGCGCCATATCCATCGGTCTGCTCGAAGACGACAAGCAGGCCGCCGAGCAGGCGCCGTATTTCGATGTTGCGATGACGACGCCCGCGCAGGCCCGCGCCGACCCGTGCGCAAAGCTCGCGCCCATGCGCATGAGCGCGCCGCCCGCGGATGCGCCAAGGCCGCTACGTCGCACACTTTTGCCGCTGCCGGCCAATCCACAGTCCCTCGACGGCATAGAGCAGCAGCGCAAGCCAGATTAACGCAAAACCGACGGCCTTAGAGAAGGTAAACGGCTCGTGAAAAGCGTAGATGCCGACCAGCCACTGCAAGGTTGGCGCCAGATACTGCAAGATCCCGAGCAGCGAAAACGAGATGCGGCGGGCGCCGGCGGCAAAAAGCAGTAGCGGCACGGCGGTAAACGGGCCGGCCGCCACCAGCAAGGCGCGAAGCGACGCCGAGGCGCTCGAAAATCCCAGCGCATTGTGTGCGGCCAGCCACGCGAGGTACGCCAGCGCCAGCGGAGCAAGCAGCGCCACCTCCACGCTAAAGCCTTCAAGCGCGCCGAGCGCCGCGGTTTTGCGCAGCAGCCCATAGAGCGAAAAGCTCAACGCCAGCGTCAGGCCAATCCAGGGCGGCGAGCCCGCCTGCCAAGTCAGCCACAAGACCCCGGCCGCCGCCAGCACCAGCGGCAGTTTTTGGCCTGGGCGCAAGCGCTCGTGCAGCAGCAGCCAGCCGAGCAAGACGTTGACCAGGGGATTTATGAAGTACCCCAGGCTCGCGTCGACGACGTGCCCCGCACCGACCGACCAGATGTAAAGGATCCAGTTGATGGAAATCAGCAGCGCGCTAAGCGCGTAGCGCCACAACGTGGCGGGCGCGGCAAGCGCGGTGCGCAGCCACCCAAGGCGGCGCAACGCAACGAGCAGGGGCGCCACCGTCGCCAGCGACCACACGATGCGGTGGGCCAGGATCTCGGGCGCCGAAACGGGGGCGAGCAGGTGCAGGTAAAGCGGCAGCAGCCCCCAGAGCAGGTATGCCGAAAGGGCAAACGCGATCCCCCGGTTCATCGAAACGAGTCAGGCGCTCGATAGGGGAAGCGAGATCTGCTCCTCGCGGCCGGAGACGATGGTGCGGTTGCGGCCCTGTTTTTTGGCAATGAGCAGCGCCTGGTCGGCGCGTCGCAGAAGATCTTCGCCGCTCTCCTGCTGGTCCCAGGTTGCCACACCCGCGGAAAACGTCTGGTTGTCGGGGACGGCCGGGCGCAGCCGTTCGATGAGCTGGCACGCTTGGTCGGCGGCGCAGTTGGGCAGCAACAGCGTAAATTCCTCGCCCCCGTAGCGAACCAGGGTGTCGGTGGGGCGCAGCTGCTTGCGCCAGGACTGCGACGCCGCGCGCAGCAGCGAATCGCCGCCGGCATGCCCCCGCCGGCTGTTGTAGCGCTTGAAAAAGTCCAGGTCCAGCATGGCCAGCGTCAGCGCCGTGCCCATGCGCCGCGCACGGGCCATCTCCACCGGCAGGTTTTCGTCCAGACTGCGGCGGTTGCCGATGCCCGTGAGCGGATCGGTGCGCAGCATCTCGCCCATCACGCCCAAGGTGGCGCGGCTTTCGTGCTGCGCCCGGTTCACCAGCGCGGCTACGACCGCGCCCAGCACCAAGGCGAGCCCGCTGGCGGCAACGACGGCGGCGGCGGCCACTTCGCTTACGGTGTGACCGGCGATCCGACCGCGGTCGACCGTCGCACGCGTCGAGCCCACGAGAGCGGCCTGTGCGGCCTCCACCGCGGAAAGATAGGCACTTTCCGCGGCCGCGCTGGCGCCTGCGCCCGGCCGACTTGCCGTGCGCAGGGCCTGGATCGCCGCCTGCAATCGCGCCAGCTGTTCCTTGGTTTCGTCGGGAACATCGCGACTCTTGGTGTCGTGGATGCGCTGTTCCCATTCGGCGGTGTCCGCGTCCAAGGAACGCACGGCCTCGCGCAGTGCGGATTCGCCCGCCGCAGGCGCCGAGGTATCCGGAACAACGAGTTGCTGCAAGGCGCGCATGCGCGAGGCCAGACTCTCGGCGTCAAAGGCCAATTGCGTCAACGCCATCGAGTTTTCGTACTGGTGTTGAACCTCGCGGTTGTGACGCAGCTCGAAAAGCGACGCGCCGATTGCCAAAGCGACCATCGCCAGTGCGCACAGGCCGACGACCAGAATGCGCCGAATTCCCGGCGGACGGGGCGGTTCGTGGCCTGCGCGATTTAAATACCCCATGTCACATCCACGTGGCGCTTGCGCGCGGCACGCAGCATTTGCACGAGCGGATAGGCGCGCTGGCGAAGGCTCACCGGCATTTCGGCACCCGCCGCCTCCTCTTCGGGGGAAGTGCTGGGGGGCTTTTCGGCCTGCACCGCTTTCTCGAGCCGCTCCAGCGCTTCTTCGACCTGATCGCTGGTGATCACGCCGCGCTCGGCCATGGGCTTGCCGATGATCTCGAGCAGTCGCCGCGCGGTCTCGGCATACATGATGATTTCGCTTGCGGCCCGGGAGCGAAAGGTAACGAGCGCCATCGCAGATCTCCGGATAGGTCGATAAAAAATCCCCTGTTCCCGTCCATTGTAGTGGTCTGGCGAGCCGCGCCGCCGCTTTGCGGCCGAATCGAGAAAGGCTCCCGAGGGTTGCAGCGTCCCGGCGCCGCGGAAGGCGCCGCCGGCAGCATAAAATAATCGCGCTTGCCGAAAAACGTCTTTTTGGGAGATGCGGAAAAATGGGTAAGGGCGATACGCGCACGCGGCGCGGCAAAATCTATAACGGCAGTTACGGAAAAACTCGGCCCCACAAGCTGAAGAAAAAACCGGCGCCCGCTTCGACGCCCGCCAAGCGCTAGGCGCGCCGCCGCTTTTCGCTACTGGGCCTCGCGCTCGTTGCGCTCGCGCGCGGCCGCGGCTTCGGCGGCCATCTGCTCGAGTTCGAGGTAGCGCTTCTTGCGGGCGTTGAACTGGTCCTTGATCTGCTCGATTTCGTGCTCGGCCGCGGCGCGCGCCTTTTCCTGCTGGCGGGTGAGCGCGGCGTTGGTTTCGAACTGCTCTTTTAGCTGCGCCGGCTGCTCGTGCTTGGTGTAAAACTCCGCCTCGTCGTCCAGGCGCTTTTTCTCGCGTTCGTACTGTTTGAGGCGTGAGTTGGCTCGCTCGATCAGTGACTGTTGTCCTGCGATCGCCCGATCGCGTGCCGCGTCGATTTCTTCGACGCTGCCGTAGGCCTCCAGCAGCGAACGATCCTGCTGCGTCTGTTTGCGTTCGGATTCTTCCTCCTGCCGGCGTTTGGACTCCTCTTCCTCGCGCTTTTTGCGCCCTTCCCGCGTCAGCGGCGCCGGGATGACCTGCTTGACCGAACCGTCGGGGTTGAGCACCCGCACCTCCCGATCCTTGCATTCGGGCGGTGGTAGATCGCCCGAGATGGTGTGCCCCGAACTCGTCGTGCAGACGTAGCTTAGCGTTGCGGTGTGGACCGAGCCTGCGGTCTGCGCGTGCGCCGCAGGGACCGGCAGCAGGTACGTCAGGGCAACAAACCCCCAAGCGGCCGGTGGCAAGGCGCGCACCCGCGCCAGCAAGCGCGGCGCCCCACGCAGTGGCGCTGAGAACTCAGGCACCATAGCGCTTGCGATACTGTTCGAGCGCCGCCAGATGCGCCAGCGTCGGGGTGGCCAGCGCCGAGCCCGAGCGCAAGAACCCGAGCAGCTGATCGAGATTGGCGATTGCGATCACCGGCGTGCCGGTCGATCGTTCGAATGCCTGGACGGCCGAATCGCGGGAGAGGTTATTGTCCGGGCCGATGCGTTCCATTCGATCGAGCATGATAACGACTCCGGCCGGTTGCGCGCCGCGGGCCCGTATCAACACAACGGACTCGCGCTTGGCTGCTCCGTCGGTGATGACATCATCGATGATGAGTACGCGCCCCGCCAAGGGAGCGCCCACCAGAAGGCCGCCTTCCCCGTGGTCCTTGGCCTCCTTGCGGTTAAAGCAAAAGGGAACGTCCAGGCCGCGCTCGGCCAATGCCATTGCGGTGGCGGCCACGAGCGCAATGCCCTTGTAGGCGGGCCCAAAGAGCATGTCGAAGGACAAACGGCCAGCATCCCGGTTTGCCAGAATCGTCTGCGCATAAAATCCCGCCAGCCGGTGCAGGCTTGCGCCATGATCGAAGCGGCCCGCATCGAAGAAGTACGGGGTGCGGCGACCGCTCTTGGTCGTGAACTCGCCGAAGGCAAGTACACCCGTTTGCAGGGCAAATTCGATGAATTGTTCGGATACTGGGTTCACGTTTGCGGGCGGTCCGATGGTCCGGCGAAAGCATCGACACCGTGGCAGGCGCGAGCGTACCGCAATGTCGGCCCGAGGCAATCGCGAGAAGTACCGTGTTTCGAATCGTCAGTCTTAATGTCAACGGGCTGCGCTCGGCGGCGAGAAAGGGCCTGCTGGCCTGGGTCGAGCGCTGCGACCCCGACCTGCTGTGCCTGCAGGAGATCAAGGCCCAGGAAGCGGACCTGCCCCCGGCGCTGCTGCGGCCGGCGTCGCGGCATGCGTTTTTTCACTGGGCCCAGGCCAAAGGCTATAGCGGTACGGCGATTTACACGAAAAAGCGCCCGCGCAGTGTCAAAGTCGGCTTCGGCGAACCCGAATTCGATCGCGAAGGGCGCTACGTGGAGGCCGAATTTGCGAACCTGACCGTGGTGAGCGTGTATTTCCCCTCCGGGTCGAGTTCGCCGCAGCGCCAGCAAGCGAAATTTCGCTTCCTCGCGTTGTTTTATCCCCATCTGGCTCGCTTGCGGGAACTTGGCCGCGAGGTGATTTTCTGCGGGGACGTCAACATTGCCCATCAGCCCATCGACCTGAAGAACTGGCGCGCCAACCAGAAAAATTCGGGATTTTTGCCCGAAGAGCGTGCCTGGCTGGGGCGCGTGTTCGAGGAACAGGGATGGGTGGACGTTTTTCGGCGCCTGGACCCGCGGCCGGAACAGTACACATGGTGGAGCAATCGGGGCCGCGCCTGGGACAACAATGTGGGATGGCGCATTGACTACCAGATCGCAACGCCGGGGGCCTTTGCACGCGCGCAGCGCGCGCAGATCTACAAAAAGCAACGATTCAGCGACCACGCGCCGCTGATCGTCGACTACTCCGGGCGCCTGTGATCCCGGCAAGCGAGCAGGCCGCCGCGCAGCGCTCATCCTGGCGCATCTACCTGGAGCCCGCGGCGCTGCGCATGCTGGTTCTGGGCTTTGCCGCCGGCTTGCCTTTGCTGTTGATCTACGGAACGCTTTCCTTTCGGCTGCGGGAGGCCGGCGTTAGCCGTCCCGCAATCGGCTTTTTGAGCTGGGTTGCGCTGGCCTATCCCTTCAAATGGGTCTGGGCGCCGCTCCTCGATCGCCTGCCGATTCCGTTTCTCACGCGGCGCCTGGGACGGCGCCGCGCCTGGCTGCTTTTGGCCCAGATGGCCGTCATCCTGGGCCTGTTGCTGATGGCGCAGACCGATCCGCAGCGCGATCTGCCCCTGCTGACGGCCTTTGCCCTGTTTACGGCGATGGCGGGCGCGACCCAGGACATCGCGCTGGATGCCTACCGAATCGAGTCGGCGGCACTGGAGCGCCAAGCCGCGCTGGCGGCCACGTACCAGACCGGCTATCGAGTGGGCATGATCTGGGCCGGCGCCGGAGCGTTGTGGATCGCGGCGCAAGCGGCGGGAGGAGAAACGTACCGCCACGAGGCCTGGGCGGTTTCCTACTCGGTGATGGCCGCTTCCATGCTGGTGGGCATGTTCGCGGTCCTGCTTTCCCCGGAAGCGCCCATCGACAATCCGACCGCGGGCAACGCGGCGGCGCGCCCTGCCGCAAGGCTGCTCGAGCCGTTTGCCGATTTTTTGCGGCGCTTCGGATGGTACGCGCTGCTGCTGCTTGCGCTGGTGTCGAGCTACCGCTTTGCCAACATCGTCATGGGCGTGATGGCCAATCCCTTTTATCACGACATCGGGTTTACCAAGGAGCAAGTCGCCGCCGTCTCCAAGGTCTACGGCGTGGTGATGGCTCTTGCGGGGGGCTTTGTCGGCGGGGCCCTGACGCTGCGCTGGGGCATCCGCCGCATGATGTGGGCCGCGGCCCTCGTTGCCTCCTCCTCGATCTTGCTGTACGCCTTGCTGGCGACGCGCGGAGCCGATCTTGTGCTGCTGATCGTGGCGGTGTCGACCGACAACTTTGCCGAAGGCATCGCCGGCACGGTGTTCATCGCCTATCTATCCGGGCTCACCAACCGCGCGTACTCGGCCACGCAGTACGCGCTGCTTTCGTCCGTCACGCTGCTCATCCCCAAGTTCGTCGCCGGATTTTCGGGGATCGCGGTCGACCGCTTTGGCTACGCGGCGTTTTTCTGCGGCTGCGCCGCCAGCGGAACCCTGGCGCTCGTGTTCCTGTGGGCCACGCAGCGCTATGTTCCCGATCAGAGCCCCTCGAAACGGTAGACCGCGACGCTGGCGCGCAGATTCGGCAAAAACTCCAGCGGCTCACCGCGCGCCAGCAAAGCGCGGTCGGTGATGCGCAGCTCCAGGCGCGCGGCCAGCAGCTCGAAGTCCTTGGGCGTGCACAGGTGGATGTTCGGCGTGTCGTACCACTGGTAGGGAATCTCCGGGGTGACCGGCATGTGCCCGCTCAGCAGCGAGACCGCGTGGCGCCAGTTGCCGAAATTCGGGAAGCTGACGATCCCGCGGCGCCCCACACGGATCATCTCGCGCAAAATCGCCTCGACGTGGTGCATCGCCTGCAGCGTCTGCGACAGCACCACGGTGTCGAACATGCCGTCGGCA
The DNA here is from genome assembly GCA_035623355.1 of Burkholderiaceae bacterium. Classification (GTDB taxonomy): domain Bacteria; phylum Pseudomonadota; class Gammaproteobacteria; order Burkholderiales; family Burkholderiaceae_F; genus GJ-E10. Next base: position 10,027 of record DASPTP010000002.1, on the reverse strand, counting down.
AACATCCGCAGCCCCGATTCGAGGTCCGCCTGAATGACGTTGACGCGCCGGCGCACGCATTCGAGCACCGAAGCATCCGCAATCTCGATGCCGTAGCCGGCGCAGTTGTGCGAATCGCGCAGGTGCTTGAGCAACGCGCCGTCGCCGCAGCCCAGGTCGAGGATGCGCGAGTTGCTTTCGATCCAGGTGGCGATTTGGGCAAGGTCGGCGCGCAACATCAGGCGAGCTCCGCCGCGATCCGGTCAAAATACGCCGCCACGAGGTGGTGATAGCGCGGATCGTCGAGCAAAAACGCATCGTGCCCGTGGGGCGCGTCGATCTCGGCGTAACTGACCTCGCGGCCGTTGGCGATGAGTGCCGAAACGATCTCGCGTCCGCGCTCGGGCGCAAAGCGCCAGTCGGTCGTGAAGGAAATCAGCAAAAAGCGCGCCAAGGCCGGAGCGAGAGCGCGCACCAGGTCGCCGTCGTGCTCGCGTGCCGGATCAAAATAATCCAGGGCGCGGGTGATCAGCAGGTACGTGTTGGCATCGAAATACTCCGAGAACTTGTCGCCCTGATAGCGCAGATACGACTCGACCTCGAACTCCGCGTCGTATCCGAAGGCGTAGTCCGGCGTGCGCAGACTGCGACCGAAGCGCTCGGTCATGTCGTCGCCCGACAGATAGGTGATGTGTCCGATCATGCGCGCCACGCGCAGACCCCGCCGGGGAATCACGCCGTGGGCGTAGTAGTCGCCCCCATGAAAGTCCGGGTCGCTGCGGATGGCGCTGCGCGCCACATCGTTAAAGGCGATGTTCTGCGCGCTGAGCTTGGGCGTGGTGGCAATGGCAACGCTGTGCGCGATGCGCTCCGGATAGCGGATCGCCCACGACAGCGCCTGCATCCCGCCCAGGGATCCTCCGACCACCGCCGCCAGGCGATGAATTCCCAGCCGGTCGGCCACCCGGGCCTGGACGTTGACCCAGTCCTCGACGGTGACCACGGGAAAAGACGCCCCGTAGGGTTTGCCCGTCGCCGGGTTGACGGACATCGGTCCGGTAGACCCGAAACACGACCCGGGGTTGTTGATTCCGATCACAAAAAAGCGGCGCGTGTCGATCGGCTTGCCGGGCCCGACCATGTTGTCCCACCAGCCCGCGCTGCGCGGCTGATCGGCATAGTGGCCCGCGACATGGTGCGAGGCGTTGAGCGCGTGACACACCAGCACGGCATTGCTGTGCTGGGCGTTGAGCGTTCCGTACGTTTCGTAACGCACGTCGTATTCGGGCAGCTGCGCGCCGCTGCTGAAGGTCAGCGGCGCATCGAAGTGCATCGTCTGCGCCGTGACGATGCCCACGGACGTTGCCCCCGATCCGCTCATGCCGGCGCGGGGGAGCGGCTTTTTGCGCCGCGCGCGGAGGCGCGCGCGCCTCGCAAGGCACGCGCGGCGGCACGGCGGTCGGAGCGCTGGGCGCGCTCGAGCGCCGCGCGGATCTGCAGGGGATCGTGCATGCGCGCAATGCGCGCGGCCAGGCGCGCGGCGACCTTCGAGTCGAGCTCGAACAGTCGCTGCTTGACGCTGAGCAGCTGCGCCGGATTCATCGAAAAGCGACGCAGTCCCATCCCCAAAAGCAGCTCGACGCTGCCCAGGTCTCCGGCCATCTCGCCGCACACCGATACCGGCAGCCCCGCTCGGGAGCCCGAGCGGATCGTCTGGTGGATGAGTTGCAGCACGGCCGGATGCAGCGGTTCGTACAGATACGCCACCGCGGCATCGGTGCGGTCGATCGCCAGCGCATACTGAATCAGGTCGTTGGTGCCCAAAGAAAGAAACTTCAGGCGCGCGATGAAGGGCCCAAGGCTCAAGGCGGCCGCCGGCACCTCGATCATGCCGCCCACGGGCACGCGCGCATCGAACTTCAGGCGGCGCTGCTTGAGCTGCTCCTTGGCCCGTGCGACGAACTGCAGCGCCTGCTCGATCTCGTGCATGTGCGCAAGCATCGGCACCAAAATGCGGATCGTTCCCTGGCTCGACGCGCGCAAGATGGCACGCAACTGGGTCAGAAACAGCTCGGGGTACGCAAGGCAGTAGCGGATCGCGCGCAGTCCCAGCGCCGGGTTGGGCTCCAGACCCTGGCCGTCGCCGCCTTCGCGCGCCAGGCCCAGGCTCTGGCGCGCCGTGTAATTGAGTACCTTGTCGGCGCCGATATCGAGGGTGCGTATCACGACCGGCTTGCCCTTCATCGCCCGCGCGACTTTTGCGTAGGATTCGAACTGCTCGTCTTCGGTCGGCAGTTGATCGCGGTTCATGAACAGGAACTCGGTGCGAAACAGGCCGACGCCATCGGCCCCCGCATCGAGCGCATCGCGCACGTCCTCCGGCATCTCGATGTTGGCCGACAGCTCGATGGGAATCCCGTCCTTGGTGCGCGCGAGCTTGCCGCGCAGCTTGCGCAGTTCCGAGCGCACCTGGCTTTGCGCCACGATCTGACGACGGTAGTCCGCCAGCGCCTGCTCGTCGGGCTGCACGAGGACCCGGCCCGCGTCGGAGTCGACCACGATCAGATCGCCCTCGAGGATCGCGCTGCGCGCGTCGGCCACGCCGACGATCGCGGGCAGGCCGAGGCTGCGCGCCAGGATCATCGTGTGCGAGGTCGGCCCGCCCAGTTCCGTGATAAATCCCGCCAGGGTTTCGCTCGCATCCTCCCGAAAATGCAAGATGTCCGCGGGCGCCAAGTCGTGCGCCACCAGGACGAGGCGCTCGCCTTCCTCGAGCTTGGGCGCCAGGGCCATGGGCGAGGGGCGGCCGCCCGCAAGCCGCCGCAGCACCCGCTCGACGACCTGGCGCACATCCTCGGAGCGGCTGCGAAAGTACTCGTCTTCGATCGCTTCGAACTGCCGGCAGACCTCTTCGAGCTGGATGGTGAGCGCCCATTCGGCGTTGATCAGGCGCGTGCGCACGAGGTCGCGCGGCGCATCGCACAGCAGCGAATCGTCCAGGATCATCCGGTGCAAATCGAGAAACGCCTTGACCTCGGGCGGGGCATCCTCCGCGACGTTGGCGCGCAGCTGCTCGAGCTCGGCGCGCACAAGGGAAAAGGCGTTGTTCAGGCGGGCGACTTCGTGCAGCACGTCACCGCGCTGAATGTGGTACTGGCGGATTTCGAGCTCGCTGGGCGCGAGCAGGTGCGCGCGGCCGATAACGATCCCGCGCGCCACTCCCTGTCCGATCAGCTGCTTGCTCATCGTCACGCCCGCTTCAACCAAATTGTTCCCTGCCGAGCACGCAGAACACGCCGCCCGTCACACGCCCGCCGGGGCCTTGTGGCCGCCGGCGATTCACGCGTTCTGTTCGCCGAACCCGCTTTCGATCAGCGCGCCCACCGCAGCCAGGGCCTGTTCCTCATCGGCTCCCGCGGTCTCGACGGTGACCACGGAACCACAGCCGGCGGCGAGCATCATCACCCCCATGATCGACTTGGCGTTGACGCGCCGGCCGTCTTTGGCGAGGAACACCTCGCTCTTAAAGCGCGAGGCGGTCTGGGTGATCTGGGCGGAGGGCCTTGCGTGCAGCCCCAGTGTATTGCGGATGGTAAAGGAACGGGAGATCATTCTGCGCGCCGGCTAGGCAGTCTTGGTCGGCGTCTCGGCGCTCGGTGCGGGCGCAAGCAACTGGATGCCATTGGCGCCGCCCGCGAGAGCCTTGGTCACGAGTTCCTCCAGGTTCAGGTCGCCGTAGCACAGCGATCGCAACAGCATCGGCATGTTCACGCCGGCCACCACCGCCACACGGCCGGGTTGCGCCAGGCGCGCGGCCACGTTGCCGGGCGTGGCTCCGGGGATGTCGGTCAAAACGAGCACACCCTGTCCGCGGTCGACTTGCGCGAGCAGGGCCTGGGCCTGGCCGATGACCACCGCGGTGTCCGCGTCGGGCGCCACGTCCAGTCCCGCGAGCTGGCGCGATGCCGCGCACGGATCGCGGCTGTAGACGTGCTTGGCAGCGCTCACAAGAGCGCTGGCCAAAGGCTCGTGGGCGATAACGACAATGGCGGGCACGAGCCGCTAGCCTCCCAGGCGCTTTTCGAGCGCATCGACAAACGCGCGTGCGACGTCAAAACCGCTCTGCTGATGGATTTCGACAAAACATGTCGGGCTCGTTACATTGATCTCGGTCAGGTAATCCCCGATCACGTCCAGACCGACAAGCAGCAGTCCGCGCTGGTTCAGGACGGGTCCCACCGCTTCGGCGATCTGGCGATCGCGCGCCGACAGCTCCTGGACCCGCCCCGTGCCGCCCGCGGCCAGGTTGCCACGCGATTCGCCGGGCTTGGGCACGCGCGCCAGGCAGTACGGCACGGGCACCCCCGCAATCAGCAAAATGCGCTTATCCCCCAGCGCGATTTCGGGAATGAAGCGCTGCGCCATTACCGTTTTCGTCCCGTACTGGGTCGAGGTTTCGAGGATGACGTTGGTATTGGGGTCACCGGCGCGGATGCGAAAGACGTCTCGGCCGCCCATCGCGTCCAAGGGCTTGACGACGATCTCGCCGTGCGCCTGCCGGAACGCAAGAATCTGCTCCGGGTCGCAGGTCACCAGCGACGGGGGGATGAAGGCCGCAAACTCGGTAATCGCGAGCTTCTCGTTGTGATCGCGCAGCGCGTCGGGCTGATTGAACACGCGCGCCCCGCCACGCGCCGCGTCCTCGAGAAGGTGCGTCGCGTACAGGTACTGGGCGTCAAAGGGCGGGTCCTTGCGCATGAGCACCGCGCGAAAGTCGACCAAACCGCGCCAGCCGGCGGGCTCCTCGCGCCACCAGGGTCCGCCGCCCGCGGATACGGCCTGCGGCATCTCGATGCGGCGCACGAGCGCGCGAATCCGGCCGGCCTCCCACGCAAGCTCGCTGGCGGTGCACGCCCAGATCGCGTACCCGCGGCGCGCAAGCTCGCGCATCATCGCGATGCTCGAGTCCTTTGCGGGCTTTAACTGCTCCAGGGGGTCGACGAGAAACAGCACCTCGCCCTGGCCGTCCGTGCCCTTTGCAGGAATTGGCATGAATTTCGATCGCAGCCGGCCTAGCCGGCAAGAGCCGTGGCCGCGGGGCCGGGTGCGCGAAGTTGCGCCGCCGCAAGGTCGATCGCAGGGTTAAAGCGTTCCAGTTCCACGGCCGCGGCCAGCATCGCCAAGCGGCCGATGACGCCGTAGATGTAGAAGCGATTGGTTGCGCTCTGGCCGGGCGCGGCGCGCTGGTCGGGCAGATTGCAGCTGCCGCGAAAGGCCAGCGGAACAAAATGCATGCCCGGCGCGTTGAGGTTCTCGTCGATTCCTCGCTCTGGGTGGACCCGGTAAAAGCCGCCGACCACATAGCGGTCGATCAAGTACACGACGGGCTCGGCGACGCCCTGTTTGACCTTTTCGTAGCTCGGAACGCCTTCTTGAATGATGACCTCCGAGACCCGCAAACCCTCCTTGACGGTGGCCATCTTGTTGCGCTGCCGGCGGTTGAGCGTGGCCACGTCGGCCGCCTCGTGGACCGTCATGATCCCCATTCCGTAGGTGCCGGCGTCCGCTTTGACGATGACAAAGGGCTTTTGTTGGATGCCGTACGTGCGGTACTTCTCGCGAATCGCCGCCAACAGGTTCTCGACCTGGCTTACGAGGCACTCGTTGCTGGCCGAATCCCGAAAGTCGACTTCGCCGCAGCGGGCAAAAAGCGGATTGATCATCCAAGGGTCGACCTGCACCAGCCGCGCAAATTCGCCGGCCACTTCGTCGTAGCAGGCGAAGTGGTTGGATTTGCGGCGCATGCACCAGCCGGCGTGCAGGGGTGGCAGCAGCGTTTGTGCCGAATCGATGCCCTGCAAAATCTGGGGTACCCCGGCCGACAAGTCGTTGTTCAGCAGCACCACGCAGGGGTCAAAGTTTTCCAGGCCCAGCCGCGGCCCGTTGCGGCGCACCGGTTCGACCAACAGGCTCTCGCCGCCCGGCAAGCTGATGGTCGTGGGCGCCAAGACGTCTTCGGACAAACTGCCGATGCGCACCTCCAGGCCGGTGGAGGAAAGAATCCGCACCATGCGTGCCACATTGAGCAAGTAATGGACGTTGCGCGTATGGCGTTCGGGCACCAGGAGCAGGCGCCGTGCGTCCGGGCAGATCCGCTCGATGGCCACCTGCGTGGCCTGCACCGCGCAGGGCAGCGCGTCTTCCGAAAGATTGTTAAAGCCCCCGGGGAACAGATTCGTATCGACGGGGGCGAGCTTGAAGCCCGCATTGCGCAGATCCACCGAGCCGTAAAACGGGGGCGTGTGTTCCTGCCACTGCAGACGGAACCAGTGTTCGATTTCGGGCACGCTGTCCAGTATGCGGCGCTCGAACTCCAGGACCGGACCGGCAGCCGTCGCCAGATTGGGCACGATCGGGGTGGTCAATTGCTTGCTCCATGGTTCGCCGCGGGGGATTTTATTCCAAGGCCTGCCCGGCGCGCCGCCGCTGCCACTCGTCGTAGATAAGCGGTATCAGGATGAGCGACAGCAGGGGCGCGGTCAGCATGCCGCCGACCAGCGGGGCGGCAATCCGCTTCATGACATCGCTGCCCAGACCCTCCCCGAGCATCACGGGCAGCAATCCGCCGACAATCACGGCCACCGTCATGGCTTTGGGTCGCACGCGCGAGGAGGCGCCGCGGATGAGGGCGCGAAGCGCACCGAAGCGCCCCAGTGGCCGGCCGGGCCGCTGCGCCTGGGCCCGCGCTTGATCCAGGTACAGCAGCATCACGACCCCAAATTCGGTGGCCACTCCCGTCAAGGCGAGAAAACCCACGGCAACGGCCACCGACAGTCGATAGTCCAGGACATAGACGAGCCACACGCCGCCAATGAGCGAAAACGGCAGGCACAGCAGCACCAGGGCAACCCGCTCCCAATTGCGAAAGTGAGCAAAGAGCAACACCGCCGCAAGGACAATCGTTGCCGGAATCAGCCAGGCCAGGCGAGCTCGCGCATGCTGCATCTGTTCGTACTGGCCTGCCCAGGAGATCGTATAACCCGGCGGCAGCTCGATCTGGGCAAGCGCCTTGTCGGCATGCGCGACGTATCCGCCCAGGTCCGGCGTGTCCAAATTCAGGTACACATAGTCGACGAGCTGCGCGTTTTCGCTTTTGATTTCGGTGGCTCCGTCGCGCAGCGCAATGTGCGCCACATCGCCCAAGTGAACGGTCTGGCCTGCGCTCGTGACAAAAGGAATCTGGGCGATCGACTGGGGCGAATCGCGCCACGACCGCGGATAGCGCAGGTTGACGGAATAGCGTTCCCGGCCGCTCACCACCGTGGCGATGTTTTCGCCGCCAATGGCTCCTTGCACCACCTGCTGTACGTCGGCCATCGTTACGCCGTAGCGCGCGGCCCATCGGCGATCCAAGTCGATGTCCAGGTAGCGTCCGCCAGCCACTCGCTCGGCAAAGGCACCGCGCGTACCAGGAACCGAGCGCAGCGCCGATTCGGCTTGGTGCGCCAAGGCAACGACGCTTGCCAGGTCCGGTCCGCTCACCTTCAGACCCAGCGGCGTGCGCACGCCGCTGGCGAGCATGTCGATGCGGGTGCGGATCGGGTAGCCCCAGCCGTTGGTGATCCCGGGCAACTGGACTTGTCGGTCGAGCTTGTCCATCAGTTCTTCGACGCGCTCGCCGGCCGGCCACTGCTCCTGCGGTTTGAGCAAGATGACCGTCTCGAACATCGAAAGCGGTGCGGGATCCGTGGCGGTCTGTGCCCGACCCGCCTTACCGAAGACTTGGCCCACCTCGGGCAACTCGCCGATCAGCCGATCCGTGACCTGAAGCATGCGCGCGGCCTCGTCCAGGGATACCGAGGGCAGCGTCGAGGGCATATACAGGATGCTGCCCTCGTACAGGGGCGGCATGAACTCGCTTCCCAGGTGCCACAGCGGCCAGGCGGCGCTTGCCAGACCGAAGGCCGCGGCGCCCAGTGCCCAGCGCGGGTGGCGCAATGCGCCAACCAGGGTGCGCTGGTACGCGGCGCGCAGCACGCGATGCAGCGCATTGGAGCGCTCGGCACGGATGCGGCCGCGCACGAAAAGGCCCATCAGGACGGGAGTCAGCGTGACGGCCAGCAGGGCGCTGGCGGCCATCGCGTAGGTCTTCGTGCTCGCCAGCGGGCGAAAGAGTCGACCTTCCTGCCCGGTGAGCGCGAACACGGGCAAGAAAGACACGGTGATCACGAGCAGAGAAAAAAACAGCGCCGGGCCGACTTCCGCGGCACTTTGATAGACGACGGGCCAGCGGTCGGCGTCGGGCGGGGCGCGCTCCAGACGCTTGTGCAGATTCTCCACCAGGACGATTGCGGCATCGACCATCGCGCCGATGGCAATGGCGATGCCGCCCAGGGACATCAAGTTGGCGCTCGTGCCCTGCAACGCGAGCACGCCCAGGGACGCGAGAATGCCCAGCGGCAGCGTCACGATGATGACCAGGGCCGAGCGAAGATGCAGCAAAAATACGCCGCAGACCAGCGCAACGACGAGCGACTCCTCCAGCAAGCGCCGCTCCAGTGTGGCCACCGCGCCGCGTATCAATTCCGAACGATCGTAGGTAACGACGATATCCACGCCCGGCGGCAGGCTGCGGCGCAGCGCCTCGAGCCGCTCGCGAACCCGTTCGACCAATGCGAGCGCGTTTTCGCCGTGCCGCATGACGACGATGCCACCGGGCGCCTCGCCCAGGCCGTCCAGATCCGTTACGCCGCGACGCGGCTCGGCGCCAATTTGCACGCGCGCAACGTCGCCCAGGCGCAAGGCCTGGTTGCGTGCGTCGGTGCCCAGGGGAATGCTGCGAAAATCCTCCAGGCTCGCGAGATAGCCCTGCGCGCGCACCATGTATTCGGCGCGACCCATCTCCAGGGCCGATCCGCCACTGGACAAGTTGGCGTCTTGCACCGCGCGCACCACGCGCTCGAGTCCCAGGCCGTAACCGGCAAGGCGCGCCGGGTCGGCCTCGACCTGGAACTGGCGCGCCTGACCGCCGACGCTGGCGACCTCCGCCACGCCGGGCACGCTTTGCAGTTCGAGCTTGAGGAAAAAATCCTGTACGGCGCGCAGCCGGTCGGGTTCGTAGCGGCGCTGCCGATCCACGAGCGTGTACGAGAAGACCCAGCCCACGCCGGAAGCATCGGGACCGAGCATGGGAGTGACGCCGGCGGGCAGACGAGGGGCAATCTGCGTGAGGTACTCCAGCACGCGCGAGCGCGCCCAGTACGGGTCGGTGCCGTCGCGGAAAATCAAATACAGGTAGGACTCGCCGAACATGGAAAAGCCGCGCACGGCGGATACGCCGGGCACCGAGAGCAGCGCGGAGGCGAGCGGATAGCTCACCTGGTCTTCCACCGATTGCGGAGGCTGACCGGGATAGCTCGTCTGCACGATCACCTGGACCTCGGAGAGGTCCGGGATGGCGTCGAGGGCGAGCTCGCGCACGCCTTCGATCCCCGCGATCGCTATGACGGCTGCGCACAGCAATACCAGGACGCGGTGGCGCAGCGACCACCCGATGACCTGCTCGACCAAGACTACCCCTTACCGACGCGCGAGGGTGTCGCTCCAGGAGGCGGCTGGATCCAGAAGAAACTGCGCGTTGGATGCCACCCGCGCTCCTTCCTGGATTCCGCCGCGGATCTCGATCGTATCGTCGCTTTCCACGCCCGTGTGCACCTCGACCGGCAAAAAGGCGCCACCGTCGCGTGCGAGCATCACGAAGTCCCCGTGTCCGGTACGCACCACGGCCGAGCTCGGCAGCACGCGCGCACTGTGTGCGGCCGAGCGGATCGACACGTCCACCAAGGCGCCCAGGTGCAGATCGGCGTCGGGCCGGTGCAGCGCGATGCGAGCGTGCGCGCGGCTCGTGTCAAGCAGGGGATTGAGAAAATCGATTTTTGCCGGTACTGGTTCGCCGCCCGCAACAGCCACGGTCACGGCGTCGCCCGGCTGCACGAGCTCAAGTTCGTGCGCGCCCAGCGCAACGTCGATCCACACGGTGGACGGGTCG
>DASPTP010000001.1:0-53331 GCA_035623355.1 Burkholderiaceae bacterium | reverse complement strand
CCCAACCTCAAGCGCAAGATCAACGCCTTCGTCGAGCACGACAACCAGCATCCGCGACCCTTCCGCTGGACCGCAACCGCCGATTCGATCCTTGCAAAACCCGAACGACTACGCAAAGTTCTTAACGGAACGGGACACTAGCAAATACGTGGCAGGGGATCGTCCAACAATTCGTCGAGCACACGCTCGCCACCGGCTGCGGTGCGCAAAGCAACGCGGGCGCTACCGGCTTCCACATGGCCGATGATCGCGGCGCTGCGCCCCGACTCGAGCTCGCGCCAGTGCTGTAGCGCCTGGGTTGCCTGATCCGGGGCAACGATCGCAAGGACGCGACCTTCACAAGCGAGATACAAAGGATCGTAGCCCAGCATCTCGCAGACCGAGACCGTCGTCGGTCGCAGCGGCATCGCCGCCTCAGATAGGCTCAGTCCCAGCCCGGTACCTCGGCAGATTTCGTTTGCAACCGTCGCAATGCCGCCGCGGGTGGGATCGCGCATAAATCGCAGACCCGAGAGCGGCCAAAGGGCGCGACACAAATCGAGCACGGGAGCCGAATCGGACCGAACGTCGCCGTGCATACCGAATTGCTCTCGCGCCAGCATCACGGCAATACCGTGATCGCCGACCGGGCCACTTACGAGGATCGCGTCGCCGACTTGGATCCGGGACAAATCCAGGGCCTCGCGCACACGCACGCCGATCCCCGTAACGACGAAATACACGCCGCCCCCGCGGCCGTACGGAACGACCTTCGTATCGCCTGCGACCACACGCGCACCCACGCGATGCGCTGCCCGCGCGAAGCTGGCCACAAGTCGCTGTAGGAGCGAGATCTGCGTTCCTTCTTCGAGAATGGCGGCAAGCGTCAACCACCGTGGTACGGCACCGGAGACCGCAAGATCATTGACCGAGCCGTGCACGGCGAGGGAGCCCAGATCGCCGCCGGGAAATTCGAGGGGCTCGACCGTGAAGCCGTCTGTCGTAACCATGAGGGTGGGACTTGCCTCGGGCAGGGCGCTTGCGTCCGAGAGACACTCGGGCGCTGCCTCGCCCAGCGTTCCGACGAAAACTTCCTCGATCAGGTCGCGCATCAAGCGCCCACCGTTGCCGTGCGCCAGAAGCACCCGCTCGTTCATCGCAACAGGATCGCGCTTGGCGCCCGGATTTGCTCTTGAGGGCGGGACGTCCCTGTCATGTTCCGGTTTCCGCATCGCTGCCTTGGGCCGCAAATTCGACAATCTGCCCAAACGACAGGCCCGCGTCGTTTACCGGGATCTTCTCCGGCACGTGTACTGCGATTCGGACACGGGCACAACGCTCGACAATTTCGTCGCACAAGACGCGATTTTGAAACACGCCTCCCGTAAGACCGATTACCTCGAAAGCAACGTGGTCGCGAATTGCGATGGCCTGGTGCACCAGTGCCCGAGCCAGCGTCGCATGAAAATCCGCCGCCCGCCGCTGCGGCGGACGGGCGCCGTCGGCCAGCAACGCAAGCAAAGGTGCCCAGTCGATGCGATGCACGCCTTCGCCATCGACCGACATCGGCAATTGCAGTGCCGCGCCTCGGCCGCCCCTTGCGGCAAGAGCCTCAAGCTGCATGGGCCCTTGCGCTTCAAAGCTCACGCGATCTAGGCCCAGAACCAAGGACGCCGCGGCATCAAAAAGTCGTCCGACAGCGCTCGTTGCCGGGGCATTCAGACCCGAACGCCAAGCCGCGTGCGCCGTCTGGACGCCCGCGATCGGACGCTCAAAGGGCAAATCGGCATCCCAGCAAAGCGCGGCGGCCGAGCGCCAGGGTTCGCGCGCGGCACGATCCCCGCCCGGAGGTCGAAAGGCGCGCCAGGATCCGCGCCGAACCCATTGGCCGGCGCGACCCGTCAAGGCCTCGCCCCCCCAAAGGCTGCCATCGGCGCCAAGACCGACTCCATCCCATGCAAATACCAGCCAGGATGCGACGTGCGGTCGCTCCCAAGCCAGTGCCGACGCGTGCGCAAAATGGTGCAGCACTTCGGTGACCGGCAATCCGGTTGAGCGTGCCCAGATGCTGCTCGCGTACGCCGGATGGCGGTCCACGACGACGCGCGCTGCCGGAGCGCGATAAAGCCGTTGCAGGTCTTGAGCTACGAGTGCGTAGACATCCCGGCTGCGCGGCGCGTCCAGGTCACCAATGTGGGGCGAGAGGACGATTCGGTCGTCGAAAGCAAGCGCGATCGTGCTCTTCATCTGTCCGCCGGCTGCCAGGACGGGCTCTGCAAGGCGCCGTTTGAGCCGCTGCTGCAAAGGTGCCGTGCCTCGCCCGAGTCGTATCGGGCGTGCCCGCTCCTGCACGACGCGAACCACCGCGTCGTCGGCCGGACGAACGATCGGCCGATTGTGATGCAAGAACAAGTCCGCAACCGCCGCCAGTTCTCGTGTGGCCTGCGTCTCGTCGGTCAGCACCGGTTCGCCCGAGACATTGCCCGAAGTCGCAACCAGCGGTCCACCAAAGTCACCCAGTAACAGGGCATGCAAGGGGCTATAGGGAAGCAACGCACCGATCTCGTTGAGTCCCGGCGCGAGGTTCTTGGGCAACGAACTCGTCGCGTTGCGGCGCACGAGCACGATCGGACGAGCGAAATCCAGGAGCGCCGCGCATTCGTTCCCGTTCGGATCAAGGTCGCAACGCAGCCGCTCAAGGCCATCGGTGCCCGCAAGCGGAAACATGACCGCGAGGGGCTTGTTTGGCCGGCGCTTGCGCTCGCGCAGCTTTTGCACCACGAGCGGCGCGCTTGCGTCGCACAGCAAGTGGTAGCCCCCGACGCCTTTGACGGCGACGATTGCACCCGCCCGCAAGGCCCGCACGCAGGCGGCCAGCGCCGCCTCCCCTAGAACGGCTGTGTCACGAGCCCCGCCATTGAGGCGCAGTTGCGGACCGCACATGGGGCAAGCCAGCGGCTCGGCATGAAAGCGCCGGTCGGAAGGGTCTTGGTATTCGCGTCGACAGGCAGGGCACAACGCAAAGCCCGCCATGCTGGTTGCGCAACGGTCGTACGGCAAATCCCGAATCACGGTATAGCGCGGTCCGCATTGCGTGCAGTTTAGAAAGGGGTAGCGCCAGCGCCGGTCGGAAGGGTCGAGCAACTCGCGCAGGCAATCGGGGCACAGCGACTGGTCGGGCGGTAGCTCGGCACCGTCGCGCCCGCCATCGTCCGTGCTGCCAATGATGCGAAAACCCTGCGCTGCAACGGCTGTTGCCGCTTCGACGGTCACAAGCTGCGGGCGGGCAAGGTCCGGGGCCTCTTGCACGAGTGCATCGAGGAAGGAGGAAAGTGCCGCGGATGAGCCGTAGGCCTCAATGGCGACGCGGCCCGCATCGTTGCGTACGCTGCCAGACAGTCCGTAACGCTGGGCCATGCGATAGACAAACGGGCGAAACCCGACGCCCTGCACGCGCCCGGCCACGACAACCCGTCGGCCTTGAAGCCGCTCCTCTTTTGGGCGCGCGTTCGGATTGTTCAGAAATCGATTCACGGCCTTTTACCCCAGGTTATGCACGCGTGTGGGTTCGCCTGTTTTGGCCTCACGCGGCACCGCCGCGTCGCGAATGCCGCTTGCCCACCAGATGCGGCAAGCGCCTTCATCGGAAACCATGCACGGCCCGACGGGCTGACGGGGTGAGCAGGCGCAACCGTACAGGGGGCACTCGTTCGGGTAGATGCGTCCCAGAACGACCTGTGCGCAGGCACAACCCGGTGGCATTGCTCCGGCTCGCTTATGCGCCGAGTGAAGCGGCGCGGGGAATCGGTTTCGCGCATCGAGTTCACGCAAGGCGGGCTTAAGAGCAAACCCGGAGCGGGCAATGGTGCCGATGCCGCGCCAGGTGGCGTCGACGACGTCGAAAACCCCATCGAGTATCGCTTGCGCACCGCGATTGCCGCCGTCGCGTACGAGCTCGGGATAGCAATTGTCGAGAAAAGGCCGCTGCGCGTTTACCTGGCGGATTACCGAGTACAGGGCGGCCAGAAGGTTCGATGGCGTGAAACCCGCGATGGCGGTGGCAATGCCGTGGCGCTGCGGCACAAACGCCCACTGTTCCGGTCCCATGACAGTTGCCACGTGGCCCGGCGCAATCAGCGCCTGAAAGCCTGGCGCGCCGCTATCCAGGAGCATCGCGACCGCGGGCCAGGTCAGCCGTCCCGACACGAGCAGCGTCAGATTTTGTGGAACACCTTCGGCGATCAGGCCCGCAACGGGTGCCATCGTGGTTTCGAAGCCCGCCGCAAAAAAAACGAATGGACGATCCGGCTGGGCAAGGGCCATCTGCGCGGCCTCACGCGGCGAGGCCACGGCACGCACGTCCGCGCCCCGGGCCCGCGCCTCGGCAAGCGAGCGCGGTTCGCCCTTGGGCACGTTGCACGGCACGCGCAGCATGTCACCAAAAGAAACCAGCGTAACGTCACCTTGCAGTGCGAGCGCGACGGCAAGGAAAATGTCCTCCTCGGGGCAGACGCAAACCGGGCAGCCCGGCCCGGGAATGAGCTCGATGGCGGGCGGCAACGCGGCGCGCAATCCCGCTGTCGAAATCGTCCGCTCGTGTCCCCCGCAAACGTTCATCACGCGTAGCCCCTTCGGCAGGGGCAGTTCGCGGATGCGCGCGAGCCAGTCCTGCGCGCTGCGCATGGGCTGCTACACCCCGCCTGCCGCCGCCGGCGCGGCTCGCTGCATCCGCGTGCGCTGACGCAAAACCTGCTGATCGAGCCAGTCGATCCACGCCGTCAGGCTCCCGGTGCGTCGGGCCGATAGGCAAAACACGGGTGCCGGGTTTGCCAGTGCGCGCAGGTGCGCCGTGGCGACTTCGGGGCGAAAGTCATCGAGCACATCCAGAAGGTCCAACTTGGTGAGCAGCACCAGGTCGGCCTTGCGAAACATCACCGGATACTTGGCGGGTTTGTCGTCGCCTTCGGTGACGGAAAGCAGCGTCACATTGTGGTGCTGACCCAGGTCGAAACTCGCAGGACAGACGAGATTGCCGACGTTTTCGATGAATAGCACATCGATTTGGTCCAAGGCCAGATCGTGCAGCGCGTGATGAATCATCTGAGCATCGAGATGGCACGCCGAGCCTGTCGTGATTTGCACGGCCGGCACGCCCCGGGCACGGATGCGCCGTGCGTCGTTTTCGGTCTCCAGGTCGCCCTCGATGACCGCGATGCGCCAGCGTTGACCGACCGCGTCGATGGTCGCCTCGAGCAGGCTCGTCTTGCCGCTTCCGGGCGAGGACATCAGATTTATTGCCAGGACACCGTGCGCGTCAAAGTGCTCTCGGTTGTGCGCAGCCTCGCGATTGTTCGAATCGAGCAGGGATTCGAGCACATCGAGCGCCGCGCTCGCGACGCCCGCCGCCTCGGGTGTTGCTCGGGTTTGGGCCGCTGCTGCGTGCCCGGGCAGCGCACAGCCACAGGATTCGCACATTTTCTCTAGTCCTTTGGCGCGGTGCCACATTCGCAAGCCGTCGCAGGGTCTGCGGACGGGGCCTTGCACTCGATTTCGACACGGGTAAGGAGCAGCTCTTCGCCCGCAAGAAGGCGCACGCGCCATCCGCCGCAGCAGCCGCAAAGCAGCCGCTGCACCGCCACCTCACTTTGGGCTCCGCAAGTTTCGCAGGCCACGCGGACCGGCGCCGATTGCAGGTGCAATTGCGCGTCGTGGGCGACAGTGCCTGCGCGGGCAATCTCGAAGGCCTGCGCGAGCGAAGTCGGTTCCACGCCGCAAAGCGCACCGACGCTCACCGTCAGGCTCCGTACGCTCGTTGCGTTCTCGCGCCGGGCAATTCGCTCGACCGCGGCAATCAAGTTCTGGCACAGGGAAAGTTCATGCATGGAACGCGCCCCCATCCGGCGCGAAGGCCGCGAGCATCTGGTCGTACAGGTCCCAGGCGCCGCGCGCCTCCTCCTCGGAGATCTTCTGAATCGCATAGCCGACATGGATCATTAGCAGGTCACCGGGCGCGATGTTTTCCTCCTGCAGAAGAAACAGGCTCACGGTGCGTTCGATTCCCTTGGCTTCGCAACGCGCGAGCAGACCTTCGACAAGCAGAACTCGCATCGGTATGGCAAGACACATCGAGGACCTCCCAGCTCGGCCACGAACGGTACGCGAATCCGCGCACTCCCGCGTACCCCCTTTTACAGGCGTCAAGACGTAAGGCCAACTCCAACGCACCTGCGAGGCCCCGTCCGTTCGAAAGAAACGTTGCTGTTACTTCACGTAGTTGCGATAGGGTCTTTCCCTCGCTTTTTCGAAATCCGGGCCTTCAAATTTTTTGCACACAGGAAGGCGCTCTGAAAAAATAGGCGGGCTACGCGAGGCAAGGGCTTCGTTTCACCCAAGCCGCCAGGGCGCACAGTGCCGTCGCACGCCATCAAGGATGGCCAGACCGACACCGAGCATGCCACGATTCCCGGTGCGAGGAGAGCGGCCCCACCGCATGCCGCCCGTCCGCTTGGCAGCAGCGGCCGCCGGAGGTGGGCGCAAGGGCTCGGCGCTCACTGCGCCGTGTTGCCTTCGGGCGCGGGCTTTCGCCGTACGCGTGCGGCGCGTCGGTGGCAACGCCAGACGGACGTGCACCGGTTTGGCGAGCTGGCTTGTCTTGCCCGAAGCGATCGTCGCGCTCAAGCCGGACCGCTAATCCCGGGCGGGTCTTGCGGTTCTAGCGCTCCAGCCAGCGGATGCATCGGTCGATTACGCCCAGGCGCAGTAACACAAAAAAAAGCACAATGCCCCCCAAAATCCCGATCTCAAGCGAATGAACGACTGTCACGATTCTTACTTCCTATGCTCCAAATCTCACCAGACGAGATCGGTGCGCACCAGGCGGGTTGCCGTGAGCCCGGCGGCCACCGCAAAGCACAATATTAGCTAGCACTTTGCCCAGTATGGGGATTTTCGCCATGACCTTCGTCAAGACCCGTACCCGTTCGCCGTTGCCGATTTGTCGTTGTCGGAACACAAACAATGCCGTGGGTGGAGTCGAGATCCCGCGGGGGTTGCGGTGCGTTCGCGTACCCGACCAAGCCCGGCCGCGCGCTCGGATCGGTGCCGGTAGGATGCGAAGCGACCGCGCGTTCCTTTGCGGTCAAGAGCGCGGCCGTATGGGCTCGCGGCGAGGCGGCCGCTTGCGAAAAAAGGACAACTTGTGACGATTCTCTCGTCGGCCGTCGGATCCGTTCTTGCTGCTCTGGGCGCGTTTCTGGCGGGCGTCTATTGGCGCCAGGAGCGGCTGATCTTTCATCCGCAGCCGCTTCCGGCCGATTATGCCTTCGATCTACCCGATACCGTCGAACGATCGGTCGCGGTGGATGGCGCGGTTCTTTCGGCGCTACACCTGCGGCTGCCCGATCCCAAGGGCATCGTGTTTTACCTGCATGGCAACGCGGGAAACCTCCTGGACTGGTTTGCCGACACGTCGCTGTACCGGCACGCGAATTTCGATCTTTTTATGCTCGATTATCGGGGCTACGGAAAGAGCACGGGACGCATTCGTAGCGAGGTGCAGCTGCGCGCGGACGCGGCCACGGCGTGGCAACAGATCGCGGCGCAATACGAGGGGCGTCACAAGGTGATTGTCGGCCGCTCGCTGGGCTCGGCATTGGCCGCACGGCTGGCGGCCGAAACGCATCCGGATCTAACGGTCCTGATTTCGCCGTATTGGAGTATGAGCGAGCTGGCGCGCTTGCATTTTCCGCTCGCACCCCGAGGCTTGCTGCGCTATCGGCTCGAGACCTTCCGGGACGTGGCGCGCATCGATGGACCGCTGCTGCTGGTGCATGGCGGCCGCGACACACTAATTCCTTGTACGCACAGCGTGCGCCTGCAGGCCGTTGCGCGCGCGGCGCAATTTGTCGGGATCAGCCGCGCGGCACATGATGATCCGGAGGAGTTTGCCGAATACCGCAGGGCCTTTTCCGAGTGTCTGGCCAAGCTGTGAACGGCATATCGGGTTTTTACGCAAAAAACCCGTGCAAAAACCAGTTGTGCGGGGCAGCCAGTTCGCGATAAATCCAGAGGGTCTGGCCGTTTCGATTGCGCGCGACAAAATAATCCCGGTGCACAGTGGCTCGCTGTGCTTGCCCCACGTCCCACCAGCCGGCTTCAATGCGTTCCGGGCCCGCCAGGAATGCCAGCGGGCCACCGTATTGCGGGACGCCGGAGTCCAGGAGCGCGGTTGGCAACGGGCGCGGTGCCGGCAGAACCATCAAAGGCCGTTGCGTTGGCAGGGGTGTTTGACTCTGTGGGTAGGACAGAGCGGGTGCAAGGGGAACAACGCGGTACGCAAATTCGGGCCGATGGTCGCTGAGCGCCTGCAATTGGAACACTCCTTCCGAACCCAGGCGCGCATGGAGTGTTTCGGCCAGTTGCAGAGCGTCGATTCCCGGGGTTGCGGGCTGTGGGGCCGGTGGCAGGAAGCTGGCATTGCGCGGCAGCAGTTGCGCCATGTGCTCGAGTTCGAGCTCGATGCGAATCGCGGGCTCGGGCAAGCGGAGGCGAGCGAGCCGTTCCGTCAACAGCCGCAGCAGGCGTTGGGCGTCTCGCTCGGGAACGGCCAATGCAAGACGGATTGTTGTCGGTGCCACGGGTTTTTCGCGGCGCGCGCTGTGGTGTATGCGCAGCCCCAGTGTCGTGGCTCCGGCACCGTGGCCTCGCAAAAAACCCTCGAGCAGACGCAGCAAGTGGTGTAGCGGTACCGATAACTGCGCCACGTTGACCAAATCGGCGGGCAGTTCGATGCGCGCCCGGAATTGTTCCAACGGAGTGAAGGGGGGATGCGGGTCGGCAAGGGTGCCGAGCATCCGATCCAAATCGCTCAGTTGTTGCGCTCCGAAACGTCGGGCGAAGGCCTCGCGCGGTAGCGCCAGCACCTCGCCGATCGTACTCAGCCCGAGGGCTTGCAAGGTTTCGTTGATTTGTTCTTCCCAGCCGAGCAGGTGCAGTGGCAGCCTTCGTAGTGCGCCGGGCAGTTGGGCCTGCTCCACGGCATCGGACGCCGTCAAACCAAGCGCACGTGCGCACGCCAGTACGCGCGCGGCTGCGGGCGTCGCGGCGCTGGCATTGGTGGCACGATAGCCAACGCTACGCAGGGCGCCAACGATGCGCTGACGCAATGCATCGCGCCCACCGAACAGTCGCTCGCTAGCACCGGTTTCGATCAGCAACCCGCTGCCGCCGCGTCCTTGGAAGGACGCGATCCGGGCGCTGAACTGGTACGCCCAGCACGACAACTCCTGTAGCGCCGTACGCTCGTGTTGTGCGTCGTGTCGGATGGCAACCAGTTCCTTGGCCAGTGCTTGGGCTGCGGACAATTTCATCCCGGGCACAATCCCGGCACGGCGTGCCTTGTCGTTACAAAAGACGATGTCGGTGCGCTGTACGGGCCCATCGACGATAACCAGCGTCAGGCTGCGCGCCAGTGCCGGATCCAACGCCCGCTGAGCCAGTTGCAGCGATAAGGCGGGCAAGTTCAGAGCAAGCCAAATGGGCATAATGCGGATACTGGTAATTTATACAGTATAAGCCGGCAAATTCTATCCCGGTCGTGGCGGCGCGCACCGCACATCCGCAACTAAGCGCATATCATCCGGAGCCGGCAAGGCGTGGCTTGGTCCCGCGCAGGGGGTCCAATGGTGAGCAATCAGTTTGTTTGGGTGGATATTCCGGTGCTGGACTTGGATCGAGCCATTGCCTTTTACTCCGCCGTCCTTGCCGATTCCGTGTCGCGCGAGGGGGGTCCGGGTTTTTTTTTCGGTCTTCTGCCGCATGCCGGCCATGCCGTGAGCGGGACGCTGTATCGTCCGGGACCAGAGAATGCACCGTCACAACACGGGCCCCTGGTCTATCTGAACGCGAGCGGCCGACTGCGCGAGGCCGTGCAAGCGGTTCAGGAGCACGGCGGCTACGTCGTTCAATCAATTCATCAGATCGGCGAGCATGGCTGGCGCGCGATCGTCGTCGACAGCGAAGGCAATCGGATTGCGCTGCATGCGCCGAAGATTTAACAAGCGATCGAGCCCGGAGGATCCCCGGAGAGTTGCGCGCTGCCGTTGCAAGTTACGGGGCGATGTCTGGGCGAGGATCTGGCGCTGCAAGGCGCCGACGATCGGCTCGCGGGGGCATAGTCCCGGATTGGCACCGTCGGCGGGCCAAGGGACGCGTGGGGTCGATCGGCCGCAAGGGTTCTTGGGAGTTTGCCGTGCAGACTTTTTGCATCCGGGTGCAATGCACCCGGACATTGGGGCGAGGAATTCACAATTAATATAGGCGCAAGTTGCGCAGCGCGCTGCGCCGAGCATTGGGCCCGTTTTTTATTTACTCCCAGGGTGTTTGGGTAAAGTTCCTATGAGGAGGCGTTTGCCGTTTGCGGTTTGGTGGCTGGCACTCGGGTGTCGTTGCGTGCGACGCGTGGCAAGTGCGCTGCTGTTTTTGTTTGCAGCGCCGATCGCGTTGGCGGCGGCCGATAGCACCGGCACCGCGGCCGCTGCCAAGACCGAGGCTCTTGCGTCGGGCGCAAATTGCGGCTCCCTGGTGATCCGCAATTGCCGCCTGCGCGCCCCGTCGGTAGTGATGCCTGCGGGTCAGCGCGTACTGGGCGGCGCCCCGCTGCAATGGGAAGCGGTTCATGTTGCTGGGCCGGACCCGGACGAAATCATTGTCACCGGGGAGCGCATTCGAGAGCCGACGCCCAGCGAGGTGTTCGACCGCTACCTTGGCTCGCCGCAGGGTTCGACAAGTCTCATCAGTCACGATGCCGTGGGTGGCGCGCGCTGCACGGTGATTTCTCGCTCGGGCGCTACGCTTTGCTCGAGTTCCGGTGGTGTGCTTCCCGGGATGGGGACTCCGGTTACGTCCTGGTCGTTTTCGTTTTGATGCAGATGGGGTCTGCGTTTAATTCGTGAGGATTGTGCGCAGCGATCGCCCCGCACTTGAGGAGAGCATCTGGAGCATTTGCGGTAGCGACGGGTGTGTTGCCTCGGGAGCCGGCTTGGGCGGTGGGGCCGATGGGGTTGGGGTCGGATTCCAGCGGGCAGGGTGCACTTGCAATGCGACGGGTTCGATCAATGGGCGGCCACGGCGCTTGAGCAGGCGTACCTGCAATTGACCGTTCTCCTCGTTTAGCTGCAGGCGCAAGGCCGCCGGTGATGGCGCGCGTGCATGGCGGGCGTTGCGCAAAATAAAAACCAACACCCGG
The DNA here is from genome assembly GCA_035623355.1 of Burkholderiaceae bacterium. Lineage (GTDB taxonomy): Bacteria > Pseudomonadota > Gammaproteobacteria > Burkholderiales > Burkholderiaceae_F > GJ-E10. The sequence continues at coordinate 42,107 of DASPTP010000001.1, read as the reverse complement.
TGCCGCTGGGCCAGCAGATGCAGTCGGCGCAGGGAGCGAAAATCGGCATCCGCACCAGCGCCCTCGGGCAACCAACCCACCAAAGCACCCAGATGCGCCGCACGCAGGGACTGTTCCAGGGCCCAGCCGCTTTCGCGCGCGGTAAGTGGTTTGACGAAAATATTGCGTGCCAGATCAATGCCGGCTTCTACCAGTGCCGGAGCATAGGGCAACGCATGGGTTGCCACTTGCTGCGGCATGATGCCTTGAGGCAGACGCGCTGTCGCGGGGGCGTCCTCCTGGCACGGTAACACCCATACGCAGGTGCGGCCGCTGTGCGTTACCGCCGCCAGCGCGGGCAGCAGCAGGCTCAGTTCACCGATACCCGGATGATCGACCAGCAGTTCGACAAGTTGTCCGTGCGGCCAGCCATGACCCGGAAGCTCCCGATCAAGGTCTTCATGGCCGCAGGATGTGTAGTCCGTGCGGGAATCGGCCTGAATCCAATCGTCCCCGCGCCAAAGATTGGGAATGGCGCCAATATCTGCCGCTTGCAGCAAGGAAACGAGGGCAGTGGCGGCACGCATAGGTGATTCACCGTGCTTCCGGTCCGATCAGATGGCGGCGCGGATGACGCCCACCGCGACTCCCTCGATAGTCAGTGCCTCGCGCTTGAGGTCGACCACGATGGAGGTGTAGTCCGGGTTTTCGGCGATCAATTCAACGCGTGCGCCGCGCAACTTGAACCGCTTGACGGTGACATCATCGCCAAGGCGAGCAACGACGATCTGTCCGTTATGGGCCTGGCTTTGCCGGTGCACCGCCAACCAATCGCCGTCGAGAATCCCGGCATCGCGCATACTCATGCCGCGCACCTCGAGCAGATAGTCTGCGCGCGGCCGGAAGGTGGAGGGGTCCACAGCGGGGCGCTTTAGTACGTTCTCCTGCGCCAGAATTGGGCTGCCAGCGGCGACTTTGCCAATCAGGGGCAGACCGAATTCGCGTGCCGCCTCGCCCAAGGCACGTACCGAATCGCGCAGCCGAATGCCGCGCGAGGTGCCGGCGAGCAGTTCGATCAGCCCTTTTTTTTGCAGTGCCTGCAAATGTTGTTCCGCGGCGTTCAGAGAACGGAAGCCAAAGGCATGGGCAATCTCCTCGCGCGTTGGGGGTGCGCCGCTTTCCGCAAGAGTGCTGCGGATGAATTCGAGTATTTCGTTTTGGCGGGCGGTCAGGACGTTGGCGGGATCGACGTTCATGGTTCTATCGTGAACTGAAGATGTTATACTGTAAATGCATACAGTACAGCTTGTCAATCGTCATCGTGGTATCCATCCTCGCCGATCGCATGCCTTGCAGCCGGCCGGCCACGTGATACACTGCACTCGCATCAATCGGAAGCTGCCCGGTACGCGACGGTGGCTCCTGACAGAGCGGTCAGCCGTGAAAGTGGTGCCGACCATGCCGGTGCGCCATGCGCCGACAGCCCGCGCCCACGGTTCGTTCCGCACGATTCCCGACGAAGCCCGTACGCGACGCCTGCCAAGCAGGGTCGTTCGGCCAACCGGATCTGGAACACCGGATTCTTATGTTTTTGTTCGGCAACCCCGAACGCCTCGCGTTAGCCATTGTGGCACTGCGCAAAAACGCCGGACGCACGCGCCGGCCTGAATGATTCGCTCCGACATTGTGAACACGCAAGAAGCCAAGATTGCACTGGAAGCGGCGCTGTTAACCGCGCAGCAGCCGCTGTCCGTTGAACAGCTGCGCAAACTTTTCACCGACGAAGTCGACGACGAAACGGTTCGGGTTCTGCTGGAGGAGTTGCGAAGTGACTGGCGCGGCCGTGGCGTTGAGCTGGTGGCGCTGGCAAGCGGCTGGCGCTTTCAAAGCACGATGGCGATGCAGCCAGTCCTTGAGCGGCTAAACCCCGAAAAGCCACCGAAGTATTCCCGGGCCGTTCTTGAAACCTTGGCGATCATCGCCTATCGTCAGCCGGTCACGCGCGGCGACATCGAAGAGATTCGAGGCGTCGGCGTCTCGGCTCCTATCATCAAGATGCTCGAGGAGCGCGGGTGGATCGAGACCATCGGCCACCGCGAAACACCGGGCCGCCCGGGCTTGCTTGCCACGACCCGTGCGTTTCTGGACGATTTTGGCTTGCGTTCCCTGCAGGAACTGCCGTCGATCGGCACGGATGGGGGGGACCCTGGCAGCAAGTTCGAGTTGCCATTTCCCGAGTTGGCGACGACCCCGTCGGCCTCGGGCAGTGCCAATCGTATCGATCCGGTCGCAGATGCGCCGCCTGCAACCGCGGACCCGAGCAATGGGTCAGCGACCGATCGCAACCACGCCACGTCATCGGAGGCACCGCAAACCGAGGGCGCGCGCGTTCAATACCGAGAAGCGAGTCCGCCGATGAGTCAAATGAGTTCGGTAGCGCCATGAATCCGCCGCTGCCCACCGATGTCCGTACACCCGCAGCCGATCCCGTGCCGGAGGAACCGGCCCTCGATCCGCTATCCAAACCCGCGCAGACCGCAGAGCGCGATCAGGAGCCGATGCGAGCCGACCAACCGGCCTCGCGAATCGACTCCGTGGCCCGATCCGAGGAGTCTTTAGAGCACGATGGCCCGGAAGAAGGCTTGGCTGCCGACGGGGCGGGTGAAAGCGCTTCGGGCGAGCGCCGGCACCGGGGGCCACATGGTCGTCGTCGACGTGGGCGCGCGGAGCGCGCTCCCCGTGATGCGGGGACGACGGTCGAAGCTGCCAGCGACGTGACGCCCGCGCCCCTGCTCGCCGGAGAAGGCGAAGAAGTCAACACTTTGGCGATGGCCGAGTATCCGCTACCGCAATCCCTGCTGGAACGCGGGCGCCGTGCGGCCAAAGTGGCGTTAAGCGCCCAATCGGACAAGCTGCACAAAGTGCTTGCCGACGCCGGGATCGGTTCTCGGCGCGACATGGAGGAGCTCATCGTTGCCGGGCGTGTCTCGGTTAACGGACAACCTGCGCACGTTGGCCAGCGCGTGCTTCCCACCGACCAGGTGCGCATCAATGGCAGACCATTAAATACTCGTCGGCAACTCGGCCGCCCGCCGCGGGTGCTGCTGTACCACAAGCCGGCTGGGGAGATTGTTTCTCAGGACGATCCACAGGCACGCCCCAGCATTTTTGACAAACTACCGAAGGTCTCGGGTGGACGTTGGATTGCCGTTGGCCGACTGGATTTCAACACCGAGGGTTTGCTGCTGCTGACGACTTCCGGGGAACTCGCCAATCGTCTTATGCACCCGCGCTTTGAAGTCGAGCGCGAATATGCGGTCCGCCTGCTCGGCCAATTGACACCGGAGCAGCGTAACCGGTTGCTCGAAGGCATAACGCTGGAGGACGGCACCGCGCGCTTTACCCGTCTGGAGGACGCCGGTGGTCAAGGAGTCAATCACTGGTACCGTGCCGTGATCTCCGAAGGCCGCAATCGAGAAGTCCGCCGAATGTTCGAGGCCCTTGGATTGCAGGTAAGCCGCCTCATCCGCATCCGTTTTGGGTCGGTACAACTGCCGCGCGCGCTTTCTCGCGGCCGTTTCCAGGAGCTTGCGCCGGCTTGGGTCGAAGCGTGGTTGCACGATCTGGGAATCGGGGCCGAGGAAGTGCGCTCGCGCAGCGCTGCGGCCGGGCGAAAGCCGGGCGGCCCAAGGTCCGGCAAGTCGAGCCACCGCGCCGGCGGAACTCGCCAGCCCGATCCCATGGTTAGCACCTCGAATTACTTTGCCCAAGACGCGAACGGTGGGCGGCGATCCGGGCCGGGCAACCGCCCCGGGGCAGGGGGCGCACATCGTCAGCCCGATCCGATGGCCAGTACGGCCGGGTATTTTTCCAACGACCCGAACGGGCCTCGCCGCGGCAATCGGGGTAACAAACCCGGGCGCCGCGGTGGCAATCGTCAGCCCGATCCCATGGCCAGTACGGTCAACTATCTGGCGCAGGACCCGTACGGTTCCCGTCGCGGCGCACCCGGCAACAAACCCGGTCGCCCCAACGCGGGCCGCCAGCCCGATCCGATGACCAGTACCGTTAACTACATCGCCAGGGGACATGGAGCGGGGCCGCGCCCGGCCGGGGGCGTACCGACGAGCTTTCGCCGTCCCAAGGGTAGGGGCCGCGCAGGCTGAACCCGCGGATCGGTTGCGCGAACCACCGGCAGTTTTCGGGTGACTGACGAGAGGGTTGCGGCGGTATATAATTTGCGTTTGTCAGGAACGGTGCGCCCGCTGGCATGCTTGGGGTAATTCCGGTTCGGCAGGGGATCTTCTCGAGCCGATCTTGGAATAAGGGCGCCCGGCGCTTTCGGTCCGAGCCGTCGGAGCCGTAGCGCCAGCCTGTTGATGGGAAAAAATGGGCTCGACGACGGCCCATTTTTTTTTGCCGCGCGGCTCGTGCACGTAGGCCTGAAGCAAAGATTGCGGTGTGCGGTACCGGCGGCGGCGCAAAGGACGCATTGCGGGTCGGTGGTAGACGGGGCGTGGGACAAAATGCGGGATCACACGGCGGTAGTTGCCGGTGCAAACAAGCTGCTTTCAACGCCGCTTGGGGCGCTGGTTGAGCGAACGGTGGCGGGGCTGGGCTACGAACTCGTGGACTTGGAGCGCGCCGCGCACGGCCTTTTGCGTGTGACGCTGGATGTGGCTTCGGGCGATAGCGGTGCACCGACCGTTGGCCATGCGCAAGCGGTCGGGATCGACGACTGTGAGCGGGTCAGCCGGCAACTGACGCACGTCTTTGCGGTCGAAGGCATTGATTACGAGCGGCTGGAAGTCTCGTCGCCGGGGATCGATCGACCGATACGTGGAGCGCGCGATTTTGCGCGTTTTGCGGGGGCCATGGCCCAAGTCCAGTTGGTCGCTCCCCGCGACGGACGGCGTCGCTTTCGGGGCCGGCTGCTGGGCTTGACCGCTGGCGACGGTACGGCGCAACGCGTGCGCATGGCGTTGGTGCCCGCGCCGCAGCCGACAGCGCGCGGAGCACACAAAGCGCGTGTGCCGCAGTTGCCGGCGGGTGAGACCGTGGAATTTGCGCTGTCGGATGTCGAGAAGGCGCGTCTGGTGCCCGAATGGGAGTTTGACCGCGGTGCGTTGCAACGCTCCGCGCAATTGCGCGGGAAATGATCCTTGGAAATGGGGTGCGAGGAGCTATGAGTCGGGAAATTTTGCTGCTAGTTGACGCCTTGGCGCGCGAGAAAAGCGTGCCCAAGGAGATCGTCTTTGGCGCACTCGAGTCGGCGCTGGCTTCTGCGACCAAGCGCCTGTTTGCGGAGGAAGACGTCGAGATTCGAGTGGCGGTGGATCGCGAAAGCGGCGAGTACGATGCTTTCCGCCGCTGGCACGTGGTCCCGGATGAGGCGGGACTGCAGGAGCCCGGCCACCAGATCATATTGTCGGATGCACGCGACCAAATTCCGGACATCGAAATCGACGAATACATCGAGGAGCAGTTGCCGCGCCAGGATCTGGGCCGGCGCTTTGCGCAAGATACCAAGCAAGTGATCTTGCAAAAGATTCGCGATGCGGAGCGCGAGCAGCTGCTGGTGGAATTTCTTGCGCGCAACGACAGCATCGTTAACGGTTCTGTCAAACGCATGGACAAAGGCGATGTGATCTTGGAGATCGGCAAGATTGAAGCCCGGCTTCCTCGTTCCGAGATGATTCCGAAGGAAAATCTGCGCATCGGCGACCGTGTTCGCGCGTACGTCGCCAAGGTTGACCGCACGCTGCGGGGACCGCAGGTGATCGTTTCGCGTACCGCACCCGAGTTCCTGATGAAACTCTTCGAGCTGGAGGTGCCGGAGATCGAGCAGGGTCTGCTGCAGATCAAATCGGCGGCGCGCGACCCGGGCATTCGCGCGAAGATTGCGGTGTGGACCAACGATCGGCGCATCGACCCGATCGGCACCTGCGTCGGAATGCGCGGCTCGCGGGTACAGGCGGTAACCAACGAACTGGGTGGCGAACGCGTGGATATCGTGCTTTGGTCCGACGACCCGGCCCAATTCGTGATCGGCGCCTTGGCGCCCGCGAACGTCTCCTCGATCGTGGTCGACGAGGACAAGCACGCGATGGATGTCGTGGTGGACGAAGACAACCTGGCAATCGCTATCGGCCGCAGCGGGCAGAACGTTCGGCTGGCGTCGGAGCTCACAGGATGGCAGATCAATATCATGACGGCCGAAGAATCGGCCCAGAAGCAGCAGCAGGAGCGCGAAGCGATCCGCAACGCCTTTATGCAAAGTCTGGACGTCGATCAGGAGGTCGCCGACATTTTGATTGGCGAGGGCTTCTCCAGTGTCGAAGAGATTGCGTACGTGCCGGTCAACGAATTGCTCGAGATTGCGGCGTTTGACGCAGAAACGGTCGAGGAACTGCGCACAAGGGCCCGCAACGTGGTACTGACGGAAGCGATCAAGCGGGAAGAGAATCTGGATCGCGCCGACAAATCCTTGCTCGAGCTCGACGGAATGGACACGGAGCTTGCGATCAAGCTTGCGGCCGCCGGGGTGCGCACGCGCGATGATCTGGGCGATTTGGGCGTTGATGAGCTGGTCGAAATGACGGGCATCGAGGCGTCACGTGCCGGTGCTCTAATCTTGGCGGCGCGGGCACACTGGTTTGCGTAAGGCGCGCGCCGGTTCGAACGATAGAGGAAACGTATCCGTATGGCCAGCAACACCGTTGCCCAATTCGCCACCGAGCTCAAGCTGACGCCGCCGGTGCTGCTGGAGCAGCTGCGGGCGGCCGGCGTGGGCAAGCACGCCGAAACCGACGAACTGTCGGAGGACGATAAGGCCAAGCTCCTGGAGGCCTTACGCAAGGCCCATGGTGGGCAGGAGGTGGAAAAGCGCAAGATCACCTTGACGCGGCGCTCCACCTCGGCCATCAAACAGGCCGATGCGACCGGCAAGGCGCGCACGATTCAAGTTGAGGTGCGCAAAAAGCGCGTGTTCGTAAAGCGCGATGCGGAAGCCGAGACAGAGGCCGTGGTCGCGCCGCAAGGCCCGGTCATCGATGAAGCGGAAATGGCGCGTCGCGAGGAGGAAGCGCGTCGACAGGCCGAGTTCGTCGCGCGTCAGCTCAGCGAGGCGCGCGAGCGTACCGAGCGTGCGCAGCGCGAACTCGATGAAATGCATCGACGCGAGCGCGAGGCGCATGAGGCCGTAACGGGGCGCGATGCGGCTGCCCGCCCTGCGGCGGCGCCCCAGGTGCGCGCCGAGCACGCGCACGAGGAAAAGGCGCCGGCGGCTGCCGCCCCGGCAAAAGCTCCGGCCGCCGAATCGGCCCCGCTCGCGGACCTCGTGCAACACCAGCAGGAGCGAGCGCGCCGCGCGGTCGATGAGGAAGTTGCCGCGATCAAGAGCATGATGTCCGCGCCCAAGAAGGTGATCAAGGCACCCGCGGCGGAAGGCACTTTGCACAAACCGGCAACGGCCAAGCCGGAAGCGCGACTCGTGGAGGAGCGCAAAGACGAGAAAAAAACCGGTGCCAAGGAAGTCAAGTCGGCGAAGCTGGCGTCCAGTTGGTCGGAAGACGCGGCCAAACGCCGTCAGATCAAGACGCGCGGCGACGTTTCGACCGGTGCGGGAACTTGGCGCGGTCCCAAGGGACATCGGCGCCAGGACGAGCGCGAGAAGGTCGCCTTCACGGCCGCCCCCGAGCCGGTGGTCCGCGACGTGTCTGTGCCCGAGACGATCACCGTGGCCGAAGTTGCGCACAAGATGTCGGTGAAGGCCTCGGAGGTGATCAAGGTTCTCATGAAGCTCGGACAAATGGTCACGATCAACCAGGTGCTGGACCAGGAAACGGCCATGATCGTGGTCGAGGAGATGGGTCACCGGGCGTTTGCCGCCAAGCTGGACGATCCGGAGGCTCTCTTGGCGGTTCGGGAGGAACCGGCGGCGGAGGCGGAGCTGCTGCCGCGACCCCCGGTTGTGACGGTCATGGGCCACGTCGACCACGGGAAAACTTCCCTGCTCGACTACATCCGCCGCACCAAAGTGGCCGCCGGAGAAGCGGGCGGGATCACCCAACACATCGGCGCCTACCACGTCGAGACGCCCCGCGGGGTCATTACCTTCCTCGATACGCCGGGTCACGAAGCCTTTACGGCGATGCGCGCGCGCGGGGCCAAGGCGACCGACCTGGTGATCTTGGTCGTTGCGGCCGATGACGGGGTGATGCCCCAGACGATCGAGGCGATCGCCCATGCCAAGGCGGCGGAAGTGCCGATCGTTGTGGCGATCAACAAGATCGACAAGCCGGAGGCCAATCCGGACCGAGTCAAACAGGAACTGGTGGCGCAGCAGGTGCTTCCGGAAGAATACGGTGGCGATTCGCCGTTTGTTCCGGTGTCCGCCAAAACGGGCAAAGGGGTCGACGAACTGCTCGAGCAGGTGCTGTTGCAGGCGGAGGTGCTTGAGCTCAAATGTCCCAAGGACGCTCCGGCCAAAGGGTTGATTATTGAATCGCAGCTGGACAAGGGCCGGGGACCGGTGGCGACCGTGCTGGTGCAGTCCGGGACGCTGCGCCGCGGTGACGTTGTACTTGCCGGCAGCTGTTTTGGGCGGGTGCGCGCGATGCTCGACGAGTCGGGAAAACCGATATCCTCGGCTGGGCCGTCGATTCCTGTCGAAATCCAGGGGCTCTCCGACGTACCCGCGGCGGGCGATGAAATGATCGTGCTCGGCGACGAGCGCAAGGCGCGCGAAATCGCATTGTTTCGTCAGGGCAAGTTCCGGGACACCAAGCTGGCACGCCAGCAGGCTGCAAAGCTCGAGAACATTTTCGAAAGCATGGGGCAAGACGGCGTCACGAAAGTCTTGCCGCTCATCATCAAGGCGGACGTACAGGGTTCGCAAGAGGCGCTGGTACACGCGCTCACCAAGCTTTCGACGCCCGAGGTCAAGGTGCAGATCGTGCACGCGCAGGTCGGTGGAATTTCCGAGAGCGATGTCAATTTGGCGGTGGCCTCCAAGGCGGTCATCATCGGATTTAACGTCCGGGCGGAACAGTCGGCGCGCAAACTCGCAGAGGGCAACGGTATCGATATTCGCTACTACAACATCATTTACGATGCCGTCGACCAGGTAAAGGCGGCACTAACGGGCATGCTCGCGCCCGAGCAACGGGAGCAAGTCCTGGGACTGGTCGAGATCCGCCAGGTCTTTCGCGTCTCCAAGGTCGGCACGATTGCCGGCTGCATGGTGCTCGACGGGCTGGTCAAGCGCACCGCGCAAGCGCGGTTGCTGCGCGACAATGTGGTGATCTGGACCGGCGAGATCGACTCTCTGAAGCGCTTTAAGGATGATGTGCGCGAGGTTAAGGCCGGCTTCGAATGCGGCCTGTCGCTCAAAGGCTACGACGACATAAAGGAAGGCGACCAGCTGGAGATCTTCGAGGTCCAGGAGGTCGCGCGTACGCTGTAGTCGGCTGATCCCAAAGCCCGCCCGCGGGTTACCGGGATTCGCCGCGGCGGCAACCGCTTGTGGGTCATATGGTTCGTCCGATCAAATCACCCAACCGCTCGCAGCGTGTCTGCGACCAGATCCAGCGCGACCTGGCCGAATTGATCGCGCGGGAAGTGCGCGATCCACGCGTGGGCATGGTCACGCTCAGCGGCGTCGAACTGACGCCGGATTACGCGCATGCCAAGGTCTTTTTCACGGTCATCGGCTCGGAGCCAGCGGAGGCCGCGGCCGGGCTGAATGCGGCCGCGGGGCACCTGCACAACCTGCTGTTTAAGCGCCTGCGTATTCATACGGTGCCCAGACTGACGTTTGTGCACGACGTTTCGCTGGAGCGCGGCTTTGAAATCGACGATTTGATCCGCCAGGCGCTGCACGGCGCCGGGGAAGTTGCGCCCAACGGCGCGGGCGAATCGCAGATGAAGCGCGAATAGGGTTTGCCGGGAGCATCCGAATGCGGCGCACGGGGGCCGACCTCGTTGACGGCGTGCTGGTGCTGGACAAGCCGGTGGGACTGTCGTCGAACCTGGCTTTGCAAAAGGCGCGCCGGCTGCTGCAGGCGCGAAAGGCGGGGCACACGGGAACGCTCGATCCGCTTGCCAGCGGACTGTTGCCCCTGACGTTCGGCGAGGCAACAAAGTTCTCCGCCGACCTGTTGGAGGCGGACAAGGAATACGAGGCGCAGCTCGAACTGGGCCTGGTCACGAGCACGGGCGACGCCGAGGGGGAGGTCCTTGCGCGCCGCGCCGTGGACGTAACGCGCGCACGGCTCGAAGAGGTATTGGCGCGCTTTGTCGGCGAAAGTCAGCAGGTTCCTCCGATGCACTCGGCGCTCAAGCGCAACGGCCGACCGTTGTACGAGCTGGCGCGCGCCGGAGGCGAGGTCGCGCGCACCCCGCGTCCCATTGTGGTCGCGCGCTTGACTTTGGCAAGCTGGGACGAGCGCCGACCCGTGCTTTCGGTTGCGTGCAGCAAAGGCACCTACGTGCGCGTGCTGGCACAGGACATCGGGGAGGCGCTGGGATGCGGCGCACACCTGGCTGCCTTGCGGCGAACGCGGGTGGGGCCCTTGTTGCTTGCGCAGGCGACAACGCTGACGCAGTTGGAAGGGCAGGCGCTGGCCGAACGGCGGGCGCGCCTGCTGCCGATCGACGCATTGCTAGCGAGCCTGCCTCGCGTCGTGCTCGACACGCAAGCAGCCGCACGCTTGGGGCACGGTCAGTCCGTACGCTGGCTCGACCCCGGTGTGCGCGAGGCCCCGCGGGTACGCGTGTACGACGCGCGCGGCCGCTTGCTGGGTGTTGCACGCTGCCGCGACGGCTGGTTGACGGCAACGCGCTTGGTGGCAACTGCGGCGGCCACCGCCGACCCAGTAAAGAATTTTGCGGAAGAACGCCGAATCGAGGAAGCAACATGACTCCCAGGGCATTGCGCAACATCGCCATCATTGCGCACGTCGACCACGGCAAGACGACCCTCGTCGATAAGCTGCTGTTGCAGTCGGGTACGTTTCGCGAAAACCAGCAAGTGGCCGAGCGCGTGATGGACAGCAACGATCTGGAACGCGAGCGCGGCATCACCATTTTGGCCAAGAACTGCGCGGTCCTTTACGAAGGCACGCACATCAACATTGTCGATACGCCGGGTCATGCCGATTTTGGAGGCGAAGTCGAGCGGGTGCTGTCGATGGTCGACGGCGTGCTGTTGCTCGTCGATGCGGTCGAGGGTCCGATGCCGCAGACGCGCTTTGTGACGCGCAAGGCCCTCGCGCTGGGTCTTAAGCCCATCGTCGTGGTCAACAAGATCGACCGACCCGGGGCACGTCCCGAGTTCGTCGTCAATGCGACTTTCGATTTGTTCGACAAGCTGGGGGCGAGCGAGGAGCAGCTCGATTTTCCCGTTGTGTATGCCTCGGCACTCAATGGCTACGCGGTCGCGTCCCTCGACGAGCTGGCCAGTGTTCGGGAGCGGGGGGAAGGACTTCGGCCCCTGTTTCAGGCGATCTTGCAGCATGTGCCGGTGCGCGACGAAGATCCCGATGGCGCGCTGCAGCTGCAAATCTGTTCGCTCGATTATTCGAGTTATGTCGGCAAGATCGGTATCGGGCGGATCCGACGGGGCCGCATTCGCGCGGGCCAGGAGGTGCTCGTGATCGACGGCCCGCAGGGTACTGCCACGCGTGGGCGCGTCAATCAGGTATTGATGTTCAAAGGGCTGGAGCGCGAAATTGTGGCGGAGGCCGTCGCCGGCGACATCGTGTTGGTAAACGGCATCGAGGCGCTCAATATCGGCTCGACGATCTGTCCCCCGGATACGCCCGACGCGCTGCCGCTGCTGCGGATTGACGAGCCAACACTGGTCATGAATTTTTGCGTCAACACGAGCCCGCTGGCCGGTCGCGAAGGCAAATTCGTCACCAGCCGGCAGCTGCGCGAGCGCTTGGAGCGCGAATTGCGATCCAACGTCGCGCTGCGCATGCGCGAGACGGAGGACGAAACGGTCTTTGAAGTGTCCGGTCGCGGCGAACTGCACCTTACGATCCTCATCGAGAATATGCGCCGCGAAGGCTACGAGCTGGCGGTATCGCGGCCGCGCGTCGTCTACCGCGAAATCCACGGCGAGCGCTGCGAGCCCTTTGAACTGCTTACGGTCGACGTCGAAGAGCAGCATCAGGGCAACGTGATGGAGGAATTGGGGCGGCGGCGAGGCGACCTGATCGACATGCAGTCCGACGGTCGCGGCCGCGTGCGCCTGGAATACCACATCGCGGCGCGCGGACTGATCGGGTTTCAGGGCGAATTCCTGACAATGACACGGGGAACGGGGCTCATGAGTCACGTCTTTGACGACTACGGACCGGTCCGCGCCCCCGATCTTGGCGAGCGCCGCAACGGCGTTTTGATCTCTCAGGACGATGGCGAGGCGGTTGCCTACGCGCTCTGGAAGTTGCAGGAGCGCGGAAGAATGTTCGTTGCGCCCGGCGAGAAACTCTACGAGGGCATGATCATAGGCATCCACGCCCGCGACAACGATTTGGTCGTGAACCCCATCCGCGAGAAAAAGCTCACGAACGTGCGGGCGTCGGGCAAGGACGAACATATCGATTTGACCCCGCCCATCCGGCTGACGCTGGAGTACGCGGTGGAGTTCATCGCCGACGACGAGCTCGTGGAAGTCACGCCGGCAACCATTCGCCTGCGCAAGCGTCTGCTCAAGGAGCACGAGCGCAAGCGTGCGCAACGCGAGGCGGCGTAGTGGTATCGGTTGCGGTGGACGAGCCGTGGCGCGAAGAGGGGAACCGCGTGAACAAAACCGTTGCCTCGCGGCCGCCGCACAGCCCCTGGCGGCTTTGCGTGGCCCCGATGCTCGACTGGACCGATCGGCATTGCCGCAGCTTTCACCGGCTCCTCAGCCCGCACGCGCGCCTCTACAGCGAGATGGTGAGCGCGGGCGCGCTGCTGCACGGGGATCGCGCACGTCACCTGGATTTTGACGTCGTCGAGCACCCGCTGGCCTTGCAACTGGGCGGTTCGGACCCCGCCGAGCTGGCGCAATGCGCGCAGCTCGGCCAAGCTTGGGGCTATGACGAGATTAACCTCAACTGCGGTTGCCCCTCGCCGCGGGTCCAGCGCGGCTCCTTTGGCGCCTGCTTGATGACCGAGCCTCGTCTAGTCGCCGACTGTGTGCGCGCGATGCGCGAGGCGGTCTCCATCCCCGTGACCCTAAAGCACCGAATCGGCATCGAGCGAAGTGAGGACTATGCGCTTGTGCGGGATTTCGTCGGTCACACGTTTGATGCCGGTTGCCGGGTATTTCTGGTGCACGCCCGAAATGCCTGGCTGAGTGCCCTAAGTCCAAAGCAAAACCGCGAGGTGCCGCCACTGCGCTACGAAGTCGCTCGCCAGCTCAAGCGCGATTTCCCCGATGCGACGGTCGTTCTCAACGGCGGTCTGACCGAGGCCGTGCAAATTACCGACGCTTTGACGCAGCTCGATGGCGTGATGCTCGGTCGCATCGCCTATCAGCAGCCGTATTTCCTGGCAGAGCTCGAAAAGGAACTATTCGGCGGCACACCGACCTTGGTCGGTCCCATGGCCTGGGTGGAGCCGGCGTCGCGCTACCTCGAGCGCGCGGTTGCGCGGGGAGCGACCCCCTGGAGCGTCATTCGCCACACATTAGGGCTCTTCCACGGATGGTCGGGCGCGCGGGCATGGCGCCGCAACTTGTCCGATCCGCGGTTTGTCGCCGAGCACGGCACGGACGCCCTGCGGATCGCGGCCGCCAACATTCGGCCACGCACGGCGCCTGCGCCGGAGGCCATGCGCGCGGAAGGCGTCGCCTAGTGAGTGACGCAGGTCGTCTCGTGCTCGTCTTGGAGGCGGTGCAATTCGAGCTCAATGGACGCGCGCTCGGACGGTGTGGCCGACAACTGATCCTGCTGCGCATATTCGATACGTCGCACCAGATCGTCGCAACGAGCCACGAGGGATTTTTGCTGTTCGCGCGCCAGTTCTTGCGAATGCTCCGGCGTCTTGGCCTGGCCCGCGTTGCCTGAGGGCACAATACTCGTGGCGGGCGCGGTGCTGCTGGCCTTACCGCTACGAAGCGATGCCTTCTCGCTGGTTGCATCGTGCGGCACTTCCACGGCGGGCCGATCGTCAACGGAACGTTCCTTAGCGGTGCCCGTCGGACACGGCTCGTTGGAGTACGTAATGTGGCCGCTCGAGTCCTCGCAGCGGCGCAAGTCGGCACGTGCGGCCGCATCGCTCGTCGCCAGCCCGACGAGGGCCAAAACTCCGATTCCCCACATTGCCGTAATTGTGTTGCGCGCTGCCATCCTTGCTCCCGGATCCACCGTAGGTCCTTGCATTTCACATAGTACTTGCGTCCGCGCAATTGGGGTACTGCCTCGGACGTTTAGATGACCTTACCCGGGTTTAGTAGGCCTTGCGGATCGAGCACCTGTTTGATGCCGCGCATCATTTCGAGCTCCAGCGGTTGTTTGAACTGACGGGCCAGATCGCGGCGCAACTGGCCAAGCCCGTGTTCCGCGCTGATTGATCCGGCGCAGCGTCGCACTGCCGAGTAGACGATTTCGTTGATCTGCGCTTCGAGCTCGAAGGCCACGCGCACCGGACTGCGTTCCTGGGTTCCGACATTAAAGTGCAGATTGCCATCCCCCAGGTGTCCGAAAACCAGCGCCTGAAGCTGCGGGCTCAGGACCCGCAAGGCCGCTTCGGTTTGCGCCACGAATAGTTCCATGGTCGCCAGCGGCAGCGAAATGTCGTGTTTGACATTGCCGCCGCTGCGCGCCTGCGCCTCGGGAATCGCCTCGCGAATCCGCCACAACGAGGCGCAATCGCTCAAAGAGCGGGAAATGATGGCATCGAAGGCCTCTTTGGCCTCGATCGCCGACGCGCAAAGGCGCTCGCAGCGGCGCACGGCGCTCGATTCGTCCTCGTGCTCGGACCACTCGAGCAAGGCCAACCACGGATACTCCGAGTCAAAGGGACGGCGCTGCGGTCCCAAAACGCGCTCGACCAGCCGGACGCAAGCGCCCGACATGACTTCAAAGGCGGTAAGCGCCGGACCCGCGGCATCGCGTGCGCGCTGCAACACGCCGATCGCCGCCCCCAGATCGGGCAGCGCAAGCAAACACACAACCCTTGTCCGGGGAAGCGCGAAGAGCTTCAGGGTCGCCGCGGTGATCACGCCGAGTGTGCCCTCCGAGCCAATGAAAAGCTGCTTAAGGTCGTAACCCGAGTTGTCTTTGCGCAAACCGCGCAGACCGTTCCAGACCTCCCCGCTGGCCAGCACGACCTCCAGACCCAGCGTCAACTCCCGGGCGTTGCCGTAACGCAGTACCTGGGTTCCCCCCGCGTTGGTAGCCAGGTTGCCGCCGATTGTGCAGCTGCCCTGGGAGCCCAGGCTCAGGGGAAACAGTCGATTGCGAGCCAGCGCCGCTTCTTGCACACGCTGGAGCAGGCAACCGGCCTCTACGGTGATCGTGTCTTCGGCCGTATCGATTTGGCGCACGCGATCCATCCGTCGCGTGCACAACACGAGCGCCTTGCCGCTATCGTCGGGCGTTGCGCCCCCGACCAGTCCCGTATTGCCACCCTGTACCACAATCGGCACCGAGTGGTGCGCACACAATTGCACGATCTGCGCGGTCTGCTGGGTCGTTCGGGGATGCGCGACGGCAACCGCGCGCCCGCGGAAGCGACCGCGCCAATCCGTAAGATACGCCTCCATGTCCGGTGCCTGCTCGAGCAGGCCATCGGCGCCGACCAAGCGGCGCAGCTCGTTGATCCAGTTCATGATTCGGGCCGTTCGAAAATTCGCAATCGCGGGGCCTTGTGTGCCGACCTGCGATTGCCCAGTGCTTCGTGCATGGAAAGACCCCAGCCAGCCAAGGCCCGCAGCGCGACGCTCTGGCAAAGACAGGCTTTGGCCTCGGCAATAGGATAATCCGCAGACGGGCATCGCGACGGATGCTGCATCCGTGGGCGATCGCTGCGGCCCAACAATCGGCGTGATGAAAAACATGGAACCTGCAGACCCCCCCTTTGTCGTGGACACGGCTGTCTCGCGTCCTTCCACCGGCTGGCCGCCTCGACTGTTGCGTGCCCGGGAAGTCGTCGAGTTTGCGATCCACAAGGCACGCAAGGCCCAACTGCCGCAGGTCGCGGCGAGTCTGACTTTCTCCTCTGTCTTGGCGCTGGTGCCGCTGCTCGCAGTCGTTTTGGCGCTGTTGACGGCCTTTCCGGTGTTCACCGAATTTCGGGAAACCTTGGAGCGCGAACTGCCCAAGGGTCTGTTGCCGCTCCCCTATGCGCAGACGATTCTCGCTTATCTGGGAGATTTTGCCGCCAAGGCGGCGCGGGTCGGTGCGGCCGGTTTGGCGTTTTTGGCGCTGCCGGCCTTTTCCATGATTCTCACGGTCGACCGAATCTTGAACGACATCTGGCAGGTCCATCGCCGCCGCTCCGTGGTCCAGCGCCTGCTCGTGTACTGGGCGGTGCTCTCCGTCGGTCCGCTGCTGCTGGGAATCAGCCTGAGCCTGACCTCGTATGTCGTCTCGATGTCCGATGCGCGCATCGGCCGCTGGGGCGCGGGAGCGTGGCAACTGTTCGAACTGGCTTCGCCGTTGATCGCGACGGCGGTCTACAGCGTCGTGTACGTTCTTGTACCCAACCGAAAAGTCGCGTGGCGCCACGCACTCACCGGCGGTGTGGTCACCGCCGTCACGGGGGAGCTCATGAGCCGCGGTTTTGCCGCCTATCTCATTCACGGCAGCGTGCTGTCGATTTACGGGGCTTTTGCGGCCTTTCCGATTTTTCTGATATGGATCTATCTGTCGTGGTTGACCTTTTTGTTCGGCGCGGCCATTGCGGCCACGCTGCCGCAATTGCGCTCCACGCGATTTTTCGATACACGGCGGGCCGGCGATCGCGCCGTCACGGCCATTGCGCTGCTTAAACTGCTCCTCGATGCGCGCGGCAACGGTCCGTTGCGAGCCTTGCAGACGCGCGATCTGGCCCGTGCCTTGCGGACGGACGACGAGGAGGTCTCGGCGCTATTGGGCGAACTCGAGACCCTCGGCTATGTGCGCGAACTTGCGACGGGCGGCGAGTCGACTTCCGATGAATGGGTGTTGTCCTGCGATCCGCAGAAGCAGGGACTGGGTCCGGTATTTAACCGCTTTGCCCTGGATCCGCAAAATTCCTTGTTGCTGCGGCCGGAATTGGGCTTGCAAGCATGGCTTGCTCCAGCCTTGCGCGGGGAGTGGCTGCAGCGAGGATTGGCGCAAATCGGCAGCGTGCCGACATCAACCTTGGGCGCGAGCGCAGATGCGCGCAACGGGTAACGCAAGCATCGGATCAGGGGCCGGCCCGTGCCGCTGCCGCACCGGCCGAGCCGGCGGGGCCTTTGGCCAAAAGACAAGTTCCGGTCGTTAGCGTGATGCGCTCCGCGTCCAGCAGCGCACCAAACTGTGCGCTGGCGAGCGCGGCGAACTCCATCGGCCGGGCGCCCGCCAACGCGTCGCCCCGCGGTGCGCGCGTGGCCGGATGCGTCATCAGGACACAAGCCTCCGGGCCGTCGTGGAGCCATTGCTTGAGACGCCGCCAGTACCTGCCCGCGTCGGCACGAAAATCGTATACGCCGACGAGGTAGGCGTTGATCGCAAAATCGGATGCGGCGGCCAGGGCCCGCAGTTGCCGGTCGCCCAGCGCCGCGATGCCGCGGGCTTTGATATCGCGCACGCTCGCGGGCGGCCGCGTGCTTCGCAGCCAAGGCAAGTCGGTGCCGTATCGACGCCGCAGGGCGCTTACCAACGCCTCGCGCACGATGGCGAACTGGTGGACATGCTGGTGGCCGTCGACATAGTCGGGCCGACGATTCATCGCGTCCTCGAAGGCATCCAGTTGGTGCTCGATGGTGGCGCGCAGAGGGCCAAGAGGCACCGCGCCAACGGCGCAGCGCGCGATCAATTCCCCCAGCGGCCAAACGGCGCCGGCGCGCTGCGCAAGGGCCTGGGTGAGGTTCAGGTGCAATCCCACATCAAAGCGCGCCGGCGACGCACCCTTTACCCGAGCAAGCTGTGCGCGCACCCGCTGTGCAGCCGAACGCCAAAATGGCGAATCGACCAGCGCACTGGTCGCGGTGATGCGCCCGCGCTCGATCAGCTCCAAAATGCCCTCGACCGCGCCTTCGTCGATCGCAAAGTCATCCGCGCAGGCGATCCAGTGGCGCGGCTTAGGGCCGGGCGTTGGCGCCAAGGCGCCGGTCACCGTGGCGGCGCCGAGAGCGACGTCATCGGCGTTTCCATCGGGCTGACACCAAAGCGTCGGGCAACGATATATCGGGGCCGCGACTTCACTTCCTCGTACACGCGACCCAGGTATTCGCCCAGCACGCCGATAAACAGAAGCTGGACCCCGCTCAAAAGTGTTATGCCGACCACGATCGTGGCCCAGCCGGCGACATCGCTGCCGTTCAGGAGATGGTCGACGATAACCCACGCTCCATAGGAAATGGCGAGAACGGCCAGCACGAATCCCAGCCCGCTTGCCAGGCGCAGGGGCAGGTTCGAAAATGCCGTGATGCCCGAAGCGGCCAGGGAAAAGAGCGCACGAAGACCAAATCCGCTGCGGCCCGCCCCGCGCGGTGGCGGCGTAAATTCAATCGCCCGGGAGCGGTACCCGACCCAGGCATAGAGCCCCTTCATGAACCGCGTGCGTTCGGGCAACGCGCACAGCGCATCGACGACGCATCGATCCATGAGACGAAAATCACCCGCGTGCGGCGGGATTTCGATGGACGAACCCAACTTGAGCAACGAATAAAACACGCGGGCGCCTACGCGCTTGACGGCGGACTCGCCCCGGCGGTCGGCGCGCACGGCATACACCATGTCCGAGCCGTCCCGCCAGTAGGCGAGCATGGGCTCGAGCAACTCCACCGGATGTTGCAAGTCCGCATCCAGCGTGACCACTACGTCGCCTCGTGCGTGGTCGAGTCCCGCGCCCAAGGCCGCTTCCTTGCCGAAGTTGCGTGACAGGGCAAGACACACGACCCCCGGCTTACCCAACCACGGCTCGAGCGCGGTCAAAGTCTGGTCGCGGCTGCCGTCGTCGACCACGATGATTTCCCAGCGATCGGACAGCGTACGAAGTTTGTCGATCAATACCGGCAGCAGCCGAGGTAGATTTTGGGCCTCGTTAAACGCCGGAACGACGCACGAAATCGACGGCGCGCGCGGGGAGTGGCGCGCGGCATCGGCGTTGGGAGCCGAATAGATGCCGCCCTTGGCGGCCGGCGCGTGGTTCCACACCGGGTTGGATTGTTCGCGTGCGGTCATGGGCGAACTGTACGCGAACCGTCCCGCCGTGCGCCAGCGCGGCGCACGCGTAAAATGGGCTTTGCCGAATCAAGTCCAACGCGCGACGGTCGAGTGCCCGCAGGGCACCAGTGCTCATGGGATACGTCTTCGCCGCGCCGGGGCAGGCCGTGGTACCCGTGGCGGGAACCACGGACCTATTCCCGGTGCACCGCATCTACTGCGTGGGCCGCAATTACGCCGAGCATGCGTACGAGATGGGCCATGCGCAGCGCGAGGAGCCGTTTTTCTTTGCCAAGCCGGCGGACGCGGCCTTTCCGATACCGACGGGCACGGTTGGCAAGCTCGCCTATCCCTCGCAAACCCGCGATCTTCAGCACGAAGTCGAACTCGTGATCGCGCTCGGCCGCCATGGCGCGGCCGTTTCCTCCCAACAGGCCGCTGGGCTCATTTGGGGATACGCCGTGGGCGTCGATCTGACACGCCGGGACTTGCAATCCGCAATGAAAAAGCAGGGTCGGCCTTGGGAGATAAGCAAGTCCTTTGACCAGTCGGCGCCGATGTCGGCGATTCGCGCCGCGGGCGATGTGGGCAGCCTCACGAGCGCGCGCATTTGGCTGGATGTCAACGGCCAGCGGCGGCAGGACAGCGATGTGTCCAAGATGATCTGGGGTGTAAATGAGATCATTGAACACCTCTCCCGATATTTCACGCTGGCGCCCGGCGATTTGATTTTTTCCGGTACACCCGCCGGGGTGGGCGCGGTAAAGCCCGGAGACGAGCTGTGCGCCGCCGTCAATGGCGTAGGCCAGTTCGCGCTTGCGATCGTCGAGCCGGCCGTATAGCTACGGTTTACTTATCGCGCCAGCCGGATCGGTCGCCACAGGCGCAGTTGCAGCCGAAGACCGCGAAGATTCGGAACGGCGCCTTTGGTCGCGGGACGTTCGTATCGTGCGGCGCTGATATCGGCCAGCATCCGGTGCAGGTCGGGCATGCAGGCCGGATCGAGTTGCTTGGCAAGCGCCTGCTCCATCGTTTGCAGCCCCATGGTCGTGGGCAGCTGGATGCCGCTGCGCGCCAACTTGGCACGCAACTGGGAAACGAGCTCCGCCAGGGGATCGCGGGTCGGACGATGACGAACGGAGACGAATGCCAACATGATCAGCAAAATTCCCATGGCCGCGATCGCCACGGCAGCGACATTTTCCAGGTCCGCATGCAGCCCGAGCCGCGTCATCAAGGCAAGCTGCCGTTCTGCCGAGTAGGAGAGGATCCACTGATTCCAGGCGTTTTCCAGGGCTTCGCGATTTGCGCGCCAGTCGCTAAACCAGCCCCAACCTTCGCGCGCGCCCTCGAGCTCTTCCGAGCGTCGCTCGCGCAGAGTATGTTCGATTCGATTGGGTGCGACGGCTGCCGTTGGGTCAACGCGCAGCCAGCCGCGATTTTGCATCCAGACCTCCGCCCAGGCATGGGCATCGGATTGGCGCACCGTAAGGTAACCATCGATCGGATTGACCTCGCCGCCCTGATAACCGGTAACGACCCGTGCCGGTATGCCCATGGCGCGCATCAGTACGACAAAGGAGGAAGCATAGTGCTCGCAAAAACCCGTGCGCGTACCAAACAAGAACTCGTCGACCGAATCGCGCCCGAGCAAGGGCGCGTTGATGCTGTAGTGAAACGGTTCGCTGCGGAAGTGGGCAAGCACGGCGTTTACAAGGCGCTGCTCCGGCCCCGTTGCGCCGGCCGCGGGAACGCGCTCCAGAGAAAGCGTGCGGGCCTTTAAGTCGTTGGCCCAGCGCAAGGTCCTCGGGTTGTAGCCCGTGGGCAGCTGTAGCCATTCCGATAGCGAGGGTTCGTAGCGGGTTGGACCGGTTGCAAACGACAGGTAGCTGCGGACGCGATAGCGCAATCGGCTGACCACCGGCGCGGCCGTCTGCAGCTCGAGCGTCGAGGTCAGGCGCGAGTTGGACGTTGGCACCTCATCAATGGACTCTGCAAACTCGAGCGCAAGGAGCTCGCGCCTTTGCGTGGGTTCAAGGGTGACCGTGTACTCGACCCCGCTCGCGGGGACGTAACGTACGCTGGCCGCGCCGGCGGCGGGCGTCCGCGATGCAATCAGCGGTGACCAGCTTCGCCCGTCGAAAAGACCGAACACCGGTCCGCGCCAGTACAAGTTGCGCTGTTCCGGAACGCGCTCCTCGAACTTGGCGCGCAGCGCCACCGCGTCATTGCGAAGCAGTTGACTTATGGATCCGGGTGACATGGAGTCCGACAGTCCGCTGCCGGCCCGTGGTTCGTCCCCGATCCCGTGCCACAAGGGCGCGGGCAGGCGCGGAAAGAGGAAAAACAACGCCAGGGTAAGCGGTGCCGCGAGCACGAATACTCGCGTGAGGTACCGCACCTTGCCCGATAAGGAGATATCACCCTCCGGAAGATTCACGCCGAGGAGAACAAAAAACAGCAGAAAAACCGACGTCAGCATGACAATGGCCGACAGGATGCTCTCGTCGAACAGATATTGTGTTTGCAGCACGAAAAGCGAGAGAAAGACGATGACGAGCACGTCGCGGCGGGCACGCATTTCCAAGATCTTGAGCCCGATCAACACCAGCAAGAAATTGACGCTGGCTCTGCGACCGAACAAGGTGCCGTGCTCAAGCCACACCCCGGCCGTGCACAGTGCCAGGAGCACCAACATGACAAAACGCCCGGGGGCGGGTTTGAGCGATTGCGTCAACCAGGCGCGCCAGATCCACAGGGCGCCGATGGTGACAACGGACCAAAGCGGCAAATGTCCGAAGTGCGGTGCGACGACGACGGCAACCGCGAGCAGCAAAACCGCTTGATCGCGTTGTTCCCGCGCGCCACTGGACACCTGAGGTTGCAACCAGATGCGCAGGCGCCTTGCGTATTCGCGTGCACCGGACGCCTGGCTCTGCGGATGAAGAAGACTTTGCGTCATCGGCACTAGCCGGGGTACAGCGCAAGGGCTTCGAGGCAGCGCGTGCGCTGCCCTGGGCCGGCGGCAGTTGCTATGTGGTTGCCCGGCAAGTTCAGGCTGTAGCGCAGGCCCGCGGCGTCGGCCATGATCACCCAACGCGTCAGCCGGGCGATGCACTGCTCCACGGGCAGCCGGGCGGCAAGGACCTCGAAGTCCAGGACGGTCTCTTCGCCGGCGCTCGACTCAAAGAGCTTGACCGACAGTTCGTCATTGCGAGCGGCCAGGCGCCAGGCGATCGATTTGAGCGGATCGCCGGCCCGGTAGGGTCGCACACCCGCAAAATCATCGTTGCCGGCGACAACGGCGTTGGCCATTTCCCTTTCTCCGCCGTTGCCTAGGGGAAGAGGAGGGGCGTCGGCTTCCGGCGTGGGATAGACCAAGGTCGTCATTTGCGGAGAGGCGTACGCCCAAGCCTCCCAAAAGCCGAACGGAAAGCGCGTCGAAATGCGCACCCGCGGACAGGACCGCCGGCCGCGCCGGCGCGTGGGCAGGCCGATGCTCACGCGCGCGCTGCTCGATGCGGCCACGTCGACCCACACGCCCTTCATGGGAAGCTCCTGCTGCTGGCGGGATTTGGACCGGCGACGCCGCGGAAGGACAAAGGCCAGATTGACGGCGTAGCGCGCTTCGCTCGTTGGGTTTTCGATGACAAAGTCAAATGCCGCGACCTCTCCGGCATGGACCGGTGCGACCCGCTGCTCGCGAACAGCGAGCTGAACGAGATTGCGGTGGGTCTGGTACATGCCCACCAGCGCAATACTGAGGACCAGGAAGGCCAGCAGAAAGCCAAGTTGCAAGTTAAAGTTCAGCGACCCGAGCCAGACGGTCAAAGCCACGCTGATGAAGATAAGGCCGGCGCGTGTGGGCAGGATGAAGATCCGATTGCGGTCCAGCGTGACATCGCCAAGCGGTTCGCGGTGATGGCGAAAGAGCCACCGGATCAGTCTCGGCGGGACCGCACGGATGATGGCGTTCACGCGCCGCGATTCCCGAGGTCGCGCTCTTAGGGCACCGCGACGGCCTGGAGCAGATGCGTTGCCAGCTCCTGTCCGTGCAAGGCGCGGCTGCCATCGCGCTTGGCCGCGCGCAGGCGGTGTCCCACCACGCCCGGGACGACATTTTGGACGTCCTCGGGAATGACGTGATCGCGCCCGTCGAGCCAGGCCCAGGCACGCGCCGCCGCCAACAGGGCCAGCCCCGCACGCGGGCTCAGGCCCTCGACGTAGGCTCCCGAGGTGCGAGTGTTGGCCAAAAGCGCTTGCACGTAATCGAGCAGCGCGTCGGAACAAAACACTTGCTTGACCTCTATCTGAGCGGTCAGCAAGTCGGAGGCGCGCGAAATGGCCGGCATGGCCTTTAGCATATCCCGACGCGAATCGCCCGCGAGCAAGGCCCGTTCGGCGGCATGGTCCGGATAGCCTAGAGAAATACACATCAGGAAGCGATCGAGCTGCGACTCCGGCAGCGGGAACGTTCCGACCTGATGCATGGGATTTTGGGTGGCAATGACAAAAAAGGGCTGCGGGAGAGGTCGGGCCATGCCGTCAATCGATACCTGGCTCTCCTCCATGGCTTCGAGCAGGGCGCTTTGCGTCTTGGGGCTGGCGCGGTTGATCTCGTCGGCGAGCAGGACCTCCGAGAAAATCGGACCTGGGTGAAAGATAAATTGGGCGCTGGAGCGTTCGTACACCGAAACTCCGATGACGTCCGAGGGAAGCAAATCACTGGTGAACTGGATGCGACGGAACGGCAGACCCAGGGAGATTGCTATGGCATGGGCCAAGGTGGTCTTACCCACCCCCGGAGCGTCCTCGATGAGCAGGTGCCCGCCCGCCAGCAGGCAGGTTAGGCTCTGGCGAATTTGAAGCTCCTTGCCGACAATGATGGTCGCGATTCGCGTCGCGCAAGCCTGGAATTTCTCTAACATGGGAAGGTCACGTTGACGAAGGGGAAGATGTCTTGAGTACTGGATTGCTGTCGCACGGTGCGTGCGCGGCGCACGAGATGGGCAGTTGGCACCCCGAATGCCCGTCTCGTCTTGCCTCCATCCAGGATCGCCTGATTATCACCGGGCTTGCGCAGCACCTCGAATATATCGACGCGCCCGAGGCACCGATTGCCGCGCTGCTGCGGGCGCACGATCCCGCGTACGTGGAGATGCTGCAACGCAGCATCCCCGAAGAGGGATATTACTCGCTGGACCCGGACACGCTGGTTTGTTCGCATTCTTGGCAAGCGGCGCGACGCGCGGTCGGAGCCGTGCTCGAAGCAACCGACCGGGTGCTGGACGGGTCGCTGGACAACGCCTTTTGCGCGGTGCGGCCGCCCGGCCACCATGCGGGCTCGGGGATGGCGATGGGATTTTGCCTGCTCAATAACGTGGCCATCGGCGTGCTGCACGCGCTGGAAGTGCACGGCCTGGAGCGGGTCGCGGTGATTGATTTTGACGTGCACCATGGCAACGGAACGGAAGAGATTTTGGCCGCGATTGATCGCGGTGGCGAGCGCGTGCTGATGACCAGTTTTTTCCAGCATCCCTTCTACCCGTACTCCGGTGTCGACAATCCGAAGGAAAACATGGTCAATGTGCCTTTGCCGGCCGGATCGGACGGTGCG
Organism: Burkholderiaceae bacterium; assembly: GCA_035623355.1. Lineage (GTDB taxonomy): Bacteria > Pseudomonadota > Gammaproteobacteria > Burkholderiales > Burkholderiaceae_F > GJ-E10. The sequence goes on along the minus strand of DASPTP010000001.1, from coordinate 17,159 downwards.
CGAGTGCGAGCGGTTGTCGACGAGATCTGGATACCGCGGCTGGAGAAATTTCGACCGCAGATGATCTTTATCTCCGCCGGTTTTGACGCGCATCGCGAAGACGACATCGGCCAGATGAGCCTCGTGGAAGCCGACTATGCGTATATCACGCGGCGTGTTATGGAGGTGGCGCAACGCTACAGCGCGGGGCGCATTGTCAGTTCCTTGGAGGGGGGCTACAACCTGAGCGCGCTCGGGCGCAGCGCCGAGACCCACGTGCGCGCGCTCGCTCAGCTGTAGGCGCCCGCCGCGTGCCCGCAGAACCGGCACTCACCGATTTCGTTTCGAAAGGAAGACGATGATGAGCGCAAAAATAGCCGAGGCTCTGCCGCAAGACGCGCCGCTTCTTGGTCGCGTCCAAAGCGGACCCATTTTGCATCTTACGTTGAACCGACCGCTGCAGTACAACGCGCTTTCGGAAGAGATGCTGGGCGCGCTGCGTCGGGAATTTGCGCAGATCCGATCCGACGGGTCCGTACGGGTGGTGGTCCTCGGCGGGGCCGGCAAGGCATTTTGCGCCGGTCATGACCTGCGCCAGATCCGGGACAACGCGAACGCCGACTTCCATCGCTGGTTGTTCTCGGAGTGTGCCCAACTCATGGGGCAGCTGCGTGCCTTGCCGCAACCCGTGATCGCGCGCGTGCACGGCCTTGCTACCGCGGGAGGCTGCCAGTTGGTTGCTTCGTGCGATCTGGCGGTGGCCTCGCGCGATGCGCGCTTTGCGACCTCGGGGATCAATATTGGCCTGTTTTGCGCAACTCCTGCCGTTGCGCTGACACGCAACATCGCTCAGAAGCCGGCGTTCGAGATGCTCTTTACCGGCGAGTTCATTGACGCCGACAGCGCCCGCGCGCTCGGCCTTGTCAACCGGGTCGTTGCGCCCGAGCGTCTGGACGAGGAAATCGAGCGGCTCGCCTCCTCCATTCTCTCCAAGCCGGCGCACATCGTGGCCGCGGGCAAGGAACTGTTTTACCGCCAGCAGGAGATGGGAGTCGAGGCAGCCTATCAACTCGCGACGCAAGCCATGGCGTGCAACTTGCAGGAGCCGGACGCTCAGGAGGGAATTGATGCGTTTTTAAACAAGCGTCGACCCAACTGGCTGAGTACGGGCAGAGGCTGACGCTCGAGCCGGGCAATCGGGCTTGCCAACTTGCGAAGGCAAAACACCACGCGCGTCGATGCGGGTTCGGCGCGCGATCGGTCTGCCGCGGCGCTCTCACCGTGGCGCGGGCGGGTATTTGACGACGCCATTCGGCGCCCGTGGATCAGCCGGCCGGACCCGGTGCCGGCCGCGCCGCGCGCCAAAGCTTCCGCGCTGCTCCGAACTAGGACGCCTGGAGCGGCTTTCCAAAGTCGTCTTTGCGGTTGCGCCGCCGCGGAACAAGGGCCCGGGAATCGTCGCTCTTGAGAATGGAGCCCAAGGTCAGTTGCGTGATCTCGGATTTGCTCGGCCGCAGAATCGCGTCGGCGCCCAGCTCCATGTAGTTAAACGTGGTGCGAACGGCGGTGCGGATGGCGTCGACTTCGGCCCTAGGCGGCTCATGGCCCATTAGCGTTGCCACGATATCGAGCGCTTCCCACGGGTGCGTGTCGTCGTACTCGGCGTGTACCCGCAGCCAGCGCATCGCCGAAGCTCGGCAGGAATCCGGGAAGCTTCGCGCATAGTCGTCCTTGGAGCAGACCAGATTCGACCATTCGCCCGTCGCCCCTTCCACCGCATAGTTGGTCGCTGCAATGCCGACCACGAGAGACGGCTGCGAGCTGATATACCAGCACCAATGAGCCAACGCATGCTCCTCGAAGCAGTTGCTTGCGATTTTCAGATCCGCAAGGGACAGTCCGCTCGCCTGTGCCCACGCCAGCCAGTAAGCGGCGTGCTTTTGTTCGACGCGGATGTTCTGGATCAGGTAGCTGCGAGCCATGTCGGCGCCGACGCTGTCGCCAACATGCAGTTTTTGCAAATTCATGGCCATAAACTGAGGAAATCGCTCGACGGTCAACCAAATGCCACAGAGGAACTTTTGCATTTGTGGCAAGGGAAGCGTCGCCTCGCGCATCTTCGCGAACAGGGGATGGTTGACGACCCGGGCTTTGTCGGGGTTGGTCTCGTGCACGACGTCCTGCAGCCACTGGGGATAGCTCGCAATTTCCTTCAGAGGACCCGTGCGGCGAAATACGGTCGAAGACATCAAAATTCCTTTCTTGTAGGCGTTATAGTCCGATCCGCTCGAGCGCAGCACGCCGTGGTTGGCAGGGTAGGCCAGCCGCAGGCAATACGACACAACAACGACACCGCCCTGTGCCGTTCGCGGACCTCATGATCAAGCACCCATCACGCGAAGCGCTTTTGCGCGCCTCCCTCCTTGGGCGGAACGGGTCCAACAAAAAATACAAAATCGCCTGGTGCTTGAGAAGCCGTTGCTTCGTGTCCGTCACAACGCATCACGCACCTTGGTCTGTCAAGACGCCCCTTTGCGCGATGTTTCGAATTTGCGAATGCTCCGGGCGCGCCTCGGGTGCAACTCGATGACGCACTAGGCGCACCGGGCACACGCGCAAACGCCGTTTGCTGTTTGCGGGCGGGCGACCTTGGGCCAGGACGCAGTTATTGGACCGACGGTTTTGCATCGTGCCTGCCACCCTTGCGCGCCTCCTGCAAGAGTCATCGACGATCGATGTCCAGGGCGCAACCCACGCGTCAAAAACGTCGTGGCGCTTTGGCGCGCGGGCTTTGCGTTTTCTCGCGTCGCTTTCGCTAGCAAGAGTCGCTGGTGTCGAAGAGGAGAAAATGGCGCCTTTACCGATCCCAAACGAATCGATCCCACAAAAACCTGGCAGGGCAAGTTGGACCGACTTGCCTCGGCAGTTCCCTGCCCCGCGGCCTCGCGCAAGACTTCTCGGACGAGTTGCACCCCTGCCCGATGCGAACCGACGCCTTGGTGCCCATCGAACGCCCACGGCGAAGGCGCATCGAAAAAAAACGGTAACCACGACCCGAAGCTTGCTTCGGATGCGCCCCGGCCTCAGGGGCTTTGCGTAACGTGGCCGCCACGCGCCGCCTGGTAGGAAAACTCGTGGTTTATGAACCTTGATACCAAATTCCCGTGGTATCGCACAAGACCGGTGGCCCGGAACGAACGCGACGAGCCGCCGCGGCTCCTGAATCGCCGAAAGCAGTGCATGCGAGGACGCTTTATTTGAGAGTTGCATCGCCGGCTGGATCGCTATTCTTGGCCGCAATTTCGAACCCACCCGAGAACTTGCAGGCTGCGCGAGCGGGCTGCCGCCTGTCCACGCTGCGTCTCGGGGGGTGCGCCCGCAAAGGCAACGACCGTTGGTCAAACCTGGGGAACGGCTGAAATGGGGCACTGACTGCCGCCAATTCTCAAAAATCGATAAAAACATGTCCAAAACTTCCCCCGGGCCGGGCTTTTCCCCACGATCGACGTGGGGCGCGGCCTGGCCCTATCTGGCTCTTCTCGGGTGCTTTCTGGCCGTAAGCATCGGCAGCATGCAAGTGCTATCGGGCGTGCGAGCGTATGTGGGCGGCGAAGGGTTGTATTCAAAAGCCCAAAAGGAAGCCGTGGTGTCGCTGGCCCGCTACAGCCTGACCCATGCCGAGGAGGACTATCGCAAATATCAAAAGGCCATCGCCGTGCCGCTGGGCGACCGGGCCGCGCGCCTTGCGCTGTCCAAAGAAGTACCCGACATTGCCGCTGCGCGGGCCGGACTGATCGCGGGTCAGACCGACGAGGCCGATCTTGGTCCCGTAATCTTTCTGTTCCGCTACGGCCGCTGGTTTGGTCCCATGAAGCACGCGGTCGAACTTTGGATCCGCGGCGACGCCTACGTCGCCGAAATTGACCGGATCGCGCGTCAATTGCACGACGGTCCGGCTTCGCATTCGTGGGCTTCGGAGGAGCGACGGCTACTGACGACGCGGCTGCGAGAAATCGACGAAACGTTGACTCCCTTGGAGGATGAGTTTTCGGCAACTCTTGGCGAGGGCGCGCGCCAAGTGCAGACGTTGCTTTTGGTGGTGCTCGTGGCTACCGCCGGAGGCCTGACCGCCCTTGCGTTTGCGGTTTTTCGCAATCACCGTGCCGAACGCGCGCGCTACGAGTCATCCCTGCGCATCAGCGAAGCCCGCTACCGTTCGGTGTTCGAAAGCAGCATCGATTCGATCATCATTGCCTCACCCGCGGGCGAGATTCTCGAGGCCAACCCGGCCGCGATCCGGCTTTTCGGCTTCTCCCCGGCAGAACTTGCCGACACGGGCATCGATGCCTTGATCGACGAGAAGTCGGACGGCGCCCGGGAAGCCTTTTTTCGCGGACTGCAGGCCGGTCATTTCGAAGGCACGCTGGAATTTCGCAAAAAGGACGAGACGCGTTTTGTCGGGGAAATCTCCTCGGCAATGTTTACGGATCTGCACGGTCAGCCGCGTAGCAGTGTTTCTGTGCGCGATGTGACGGAAAAGACAAGACTGCTGCAGAGCATCATTCGCAGCGAACAGCGCATGGAACTTGCGCTGGACGGCGCGGATCTTGGGATGTGGGATTTTGATATCCCCAGCGGCAAATTCGCCGGAAACGCGCGTCTCACGCACATGATCGGTTTTGCTCCCGGTGAAATCGAAATCGATGCGCAGGCCTTCGAATCGCGGTTGCACCCGGACGACGTGGCGCGATTTGCCGCAGCATTTTACGGGCACCTCAAAGGCGAAATCGCGAGCTACGAGGCTGAATATCGACTGCGGCACAAGGACGGCAGCTGGGTCTGGATCTTGTCGCGTGGCAAGGTCGTCCAACGCAGCGAAAACGGCCGCGCGCTGCGTGTTGCGGGAACCAACAAGGACGTAACGACACGCAAGCTCGCTGAGGAAAACGAAAAACGGCTCAGCCGCGCCTTTCGCCTCCTGAGCCTTTGCGATTCGGCGTTGGTGCACGCCGAAGAGCCGTCGGAGCTGCTCGCGCAAATTTGTAAGCTCACCGTCGAAATTGGCGGGCACCTGATGGCCTGGGTCGGCTCGTTGCAAAACGATGCGGCCGCGAGCGTGCGATCCCTTGCCCACGCGGGGTCCGAGGAAGGATACTTAAGCTCGGCAAGCGTGGTCGGCGACGAGGCGAAGCGCTTCGAGGAACCTGTGGCCGCGGCGATTCGATCCAAAGCGACGGTCGTTGTTCAGGACATCCGCGCGGCGGCGGAATCCGCACCGTGGCGCGACGCCGCCCGGCTGCGCGGTTATCGCTCGTGCATTGCCCTTCCGCTGCTTGTCCGAGGGGAGGTTTTCGGCGCCTTTGCGATCTACTCGGGCGAAGCGTTTGCGTTCCACCAGCATGAGGCGGAACTGCTCGAGCAGCTCGCGGCCGACCTGGCGTACGGTATTCAGACGCTGCAGTCGCGCCGGGAACACGAACAGGACCGAATCGTTCTGAAGCGCCAGAGCGAGAAAAACCAGGCCCTTCTGCGCAATGCCAGCGATGGCATTCATATCCTGGACGCTTCGGGGCACCTCCTCGAGGCCAGCGAATCGTTTTGCCGTATGTTGGGCTATTCGCACGAAGAGATGATCGGGGCGCACGTCTCGAGGTGGGATGCGAATTTTTCCGGCGCCGAACTCGACGAGGTTTTGCGGCGCCAGTTCGTGCAGAAAGACCGACACCAGTTCGAGACCCGCCACCGACGCAGCGATGGAACAACTTTCGATGTCGAGGTGAGCGGCGTATCCATTGAACTGGACGGCGGATCCGTGCTCTTTAATTCTTCGCGCGATATCACCGAGCGAAAGCGAACGGAAGAATCGTTGCGCGAAAGCGAGGAGCGTCTTCGCGCCGTCATCGAACAATCCCCGATCGGACTGGCCTTTGCACGCGACGGCATCATCGTCGACGCCAATGCGGTGTATTTGCGCATGTTTGGCTACGACGACGCGGCGCAATTGCGCGGCCGCAAGATGCTGGACCAAATTGCTCCCCAGTGCCGACCGGCAATCGAAGATCGCGCTGGCGCCGCGGCAACCGGCGACCAATTCGATGGAACATTTGAAACGGTCGGACTGCGAAAAGACGGTTCCGAGTTTCCGGTGTATGTCTCGGCCAAGCGGCTCGAGTTCAAGGACGGCCCCTCAACGATCGCCTTTCTCATCGACATCACGCGCCAAAAGATATCGGAAGAGGAGATCCGGCGGTTGGCGTTTTTCGATCACCTGACCGAGCTGCCCAACCGGCGACTGTTAAACGATCGGTTGCGGCAAGCCCTCATCGCGAGCGAGCGCACGGGGCGGCGCGGTGCGCTGTTGTTTATCGACCTGGACGACTTTAAGTCGCTGAACGATACGCTGGGACATGCGGCCGGCGACGCGCTGCTGCAGGAGGTCGCACGGCGACTGCAATCGTGCCTGCGCGAGGGCGATTCCATCGCTCGAATGGGAGGAGACGAGTTCGTTGTGATTTTGGAAGGGCTCAGTGATCAGATCACGGTCGCCGCGCGGCAGACCGAGGCGATTTGCCAGAAACTCTCGGCAGTTCTCGATCGACGCTACGAGCTTGGTGCCGACGAGTACCAGTGCACCGCAAGCATCGGCGCAACCCTGTTTTGCGGTCGGGAGGGCCCGAACGTCGACCTCATCAAGCAAGCCGACATTGCGATGTACGAAGCAAAGAAGGCGGGACGCAAGAATCTTCGATTCTTCGATCCGAAAATGCAGGAAGCGGTCAGCGCCCAAGCGGCGGCGGCAGCGGAACTGCGTCGGGCGGTGGACAAGCGAGAATTTGAGCTGTATTTCCAAGTGCAGGTCGACCGCGTCGGCCGACCTTTCGGCGCCGAGGCGCTGATTCGCTGGAATCACCCGGTGCGCGGCCTGGTCTTGCCGGGGCAGTTCATCGAACTGGCCGAGAGCACCGATCTCATCATCCCCATCGGCCAGTGGGTGCTGGAAGCGGCCTGCGCTCAGCTTCGGGCCTGGGCGATGGACGCGGACACTCGACACCTTTCGATGTGCGTGAATGTCAGCGCCAAACAATTCCATCGAACGGAATTCGTCGACGCGGTCCGGGCGCTCGTGCGGCACTACGCGGTCAATCCGAAGCGTCTAGTGCTCGAGCTAACGGAAAGTTCTTTGCTGAAGGATACCGTCGAGACAATTGCGTCGATGAACGCGTTGCGGGATATCGGCGTGCAGTTCTCCCTGGACGATTTCGGCACGGGCTACTCGTCCCTGCAATATTTGAAGCGGCTGCCGCTGCACCAGCTCAAGATCGATCGATCCTTCGTTCGCGGCATTGCTTCGGACAGCAGCGACTTATCGATCGTGCAGACCATCATCGCGATGGCGCGAAACCTGGGTCTGCAGGTGATCGCCGAGGGCGTCGAAAGCGAGGAGCAGCGCCGCCTTCTTCTCAGCATGGGTTGCGGCGAGTTTCAGGGCTTTTTGTTCGGCAAACCCGTCGCAATCGGTCCTTTTAACCTCGCTCTGCGGTCCTTCGCGGCCGCAACATCGTAGCGGGCGAAACTTTCGTCCGTCGGCGGTGCTCCGGCACGGCCCAAGCGCCAAGCCTTTTTCGTACCGGTGAGGATTTGCCGCGCAACCGCTTGCCCGCCAAAACGCGGGCCTTCGAGATACCGGCCAAGCGCCGTGCGCGGCCTTCGACGGCCGGCTTTGCTGCCGGCTTGCCTACGGCTTGCCCGACAAGGCTTGTCGGATCTGTTCGAGCGCGGACGCATCCTCGATGGTCGTCAGATCCCCCGCATCGCGTCCTTCGCAGATGGCCTGAATGGTGCGACGCAAAAGTTTGCCGGAACGGGTTTTCGGCAACACGCCGACAAAGTGCACTCGCGAGGGTCGCGCCACGGCGCCGAGTTGCGAATCGACGACCTTGAGAATCTCGCTCTCCATGGCTGCGCGCCGCACCGCATCGACAACGGCTGCCGGTTCGCGCGCGACGGCAAAGGCGATGGCCACCTGACCCTTGAGCGCATCGGCAACGCCGACGACCGCCACCTCCGCCACGCCCGGGTGGGAACTGATCGACTCCTCAATCTCGCGGGTGCCGAGCCGGTGACCGGCGACGTTGATCACATCGTCGGTTCGTCCCAATATAAAAAAATATCCGTCGTCGTCGCGAACCCCCCAGTCAAACGTCGAATACACGCTTTGGCCGGGAACGCTGCGCCAATAAGTATTGACAAAACGCTCGTCGTCGCCCCAAATCGTAGTCATGCAGCCGGGAGGCAACGGCCCCAAGATGGCGACCACGCCCTTGGCGTTGTTGCCGACTTCCTTGCCGGTGACCTCGTCAAAAAGCCGCACGTCGTAGCCGTAGCAAGGCTTGCCCGGACTACCAAATTTCGGGGGCATTGCCTCGATGCCGCGCGGAGTCGCAAGAATGGGCCAGCCGGTTTCGGTCTGCCAGTAGTTGTCGACCACGGGCCGGCCCAATCCCTCGGAAATCCAGCGTGCGGTCGGCTCATCGAGTGGTTCGCCCGCCAAAAATAGGGTTTTGAGCGAAGAAAGATTGTGCCGCCGCAGCAGGGCCGGATCTTGTTTTTTGAGAACGCGGATCGCCGTCGGCGCAGAGAACATTACGTTTACGCGGTACTGCTCGACAATGCGCCACCAGATCGCCCCGTCCGGGCGGATGGGCGTGCCTTCGTAGACGACGGTTGCCATGCCGGCAATCAGGGGTCCGTAAACGATGTAACTGTGCCCGACCACCCAGCCAATGTCGCTCGTGGAAAAATACGTCTCGCCGGCTTCCCCCGCGAAGATGTGTTTCATCGACGCCGCCAGGGCTACGGCATAGCCGCCGGTGTCGCGCTGCACCCCCTTGGGCCGTCCGGTCGTGCCCGAGGTATACAAAATGTAGGACGGCTCGGTGGATTCCAGCCAGACACACTCGACGTCTGCGTCCGCGTGTTTGCGCAATTGCTCTTCGCAATCCAGATCGCGCCCCGGCGTCATCGGCATCGGCGCCAACCCCCGGTTGACCAGCAACACGTGTTCGGGCGCAAAGCTGGCCAACGCGATCGCCTGATCGAGCAGACCCTTGTAGGGAACGGCTTTGCCGGCGCGCGAACCAGCATCGGCTGAAATGATGATTCGTGGGCGTGCGTCGTCGATGCGCGTTGCGAGGCTGTGGGAGGCAAAGCCACCGAACACGACGGAGTGAATCGCCCCGATTCGCGTGCAGGCGAGCATGGCGAAGATTGCCTCCGGGATCATCGGCATGTAGATCAATACGCGATCGCCGCGCTGCGTCCCCAGTGAGCGCAAAAGGGCCGCGAAGCGGTTGACTTCGCGGTGCATCTGGGCGAACGTGTACGTTTTTTCCTGGTTGGTTTCGGTCGACACGTAGATCAATGCCGGCTGTTTGGCGCGCGCGGGCAAGTGGCGGTCGAGCGCGTTGTGGCACAAATTTGTGCGGGCGCCCGGAAACCAGCGGGCAAAGGGCGGTCGCGAGGCGTCCAGCACGCGCTCTACCGGGTGCTTCCAGTCGATCAGTGCGGCCTGCTCACGCCAAAAGTCCTCGGGACGCTGCAGCGAACGGTCGTGAAACTCCTTGTACGTACTCATCGCTCTTTCTCCGTGCCGGGCGACGGGTTGGCGCTGGGCGGATTTTGTTGTTGGCGAATCAAACGAAGCAAAGGATTGAGTTGCTCGAGCAGCCGCGGAATGTGTGCAACGACTTCCGCGGCACGCCCCGAACCGATCAGCGCCAGGGCCAGATTGACATCCATTGACCCGCTTTCGGCGTGCGGATCAAAGCCTCCTGCCTTGGCGGCTTCGGAGGCCCCGAGCATGATGCGCCGCGAATGCGTGCTCTGCGCCATTTGGGCGCGTCGCTGGGCTTGCGAGCGCAGGTCGCCTGCGTTGCGGCGCAACTCCTCCGAGAGCGTCGCAACGCCAATGCAGGTCCACACCTCTACGCCCGGGCCGGCCGCGTCGACGTTCTCCAGCACTTTGCGCAAGCGAGCCGCGAAGCGCAGCATATCGGTCATGCCGTTGTTTTGCGTGGCTACGCAAAACTCGGTTCGATCCGACCGTGTCGCCAGGTCCTCGAGCCGAACGGAAGAGCTCAGTGTCCGCCCGACGTGTCGCATGCGCTGCTCGATCTCGCCGTCCCAGGCTTCGCTGTGTGGCATCTTGAGTTCGACGCGGATGCAAATCAGCGACAGGTCCGATAAGGCGCGGCGTGCGTAGGACAACAACTTGTCGACCTGCCGGTCAAACGCCGGCAACGTCAAGAGCTCGGTCTCCGGGTCAACCGTTCGAGCCGAATCGAGCTCCGAGCGACTTTCCACGAGCGCTTCGCGTGTGCTGGCCAGTTCGACCAGCACGCGCACACGCGAGAGCAAGTCACCGGCGGCGTTGGGTGCCGGAGGGTCGCCCAAAATCAGCGCGGTGGCTTCCAGGGCTTCAACTCGTTGGCTCTCCCCGGCGCTGCTTTGGTCGAGCAAGGCCACGGCCGGAAGTTCCCGGATGCGCTGGACCTTGGAGGCACGCAGGCGGGCAAGCAGTTCCCAGCCGCGCACCGCGGGCGCGGTCAGCTCGACGATGAGCACGCGGATCGCCGAATCCAGGAGCACCGCCTGCCAGGCCGTCTCGGCATCGGTGACCTCGCGGACGTCAAATTGCTGGCGCGCGACGTCGCCGGCCGGTCCGCGGGAAATTCGACCGGCGTCGATCAGCAGAATTCTCGGCTTACTCGAAACGGCGGAGCGCTTGGTGTCGGCGCGTTGCGCCGAATCCTGCACCGCACCTTGGGTGTTGGGTCCTTGAAGGGTCACTCGGGTACCGCCTTCCGGGTTCGGCGCATGCCGCGGATCGTCAACATATCATGGGGCGCAAACGCTTGCCGTCCCGTCAGGGCCCCGGGGAGGCCGCAACGCCCGCGGCGGCAAGACTCTGGCGTACCCGCGCCAACACCGCCGAAATGGCACCGGCCTGCATGGCCACCGCGTGTTCGCCCTCCCGAATCGAGGCCTCGCGCGCCGCAAAATCGGTGCTGCCGATCGCATCGACCGCCGGCTCCAAGACGATATCGGCATCGCTAAGCTCGCTGCGTGCAATTACCTGTCCCATGATGGTGAAGCTTTGCATCAGGATGTCGAAAGCGCCGGTGGTGCTTTGGTACGCGGGTTTTTTGGATATATCAACCGCAATCACGACGTCCGCGCCCAGGCGCCGGGCGGTTCGCGCGGGAACGGGGCTTACCAGTCCGCCGTCCACGTACTCGTGACCTCCGATGGCCACCGGTTGAAACACCCCGGGCACGCTGCTAGAGGCACGCACGGCCATGCCAACGTTGCCCCGCTCAAAAACCATCATTTCTCCGGTGCTCAGATCGGTAGCCACGACGGCGAGTTTGCGCTGCAGCTTTTCCATCGGCCGTTGCTCGACCTGCTCATTGACAAAGTCCTGCAAAGCCTGGCCTTTAAAGAGTCCGCGCGAGGGCAAAGACCAGTCGGTGAGCGTCGATTCCTCGAATTGCATGGCCACACGCTGCAAATGGGCCCCATCGTATCCGGAAGCGTAGAGCGCGGCAACGAAGCTGCCGACACTCGTTCCGACGACAATATCGGGCACGATGCCCCGGGCCTCCAGGGCCTTGATAACACCGACATGAGCAAATCCACGTGCTGCACCGCCACCCAGCGCGAGGCCGATCTTTACCGGACGCAAAAGCGGCTCGACCGGCGGGGCCGCGGGCACTTCAGGCACCGTTTGCCCGACGGCCGGCGTGGGCGCCTCAGTGCCTTGCGCCCGAGTGGTAGATGGGGCCGGCGCAGGCGCAACGACAGCGGCCGGCGTCGCGGACGCCGGGCCTGCGGAAGCGCTTGACGCAGGAGCCGAGCCGGCTACGGGGGATGGAGCAAGTGTTTGACACGCGGCAAGCGCGCCGATGAGAACCGCGAGCCCGACCCGCGGAACGAGTCTTGCAAGCACTGTCAACAAAACGGAACCATCGAAAAGTGTGGTAACAAGCCTGCGTTTCGGGAGTTTGAACGGCGCTGGCAAACGGCGGAGCCGTGCCAGAGCCGGTAACAGGGAGAAAAGCGGATCGTGGCTGCCCGGATCACCGACGTCATTGTATTAGGCGCAGGCCACAATGGTCTGGTTTGCGCGAACTACCTTGCGGCGGCCGGATTGCAGGTCACCGTGCTGGAGCGGCGTTCCGTTGTGGGTGGCGCGGCCGTGACCGAGGAGTTCGTTCCCGGGTTTCGCAATTCCTCGGCAAGTTACACGGTCAGTTTGCTCCACCCCACCATCATCCGCGACCTGCGCCTTTCCGAGCGGGGTTTGCGCGTAGTCGAACGGCCCTTCGCCAATTTTGTGCCGTTGTTGGATGGGCGGGCCCTTCGCTTTGGCGGCGCGGCCGAGAAGGGATCGGCTTTCTCGTCCACGAATAATTTGGCGCAACTCTCGCCAAAGGATGCCCAGCGCTTACCCGAGCACTACGCGCGCCTCAAACGCATCGCCGACATGCTGCGGCAGTGGCTGCTGCGCACGCCTCCGGAAATCGGTGGCCGATGGGTCGTTTCGGATTTGACATCCGCTCGTACCGCCGTGCAATTTTTGCGAGACGTTGGCCGCTTGGGGTTGCCCGCTCAGCGGGATCTGTTGGCCGCATTTACCCGCAGCGCGGGCCACTGGCTGGATTCGATGTTCGAGTGCGATGCCCTCAAAGCGGCCTTGGGCTTTGATTCCATCGTGGGTAACTACGCGAGCCCCTACGCAGCCGGAACCGCGTACGTGCTGTTGCACCACGGACTGGGCGAAGTCAATGGCAAGCCGGGAGCCTGGGGGCATGCGATAGGCGGCATGGGACGGATCACGCAACTTATGGCCGAGGAGGCGCAGTCCCGGGGCGTGCACATCCAGCGCGAATGCGAAGTGCGCCGCGTGTTGGTGGAGGCTGGCCGTGCTGTCGGTGTCGAGTTGCTCGATGGCCGCCGGCTGCCGGCCCGCGCGGTGGCCGCGGGACTCAACCCCAAGCTTTTGTACCAAAAACTGCTTGACCCGCAGCATCTGGACGAAGGTTTTCGCGCTGCGATAGGCCAGTATCACTGCGCTTCGGGGTCCTTTCGGCTAAACGTCGCCCTGTCCGAACTGCCCGATTTTGCGTGCCAGCCCGGCACGCACGCGCAGGAGCACCATGCCAGCGGAATCCTTCTTGGCCCCTCCCTGCACGCCATGGATCAGGCCTGGCATGACGCGGTTCGTACGGGTTACTCTCGGTTGCCGATCGTCGAAATGCTGGTGCCGAGCGTCGTCGACGATTCGCTGGCGCCACCGGGCCGACACGTGGCGAGCCTGTTTTGTCAACACTTTGATCCAACGCCCGCCGGCGGTTGGGACGCCTGCAAGGCCGGTGCCGTGGAGGCGATCTTCCGGACCGTCGAGTCCTATTGCCCGAACTTTCGCCGCTCGCTGCTCGGCTACAAGGCCTGGTCGCCACTGGATCTGGAGCGCGACTACGGTCTGATCGGGGGCGATATTTTTCACGGGCGGCTGTCCCTCGATCAGCTGTTTTGCTTTCGCCCGTTGATCGGAAATGCCCGCTATCGCGGCCCGGTCCGTGCGCTGTACCATTGCGGGTCGGGGGCGCATCCGGGCGGCGGCGTGTCGGGCGCTCCGGGGAGAAACGCGGCGCGCGAAATCCTGCGGGATTGGAGTGCCATTACGCGAGACAGCGCCCGCGGTGCTGCGTAGCTGCGTATGATGGAATGGGCGGGTATGACGGCCGGGGCTGCGCGAAAACGAGGCCACCGAGCGGGCGCTCGCACGGCAACAAACCAGCGAAAACGGACGAATGCCGATGAAAGTAATGGTCTGCGTCAAACGGGTGGTTGATTACAACGTCAAAGTTCGCGTCAAACCCGATCAGACGGCGGTGGACATTGCGAACGTGAAAATGTCGATGAACCCGTTTGATGAGATCGCGGTCGAGGAGGCGGTTCGCCTAAAGGAGGCGTCCGTGGCAAGCGAGATCGTCGCGGTGTCCTGCGGGGTAAGTCAGTGCCAGGAGACGCTGCGAACGGCCCTGGCCATAGGGGCCGACCGCGCCATCCTCGTGGAAACGGATGCGGAACTCCAGCCGTTGGCCGTGGCCAAGCTGCTCGCCGCGCTGATGGAGCGGGAGCAGCCGCAACTGGTCATCATGGGCAAACAGGCCATTGATGACGACGCAAACCAGACTGGGCAGATGCTCGCGGCTTTGCGCAATCTGCCCCAGGCGACATTTGCCTCGCGCCTTCGAGTCGCCGACGGCTGGGCCGAAGTCACACGCGAGGTGGATGGGGGACTGGAGACGGTTTCGGTGCGTTTGCCGGCCGTTGTCACCACGGACCTGCGCTTAAACGAGCCCCGCTATGTGACGTTGCCCAACATCATGAAGGCGAAGAAAAAACCGCTGGAGAGCGTCTCTCCCGCGAGCCTTGCGGTGGACGTTGCGCCCCGCCTCAAGACCCTCAAGGTGAGCGAACCGGCGCAACGCAAAGCGGGCGTACGCGTACCCGACGTAGCTACGCTGGTAGCAAAGTTGCGCGACGAAGCCAAGGTCATTTCGTAGCCGCCGAGGACAGAAAATGAGAGCACTCGTCCTGGCAGAGCACGACAACGTATCGCTCAAGGCGGTCACGCGCAATGCCGTCACGGCGGCCATTGCCGCCGCGGGCGAAGTCGACGTTCTGGTTGCGGGCAGCGGCTGCGCGACGGTGGCGCAGCAGGCCGGCTCCATTGGCGGGGTGCGCAAGGTATTGCTTGCCGACGCGCCGCATCTTGCGGAAGGGCTGGCGGAGAACGTCGCCGCCCAGCTGCTCGAAGTGGCGGGCAAGGGCTACACCCACGTCCTGGCGCCGGCCAGTAGCTTTGGCAAGAACGTGCTTCCGCGCGTTGCCGCGCAAATGGACTGCGCGCAGATTTCCGATGCCATCGCGGTTCTCGGGGCCGACACCTTTGCCCGACCGATCTACGCCGGCAACGCCATCGCCACGGTGCAAAGCGCCGATGCGATCAAATTTGTCAGTGTCCGTCCCACCAGCTTTGCGAGCGCGCCCGACGGCGGCAACGGCGCCATCGAGACAATATCGGCGGTGGCCGACGCCGGCAGCTCACGCTTTGTGGGACGGGAGGTTGCTAAGTCCGACCGGCCCGAGCTGCAGGGCGCCAAGGTCGTCATTTCGGGGGGTCGTGCGCTGGGGTCGGCGGAGAACTTTAAACTGCTCGACCAGTTAGCCCGGCGATTGAACGCCGCCTTAGGGGCGTCGCGCGCCGCGGTCGATGCGGGCTATGCGCCCAACGACTGGCAGGTCGGACAGACCGGCAAGATCGTGGCGCCGCAGTTGTACATCGCCATCGGCATCTCCGGAGCGATACAGCACCTTGCGGGGATGAAGGATTCGAAGGTGATTGTGGCCATCAACAAGGATGCCGACGCACCGATTTTTCAGGTGGCCGATTACGGGCTTGTGGCCGATTTGTTCCAGGCGGTGCCGGAATTGATCGAAAAGCTAGGCTGACGCGCGATGAGCTTTCAAGCCCCGTTGCGAGAAATGCAGTTTGTGGTTCGCGAACTTGCCGATTTGCGCGCGATCCAGGCTTTGCCGGGCTATGAGGACGCCAGCGACGAAATCGTCAGTGCGGTGCTGGAGGAATGCGCCAAACTGGTAACCGAGGTCATTGCACCGCTTAACCGCGTGGGCGATACGCAACCGGCTCAATGTGTCGACGGAGTGGTTCGGACTTCGCCCGGCTTCCAGCAGGCCTTTCGCGCATTCGTCGATGGCGGCTGGCAAGGCGTTATGCATCCGGTCGAGCACGGCGGGCAGGGCCTACCCAAATTAATCGCCACGCCGTGCCTGGAAATGTTGCAGGCGGCGAACCTGTCCTTTGCCCTTTGCCCGCTGCTCACCGACGGGGCGATCGAGGCGTTTTTGATTGCGGGATCGAAAGAGCAACAGCGACGCTATGTTCCAAAACTCATCGATGGCAGCTGGACGGGAACGATGAATCTGACCGAGCCGCAGGCCGGCTCGGATCTTTCCCTGGTTCGAACGCGAGCCGAGCGCCAGGCCGACGGACGCTACCGGGTGTTCGGCCAGAAGATCTTCATCACGTATGGCGAGCACGACTTTGCGCACAACATCGTGCACTTGGTATTGGCGCGAATCGTTGACGCGCCGCCAGGGG
This sequence comes from Burkholderiaceae bacterium, assembly GCA_035623355.1. Taxonomy (GTDB): domain Bacteria; phylum Pseudomonadota; class Gammaproteobacteria; order Burkholderiales; family Burkholderiaceae_F; genus GJ-E10. The sequence continues at coordinate 928 of DASPTP010000001.1, read as the reverse complement.
TCAAGGGTCTGTCGCTGTTCGCGGTGCCCAAGTTTGTCCCTGGCGGCGACGGTGCCGCGGATAAGCGCAACGATGTCTTTTGCGCTTCGATCGAACACAAGCTGGGCATCCGGGGCAGTCCCACGGCCGTGCTGATTTTCGGCGACGGTCGCGGCGAGGTCGGACCCGGTGCAATTGCCGAACTCGTCGGCGAAGAAAACCGCGGCTTGGAAAAGATGTTCATCATGATGAACGTCGCACGCTTTCAGGTTGGTCTGCAAGGCATCGCGGTGGGCGAACGTGCGTACCAACAGGCAAGCGTCTACGCGCGCGAGCGCGTACAGGGGCGGGCGGTGGAAGGTTCGCCCGGTCCTGTGCCGATCATCGAGCATCCGGACGTGCGACGCATGCTCATGTTCATGCGTTCGCACATTGAGGCGGCGCGCGCTCTTGCCTATGTTGCCGCCGCGCACAGCGATTTGGCACGACATCACCCCGATCACGTGGAGCGCGCGCGCGCGCAATCGCTCTATGAGTACCTGGTTCCGATCGTCAAAGGCTGGAGCACGGAACTGGCGGTCGAACTGACGTCGATGGGAATTCAGGTGCACGGCGGAATGGGCTTTATCGAGGAAACCGGTGCCGCGCAGCACTATCGGGACGCTCGCATTTTGCCGATTTACGAGGGCACAACCGCGATCCAGGCCAATGACCTGCTTGGGCGCAAGACCGTTCGCGACGGAGGCGCAAGCGCGCAGCTGCTCGTCGAACAGATGCGCACGACAATTGCCCAGGTCCGCGCGCAGCCGGCGCAGGACTTTGTTGCGATTGCGGTGCGGCTCTCGGCGGGGGTGGATGCCTTTGAGCGAGCCGTCGCGTATTTCGTGCACAATTTCGACCGGGACGTACGCGGTGCATTCGCCGGTTCGGTGCCTTATCTCAAGCTCGC